>NZ_JCAXEP010000009.1:0-213537 GCF_059758455.1 Cellulosimicrobium sp. GQ32 | reverse complement strand
GCCGGTCGAGGGCACCGCGACCCTCACCGTCGTCGCCTCCACCCGACCTCTCGCGCGCGCGAACCAGGACACCGTCGACGACGCCCACCAGGGCAAGCCGACCACCGTCCCCGTGCTCGCCAACGACTCCAACCCCTTCCCCGACACCCCGCTGGAGATCGTCGGCGCGAGCGTCGAGACAGGCAGCGGAGACGTGACCTACAGCGGCGGCAACGTGGTCGTCACCCCAGCCGAGTCCTTCGTCGGCGTGATGGTCGTGGTGTACCGCGTCCAGGACGCCACGAAGGACCCGGACCGCCTCGTGGAGGGCCGCGTCCAGCTCAAGGTGCTCGGCAAGCCCGAGGCCCCGGCCACCCCGCAGGTCGACGAGGTCCGCTCCAAGACGGTCGTCCTGTCCTGGGACCCGCCGAACAACAACGGCGCCGAGATCACCGGCTACACCGTGCGCTCCCAGAACGGCTACGAGAAGGCCTGCGGCACCACCACGTGCACGCTCGACGGCCTCACCAACAACGTGAAGTACACGTTCACCGTCTTCGCGACCAACGCCGTCGGCGACGGACCCGCGTCCCCGCCCTCCGCCGAAGCACGTCCCGACGAGAAGCCCGACCCGCCCGCCGCGCCCACCCTCGAGTTCGGCGACAAGTCGCTCACCGTCACCTGGACCAACAAGACCTACACCGACCGGTCGCCGATCGAGACGGTCAACCTCGAGATCTCCCCGGCCCCGCCGAGCGGGGCGATCCAGATGCAGGCGCTGTCCGGCAACCAGGTCGTGTGGACGGGGCTCACGAACGGCGTCGCGTACCGCGTGCGCGTCCAGGCCGTGAACCTCGCGCCCGACCCGTCCGAGTGGGGCGACTACTCCGCCGAGGAGATCCCCGCCGGCCTGCCGGACGTTCCGAAGACCCCGAGGGCCGACCGCGCGGCCGACTCCCCGCTCAACGGCGGGTCGATCGACGTGTCGTGGGAGCAGCCGTTCGAGAACGGTGACGCCATCAAGGCGTACCACCTCCAGCGGTACCGCAACGGCTCGCCCGACGGGGCGGCGCTGACCCTCACGGGGCTCAGCCACAAGGCGACCGGGCTCGACAACGAGTCGTCCTACACGTTCACCGTGACCGCCGAGAACAAGGCCGGCGTGACCGCGCAGAGCTCGGCGTCCGCTGCGGTCGTGCCCTACGGCCGTCCGGAGGCCCCACCGAAGCCGAGCGTGCAGAACGTCGGGTCGTCGTCCCAGGACAGCGGCATCCCGCGCGTGTCGTGGGGCGCGGCCGACGCCAACGGCAGCCCGATCACCGCCTATACCGTGACGGCCTCGCCGGGCGGGACGACCAGGCAGGTGTCCGGGACGTCGGTGGACTTCACGGGCCTCAACCCCGGCTCGTACACGTTCACCGTGACCGCGACCAACCTGGGCGGCACCTCGACGTCGAGCCCCGCGTCGGCGTCGATCAACGCCTACGACAAGCCGGGAGTACCCGGGGTCTCCGCGTCCCGTACCGGCGTCAACCGTGGCCAGTTCTCGATCTCGGCGCCCTCGTCGAACGGCGGCAACGGGATCTCGCGCTACGAGTGGCAGCTCTCCGGCAGCCAGAACACGTCCGGCACGGGGCAGACGGTCAACGTCGGGTCCGACTACGACCAGACCTTCCGGCTTCAGGCGAGGGCATGCAACGCGGCCGGTTGCGGTGCCTGGAGCGGGCAGAGCACATTCACGACCGACAAGCGCCCCGATCCGCCGCGCGCCTGGGTCACTCGAGGTGCGCCTGCCTCGGTCGCCGGATGTGCTGACACCAGCGTCTGCAACAACTACCGCGTCAACGCGAACGGGACGTTCCCGTCGGGCAGTCATTCCTTCCAGTGCATGACCGACCTCGGTGGCGACCACAACATCGTCGCCCCCGGACGGTCGTACACCCGGACTCTCAACGCCAACGGGTGGGTCGACCTCCCCTGCGTCTACGGACGGAACAACGGCGCGAACGTCTGGGTGATCATCGACGGGACCGCGTACGAGCGCACGCCCTGGCCGCCGCGCTGACACGTCTGCTCGAGTAGTCGGAGGATCTGCCGTCGGCGAATGAGCCGACGGCAGATTCCTCGCCCGTCCGGGCCTCGCCCGAGCCACGGTGGTGCCATGACCACGCACACGCCACGCACCCCGCACGCGGAGGCCGCCGCCCCGGCGACGTCGTCCTTCGACGACCAGCTCACGACGCGCCTGCTGCACCAGCGCATCGTCGTCCTCGGCACGGCCGTGGACGACGCCGTCGCGAACCGTCTGTGCGCGCAGCTCCTCCTGCTCTCGGCGGAGGACCCGCGCGCGGACGTCGCGCTGTACATCAACTCCCCCGGCGGCTCGGTGAGCGCCGGGCTGGCCATCTACGACACGCTGCGGCTCATCCCCAACGACGTGTCGACCGTCGCGATGGGCTTCGCCGCGAGCATGGGGCAGTTCCTGCTGTGCGCGGGCACGCCGGGCAAACGTCTCGCGCTGCCGCACGCGCGGATCATGATGCACCAACCGTCGGCGGGCATCGGCGGCACCGCGGTCGACATCGCGATCCAGGCCGAGAACCTCGTCTACACCAAGGGCCTCATGCACCGGCTGACCGCCGAGAGCACCGGGCAGAGCGTCGAGACCATCGCCGACGACTCCGACCGGGACCGCTGGTTCACCGCCCAGCAGGCGCTCGAGTACGGCATGGTCGACCGGATCGTCGAGAGCGTCGACGACGTCCGCCCCGCCCGCGCGGCTCGGAAGGTGGGCCTGTGATGGCGAGCTACACGATCCCGACGGTCGTCGAGAAGACTCCGCTCGGGGAGCGCGCGTTCGACGTCTTCTCCCGTCTGCTGTCGGAGCGCATCGTCTTCCTCGGCACGGAGATCGACGACGGCGTCGCGAACGTCGTCATGGCTCAGCTCCTCCACCTGGAGTCCGACGCCCCGGACCAGGAGATCGGCCTGTACATCAACTCCCCCGGTGGCTCCGCGACCGCGCTCATGGCGATCTACGACACGATGCAGTTCGTCCGCTGCGACGTGTCGACCATCTGCATGGGCCAGGCGGCGTCGGCCGCGGCCGTCCTGCTCGCGGCGGGGACGCCGGGCAAGCGGTTCGTGCTCGAGCACTCGCGCGTGCTGCTGCACCAGCCGTCGGGCGGCGGCGAGGGCACCATCTCCGACCTGTCGATCCAGGCCGAGGAGATCCTGCGGATCCGGTCCGAGACGGAAGAGGTCCTGTCCCGCCACACGGGGCAGACCGTCGAGCGCCTGCGCGCGGACACCGACCGCGACCTCGTGCTCACCGCGCGCCAGGCCGTCGAGTACGGCGTCGCGGACGCCGTCGTCACCTCGCGCAAGCTCGCTGCGGCCGCCTGAACCCGGGTCGAGCGCTGCGTCCGCGGTCGACGGATGCGTCCCGGGACGCAGCTCTCGGCCGCAGACGCAGCACTCGCCGTGCGCCGCCGCGCGGGGCCTACCCGCGTCGCCGGAACCAGGAACGTCGACGTGGCTCCTGCGCGGGCTCGGCCGCCGGGCCCGGTTCCCCCGTCGCCGCGGGCTCTCCGGGTTCCGGCACCTCGGCAGTGTCCGCGTCGGGGAAGTCGGCGGTGTCCGCGTCGGGCACGTCGGAGGTGTCCGCGTCGGGCACGTCCGCGGGGTCCGCGTCCGGGTCGACGGCGGTGTCCGCGCCGGGCGCGTGGGCGTCCGGACCCGCTGCTCCCGGCTCGGGATCGCGCGCCGGCGCGGACACCGGGCGCGCCGTCGCCGCGATGCCGGCGATCCGGCCACGCTCGTCGAACCGGACGGCCACGCTCCCGTCAGGAAGCACGAGCACGAGCGCGCCGTCGTCGTCCGTCGTCTCCAGGCCGCGCGCGGCCGCGTAGGACGCGACCGCGCGGCGGTGGTCGACGACCGTGACGGACAGCAGGCCCTCGCTCAGCACCCGCACGACGCGCGGCACGCTCGGCGCGGGCAGCGCGAGGCCGGCGGCGTCGAGGAGGAACCACGCACGCGTCCCGCTGCCGACGGGGGCGCTGTAGTGGGTCCAGGAGCCGGTGACGGCCTTGGCCGCGAGCGCGAGGCGGTACGGGAGGTCGTCGGTGAGCGGCAGCTCGGCCTCCGTCGCCTCGCGCAGCCCGGTCTCGCGGGTCTTCTCGGCGGCGCGCAGCACGTCGTCGGGGAAGCCGTTGACGTTGTTCCACGCCCACATCCAGCTCCCGGGGCCCGGCGCGGCCGTGCCGAGGAACTGGAGCCGGCACGTCGTCGTCCCACCGGTGGCGGTGGTGAAGGTGAACGTGCCCTCCGCCATCTCGGCGCTCCATGCGTCGTCACCGTGGTGGTCGGCGAGGTGGAGCTGGTGCTCGTGCGAGAGGAACGCGGCGTCGTCGACGAGCTCCTGGAGAGCCGGGGCGGTCTGCTCTGCCGTGCCGTGCGCGGTCTGCGGCTCCGTCATCCCTCGACGGTAGCCGCGCGCCTGCCGCCGCACCGGGGCACGACACGCGGTGCCGACCAGGTACCCGTCGGGTGCTCTCGGCCCGCGGAGTCCCGCGGGGCTCAGGCCGCGAGGAGCAGGACGTCGTCGGTGCGCGCGATAGGGCGCACCGCGAGCGTGGCGGTCGCGGTCGTGGTGCGTGCGACCGGGAGGTCGCGCACGGGCTCGCCGGCGGGGGCGGGGTGCCGCGGCGCGGAGAGCGCGCCGCGATCCCGGACGGAGGAGAGCACGCGCACCGGGGCGACGGGGCGCAGCTCCTCACCCGTGCGGGCCACGAGGTCGACGAGGCGCAGGCCGAGCGCGCCGCAGACGGCCGCCAGCACCTCGGAGGACGCCTCCTTGCGGCCGCGCTCCACCTCGGACAGGTACGCGGTCGAGACGCGCGCGGAGGCCGCGACGTCGACGAGCGTGCGACCCTGCGCGAGCCGCGCCCGCCGGAGGATCCCGCCGATGACGTGGCGCAGCAGCGGCTCCGCCCGCCCGCCCTCCCGGGACCGGGGGCTCGCCGTCGCTCTGCTCGGCACTGCGATCGGCGCCGGGCCCGGCGCCGCGCTCGTCGCGTCCATGCGGTCACGCTACCCGCGCTCCCGCCCGGGTGCCGAGGCACCCGGGCGGGGATCTGCTGCTGGCGTAAGGCCCGACGTCGGGCGCTCACCGGCCCGGGAGGGGCGTCACCACCGCTCGATCGACCACGCCATCTGCCAGAACCGGATCTCGTGCCGGCAGCTCAGCTCGAACGCGCGCTCCATGCGCGCGCGCTCCGCCTCGCCGGCGTCGGCGGCGAGCGCGTCGAGGCGTGCCCGGAGGTCGGCCAGGACGCCCTCGGTGCGCTCGGCGGCGTAGAACTCCCACCAGCCCGCGAGGGGGTGGTCGGCCCCGATCGCGCCGGGCGTCGCCTCCCGCTCTGCGCGCCAGAACCGCCGCGCCGACCAGATGTAGGTCCACGGGCACGGCAGGAGCGCGGCGAGCAGCACGCCGAGCGAGTCGCGGCCCGCGGCGAGCATGTGGTCGACGTAGGCCTGCGCGCTCGGGGCGAGACGGTTCGTCTGTGCCTCCTCGTAGGTCACACCGAGGAAGTCGCACATCGCGTGGTGGGCGTGCGACTCGTCGTCGAGCAGGAACCCGGCCTTCTCGTGGAAGTAGGCGGCCCACGACCGGTCGGGCGCGAGCGCCATGCCGAGGCCGTAGCAGCGCAGGTAGGCGGTGAGGTACTGGTGGTCCTGACCGACGTAGTGCCGCACCGCGGCCGGCTCGACCGTCCCGTCACGCAGGCCGGCGAGGAACGGGTGGTCGTAGAACTCGTCGAAGAGGTGCGCGTACCGGCGGGCGAGGTCGGCGGTGAAGCCGCTCTCCCCCCTCCGGACGAGCACGGTCGGGTCGTCCGCGAGGACAGGGTTCAGGGTGATGGCAGCAGGCGTCGTCATGCCCACGTTCCTCCGCTCGTGCTAGCGAGATCAGGTTCGACGGGTCCGGGCGGCCGTACCGCTCGTCTCAGTCCCTCGGCCCGGCTGCCCGGGCGGGACGCCCCGCGTGGTTCGTCGCGACCCTAGCAAGGAAGCACCGTTCGCGTCGGGAGCATCCGGCGGAGTGTGGGAATATAGTTGTAGCGACAACAAGTTGGAGCAGACATGACCACGAGCACCCCGGGCGCGCCGAGCGACCGCCTCCTGTCCCCGTCCACGAGCATGGACGCCGTCACGCTGCGCGTCGGCGACCTCGAGCAGATGACGTCCTACTACACGGGCGCGTTCGCGCTCGCTCCCCTCGAGGAGCGCTCGCGCGGCACCGAGGTGCACCGCGTGCTCGGCCGCGGCACGACACCCATGCTGCGCCTCGTGCACACGCCCGGGCTGCCCGCCGTCGACCGGCGCCAGGCCGGACTGTTCCACACCGCGTTCCTGTTCGACGACGCCGCCAGCCTCGCCGCGACCGTCTACCGCGCGGCGCAGGACCGCCGCGGATCTTTCGTCGGGTCGAGCGACCACCTCGTCAGCGAGGCGTTCTACTTCACCGACCCCGAGGGCAACGGCGTCGAGCTGTACACCGACCGGCCGCGCGAGACGTGGGTGCGGGAGCGGGGGCAGATCCGCATGGCGACGGAGTTCCTGGACCCGAACGCGTACCTGCGCACGCACCTCGACCAGGAGACGTTCGACGCCGGGCCCTCGCTGGCCGGGCGCGTGGGGCACGTCCATCTCCAGGTCGGAGACATCGCGACCGCTCACAACTTCTACGTCGACGCCGTCGGGTTCGAGGCCACGGTCACCGAGTACAGCGGCGCCCTGTTCGCGTCCGCCGGCGGGTACCACCACCACGTCGCGATGAACGTCTGGAACAGCGCCGGCGCCGGGCCGCGCGCCGCGAGCCTCGGTCTCGGGGACGTGGCGATCACCGTGCCCGGCCGCGACGACCTCGACGCGCTCGTCGCCCGCCTGCGCGCCCGCAGGTTGCAGCACGCCGACGACGGCCGCTCCGTCGTCGTGCACGACCCGTGGGGCACGCGCGTCACGCTGGCCGTGCCCGGCACGACCACCGACGAGCTGCTGGCGCGATGAGCGCCTCCGCCTCGCTCGCCGCGGTCCGGTCCGACGCGGACCCTGCGAGCCCGACCGCGGCGGGCGCCGTCGTCGTCCTGCTGCACGGGTTCGGCTCCCACGAGCAGGACCTCGCCGGCCTCGGCCCGCACCTCGGTGCGCCCTGGGTCTCGCTGCGCGCCCCGCTCGCCCTCCCCCACGGCGGCTTCGCGTGGTTCCCGATCGTCACGCCGGGCGACCCCGACCCCGAGCCCGTCGCGCGCGCGACCGAGGCCGTCTGGGACTGGGTCGACGCCGAGCTCGGCCCCGAGCGGCCGGTCGTCCCCGTCGGGTTCTCCCAGGGCGGGCTCATGGCCACCCAGCTCCTGCGCACGCGCCCCGAGCGCGTGGCGGCGACCGTCGTCCTCGGCGGGTTCGTCCAGGCGGCGGAGCAGCCCGCCGACGCCGCGCTCGCCGCGTCGCGCCCGCCCGTCTTCTGGGGCCGCGGCGCCGACGACCGGGTCATCGCGCCGCACGCGATCGACCGCACCGCCGCGTGGCTGCCGGGCCGCTCGACGCTCGTCGAGCGCGTCTACCCCGGCCTCGCCCACGGCATCGACGCGCGCGAGCTCGCCGACGTCCGGGCGTTCCTCGACGACGTCGTCGGGCGAGCAGCGACCTGACACCCCGGGTCACGCCCCGCCGGGCGGGCGGCACAGGGCGCGGGCCGGGCGTCGCGCGCGCACGATGGGAGCACACCCGCCGTGCGCACCGAGGAGCGACGCCGATGTTCCGCAGCCTCTTCCCGATCCTCACCGTGGCCGACCTCGAGCGGTCGCTCGACTTCTACCGCGACCTGCTGCGCGGGACCGTCGAGTACGCGTTCCCGGACGACGGGCCGCCCGTCTACGTGAGCCTGCGCGTGGGCGGGTCTCCGCTCGGCCTGGGCCAGGGCGAGCCGCCTCCCGCGGACACGCGGATCGTGCTGTGGGTGTACGTCGACGACTGCGACCGCGCGGTCGAGCACCTCGCCGCCGCAGGCGTGCCGGTGCTCGAACCACCCACGGACCAGCCGTGGGGGGAGCGCGTCGCGCGCGTGCAGGACCCGGACGGCACCGTCGTGGTCCTCGGCCAGGAGGCCGCGCCGCCGCCCGAGCCGGACGGCCCGACCGGGCTCTCGTGACCTGGGTGCCCCCACCGGGACTCGAACCCGGAACACGCCGGGTTTAAGCCGGCCGCCTCTGCCAGTTGGGCCATGGGGGCGCGCGCCGAATCTACCGCGACCGCGGCTCTCACCGGGCCGTCGGCGCTCGACCCGACCAGGACGAGGACGCCGCGAGGGGCGAGCCGTACGCGCGGCTCGCCCCTCGTCGTCGGGCAGGTGCCGGGTACCCCGGCGGGTGCGGACGGGTGTCAGGACGCCTGGGCCGCCGGCGTCCGGTCGTCGGCGTCGACGGTGCCCGTGCCGGACTCCGCCGCGGCCGCCGAGCCCTGCGCGGTCTGCTTGACCGGCTCGCCGTCCTTCTTGGGCGGCACCGACGCGGCGCGGAACTCCGCGCGCGGGTCGTGCAGGGAGCCGAGCGACACGAGCTCGCGGCCGAGGAGGAACTGCCCGATCCAGCCGATGAAGATGCGGATCTTGCGGTTGCCCGTGGGCATCGCCATGACGTGGTAGCTGCGGTGCATGAGCCACGCGAGCACGCCGCGCAGCTTGAACACGCCGAACAGCTCCGCGACGCCCTTGTACAGGCCGAGGGACGCGACGGTACCGACGCTCTTGTGGCGGTACTCGACCGGCTTCTCGCTGTGCAGCTCGAGCGCGAGGTTGTCGGCCAGGCGCGTGGCCTCGCGGATCGCGTGCTGCGCGTTCGGCGGGCAGAACTTGCCCGGGTTCAGCACGTCCGGGACGGCGGCGCAGTCGCCCGCGGCCCACGCGTTCGGGACGACGTTGCCGTCGGCGTCCGCGACCTGGAGCGTCGGGAGCACCGTGACGCGGCCCATCTTGTCCACGGGGAGGTCCGAGGCCTCCTTGATGACCGGGTTCGCCTTGACGCCCGCGGTCCACACGATCGTGTCGGAGTCGAACTCCACGCCCGTGGACGTCACGACGTGACCGTCCACGCACGACGACAGGAACGTGTTGAGGTGGAACTCGATGCCGCGCTTCTTCAGCTCCTCGAGCGCGTAGCCCGCCATGGGCTCGCTGAGCTCGGGCAGGATGCGCCCGGCGCCCTCGATCATGACGAAGCGGAGGTCCTTCTCCTCGATCGTCGCGTAGTTGCGGGTCGCGTAGCGCGCCATGTCCTCGATCTCGGCGATCGCCTCGACGCCCGCGAACCCGCCGCCGACGAACGTGAACGTCAGCATGCGACGGCGCAGCTGCTCGTCCCAGGTGGACGACGCGACGTCCATGCGGTTGAGCACGTGGTTGCGGACCGCGATGGCCTCCTCCACGTTCTTGAAGCCGATCGCGTTCTCCGCGAGCCCGGGGATGGGGAGCGTGCGCGACACCGAGCCGAGGCCGACGATCAGGTGGTCGTACGTGACCGAGTAGTCGTCGCCCTCCTCCGGGTGGATCGTCACGCGGCGCGCGCCGTGGTCGATCGCGACGACCTTGCCCTGGAGCACGTCGACGCCCTTGAGCGCACGGCGGTGCGGCGCGACGACGTCGCGACCGTCGATCGAGCCCGCGGCCGCCTCGGGGAGGAAGGGCGCGTACGTCATGTACGGGCGCGGGTCGACGACGACGATCGCCGCCTCGCGGCGACCGAGCTTCTTGCGCAGTCGGCGCGCGGCGTACAGACCCACGGAGCCGCCGCCGAGGACGACGACGCGGGGCACCTTGCGGGGCCGCGGCGAAGCGGTCTGGGCACGGCTGACCGAGGTCAGGTCATTCTGAGGCATGGTTCCAGAGTATTACCGGTTGCGGCACAGGCGAGCCGGAGCGTCCGCCAGACGGGCGTGACGCGCCCCACGCTCGCCCCGCGCACGGGGCAGACGCGACATTCCGCGCGGTGCGGACGGCACCGGCCCCCGGGTCGCTCCCCACGACGACACGCGGCTGGGGAGCGATCCCGGGTTCGACGGTCCCGCGGTCAGCCGATCGCGCCGACGACGGGCGTCGGCGCGCTGGGCTGCGGCTGCGTGCCGCCCGCGGGCGGGGTGGGGCCGGGCTCGGGGGCCGTGCCCTCGGCCGGGTCCGTCGTGTCGCCCGACGGCGCGGCGCCGCCCTGGTCGCCGGCGTCGCCGGTGCCCGGCTCGTCCGTGCCCGACGCCGCCTCGCCCGAGCCCGCGCTCGAGGGCACCGCGGTGGGCGCCTTGAGGAACGGCCACGGCATCTCGCGCGTGCGCGTCCCCGTCGCCGGGACGGGCCGCCCGTCGCCGTCGGCGTACTCGACGTCCTCCTCGGCGACCGCGCGCAGGGGGTAGACGTTCCAGCGCTCGCGGCCGTCCGTCGAGAGCGTCGGCTGGAAGAACCACGACCCCTCGACGTCCGGGACGGCCCAGACCCCGTAGGCGCCTTCCTCCGTCACCGTGCGCACCGGCCGGCCGCGGTCGTCGAAGACCTGGACGTCGCGCAGCGGGTCGCCGGCCGCGTCGTACACGAACAGGTTGGACACCTGCATCCCGTCGACCCACACGCCGTCACCGCCGGGCCCTCCGCCGTCGTACGCGACCTGGTTCACCCCGACGCGCGCGTCGGCCACGCCCTGCTGGTACCCGCTCTCCCAGCCCGCGCCGGAGGAGGACGCCCCGGCTGCCGCGGCGCGCAGGACGAGGGGTGCCGCGACGACCGCCGCTGCGACGGACAGCGGGCGCACGACCTTCGGCAGCCACGTCGTGGGCAGCCACCGGCCCCTCCCCCACTGCACGCTCACGACGACGGCCGCGAGCACGACGACCCGTGCCGACAGGTCCGGGGGCAGCATCGCGATCTGGTACCCGCCGAACATCCAGAGCAGCAGCGTCGCGGCGACCCAGCCGCGCAGGATCCACCACGCGGGCGTCAGGGCCCGCAGGAACTCCATGACCGAGGCCCACTGGGGCGTCGACGTCACGGGCCGCCACAGCGAGCGCCACCCGGACGAGAAGATCCCGCCGAGCACGAGCAGCCGCCCGCGCAGCCCGATGCGGGGGCGGCGCGCACCGCCCGGCGCGGCGGCGGGCGGGAGCCCCGCGGCGGCGCGCAGCTCGGCGGCGTACTCCGCGGGCGGGCCGAAGAGCGCGACGAGGTCGAGGGCGGAGTCCTCGGCGCTCTCGGCGGCGACGGCGCCCGGCGCGTCGGTGAGCTCTCCGGCCCCGCTCGTGGGACCGCCGTCGGGAAGCGGACGAGGGGCGCCGCCGCTGCGCGGCAGCGCACCCGGCGCGTCGACGACCGCCTCGGCGAGGTCGGCCTCGAGCCCGTCGGCGAGCTCCTCGACCTGCTCCGGGCGCAGGTCGGCGAGGTGCGCGCGCACCTGCTGCGCGTACGCGTGGACGTGCCCGTAGAACGCCAGGCCCACGGGTGTCCCGGCGGGCTGCTGCGCGGACGTCGTCGTGCTCATCAGGCGGCCACCTCTCCGGTCCGCAGCAGCGCGGACACGGTGCCCGCGAACGTCTGCCACTCCTTGCGGTGCAGGTCGAGCATCGCCCGGCCCTGCGCGTTGATCCCGTAGTACTTGCGGTGCGGCCCGGCGTCGGACGGCACGACGTACGTCGTCAGCGCCCCGTTCGCGTACAGGCGCCGCAGCGTCCCGTACACCGACGCGTCCCCGACGTCGTCGAGCCCCGCGGCGCGCAGGCGTCGCACGACGTCGTACCCGTACCCGTCCTCGGCCTCGACCGCCGCGAGGACCGCGGCGTCGAGCACCCCCTTGAGCAGCTGCGTGGTGTCCATCCGACCCTCCGTCGGGCATTCCCGGCACTCGTCCCACCGGTTCGTGGCGGGCTCACGCGATGCACACTACCGCGCGATGCGCAGTACCGTGCACGGCGACACGCCGCCCGTGTGTTCCCGCAGACGGCGAACCCGGGGTCCCTCCCCACCCAGGCTTCGGGTGGGGAGAGACCCCGGGTTCGGCGGTCGGGTCAGGCGATCGACCAGGCGATCCCGTCGAGGATGTCGTGCTCGCTCGTGACGACCTCGGTGAGCGACCCGCCCGCGGCGGCGACGTCGTCGCGCACGCGGCGCACGACCTCCGACCACACGAGCGCGCCGGCGCCGATGACGTCCACCCGGCCCGGGTGCATGAAGCCGAGCGCGGTGCGCTCGGCGCGCGAGCGGTGGAGCAGGTCGTCGCACGCCGCCAGGACCGCGTCCACGGACAGCACGGCACCGTTGATCCGCTCCCGGTCGTACCGCGCGAGGCCGAGCGCGTGGGCCGTCACCGTCGTGACGGACCCCGCGAGGCCCACGAGCGTCGCGGCCTCCCCCAGCGGCACGACCGCGGCGGCCTCGTCGAGCGCGGCGCGCACGTCCGCGCGGGCCGCGGCCTCCTCGTCGACGGTCGGGGGGTCGGACCGCAGGTGCCGCTCGGTGAGGCGCACGCACCCGACGTCCATCGAGAACGCGGCGTCGGGCGCCGCCGTGCCGAGCACGAGCTCGGTCGAGCCGCCGCCGAGGTCCACGACCGCGTAGGGCCCGGGCCGGACGGCCGCGACGGTCGACGTCGCGCCGCGGAACGACAGCGCGGCCTCCTCCTCGCCCGAGACGACCTCGGGCTGCACGCCCAGCGCCGCCAGGACGCCGTCGACGAACTCGGCGCGGTTCTCCGCGTCCCGCGTGGCCGAGGTCGCGACGAAGCGCGTGCGCGTCGCGCCGAGCTCCGCGATCACGTCGGCGTACCGGCGCGCGGCATCGAGCGTGCGCGCGAGCGCCTCGGGCGCGAGGCGACCGGTGCGGTCGACCCCCTGGCCGAGCCGGACGACCTCCATGCGTCGGTCGACGTCGACGAGCGTGCCCGCCGCGGGGTCGACGTCCGCGACGAGCAGGCGGATCGAGTTGGTGCCGCAGTCGATCGCGGCCACGCGCGACGCACCGGGCGGGACGGGGACGGGCGCGGCGAGCGCGCCCGGGTCACGGGTGAGAGGAGAGGTGGAGCCTGAGGTCATGCGTCCAAGCGTGCCACGGCGTCAGCAGGTGCAGCGGTCCGGGCGCCAGACGTCGCGCACGCGCTCGAGCGCCTCGTCGCCCAGCGGGTTCACGCCCGGCCCGGCGGCCAGCGCGTGCCCGACGAGGACGTGCAGGCACTTCACGCGCGTCGGCATGCCGCCTGCCGAGATCCCGTCGATCTCCTCGACGTGGCCGAGCGCCTCGCGCTGCGCGAGGTAGTGCTCGTGCGCGCGCCGGTAGGCGGCGGCGAGCTCCTCGTCCTCGGCGAGGCGCTGCGACATCTCCTTCATGACGCCGTTCGCCTCGAGCGTCGACGCGGCCGCCACCGCGCCGGGGTGCGTGAGGTAGAAGGTCGTGGGGAACGGCGTGCCGTTCTCGAGCCGCGGCGCCGTGCGGACCACGAGCGGGCGCCCGCACGCGCACCGTGCGGCGATGCCGACGACCGCGCGCGGGGTGCGACCGAGCTGCTCCGCGAGGGTCTCGAGGTCGCGCTCGGTGACGACGGCGTCCGGGTCGTCGGCGGGGATGGCCAGGCGGGCGTCGGGCACGGGTCTTCCTTCGGGTCGGTCGGGCGCGTCGGGACGACGCGTCACCCATTCTCCCCGCTCGACGGCGCCGAGCCGTCGCCGGTCGGTTCCTCGCCCGCGGGCGGGTCCTCCTCACCGGCCCCGCCGTCGGCCGTCCCGGCCCGGTCGCCCGTGCCCGACGGCACCGGCTGCTCGCCCGCGACCTGCACCGACGCCCAGATCGCCTCGTACCAGGGCGTGCCGTCCTCGTAGCCCTGGACGGGGCCGTCGGTGATCGTCCGACCGGTCTGCGGGTCGATGTCGTCGACCACCGTCTCCGGGTCGAGCACGCGCCACGGCCGCTCGCCCGGCATGACGAAGTTGAGGCGGTCCCGCGCCTCGCGCTCGACGTACGCCTGGTCGTCCCAGCGGTCCAGCTCGGACTGGAGGTCGTCGCGCCGGGTCTCCGCCTGCGCGAGGTCGTTGCGCAGCTCGCGCAGCTCCCCCGTCTGGTTCACGTACGCCCGCAGGGTGGGCAGCAGCAGCACCACGGCGAGCAGCACGACGACGGACAGCACCAGGGTGCGGACCGTCACCACCTCGGGGAGCAGGAAGCCGTACCGGCTCCGGCGCCGGTCCTCCGGCGCGGGGCCCGCGGCGCGGCGCGACGGAGCCGGGCGCTGCGCGCGCGTGGCCGGCCGGCGTGCGCCCGGCGATGCAGCCGCCTTCGCGCCCGTCGTGGAGCTCTTCCCGGTCGTCGACCGCACGCGCGACGCGCCCGGGGACGCGGCGGGCTTGGACGTCGACGAGCGGGACGACGCTCCGGACGCCGTCGAGCCCGACCGGGCCGGCTTCGACCCGGACGACCCGCGCGCAGGCCCGGTCCCCGGGCGCGCGGGGGCACCGGGGCGCGGAGGGCGGCGCGAGGACGGCATGCCCCGATTGTGCTGCCGGGACCGGCCTGGCCCGGGGAGCACGCGCGGGGCGTCCGCGAACGTGAGCCGATCGACACGACATCTTCACCCGCGGTCGTGACCTGCGACGGCGTCGTGCGCGCGTCGTGCACCGGTCCCGGGCGCGCCGGAGCCCGGCGGGCCGACGAGCGGCCCACCGGGCTCCGGGTGCCGGGACGTCCCGGCGGGGTTGCTGCGCGACCGGACGGCCAGCCGCAGGTCAGCCCTGCACCGTCCAGCGCGGGAACGCGGCGCGGCCGGCGTAGCGCGCGGCGTCGTCCAGCGCCTCCTCGATGCGCAGGAGCTGGTTGTACTTGTTGATGCGCTCGCCGCGGGCGGGGGCACCGGTCTTGATCTGGCCGGCGTTCGTCGCGACGGACAGGTCGGCGATCGTCGTGTCCTCGGTCTCGCCCGAGCGGTGCGACACCATCGCGGTGAAGCCGTTGCGCTGCGCGAGCTCGACGGCGTCGAGCGTCTCGGTGAGCGTACCGATCTGGTTGAGCTTGACCAGCAGCGAGTTCGCCGCCTTGAGCTCGATGCCCTTGGCGAGGCGCTCCGGGTTGGTGACGAACAGGTCGTCGCCGACGATCTGCACCCGGTCGCCGACCTCGGCGACGAGCTGCGACCAGCTGTCCCACTCGTCCTCGGACAGCGGGTCCTCGATGGATACCAGCGGGTAGTCGCGCACCAGCTGCTCGTAGTAGGCGATCATCTCGGCCGGCGTCTTCGCGCCGCCCTCGAACTGGTACGCGCCGTCCTTGAAGAACTCGGTCGACGCGACGTCGAGCGCGAGCGTCACGTCGGTGCCCGGCACGAAGCCGGCCTTCTCGATCGCGACGAGGATCAGGTCGAGCGCCTCGCGGTTGCTCGCGAGGTTCGGCGCGAAGCCGCCCTCGTCGCCGAGGCCGGTGGCCAGGCCCTTCTCCTTGAGCACGGACTTCAGGGAGTGGTAGACCTCGGCGCCGGTGCGCAGCGCCTCGCGGAACGAGGACGCGCCGATCGGGGCGACCATGAACTCCTGGATGTCGACGTTCGAGTCCGCGTGCGACCCGCCGTTGAGGATGTTCATCATCGGCACGGGCAGGACGTGCGCGTTCGGGCCGCCGACGTAGCGGTACAGGTCGAGGCCCGCGCTCTTCGCGGCGGCCTTCGCGACGGCGAGCGAGACACCGAGGATCGCGTTCGCGCCGAGCTTGCCCTTGTTCGGGGTGCCGTCCAGGTCGATGAGCGCGGCGTCGATGAGGCGCTGGTCCTCGGCCTCGAAGCCGATGAGCTCCGGGGCGATGTCGTCGATCACGGCGTTGACCGCGCCCTCGACGCCCTTGCCCAGGTAGCGGGACTTGTCGCCGTCACGACGCTCGACGGCCTCGAACGCACCGGTCGACGCGCCCGACGGCACTCCGGCGCGGGCGAACGTCCCGTCGTCCAGGACGACCTCGACCTCGACGGTCGGGTTTCCGCGGGAGTCGAGGATCTCGCGCGCTCCAACGGCTTCGATGCTGGCCACAGGTGCTCCTTCGGGGCAGGGCTGCGGGCGCATCGAATGGGGTGTGGCCGACCCGGGCAGGGAAACCCGGGACGCCGCGTGCGCGCCCGCGACGGTGGTGGGTTTACGACCACAGCCTAGTGCCCGGATGTGACCTGCGCCGCTGCGTCCGCTCCGTGGGCCACGGGCCGGGGACCTGCGCGCCGACGATCGGGACGAACGTCCCGGTCAGGCTGACCCCTCCGCGCGCGGGGTCTCCGCCGCGACGATCCGCGCCTCGACGCGCCGCAGCGCGCCGCGCAGCGCCGCCTCGGCGTCCAGCCCGTCCGCCTCGGCGCGCGCCACGAGGGCGAGGAGCTCGCGACCCAGGCGCTCGTCCGCCGACGCGCCCTCGCCGTCCCCGACGACCTCGCCCGGGGCGCCGCCCGGCGGCGTCGCGAGCGCCTCCCCGACGACGTCCCCGAGGCCGCCACGCCCGGCCCGGGAGAGGACCTTCTGGGCTCGGGCGAGCGCGCCCTGGGTGTGCGAGATGCCCTCGAGCACGGACGACCGCTGCTTCTCGGCCTGCTTGATCGCGTCCCACTGCTGGTGCAGGTCGGTCACGTCGGCGTCGGCGAAGACGTGGGGGTGGCGTCGCACGAGCTTCGCCGCGAGATCGGCCGCGACGTCGTCGACCGTGAACGGGTCCGGCTCCTCGCTCGCGATGCGCGCGTGGAAGAGGACCTGGAGGAGCAGGTCGCCGAGCTCCTCGCGCATCCCCGCGCGGTCGCCGGTCTCGATGGCGTCGGCCAGCTCGTGCGCCTCCTCCAGCAGGTACCGCACGAGCGACTCGTGCGTCTGCTCGCGGTCCCAGGGACACCCTCCCGGGGAGTAGAGCCGGTCCATGACGGCGACGACGTCGCGCAGCGGGTCGGTCGCGGGGTCGTGCACGGAACCCGGGGCGTGCGCGGGCTCTTGCTCGGGCTGCGGGGCGGCCGAGGCCTCGGGGGCGGTCACCGGTTCATCGTAGGTTCGCCGAGCATGCGGTTCCCGCCGGTCGAGCATGCGGTCGTGGCCCGTCCGGGCCTCCGGACGGGCCACGACGGCATGCTCGGCGGGTGGGTGGGTCAGCAGGTCAGCAGGTGCGCGGCTCCACCGTGATGTCGCGGGTCGTCGAGCGGCCGTCGTCGAGTGCGGCCGTGACCGTGGCCTTGATGGCCGGTACCGACGTCGCGCGGGCTGCGAACGACTGGTAGGCGTTGGCACCCGGCGCCACCGCCGTGAACGTCCGCGTCCCGTACGGGGTCGTGAGCGTGACGTCGACGGGCACGTCCTCGCGGTTCGTGGCCCGGACGGCGACGTACGCCTTGCCCGCGAGGCAGCGCGCCGACGCCTCGACGTCGAGCGCGACCTCGGGCGCGGCGCCCGCGCCGACGAGCCGTGCGACGCCCCAGCGGGCCGTCGACTGGTAGCCCGCACCGGACGGGTCCGCCCAGTTGCGGATCGCCGTGCGGGTGCCGTCCGACGCGTCGTTGACCTGGAGGTCGAGCCCGTGGAACGTGCCCTCGCCGGCCTGGTCGGCGAGGTCGACCGCGAGCTCGACGACGTAGCCGTCGGCCGTGCGCGTCGTCGCGCTCGTGACGCGCGCCCGTTGCGCCGCCTCGTCGCCCGTGCCGAACGACACCGCGTTCTCGGCGCTCACGCGGATCTGGGTGTCCAGGTCCCGGTAGGCGCCGTTCTTGGCGTTGCCCGCGTCGACGTAGACCTCCACGGAGTCCTGCACCCACGGGTCGGAGCCGCTGACGTCCACCACCGGGTCGGCGACCTGGGCGAGCAGGTAGAGCGTCCGGTCGCGCCACAGGGTGCGGACGGTCGCGACCGCGCCGCCGCTGCCCTGGACCTCCTTCGCGGTCGTCACGGGCGCTCCCGCCTCCGCCCACACCGCGTCGACCTCGCCGTCGACCGCGGGCGCGGCCGACGCGTGCGCGACCTCGAGGTACGACAGCTCCTCGAGCAGGCGCAACGTGCCCGTCGCGCCCGGCGTGTTCCACGCGGAGGTCGCGCCGCCGTCGGTCCCCGCGTCCGTGACGCGCACGTCGAGCGCGAGCGTGTCGCCCGCTGCGGCGGCGTCGAGCGGGAGGTGCGCGACGACGTCGTACCCGCCCGAGCGCTCGGTCACCTCCGCGAGGACCCCCGCGCTCGTCGTCCCGTCGCGGCCGACGACGTGCTCTGCGCCGTCGAGCGCGAACGTCACGGCGTCGCCGGCGTCGGCGGTCGCGTCGTCGACGCTCGCGAACGCCGTGAGGTGGTCGGGCGACCAGCGGAGCTGGAACCCGACCGCTCCCCCGACGCCCCCACCCGGCGCGGCGAACGTGTGCAGCGGGAGCCGTCGCCAGTCCGGGGCCGTCGCGGCGTCGCCGTCGAGCGGGACGTCCCCGGCGAACACGTCGGCCGTGCGCAGGCGGGCCGGCAGCTCGCCGTCGACCACGCCGTGGTAGGCGGGCTTGGCCTTGAGCGCGTCGTCGAACACGAGCGGGGCGCCGTCGTCGGCGCGCCAGCTCCGGCCGTCGGTGAGGCCCCACACGGTGACGGAGTACAGGTCGTCGGCGTGCGCGCGGAGCACGCGGAACGCGTCGCGGTAGTAGTACCCCTGCTCGACGAGCGACGCCTGGGTGACCGGGGTGCCGGTCGTCACGTCGAGCTCGGTGACGGCCTGCGTCACGGGCAGGTCGGCGAACCGCTCGATCGCGCCCTCGAGCGCGGAGACCGGCATCGCGAGGCTCACGTGGAACTGGTGCCCCACGCCGTCGACGGGCACCCCGCGCGCGAGGAGCCGCTCGACGAGCGCGTGGTACCGGTCCTGCTTGCCACCCTGCTCGGTGTTGTAGTCGTTGATGAACAGCGCGACCGGCCGCTCCCCGCGCTCCTTCACCGCGGGGTCCGCGTAGACGTCGTTGAACGCCTCGTCGGCGTACGCGAACGCGAGGTCCAGGTACTCCTCGCCGAGGATCCGGAACCACTCCGAGCGGCGCAGGCCGTCGGGGTTCTCCCCGCCGTCCGACACGACCTCGTTCACCACGTCGAACGCCGTGAGCGGGTTGTCGCCGCCGAACGGGCCGTAGGCGTCCGCGAGCGCCTGCGCGACGGAGAAGACGTGCGTCCGCAGGCGCTCGCGCAGGACCTGCCGGTCGGCCTCGGACGTCGTCAGGGGCGCGCCGTCGGCGCCCTCGAAGAACCAGGCCGGCGTCTGCGAGTGCCACACGAGCACGTGGCCGTAGACGCGCAGGTCGTTCGCGGCCGCGTAGTCCATGAGCGCGGTCGCCTCGGGGTGCGTCCGGAACGTGCGGTCCTCGTCGTACCAGGCCTCGGGCTTCATGTGGTTCTCGGCCGTGACCTGGTCGAAGTGCCGCAGCAGCAGCTCGGACGCCGCGCCGGACGTCTCCCGGCTGTCGATCGCGACCCCGACCGGGACGTCGACGGTCTCCTTGATGCCCGTGAGGTCCTCGACCGCGGGCGGCGGCGGCACGCGCAGCACGACGTCGTCGACGAGCAGGTCGCTCGTGTTGTCGCCGTTGTAGTCCGTCTCCAGGTACAGCAGCGCCTCGTCCGCGGCGGCGCCGGGGAACGTCGCGGTGATCTGCGTCCAGCCGGTGCTCGTGATCCCCGCGAGCTGGGCGAGGGTCGAGTACGACGTCGCCCCGTCGACCGTGCGTGCGATGCTGAGCCACACGTCGTCCGCGGGCTGGCCCTCGGCGAAGCGCACCCAGGCGCTGAGCTCGTACGTCGTGCCGGCGGCGAGCAGCCCGGTCACGTCGTGCCCGATGCCGTCGCCCTGGCCGTCGCGACCGGAGACGACCGCGGCCTGCGTGCCGCCGTGGGCCACGTCCGTGAGGTCGAGCGACGGCGTCGTCGCGTCGCCCGCGCGCGGCACCCAGCCGCCGAGGCCGTCCTCGAAGCCGGTCTCCAGCAGCACCTCACCCCCGCGCGGCGGCGTGCCGACGGGGAACGTGAACTCCCAGCCTGCCGCGAGCCGCTCGGCGACGACCGTCTCGACCGCCGCGAGCGTGCCCGCGCGGTCACCACCGCCGTCGTGCGCGAGCACGACCTCGCCGGGCCTCATCGCGGCGCGCAGGTTCGCGGTGAGGGTCTCGACGTCCTGGGTCTCCCAGTCGGAGATCGTGTTGACGACCGCGAGCGGCTGCATGCCGAGCGCGACGGCGACCTCGGGGGTCGCGCCCCACGAGCCGTTCGGCGCCCGGAAGAACGGGACCGGGTACGCCGGGTCGCCGAGCGCGTCGCGCAGGATGCCGAGGTTCTCGACGAGGTCGGCGCGCACCTGGTCGGCCGACCACGCGCCCATGTCCGCGTAGCCGGTCGAGTGGTTGCACAGCACGTGGCCCTCGTCGACGATGCGGCGCAGGAGGTCGGCGCCGCCCGGCGCCTCGACGTTCTGGCCGATGACGCAGAACACCGCGTGCAGGTCGTGCTCGGCGAGGAAGTCCAGGAGCGCGGGCGTCGTGCCGGGGTTCGGGCCGTCGTCGAACGTCAGGGCCGCGACGTCACCGGTGCCCTCGGCGAGGCGCACGGGCGTCGGGACGGGGTTCACCGCTCCCCCGGGCACGACGTCCCCGGGGTCGGTCGCGACGGTCGCCACGCGGACGTCGTCGAGCAGGAACGACGGGTGCGCGCCCGCGACGGGCGCGGCCTCGACGTAGAGCGACGCCGACGTGAGGCCGGCGGGCAGGGTGTACGTCCCGCCGATCTCCACCCAGCCGTCCGCCGTCGTGGCGACGGCCCCGCCGACCCACGTGTACGCCGTCCCCGACGCGCCCGTCTCCTGCACCGTGAAGTGGACCCCGGACGACCCGGGCGTGCCCGCCGGGAGCTTGACCCACGCCTCGACGTCGTACGCGACGCCGGGCTCGAGCAGCGCGAGCGCGTCGGTCGCGACGCCGTGCCAGTCCGCCGTCCGACCCGTCACCGCGAGGCTCGACGACCCGCCGTGAGCCTCCGCGCCGGTCAGGGCCACGGTGACGGGCCCGCGCGCGGACCACGGCGCCGTCGCCACCGTTTCGAAATCGTTCTCCAGAACGATATCGATATCGTTATCGACCTGGGCAGGCGTCTGCGCAACCCTCAGATCCATCCCCACTGCCGCGCTCGCTCCCCCTCCCGCCACGAGGGTGGCGAGCACCCCCGCCACGGCGGTCCTCCACGTGCGTCTCATCGTCGTCGCTCCCTTGCGATCGGCTGCGCGGGGCAGGTCGCCCCCGGGCGCACCGGCGCGCCCGGGCCACACCCTAGGGGCACCGGCCAGGTTTCGACAATGGTTGAACTATTCACCACCACGACCACGAGCGGCCCCGCCCCGGTCCGTGCGGGACCGAGGCGGGGCCGGGAGTGCGAGGTCACGACCTCCAGGTGTCCGACAGCGTCAGCGAGCCGTCGGGACCGACCGTCGCGGTGCGGTTGCCGCCGCTCTCCCAGACGACGTTCCCCCCGCCGTCGCGCTTGACGTACTTGTACTGGAACGTCGCC
This sequence comes from Cellulosimicrobium sp. GQ32, assembly GCF_059758455.1. Taxonomy (NCBI): domain Bacteria; kingdom Bacillati; phylum Actinomycetota; class Actinomycetes; order Micrococcales; family Promicromonosporaceae; genus Cellulosimicrobium; species Cellulosimicrobium sp. GQ32. The sequence continues at coordinate 191,973 of NZ_JCAXEP010000009.1, read as the reverse complement.
CCGGCCGGCAGGTCGAGGGTCGCGGTCCAGACGGGGTAGCTCGCGGCCGAGAGCGCGACGCCGTTCGCGGGCGCCCAGGAACCCAGAGCCGGGATGCTGCCGACGACGTACACGCCCTGCCCCCAGGCCGTCGTCGCCGTCACGGCGAACGACGCGTCGCCCTGGCCCTCGACCGGGCCGGGCCCCTCGCCGTCGTCCTCGCACGGGTCGCCCGCCGTGACCGTCCCGCCCGAGACCGCGACGGCGGCGCCGCTCAGGGCGTAGTCCTTGCCGCCGTTGTTGTCCCAGGAGCCCGAGCCGTTCGTGAACGCCGCCGTGACGGTCGCGGCGGCGCCGGTCGCGCCGGCCGGCAGGGCGATCTCCTTCGCGACCCAGCCGGTGCAGGCCGCGGTCATCGCGGCGCCGGGCACGGCGGTCCAGGCAGCCGTGCCGACGCGGTAGTGGACGTTGTACGCGTCCCAGCCCTTGTCGGTGGCGTAGTAGACGGTCGTCGCGCCGCTCGGGTCGACGGGACCGGGGCCACCGGTGCCACCGTCGTCCACGGCGCCGACGTGCAGCGCGAGCGCCCCGTACGCCGGGACCGTCGCGGTGAAGGTGCCGGAGCCCGAGACCGTGACCGTCTTCGCGCAGTCCTTCGACGCGACGACGTCGCAGTACGTGCCCGCAGGGAGCGACGTCTGGTAGGTCCGTGTGACGGCGCTCGCGGAGTTGTTGATCGTCACGTACCCCTTGCTGCCGCGGCCGTACGCGATGTGGTTGTTCCCGTCGTCCCACCAGCCCGTCACCGCGGTCCCGGCGACCGCGTTGTGGAAGCCGACCATCCCCACGACCTCGGTCCAGCGCTGCGTGCAGACCCACGCGCTGCTCGAGCAGCTCGCGTCGGGGACGGACGTCGCGGACGCCCCGGGGGCGCCGGCGTCCTTGTTGTCCCACGTGTAGCCGGAGTAGACGCTGGGCGCGCCGTAGGGCCACGAGAGCATGAACGCGTTGGCGAGCCGGTACTTGGCGCCCCACTTGTAGTTCATGGTCTCGCCGTTGCGCTCGGTGTCGTGGTTGTCGACGAAGACGCCCGCGCGGTCCGAGGGGAGCTTGTTGTCGCCGATGGTGCGCAGGTCCTTGATCTGCCCGTCGAACCGGGACTTGAGCTCGCGCGCGTAGAAGAACTCGTGCGAGTCGCCGGAGCCGAGGTACTCCGAGGGCTGGATCGGCTCGCCGCTCGCGCCGATGACCTCGTGCACCCAGAAGACGTTCGGGTTCGTGAGCCGCGCCTTGATCGCCGCGAGGTCCGCGGCCGGGATGTGCTTGGCGGCGTCGATGCGGAACCCGGCGACGCCGAGGGAGAGGAGGTCGTCGAGGTAGCCCGCGATCTTGCCGCGCACGTAGTCGGAGCCCGTCCGCAGGTCCTGGAGCGAGACGAGGCGGCAGTTCTGGACGTTGTACCGGTCGCCGTAGTTGCTGATGTTCGACCGGCAGTCGTTGAAGTCGTTCGGTCCGTACGGGACGCCGGGGAAGCTGTCCACGGAGTAGCCCGTCCCGCCGGTGCCGGTTCCGGAGCCGGTGTCGGCGCCCGCGGTGTGGTTGACGACCGCGTCGACGACGACGCCGACGCCCGCCGCCCGGCACGTGCTCACCATGCGCTGGAACTCGGCGCGGGTACCGAGCTTGGACTCGAGCTTGTAGCTGACGGGCTGGTAGGAGGTCCACCAGGCCGTGCCCTGGATGTGCTCCTGCGGCGGCGAGACCTGGACGTAGCCGAACCCGGCGGGGCCGATGGTGCTGGTGCACTCGGCGGCCACGGAGTCCCACGTCCACTGGAAGAGGTTGAGGATCACGTCGCCCCGGCCGTTCGGGGAGTCGACGACGGGCGTGGGCACGGGCGGTGCGGCAGCGGCGGGCGCGGCGACCGGCACCGTCGCGGCGAGCGCCGCCCCGAGCGCGAGGGCGGCCGACGCCGCGGCCGCGAGGAGACGCCGCAGAGGGCCGTCCCCGCGGCTCGTGCGCCGGGACGTTCGCCGGGAGCGGTGACCGGCGACGGACGTCGGGGTGGGTGCCGGCGGACCGGCGGGATCGGTGGTGCGCGTCATTGCTGCTCCTTCGAGGTGCTGCGGCCGACGGCGCGCTCGGCATCGAGCGCGGAGGGCCACGCGGTGCTGGCTGCGCCCCGGGGTGTCGGGCGCGCGTCCGGACTCCGCGGCGTTGCAGAGAGTTTCCGGATGTTGCTGCAACCTTACAGAAGCGCCTGTGCGCTGTCACGGCCTGGTACGAAGCAGACGGTCGACCGGCCCGCGTCGCTGCCCACGCAGCCGTGCACCGCGGGCCCCGACGGCATAGCGTCGAGCCGTACGCACCACGGGAGGAGACGACGACATGGGGACCAAGCGCCGCTGGAAGGACCTGACCACGGGTCAGAAGATCGCCGTCGGGGTCGTGGGCGCGGCACAGGTCACGCTCACCGCCGCGGCCTACCGCGACCTGCTGCGCCGCCCGGCGGAGCAGGTGAACGGCACCAAGCTCGCGTGGGGCCTCGCGCTGCTCGTCAACTGGGTCGGCCCCATCGCCTACTTCCTCGACGGCCGCAAGAGCTGACGCCGACGGGGCCGGTCCGCGGTCGCCGAGCATGTGGTCGTGGCCCGTCCCGATGTCGGGACGGGCCACGACCACATGGTCGGCCGGGGAGATGGCTTCGGTCAGCGGGCGGCCGACGACGTCCCGACCGTCGCCGCCGCGCTCACCTCGCCGAGGACCACGGCGTCGATGAGCTGGCGCGCCCACGCGAGCACCTCGGCGCCGCGCAGCGGGCGTCCGCCGATGCGCGCCGTCGTCGGGTACGGCACGAGGAACGCGCGGATCGCGGGCTTGAGGAGCGTGCCGGGGTACAGGCGCTTGAGCCGGAGCTGCGCCGACTCGGCGAGGTCGACCGGCGCGAACCGGATGAACTTGCCCTGCGCGGTGACGTCCGTGAGCCCCGCGCGGCGCGCATGGTTGCGGAAGTCCGCGACGTCGAACAGCGCCGACGCGACGTCGGGCAGCGCGCCGTACCGGTCGACGAGCTCGGCCCGCACCTCGGCGAGCTCGGGCGCGTCGGTCGCGGCGGCGATCTTCTTGTACGCCTCGAGCCGCAGCCGCTCGGTCGCGATGTACGACTCGGGCAGGTGCGCGTCGACCGGCAGCTCGATGGAGATCTCGGGCTGCTCCTCCGGCCCGTCGCCGCGATAGTTCGCGACGGCCTCCCCCACCATCCGCACGTAGAGGTCGAACCCGACGCCCGCGATGTGCCCGGACTGCTCGCCCCCGAGCAGGTTGCCCGCGCCGCGGATCTCGAGGTCCTTCATCGCGACCTGCATGCCGGCGCCGAGGTCGGTGTGCGCGGCGATGGTCGCGAGGCGGTCGTGCGCCGTCTCGGTGAGCGGCCGCTCCGGCGGGTAGAGGAAGTACGCGTACGCGCGCTCCCGGCCACGGCCCACGCGGCCCCGCAGCTGGTGAAGCTGGGACAGCCCGAGCATGTCCGCGCGCTCGAGGATGAGCGTGTTCGCGTTGGAGATGTCCAGGCCCGTCTCGATGATCGTCGTGCAGACGAGGACGTCGAGCTCCTTCTCCCAGAACGCCCGGATCACCTGGTCGAGCTGGTGCTCGTTCATCTTGCCGTGGGCCACGCCCACGCGGGCCTCGGGCACCAGCTCGCGCAGCCGCGCCGCGGTGCGGTCGATCGTCTCGACCTTGTTGTGCACGTAGAACACCTGGCCCTCGCGCAGCAGCTCGCGCCGCAGCGCCGCCGCGATCTGCTTCTCCTCGTACGCACCCACGTACGTGAGGACGGGGTGCCGTTCCTCCGGCGGGGTCGCGAGCGTCGACATCTCACGGATGCCCGTGACCGCCATCTCGAGCGTGCGCGGGATGGGGGTCGCGGACATGGCGAGCACGTCCACGTTCGTCCGCAGCTGCTTGAGCGTCTCCTTGTGCTCGACGCCGAACCGCTGCTCCTCGTCGATGATGACGAGCCCGAGGTCCTTGAACCGGATGCTGCCCGTGATGAGCCGGTGCGTCCCGATGACGACGTCGACCTTCCCCAGCCGCAGGCCCTCGATCGTCTCCTCGGACTCCTTGGGCGTCTGGAAGCGCGAGAGCGCCTTCACCGTGACGGGGAAGCCCGCATACCGCTCGGAGAACGTCTCGAGGTGCTGCTGGACGAGGAGCGTCGTCGGCACCAGCACCGCGACCTGCTTGCCGTCCTGGACCGCCTTGAACGCCGCGCGGATCGCGATCTCCGTCTTGCCGTAGCCGACGTCGCCGCACACGAGCCGGTCCATGGGGACCGTCTTCTCCATGTCCGCCTTGACCTCGTCGATCGTCGCGAGCTGGTCCGGCGTCTCGACGTACGCGAACGCGTCCTCGAGCTCGCGCTGCCACGGCGTGTCCGGGCCGAACGCGTGGCCCTGCGTCGCCATCCGCGCCGAGTACAGGCGGATGAGCTCGCCCGCGATCTCCTTGACGTGCTTGCGCGCACGGGTCTTCGTCTTCGCCCAGTCGGCCCCGCCCATCTTGTTGAGGCTCGGCGACTCGCCGCCCGTGTACTTGGTGACCTGGTCGAGCTGGTCCATGGGCACGAACAGGCGGTCGCCGGGCTGGCCGCGCTTGCTGCTGGCGTACTCGATGACGAGGTACTCGCGCGTCGCGGCGTTGCCACCGGTGCCGAGCGTGCGCTGCACGAGCTCGACGAACCGCCCCACGCCGTGCTGCTCGTGCACGACGAAGTCGCCCGCCTTGAGCTGGAGCGGGTCGACGACGTTGCGGCGCCGGCTCGGCATCTTGCGCATGTCGCGCGTGCTCGTGCCCGCACGGCCCGTGAGGTCGGCCTCGGAGAAGACGGCGAGCCGCAGCTCCGGCGCGACGAAGCCCTTGCCCACCATCGCCGGGGTCACGAGGACGATGCCGCCCTCGGGCTCGTCGTCGAGCCGCGGCACGAGGCGTGCGGGCGTGTCGACGGCGCCGAGCTGCTCGACCATGCGCTTGGCCGGTCCGTGGCCCTCGGTCGTGAGGACGAGGCGCCAGCCCGCGTGCTGGAGCCCGCGCACGTCGTCCAGTGCCCGCGAGACGTCGCCGCGGTAGGACTCGACGTCGCGCGCGCCGAGCGTGAAGGTCGGGACGCCGTCCGCGCTCTCGCCCACGTGCGCGGCCGTGGTGCCCGACGACGCGCCCGCGCCGCCCACGGCCCGCGCACCTGCGTCGGGGGCCGCCTCGGCCGGCACGTCGAGGTCCGGGTTGTCGAGCGCGAACGAGGAGAGCGTCCACCAGCCGAGGCCGCGGCGCTGCGCGACCGCGCGCACCTCGGCGAACGTCTCGAACGACGCTGCGGACAGGTCGAGCGGCGACGCCCCGCCCGCGACCGCCCCCGTCCAGGCGGCGGCGAGGAACTCCTCCGTCGTCGCGACGAGGTCGTGCGCGCGCCGGCGCACGCGCTCGGCGTCGTCGAGGACGAGCAGCGCGTCGTCGGGGACGAGCTCGAGCACCGGGACCATGCGGTCCACGAGGACCGGCGCGAGCGACTCCATGCCCTCGACCGCGACGCCCGCGGCGAGCTTGTCGAGCATCTCGACCGCGCCCGGCAGCTGCTCGACGAGCGCCGCCGCGCGCGCCCGCACGGACTCGGTGAGCAGGATCTCGCGGCACGGCGGCGCCCACAGCCCGTGCTCCGCGATCTCGAGGCTGCGCTGGTCCGCGACCGCGAACCAGCGGATCTCCGACACCTCGTCGCCCCAGAACTCCACGCGCAGCGGGTGGTCCTCGGTGGGCGGGAACACGTCGAGGATGCCGCCGCGCACCGCGAACTCGCCGCGCCGCTCGACCATGTCCACGCGCGTGTACGCCGCCGCGACGAGCCGCTCCGCGACGCCGGTCAGGTCCGCCGTCGAGCCGGCGTGCAGCTCGACCGGCTCGAGCTCGCCCAGCCCGTCCACGACCGGCTGGAGGAGCGCGCGCACCGGCATGACGAGCACGCGCACGGGTCCCGACGGCCCGACCTCCGGGTCCGGGTGCGCGAGGCGGCGGAACACGGCGATGCGCTTGGCGACGGTGTCCGCGCGCGGGCTCAGCCGCTCGTGCGGCAGCGTCTCCCAGCTCGGCAGCACCGCGACCACGTCGGCCAGCTCGTCCGGCAGGTACGCCCGGACGCTCGCCGCGAGCTCGTCCGCGTCGCGCCCGGTCGCCGTCACGACCACGAGGGGACGCGAGCCCGGGGCCCACGCGCCCCCCGCCGTGCCGTCCGAGGACGCCCCGTCGACCGGGCCGGTGGCCCGCGCCCCCGCCATCGCCGCGAGCAGCGGCGGACGCGCGCCTGCCGGTCCGACCACGTCCGCCTCGCCGCGGGCGCGCACGTGCTCGACCGCCGCCGTCGCGGCGGGGTCGGCGAGGAGCGCGGGCAGGATGCCGGTGAGGTTCATGCGGTGAGGTCCCTCCGAGGACGGTGGTCGGGAGCGTCGGCGGCCGCGCGCGGGGCGGGCCCGGGTCGAGGACGGTACCGGGGCTGGCTGAGGACACGACGGGGCAGCACGAACGGCCCGGACCGAGGCTCACCGAGGGGCGGGCGGGTCCGGGCTGACGTCGTGCGAGACGACGCATCCCAGCGTACGCCCCGGCGCCCACACGGCGACCGGCGGCGGCGCGACGAGGAGACGGCGTTTTCACCCGGCGCCATCCGCTCGCGACCGGTGACACGGTCCCCGCCGCTCCGTCATGCTCGGGGCGTGCCCACCTCCGCGGCGCCGGACCGCGTGCCGGCCCGGTCCCGCTCGTCCGTACCGCTCGTGCTGCTCGCGCTGCTCGTCGCGGTCTTCGTCGCGCTCTGGGCCGCCTCGCACCTCACCGTGGCCGGGCAGCAGGCCGACGCCGGGGCGTTCCGGACCCTGGCGCCCCTGCACGACGCCGGGCGCGACGTCGCCGGGGCGCTGCGCCGGGGCCTCCCGGTGGCGTGCGCGGCCGTCGTCGCCGTCCTGGGCGTGGTCGCACTGGTGCGCCGCGCGTGGCGCGACCTCGTGGCCGCCGTCCTCGTGGTGCTCGGGACGGTCGGGATCGCGCTCGGGCTCCGCGAGGTCCTCGTGCGGCCCGACCTCGGGGAGCACGGCTACGCCTACCAGACCTTCCCGAGCGGTCACGTCGCGGTGGTCGGCGGCCTGTGCGTCGCGATCTGGCTGCTGTGGCCGTGGTCGGCGTCGCGCGCCGCCGCGGGCTGGGCCGGGCTCGGCGTGACCGCGGCCGCCGCCCTCGCCTCGGTGGTGACGTACGCGCACCGGCCGAGCGACGTCGTCGGCTCGCTGCTCGTCGCGGCGGCCGTCACGGTCGCTATCGTCTGGCTGCTCGACGTCCCCGGGGGACCCCGCGCCGCGAGCGCGAGCCCGGCGGCGCCTCCCGCCGTCGCCGACGGGACGCGCGAGCCTCCCCGGGTCAGCGACCCCTCGGCCTGACCTCGCCCAGTCCGGCGTAGAGCTCCTCGTACCGGTCGACGACGCGCTCCCAGGTGAAGTCCTCGACCCGTCGGCGGCCGGCGGCCCCGATCCGCTCCGCGCGCTCCGGGTCGTCGAGCAGGCCGAGCACGGCGGCCGCCAGCGCCTGCGTGTCCTGGGGGTCCACGAGCACGCCGTCGACGCCGTCGGTGACGATCTCCGGGGGGCCACCCCGCACGGTCGCCACGAGCGGCCGGCCCGACCGCCACGCCTCGAGGACGACGAGGGGGGCGGCGTCCGCGCGGCTCGGCACGACGACCACGTCCGCAGCCGCGAGACGGGCCGCGACCTCGGACGGGTCCAGCCGCCCGGGCAGCTCCACGCGCTCCGTCAGCCCCGCCGACGCGACCCGGCGGCGCAGCGCGGCCGCCTCGCTCCCGTCGCCGACGACGACGAGCCGCGCCCGGTCGCGCAACCGCGACGACGCGAACGCGTCCACGAGCAGGTCGAAACCCTTGACGTGCTCGATGCGCCCCACCGCGACGACCACGGGCTCGCGCACCGGGCCCGACCGCGCGGGCTCCCCCGCCGCGACGTCGTCCTCCGGACGGTGCTCGGCCAGGTCGTGCCCGGCGACGTCGTGACCGGCGAGGTCGACGCCGTTCGGGACGACCACGGCGTCCGGCGCCCCGAAGCGGACGAGGTCGTCCGCGACGACGCGCGAGCAGCCCGTCACCGCTCCAGCGACGTCGATCGAGCGCTCGAGCGCCGCGCGCAGCAGCCGCGAGTGCTCGAACACGGCATGGTCGTCCGCGAAGGTCTCCCCGTGCGAGCTGACCACGAGCGGCGTCCGCGTGAGCGTGCGCAGGCCGAGGGCGTACGCGCCGTTCGGGCCGAAGCACTGCACGTGCAGCACGTCCGGCCGGAACGACCGGAACGCCCGGCCCCAGGCGAGCGCGGCCCCCGGCGCGGCGAGGGCGAACCGGGCGACGTCGCCGGGCCGGCTCGACGGCTGCGGGGTCGGCAGGTACCGCACGAGGACGCCGTCGACGCGGCGCGTGCCGAGCCGCTCGCCGCGGTCCACGGTCCAGACCTCCACCGCGGTCCCCCGCGCCGCGAGCACGCGCGCGACGTGGCGCACGTGCGACTCGACGCCCCCCGTGTGCGGGTCGAACGAGCTCGCGACCAGCGCCACCCGACGACGCCCTGCCATGCGTCCCTCACCCTCTCGCGGGACGTCCCGCGCCCGGTCCACGATCACCCGCTCATCACCCGCTGCCGCAGGTCCGGCGGGGCGCCCGCGCCACTAGAGTGGGCCACTCTACCGACCGCCCCGGTCGTCCCGACCGTGCCGCACCCGCCACGCACCACGCCCCGAGGGGGACCCTCCCGATGCCGCAGCTCGTCGTCGCGACCGTCGCGGTCGAGGTCCCGATGGGGGCCCAGGTGTACCAGGAGGAGGTCGCCGCGCGCGCGACGGCAGCGCTCGCGGACGGTCCCGCCGGCGCGACCGGCGGCTGGTCCGTCGACCGCGCGGTCTTCCGCTCGCTGCGCTCCCCGCTCGCCGGGACCCACCGGCTCCCGCTCGGACGCCTCGGCTCCGCGAGCCCCGTGGTGCGCCGGGCCGTCGGCCGTGCGGTCTACCCGCGCGGCGCCGTCGTGCACCGCGTGGGGCTCGACCTGCCGCCGCACCCGACGCGCGACGTCGTCGCCGTGCAGGACGTCGTGTCGTGGCGCTACGACGACGAGTCCGCGCCGGTGCGCGCGGCCGCCGAGGAGGTCCGCCGCGCGGCGGCCGTCGTGTGCGTGTCGGAGTTCAGCGCGGACGAGGCGGCCGACGTCCTCGGGCTCGCCGAACGACCGTCCGTGGCCTACAACGGCGTCGACCCGGTCTACTTCTCCGCCCGGCCGCTCCCCCGCGAGCGTCTCGCGGCGCTCGGCGTGGACGGCCCGTACGTGCTGCACGCGGGCGGCGCGTCGCGGCGCAAGAACCTCGAGGAGCTCGCGGTCGCATGGCGCCGGGTCCGCTCGGCGCGGCCCGACCTCACGCTCGTGATGAGCGGCCCGCCGCACCCGCGCCGCACGGACCTGTTCGGCGACCTGCCGGGCACGCGGCTCGTCGGTCGCCTGCCGGGCGAGCTCATGCCCGGGCTCGTCGCGGGCGCCGCGGCCGTCGTCGTGCCGTCGCGCTACGAGGGGTTCGGGCTGCCCGCCCTCGAGGCGATGGCCGCGGGGGTCCCGGTGGTCGCGGCGCGCACCAGCTCGCTGCCCGAGGTCGTGGGCGACGGCGGCGTGCTCGCCGAGCCGGACGGCGCGAGCCTCGCGGAGGCCCTGCTGTGGGTGACGACGCGCGACGCCGAGGTCGAGGCGCTCGTCGGGCGCGGCCGCGAGCGCGCCGCCACGTTCACGTGGGAGCGCAGCGCCGCGCAGCACGCCGCGATCTGGCGCGCGGTCGCTGAGCGCGGCTGACCGCGCCCCTCCCCGGGTGACGGGGCTCACCCCGCCGGCTCCCACGCCTGGACCGCGCTGATCGTCGCGATCCACTCGCTCTCCGTCGCCAGCGGGACGAAGTCGGGGTGCAGACCGCCGACGATCCCCGTGTAGTTCGCCGCGAGCACGGGCACGTCCCGCTCGGTCGTCATCGGGAGCGTCACGCGCACCGCCGTGACCTCGACGGGGTCGAACGTGAAGAGCGCGACGCGGTCGAGGAACTGGTCGGTCTGCTGCGCCACGTCCTGCCACGCGCCGTCGGGCGTACGGACCGAGACGGTGTAGTCGCGCAGCCCCGACGTGCAGCACCGGATGCCGGCCGTCGCGACGGCGACGCGGTCGATCGTGCGCGGGCCGTCGGTCGTGACCTCGACGCCGGGGGCCTCGTCGACCGACCCGTCGGTCAGGCGCCCCGACCGCCACGGCTCGCGCACGGCGAAGGTCCCCGACGTCACGACGTCGGGACCGCTCGCGTCCTCGTGGGTCGACGTCGCGGCCACCGGCCGGCCCTCGAGCACGTCGTCGCCGAACGGCTCGACGGGTGCGACCTCGAGCGCCGTGCCTGCGGGCGCGACGAGCAGCACGGGCGCGCCGTCCACCGGGACCTCGACGCCCCCGGAGGGGACCTCCAGGCCGCGCTCGGCGCCGTACGGGTCGCGCGCGGTCACGGTGACCGCGCCGCCCGGCGCCGTCAGCCGCACGGTGGTGGACAGGTCCTCGCTCCACAGGGCGAGCAGCTCGGCGCCCTCGACCTCGCCGGTCCCGGGCGCGCGCACGGCGTGCACCCCGGGGATGCCGGTGTCGACCGCGTCGGGAGGCAGGAACCCGTCGAGGAACGCCGCGCTCGCCGCGAAGGCGGCGCCGGCGGGCTTCGCGTACTGCCCGTACTGGAGCAGCGACCACGAGTTCCCCGCCTCGCCGAACCCGCCCTCGGAGAAGAAGTACGTCCACTCGTCGACGCCCTCCAGCCCGTACCAGAGGAGCTTGCGCACGACGTCGGACCCGCCCGCCCAGAAGTTCGCGACGCCGTCGGACCACCACCCGGACTCGGTGTCCCACACGGGAACGTCCCCGCACGGACCGATCGCCTCGCGCAGCCGGTCCAGCTCCGCGCCGTCCGCGGAGAAGCCCTCCTCCTCCCACGACCGGTTGAACCCGGTGTAGGGGTGGATCCCGACGACGTCGAGCGAGTCGCAGCCGCCCGCCGCGACCAGGTCGGCCCACCACGCGGGCTCGATCCCCAGCGTGTTGCCGCCGACCACCACGACGTCGTCCGACGCGTCGCGAGCGCCCGCCGCGAACGGCGCGCCGACCTCCGCCTCGTACGCGGCCGCGTCCTCGTAGCCCGTGTTGTTGGGCTCGTTCCACGGCTGCCAGTAGCGGATCTGCGGTGCGTGCTCGTGGACGGCGGAGACGATCTCGCGCGCCCACCCCTCCCAGGTCCCGGCCTCCACCGCGGCCTGCTCCGCCTCGCCCCCCGAGCCGAGCTGGAGCGTGAGGATCACGCCCGCCTCCTCGGCGAGCTCGGCGGCGGCCGCGAGCTCGGTGAACGGGTCGACGTCGGCGGGCTCCTCGCTCTCCTCCTCGTCGGGCGCGAACGCCGCGTTCGGCAGCGAGTCCCAGACGAGCGCGGCGGCGTCCGGCTCGGCGGTCGGGTCGGGCACGATCGCACCGAAGTCGAGCTGCGTGCGGTGGCTGCCCACGCCGAGCTGGTCGGCGAGCTGCACGCCGCGCAGCGGTCCGGCACCGCCCCAGTCCGCGCCGTCGGCGAGCGCCGCCGGGTCGAGCCCGCTGCCCGCGGAGGCCACGGTATAGCGCAGGCACGTCCCCGAGACCGCCTCGCCCGTCGCGGCGTCGACGAGCGCGGCGTCGACCTCGTACACCCCCGGCCGGGTCGGCGGCAGCTCGAGCGGTACCTCCCCGCCCTCGGCGGGGAGGTCGACGACGGTCTCCTCGCCGATCACCGGGTCCCACACACGCGGGTCGCCGCGCACCTGGTACCGCAGACGGTAGGTCCCGGCGGCGGCACCCCACGCGTCGTCGAACGCGGCGACCACGCGCGGCGTGGTCCCGTCGGGGAAGACGCCGTAGGGCGCGTCCACGAGCAGCCCGGCGCCGAGCCCGAGGCCGCCGAACAGCTCCTCGTTCGCCGCGTTGTACTTCACCGGCGCGCCGAGCTGGTACGCCATGCGGTCGGCCGTGATCTCGGTGACGGCGAACCCGCCGTCCTCGCCGTGCGTGAGCACGTAGTACGGCGCGTCCCCGGCGGTGCCGTCGCGCAGCACCGGCGTGCTCTCCCACAGCGCGAACGGCTGCTCGAGGTCCTTGTGCGTGTCCGGCCACACGCCCCGGAACACGCCGTCGCTCCCCCACCACCGGAACCCGAGGTTCTCGTCGGCGACGACGAGGCCGTCGCCCTCCGACCCCGAGGACGGTCCGGTGGTCGCACCCGTCGTGTCGTCGAGCCAGGGCACGCGCGGGACGCCGAACGGGCGCCCGCGCTCCCACGAGGCGCCGAGGTGGAAGGACGCGTCATCGCCCTCCGGCCCCACGGCGCGCAGGTCGAGCGTGCGGCGCTCGTCGTCGCGCACGTCGGTCTGCACCAGGGCCGTGCCGTCCGGGAGCTGGGCGAGGACCGCGCCCTCGAACGGGGTGTCCGTGAGGAGCTCTCCGTCGCCCGACACCTCGTGCAGGACCTCGCCCGCCTCCTGGACGCCGACGACGGTCCCGCCGTCGCCCGTCCAGCGGACCGTCCCGTACAGGTCGAGCAGGTCTCCCGCCGTGTGCTCACCCTCGGGGATCGTCGTCGACCAGGTCGTGGTCCCGTCGGGCGCGACCTTGAGCAGGTCGCGGCGGTGCATGAGCGTGTCGAGGAGGTAGACGCTCCCGTCGGGGTCGACCTCGAAGGAGTCCGTGCGGAACGTCTCGCTCGCACCGTCCCACTCGAGCTCGACCGGCGTCGTCGCGGCCACGTCCCCGGTCGCGAGGTCGTACCGCGTCACGGTGTACGTGGCCTCGCGGTCCCACTCCAGCACGTACGCCGCGCCGTCGAGCACGCGGAACGTGACGAGCTCGCCGTCGTCGAGCGTCACGACGTCGTCGACGACCGTACGGACCCCGTCCAGCGCCTCGGTGTCGACGCCGTCGTCGGTCACCTGCTCGAGGCGGGGGAACCCGCACAGGGGCAGCGCACCCGCCTGCGTGACGGGCGCGGCCGCGGGGACCGGTGACGGGGTGAACGGCGGCGCGTCCGACGTGCTCCCCGTCCCCGTGCCGCCGATCGCGACGGCCGCGACCAGCCCGAGGACCGCGGCGACGACGCCGCCCACGACCGTGGGGTCCGTGCCGCCCTGGGCCCCCTCGCCGTCCTCGTCCGAAGCCATCTCGCCGCCCTGTCGTCGTCGGGCCCTGCTCGGGTGCCGCTCCCGCGAGCGTAGGTCCGCGGAAGGTCGGCGCCGAGGGTCGACGGGCACTTTCACCCGCGTTCGTCCGGTTCCGGGCGCGATTCACCCGTTCGACCCGGCCGCGGGCGCGAGCGGGACGACTATCTTTCATCTGTGCAGGCGACCACGGAACCCGCGATCCGCGTCGCCGGGCTGGGCAAGACCTACCGGCTCGGCGCCTTCGGCGAGCGACCGTCCACGGCCGCGGCCGCCGCGATCCAGTGGGTGCGGTCGACCGGCAAGCAGAAGTACACGCTGTTCGACGCCCTCGACGACGTCTCCTTCGAGGTCCCGCAGGGCGAGGCGCTCGGGATCGTCGGGCGCAACGGCGCCGGCAAGTCGACGCTGCTCAAGATCCTCACGCGCGTCACCGCGCCCACGCGCGGGCGCATCGAGCTCACCGGGCGCGTCGGGTCGCTCCTCGAGGTCGGCACGGGGTTCCACCCCGAGCTCACCGGCAAGGAGAACATCTTCCTCAACGGCGCGATCCTGGGCATGACGCGCAAGGAGATCACCAAGCGCTACGACGAGATCGTCGCGTTCTCCGGCATCGAGAAGTTCCTCGCGACCCCGGTCAAGCGCTACTCGTCCGGCATGTACGTGCGGCTCGCGTTCTCGGTCGCCGCCCACCTCGACACGGAGATCCTCGCGATCGACGAGGTCCTCGCGGTCGGCGACGCCGAGTTCCAGCGCCGCTCGATCCAGAAGATGCGCGAGGCCGCCCAGGGCGGCCGCACCGTGCTCTACGTGAGCCACCAGCTGCAGACCGTCCAGGCCCTGTGCACGTCCGCGGTCCTCCTCGACCGCGGAACCCTGAAGTACTCGGGCACGGTCGAGGGGACGCTCCAGGCGTACCGCGACAGCTTCGAGAGCTTCGCCGCGGCCCAGTCCGACCCCAAGAAACGTCCCGGCAACGGCAAGGTCCGGCTCTCCTCGGTCCGCATGGAGGACGAGTTCGTCAAGTCGTCCCAGGACATCGTCGTCGACTTCGAGGCGCCCGCGAGCAAGAAGCTCGTCGGGACCTACTTCGTCTCGATGCACATCAACAACGACCAGGGGACCGTCATCGCGCAGTGCGACTCGCGGCTCGTCGGGAAGTGGTTCGACCCGGAGCAGCCCCAGAAGGGCCGCCTCGTGGTCCGCGACCTGTGGCTCAAGCCGGGCCAGTACACGGTCGACGTCTACGCGTGCCAGGCCGGTGTGCTCGACGCCTGGGAGGGCGCGTGGCGCTTCGAGGTGCTGCCCGACCTTCCGTACCCCGAGTTCACGGAGGCGTCCAGCACCGAGAAGGGCATGGTCTTCGTGAACTTCGAGTACGAGGGGGCCTGACGTGGAGCAGACCGTGCAGCGCACCGTCATCACGCCGCCGGGGCGCCTCAACCTGCCGTCCTGGCGCGAGCTGTGGAACGCGCGCGAGGTCGCCGTCCGGCTCGCGCTGCGCGACGTCATCGTGCGCTACCGCCAGACGATCTTCGGCATCACGTGGGTCATCGCGCAGCCGCTCGTCAGCGCCGGCATCTTCACGATCGTCTTCGGGGAGATCGCGGGCCTGTCGACGGGCAAGATCCCCACCTTCCTCTTCACGCTCGCAGGCATGCTCGCGTGGAACCTGTTCAACGGCGCCCTCGGCCGTGCGTCCGGCTCGATGGTCGGCAACCAGTCCCTCGTGCAGAAGGTCTTCTTCCCGCGGCTCCTGGTCCCGATCTCGAGCCTCGCCTCCGTCGTGCTCGACTTCCTCGTCGCGCTCGCGCTCGCGGTCGTGCTGCTCTTCGTCTACGGGATCAACCCCGGCTGGGCGGTCCTGCTCCTGCCCGTCTGGGTGCTGCTCATCCTGCTGATCGGCACGGGGCTCGGCCTCGCTGCCGCGGCGTACATGGTCAAGTACCGCGACGTCGGGTACGTGCTGCCCTGGCTCGTCCAGATCCTCCTCTACGCGAGCCCGGTCGCCTACGCGCTGTCCTCCGTCCCGGAGAACCTGCGCTGGCTCTTCGACCTCAACCCGGTGACGTGGTTCCTCGAGGGCTTCCGCTGGTCCCTGCTGGGCACCGACTTCCCGCCCACGTGGCAGGTCGTGGCGCTGGTGGTCGCCGCCCCCCTGATCTTCCTCGCCGGGACGCTCGTGTTCCAGAAGAACGAGCGCGAGTTCGCGGACTTCATCTGATGCGCGTCTCCGCGTACGTCCTCCTCGCCGACCCGAGCTTCCTGCGCGCGAGCCTGCTCGCGTACTACCACCTCGTCGACCGGGTCGTCCTGTCCTACGACGAGACGAGCACGTCGTGGACGGGGACCCCGCTGCCGGTCGACGAGTGCCTCGCGATCGTCGAGAAGATCGACACGGACCGGAAGTGCGTGCACGCCCCCGGGAGCTTCGCCCGGCTCGACGAGCACCCCCTCGACAACGACACGTACCAGCGTCAGACGGCCCTCGACGCGGCGTCGGAGGGTGCCGACTGGGTGCTCCAGCTCGACACGGACGAGGTCATGCTGGACCCGGCCGCGTTCCGCGCGTCCCTCGACGCCGCCGAGCGGGCGGGGGCGGGCGGTCTCCACTACCCCGCACGCTGGCTCTACTCGCGGGTCGCGCCGGGGCGCTACCTGGAGTCGAGCACGCGTCTCGGCCGGCCCGCGGCGTCGTACCCCGGGCCGCTGGCGGTGCGCGCCGGCACGACCCTCGCGCACGCCCGCCAGGCCGACGTGCCGCTCTACCGCGTCGACCTGCGGCCCTGGAACACGGACCCGAGCCACCCGCACGACACCGTCGTCCACGAGGTCGTCCGCCCCGACCAAGCCGTGCTCCACTTCTCCTGGGTCCGCCGCCCGGAGGCCATGCGGCAGAAGTTCGGGTGGTCGGGCCACACGGCCCACTACTCGCGCCCGGGTGTCTACGAGTCGTGGGTCGCGCGATCGCGGCGCCCGCACCGCACCGTGCTGACGTCGCCCCTGCGCCGCGAGGACTGGTTCCGCCTCGTGACCGTCCCCGAGCCGCCGGGAGGCGCGCCGTGAGCCCGACCGTGAGCGTCGTCGTCGTGACGTACGGCCGCCCCGAGAGCGTGCGCGAGTGCCTGGAGCACCTGAAGCGGCTCGACACCCCGCCGCTCGAGGTGGTGGTCGTCGACTCGACCCCCGCGGACACGACGCGACGGCTCGTGCGCGAGGAGTTCCCCGACGTGCGGCTCCTGCACAGCACGCTCGGGCGCGGCACGACGCCCGAGTCGCGGCAGATGGGCTTCGCCGTCACCCGCGGCGACGTCGTGGCCTTCGTCGACGACGACGCCTACGCGGCGCCCGACTGGCTCGACGAGCTCGTCGCACCCTACGCAGACCCCGACGTCGTCGCCGTCGGAGGGCGCGCGGACAACGGCATCCCCGGCGAGGAGCACGAAGGGCTCGACCGTATCGGCCGGCTGCTCCCCGACGGCCGCCTCACCGGGAGCTTCGCCGCCGACCCCGGTCGCGTCGTCGAGGTCGACCACCTGCTCGGGGCGAACATGTCGTTCCGCCGCAGCGCCCTGGAGGCGATCGGCGGCATCCGCGGCAACTACCCCGGCACGTGCCTGTGCGAGGAGTCCGACATCTCGCTGCGGCTGCGTGCGACCGGCGGCCGCCTGCTCTACACGCCGCGGGCCGTCGTGCGGCACATGGCCGCGCCGTACGGGATCGGCGGCAAGCGCTTCGACCGGCGCTACCTGTACTACGCCCGCCGCAACCACCTCGTCATGCTCGTGCGGAACTTCGGGTGGCGGGACCCGATCGTGCGCCGGTACGCCCGCACGACCTTCCGCGACCAGCGCGACTACCTGCGCACGACGGCACGGCGCCTCGGGGCGACCAAGTCGGACGGGACGCGCCGGTCGCTGCGCAAGCGGGTCACGGCCCCGGTCGTCCTCACGCGGGCGGTGGCCGAGCTGGTCGGCCTGGCCGCCGGCGTCCCCGCGGCGGTGCGCGCGACGCGGCAGGACCGCGCGGACGGGCTCGCGACGCCATGACGCCGGGGGCGGGCAGGCCGCTCGTCCACGCGATCACGCCGGGCGACCACTTCTCCCCGCGGACGGGCAGCGCCGTCCCGACCGTGGTCGACGGGCTCTCCCGGCACCGCCCCGAGGGCAGCCCGCGGCCGACGGTCCTCGTCGCGCGCGGGACCTACCCGGACCGCTACACGAGCGCCGACGTCGTCGAGTACGCGCCGAGGCGATCCCGTCGGACCGACCGCTACCTCGACTCGGCGCTCGCACGCGTCGGCGCACCCCGGGTCGCGGCACGACGCGCGTTCGCCACCGTCGTCGGCGGCCAGGACGAGTGGCCGCCGTCGTTCGTGCTCGCCCACAACGCCCCGGCCCTGGTGCCGCTGGTCGACGCACGGCACGTTCCCGTGCTCTACGCGCACAACCAGGTGCTGCGCACGTACACCGCCCGCGACGCGGGCCGGACGCTCGCGAACGCCCCGGTGGTGTGCGTGAGCGACTTCCTCGCGGAGCAGGTCCGGGCGCGGCTCCCCCGGGAGCTCGGCGACCGGGTCCGTACCGTGCGCAACGGGGTGGACCCGGCGCTCCTCGACGTCGAGCGTCCGACCCCCGCCGACGACGGCCTGCACGTCGTGTACGTCGGTCGGGTCATCCCGGACAAGGGCGTGCACGTGCTCCTGGAGGCGGTGGGCGCGCTCGACCGCGACGACGTCCGCGTGACCGTCGTCGGACGTCCGGGCTTCGACGCCCGGGACCCGTTGACGCCTTACGAGCAGGAGCTCCGCCGGACCGCGGCCGACCTGCGGTCCCCGGTCCGGTTCGCGTCGTTCCTCGCGCGCGACGCGTTGCCCGCCGTCCTCGCGACCGCCTCGGTCGTCGTGGTCCCCTCCACCTGGCCGGAGCCGTTCGGGCTCACCGCGCTGGAGGGCATGGCGGCCGGCGCCGCCGTCGTCGCGTCAGACGTCGGGGGGCTGCCGGAGGCCGTCGGGGACGGCGGGCTCCTGGTCCCACCGGGCGACGTCGACCGGCTCGCCGAGGCTCTGGACGGCCTGCGCGACGCGTGGACGCTCGAGCAGGCTCAGACGAGGGCGCGTGCGACTGCGCGGACACGAACCTGGGCGGCGGCAGCGGCCCGTCTCGACGAGGTGCTGGAGGCGTACCGATGACGGTCACCGTGCGGGTCGTCGCGCTCGACGACCTCTCGCCCGCGGACGTCGCGGGCTGGTCCGACCTCGCCGCACGCGCGGCGGAGCCCAACGCGTTCCTCGACCCGGGCTGGCTCCTGCCCGCGGCGCACTGGTTCCCCGCGGCGCGCGACCTGCGACTCCTCCTCGCCGAGGACGGCGACCGGGTGCGCCTGGTCCTCCCGCTCGGCCTGGAGCGGGGGTTCCACCGGCTCCCGGTGGCGTACGCGACGACCGCGACCCCGTACCTCGCGCGGAACGCCTCCGTCTGCGCCCCGCTCGTGGACCGCGACGACACGCGCGGGACCCTCGAGGCCGTGCTCGACGCCGTGGGACGCCGCCGCAGCGGCCTGCCCGGGCTGCTCGAGCTGACGCTGTTCCCGGACGGCCCCCTCCTGTCCGCGCTCCTCGACGCCTGCGCGGACCGTCGGCTCCCGGTCCTCGAGCGCTACCGGCTGGAGCGCGCGTGCCTCCGGGTCCCCGCCGAGGACCCCGTCGCGCACCTGAGCAGGCGGCGGCGGCGGCACGTCCGGCAGGACGCGGCTGCCCTGGCCGAGCGGCTCGGCGGTGAGCTCACGATCGTCGACAACGGCGGTGACCCGGCCGCGACCGAGCGCCTGCTGGACCTCGAGGCGTCCGGATGGAAGGGCGACCGGTCGCGCAAGGGGGCCGCGCAGCGCAACAAGCCGCACCAGCTCGGGTGGTTCCAGGAGGCGACCGACGAGATGCGGCGGCGCGGGCGGCTGCACGTCTTCGAGCTCGTGGGCGGCGGGACCACGGTCTACGCGAGCGCGGTGATCCGTTCCGGCACCGGGCTCTTCGGCTACCTCGACACGTACGACGAGGCCTACGCGGACCTGGGGCCGGGCGTGATCGGCCGGGTCATGACGCAGGAGCACGTCGCCGCGCGCGGCGACGTCTCCCTCTTCGACCCGTGCATCCACCCCAAGTTCACCGTCCCGTCGACCCTGTACCCCGGGCGTCGCGACCTCGTCGGGCTCATGGTCGCCGTCCGCGGACCCGTCGCGCGCGCCTGCGTCGGGACGGCACCCCGGGTCTCGGCCGCGCTGCGGCGCGTGCGCAGCCCGCGTCCCGCGGCGCACGGCTCCGGGGGCGCGCCGCCGGGGGGTGATGCGTGATGGTCGCGGGTCCGGTGCCGGAGCTGAGCGTGGTGATCGCGGCGTTCGACGCGCAGCACACGCTGGGCGAGCAGCTGGACGCGCTCGCGGGGCAGGACGTGGGGTTCGCGTTCGAGGTGCTGGTGTGCGACAACGGCTCGCGCGACGCCACGCCCGCGCTGGTGCGCCGCCGGCAGGAGCACGAGCCGTGGCTGCGGCTCGTGGACGCCTCGGCACGCCGCGGTCCGTCTGCGGCGCGCAACATCGGTGCCGGGCACGCGCGGGGCCGGTTCCTCGCGTTCTGCGACGCGGACGACGTGGTGGGCCAGGGCTGGCTGGCCGGGATGCACGACGCCCTCCGCCGCGACGAGTTCGTCACCGGCAGCTGGGAGGGCGACCGCCTCAACAAGGGCAACCGCGCCTCCGTCTCCTGGACGACCGACCCGATCGTCACGAAGCCCTTCTTCCCGTGGCTCCCCGGCACCGGCGCGGGGACGATGGGGATCCGTCGTGCCGTCTTCGAGGAGGCGGGCGGCTTCGACGAGTCGCTCGTGACCGGTGAGGACGTCGACCTGTCGTGGCGGGTCCAGCTCGCCGGGCACCGCCTGGTCCACCACCCCGAGATCGTGCTGCACGTGCGCAAGCGCGACGGGCTGCGCGCCATCTTCCGCCAGGCCTACGCCTACGGCGCCGGCGACCGGCTCCTGCGCCACCGCTACGCCGACGTCGCCGCCGCCTTCACCACCGGTGCCGCGACTCCGGGGCCGGGCCCCGCGGACCCGGGACCGCCGGTCGCCCGTGCCGGTGCTCTCCCGGTCGTCCGTCGCGTGGCGCGCACGGTCCGCAACAAGCTGTCGCGCGGCCGGGTCGGTCTCGCCGAGACGGTCTGGCGCGTGGGCGAGCAGGCCGGCTACCGCTGGGGCCGTGTCGACCCCGCCGCACCGCGGGTCCCGGTCCCCGCCGTACTCCCACCACCGGTCTGAGCGGCGCCACCGGACCGTCCTGAGCGAAGCCCGCCGTACCGGCCCGAGCGCACCCCGGCCCGGGCTACGACGGGTCGGGCAGGACCGGGGGCACGGGGACGCGCGCGACGGTCGGGTCGGTCCGCGCGAACCGGAAGCCCACGTCGTGCCCGACGCGCTGCACCCGGTCGGCGAGGTCCCTCCGACTCCGGACCCGCACGACCTTGCCGAGCACGCGCCGCACCGAGCCGATCGCCCGCGCGGCGCGCCCGGCCGTGGCCTCCGCACCGGCGGCGGGCCGCCGCTCCGGCACCGGTGCCGCCGCCCCGGACGACTGGTCCTCCCGGCGCTGGTACGCCGCGACGACGTCGGCGTACCGGTGGCGCAGGAGCCGGTCGCCCGCGCCGTAGGCGTAGGCCTGGCGGAAGATCGCGCGCAGCCCGTCGCGCTTGCGCACGTGCAGCACGATCTCGGGGTGGTGGACCAGGCGGTGCCCGGCGAGCTGGACCCGCCACGACAGGTCCGTGTCCTCGTTCGTGGCCAGCCGCTCGTCGAAGCCGCCCGCCTCCTCGAAGACGGCACGACGGATCCCCATCGTCCCCGCACCCGTGGCGGGCAGCCACGGCAGGAAGTCCAGGCGGTAGACGCTCTCCACCATCCACGACACCGCCGTGCCGTCGCCGCTGTTGAGGCGGTCGCCCTCCCAGCTGCCGGTGACGAACTCGTCGCGGCGGAGGGCGTCGTGCATCCCGGCCAGCCAGCCCTGGCCCACCACGTCGTCCGCGTCGCAGAACGCGAGGAACCGGCCCCGCGCGTGCCCGGCACCGATGTTGCGCGCCGCGGACGGACCGCGGCGTGCCGAGGCGTCCACGAGCCGCAGCCACGGCTCGTGCTCCTGCCGGCGGCGCACCAGCGCGGGCGTGGCGTCGCGCGAGCCGTTGTCGCACACCAGCACCTCGAACGCGAACCCCACGTCCTGCCCCGCGAGCGCGTCCAGCTGCTCGCCCAGCGTGTGCTGCGCGTCGAACGCCGCGATCACCACGCTCAGCTCCGGCACCGGACCCGCGACCATCACGCATCACCCCCCGGCGGCACCGTCACGGCGCCGGCCGTTCGGACCGGGACCTGCTGCGCACCGGACGGTGCTCGCGGAGGAGGCCGCCGACCGTCGACGTGCGGTAGCCCTGCGCCACCAGGCCGTCGAGCAGCGTGACGAGCACCCGCGCACGGTCGAAGCGGGGCAGCTCCTGCCCCGGCTCCAGCGTCTCGGGGTCGGCCCGGTCGTCGTGGAGCAGGACGATCCCGCCGGGGAACACGTCGTGGAGGGCGCGTCCCGCGATGCGGTCCTCGTCGTCGTGCAGCCAGTCGTGCGCGTCCCCCGACCAGATGACCAGCTCGAGCCCCAGCGCGCGGATCCCGCGCGCCTGTCCCACGGTGTGCCGCCCGTAGGGAGGGCGGTAGAGCCGCAGCGGCACGCCGGCCACGTCCTCGACGCGCCGCTTGGCGTCGCCGATCCGGCGGACCGCCTCCTCGTCGCCGAGCGTGAGGAGCGACCGGTGGTCCTCGCCGTGCAGCGCGACCTCGTGCCCCTCCGCGACGACCCGCCGCGTCACCTCCGGGTACCGGACCACGTGCTGCCCGAGCACGAAGAACGTGGCTGTCGTGCCCGTGCGCGCCAGGACGTCGAGGAGGCGGGGGGTGTGCTCGGGGTGCGGGCCGTCGTCGTACGTCAGGGCGACGACCCGCTCGGTGGTGTCGACGCAGAACACGCCGAACTCGCGCGCGAGCACGGGCGGCACGGGGAAGGGCGGGACGGCCTGGGACCGGAACGTCCCCCCGGCGGGCCGCGGGTCACGGTCGAGGGCGCCCCGGCGGACGAGCACGGGCCACCGGGCGCGGCTCACGGCGCGCCCCAGGCGTCGCGGCGACCGTTCACGCCACCACCCCTCTCAGCCGGACACCGAGGCGAGCATATCGACGCCGACGGCGCCCGGGTCGTGGCGGCGGGACCGCGGGGTCGCCCGGCCCGGGTGAATTCCCCGCGAACCCGCGGTGACGGCCCGTCGCTGACCTAGGGTTTGGCTGTGGAGCCGACGCCTGCGCTGCCCCCGGGGACGCGCGTCCTCGATCTCGGCGCGCGCGACGGCGCCGTCGCCGCCGACCTTCGCGCCGTCGGCCTCGACCGCTACCTCGGGCTCGTCGACCCCGGGCACCTGGCCGCGGCGCGTCGTGCGGCCGGCGACCTGGCCGACCGGCTCCACCCCGTGCCGACGCCCGACGTGGCGGCCCGCTGCTCGACGGACCTGCTGATCCTGCGCGCCGACCACGCGCGCGTCCTGTGGACGGTGCGCGACCTCGGCCACCTGCGCTACGTCGCGGTCGAGCGCGGCGCCGGGCGCTCGGGTCTGGAGGCGCGCCTGGCCGTCCTCGTCGGCCGGGCGGGCGGTCGCCTCTCCTCGCTCGGCCGGTTCGTCTGGGGTGGTCGTACCTTCGACCTGTTCCGCCTGCCACCGCCGCACGGCCCGGCCCCGCGGACCTACTTCTCCCCCGTGTGGGGTGCCACCGGCCTAGCGACCCGGCTCAAGGAGGCCGGCCTGCGGTACGCGGTCCTGCGGTGGTTCGAGTCGCTCCCGGCGATCGAGCCCGGGGAGGACCTCGACGTCCTCGTCGCGGACGACGACGTCGACGCGCTGCGCGGGATCCTCGAGTCGGAGCCCGGGACGATGCCCGTGGACCTCTACAGCGTGTCCGGGCTCACGGCGTCGGACTACCAGGGCGCGGCCTACTATCCCCCCGTCCTCGCCGAGCAGGTCCTCGACCGAGCCGTGGTGCACGAGAGCGGGTTCCTCGTGCCGTCGCCGCAGGACCACCTGCACTCGCTCGCGTACCACGCGGTGTACCACAAGGGCCGCCGCTCGGGCCTGCCCTCGCACGGGCTGGGACCGGCCGAGCCGGCGCCCGAGCACGACTATCCCGCCGAGCTCCGGCGGCTCGCGCGGGCCCTGGGGGTCACGCTCGAGCCCTGGTACGAGGACGTGGACGCGTACCTCGGGTCCGTCGGGTGGCGGCCACCGACCGACGCGCTGCGGCGGCTGTCGGCCGGGAACGCCTGGGCGCGGGGTCTGCTCGCGTCCGGCCACGACGCCCGGCTCGGCGACGCGGAGCTCGCCGTGTTCCTCGTGCGCGAGGCCACCCTCGCCGTCGTCGGGGCGGATCAGGTCGAGGCGGTGCTCGACCGCTTCGGGTTCGACGTGCTCCTGGCGACGGACCTCGACCCCGCGGCCCGGGAGCGCGCGGCCACGGCGCTGCGCGGCGGCAACTGGGGGCGCGGGCCCTTCCCCCGCAGCGGGGGCGAGCCCGTGCGCATGGTGGTCGCGCTCCACTACGCGCCGGAGGAGCCCTACGACTGGCTGCGCGAGCGCTACCCGCACCTGACCAACGCCGAGACGTTCGAGGCGAAGTCGGAGGTCCGCCGGCTCGTCGAGCAGCAGGTGCCGCAGCCCGACCGGTTCAACCCCCTGCACTCGTCGGACAACACCGCCGAGGCGTGGGAGTACCTCGACGTGATCGCGCCCGACGCCGTGGAGACCGTACGGGCCGAGGCCGAGCGTCGTGCCGCGCAGCACGTCGCACCGCCCGGCACGGTCCGCACGCTCAGCGTCGGCCGGCGCGCACGTGTCGACGTGGTCGCCGGCACCGACGGCCTCGTCGTCCGGAAGACGTTCGCCCCGCCGTTCACCCGGTTCCTCGACCGCGAGCTCACCGCGCTCCGCGAGCTCGGGGGGCGCGTCGCCGCGGTTCCCCCGCTCGTCGCTGCCGGCCCCGACTGGTTCGCGTGCCCCTGCTACGAGGACACCCTCGGCGCGGCCCGGTCGAGGTCGGGCCTGCTCCCTCTCGCGGTCGTGCGCAGCATGGTCGACGTCCTGCGCGAGCTCCACGGCCTGGGGTACGACCTGGTGGACGCGAAGCCCGGCAACTTCGTCCTCGACCCCACGCACGGGCTCAAGGTCGTCGACTTCGAGTTCCTCCACCGGTACGACGACGAGCCGCCTCCCTTCGCGCGGGCCGTCGGGCTGGTGGGCCCGGGCCCCGAGTTCCCCGGGGACGTCCCGGTGGGCGAGATGGGCTACGACGCGCGCTGGCTCACTACGACCGGCCTGCCGCTCGACGTGCTCGTCGACGGGTCGGTCGTCACCCAGCACCTGGCTCGGGCGCGGTACCGCCTGCGGCTGCTGACCGTCCTGCCCGGTTCACCGCCGCGGCGCGTCGCACGCCGGGCGCGCGCGAGCGCCCGGCACGCCCGGTGGCTCGCCACCTCCCGCTACACCGAGTGGGCCCGACGTCGCGCCGCGTCCGGGCAGGAGACAGGAGCACGATGACCCTCCCCGACCCCGTGGCCCCGTCACCCGGAGCGCCGCACCCCACCGTCACCGTGGTGGTGCCGGTCTACAACGACGTCGCGCGCCTGCGGACGTGCCTCGCGGCCCTCGCCGCCCAGGACTACCCGGCGGACCGGTTCGACGTCGTCGTGGCGGACAACGCCTCGACCGAGGACCTGCGGCCCGCGCTCCCCGCCGGGGACGGGCGCTTCACGGTCGTCCTCGAGCCCCGGCGCGGGTCGTACGTCGCGCGCAACACGGCCGCGCGACGCGCCACGGGCGAGGTGCTCGCGTTCACCGACGGGGACTGCATCCCGCGCCCGGACTGGCTCTCGCGGGCGGTCGCCGCGCTCACCGCCGACGACCCGCCCGACGCCGTCGGCGGCGACATCAACATCCTCTTCCGCGACGGGTCGCGCCCGACGACCGGCCCCGAGCTGTACGAGACGGTCGAGGGCTTCGACCAGGAGCGCTTCGTGACGGTGACGCACTTCGCGGCGACCGCGAACCTCGTCGTGCCCCGGGCGACGTTCGAGCGCGTCGGCGACTTCAACGCGGCGCTGAAGTCGGGCGGCGACCTCGAGTGGGGCCGCCGGCTCCAGGAGATCGGGGGACGGCTCGACTTCGCGGCCGACGCGGTCGTCGACCATCCGTCGCGACCCTCGTGGCGCGACCTCACCCACAAGACCGTCCGGATCACGCACGGCCTCGTCGACCTGACCGAGAACCCCGAGACCGCGGGCTTCGCGCGCGACAGCTGGCACAACACGAAGCAGACCTTCACGGTCTGGATCCGCATCTGGCAAGCGCCCTGGCCGCAGGAGCGGGGTGCGAAGCTGCGGTTCGCCGCGGCGCGCAGCTATGCGGGCCTGCTGGAGCTGGGCGTCCGGGCACGGCGGCGCCTCACCGACCGGGGGCAGACCCGGCGCTCCGGGGTGAGCGGGTGACGGACGACGTCGGCGTCACCCGACGCACGGCGGCGGACCGCCCCTGGCACCACGTGCCCGAGCACGTGCGGCGCACGGTGCGCTCCGCGACGAGCGTCGAGCAGGTGATCGACGCGATGACGGACGCCACGTCGCCCTGGCCCGTCGACCTCCAGCGCCGGCTCCTCCACCCCGCGTCGGGCGGCCCGGCCGTCCTCGTCCCGCACCTGGGAGGGCGCGGCCTCGTCCTGGGGGGCGAGCGGCACGCCCTGGCGCCCGCCCTGCGCTTCCTGGGTCTCGACGTCGCACGGGCCGACTGGGTGGGCGACCGGCTGCGCTTCCAGCAGCTCGCCCACCCGGTGACCGGCGCGGCCGCCGTGCACCTGGACCTCCCCGCCCGTCTCCCGTTCCCCGACGCGTCCGTCGACCTCGTCTGGGTCGACGTGGACGAGGTGCTCGCTCTCGTCGGGGTCCGCGGGGCCGTGGGCTTCCTGGGCGAGGTCGGGCGGGTCCTGGCGCCCGGCGGGACGGTCGTCGCCGACGTCCGGCACCGCGGACGGCGCACCGTCGACGCGGTCCGACGGCGCGCGGCCCCGTCCGCGGGCATGGCCGCGGACGTCGTGCCCGTGCGGTATCTCCTCGCTCGTGCCGGGCTCGTCCCGGCCGGGCGGCACGCCCTCCTGCCGGGCCGCGACGACTGGGACCGCCTCGTCCCCGCTCCGCGGCTGCGGGAGGAGCTCGCCGCCACCGACCTCAGGACCGGGGCACGCCGGGCGGCAGCCCGCACGCTCCGAGCCTTGGGCGCGTCGGGCGTCCTGGCGCCGGACGCCGTCGTGCTCGCCCGGCGCCGTCGCGGCGCGCCACGGGACGTGACGACGCTGGCCGAGCGGGTGGCGCGGTCGCGCCGCCCGGTCGTCGCCGCCCTGTCGGACGCCCGGGTCGCCGTGCGTGGCGAGCGGTTCGTCAAGGTCCCGCTGTCGGCCGACCAGCAGCAGGCTCTGGGGCGGGAGGTCGCGGCGACGCACGAGGCCGCCGCGTCAGGGTTCGGCGCCTTCGTGCTCGACGAGGTCATGGCGCCGTCGTACGACGGCGTCCGGGTCGCCGACGCGCCCCTGCTCCGCGCCCGGCCCGTCTCCCTCGACGAGGCCGAGGACGTCCTGGCGCGGGCGCTGCCGGTGCCGACGTCGCCGGACGCGCACCGCCCGCTCCGGACGACGGCCGCCTGGCGGCGTCTCGAGTCCGCGCGGGGCGAGCGGGACTGCGCCGAGATCGGCGCCGCGGGCCTGCGGGACCGTGTTCTTCGGGCCCACGGCGACCTGCTGGTCCCCGTCGGCCCGACCCACGGCGACCTCCACCCGGACAACGTCCTCGTGACCGCCGAGGGCTCGGCGCACCTCGTCGACTGGAACCGCTTCGAGCCCGACAACCCGCTCGTGCTCGACGCGGCGTACGCGGCGTGCCAGGTCGACCTGGCACGGACGGGATCGGGGCTGGCCGAGGCGGTCCGCCGGCTGGCGGCCGACGAGCTCGCCGGCCCGCTCGCGACGAGCACGGCCTCCCGGCGCGGCGAGCTCTCGCTCGCCCAGGTCGCCACGCTCGTCGTCCTGGACCGGGTCGTCTCCTACAGCCTGCCGCGGCGGCGGTACAAGCCGTGGACGTTGTCCACGATGCGCGCGTCGGTCGTCACGGTCGACGCTCTCGCGGGCTGAGCCCCGGCGGTCTCACGCGCGCGACGTGCGCCCCACCCCGGCCCAGGCCCGGCGGACCGGCGCGCCGGGCGCGAACCGGACCGCCCAGGCCACCTCACCGAACGCGGCAACGGGCCGACGCAGGCGGAGCGCGGAGCGCGCGGCTCGACCAGCGCTCCACCACGCGAACCGCTCGTTGGCGGCGAGCCGGTCGTCGTAGGCGAGCACGAGGTCGCGGCGGCCCGCCGCACGCGCGTCGTCCCGGTGCCGGCGCAGGATGACGCGCAGGCTCGTCGCCAGGTCGCGGTGGGAGCGCGTGGTGTTCGACGTGTGGTGGCGGTAGTCCACGAGGACGTCGTCCACGAAGGCGAACGGCCCCCGCGCGGCGGCCTTCAGGACGAGGTCCAAGTCCTCGCCCTGCCGATACTCCGGGTCGAAGCCGCCGACGGCGTCGAACGTCTCCCGACGGATCACGAGGTTCGGGAGCATGACGCCCGGTCCGCGGATCACGGCGCGCTGGTCGTCGGCGGCCCGCTGGTCCGCGGCGACGAGCTCGGCACCCTCGGCGTCGATCGTGCGCATCCCGCAGTAGCTCACCACGACCTCCGGCCGCGCGGCCATGACCTCGGCGTGCCGCCGCAGCCGGTCCGGGCGCCAGCGGTCGTCGTCGTCGAGGAACGCGACCAGCTCGCCGGAGCTCTCTGCGACCCCGGCGTTGCGCGCCGCCGACACGCCCGCGGGCGCCCGCCGCACCACGCGGGGGCGAGGAGCCGCGACGTCCCGCGCCGCGTCCTCGACGAGCCGGAGCAGGTCCGCCGGCTCGGGCGAGCCGTCGTCGACGACGACGAGCTCGGCGGCGGGGTACGACTGCGCGAGGACGGACGCGAGCGCCTCCGCGAGGAACGGCCCGCCGCGGTTCGTCGCGACGACGACGCTCACGCTCGGGAGGACGGTGCCGTCCTCGTCCGTCTGCCGGGCCTCGCCCACGTGCTCCTCCGTGTCTTCGTCGCGTCCCCGCCGCGTCCCCGTCCTGCACGGCCACCGCACCCGGCCCGCGGACGGATGGGGTGAAATCGGCGGATTCCCGCGGGATCCGTGGCCTGCTGGGGGACAATCTCCCACATGAGGGTCCTCCGCGTCTCGCACAGCGCCGTGGTCGACGCCTGGCGCGAGCGCGAGCGTGAGCTGCGCGCGCGGGGGGTCGACGTCCGGCTGCTCTCGGCGCGCGCGTGGGACGAGGGCGGCGCGACCGTCCGCCTCGTGCCACGCCCCGGTGAGCCGGTGCGGGGCGTGCGGACCCTCGGGACGCACCCGGCGCTCTTCGTCTACGACCCGGTCCCCCTGTGGCGCGCGCTCGGGCAGGAGTGGGACGTGCTGGACGTGCACGAGGAGCCCTTCGCGCTCGCGACGGCGGAGGTCCTCCTGCTGCGCCGGCTGCGCGCGGTCCTGTCGCGTCGCCCCGCGCCGCCGTACCTCCTCTACTCGGCGCAGAACCTCGACAAGCGCTACCCGTGGCCGTTCCGGTGGCTCGAGGCGCGAGCGCTGCGCGACGCCGCCGCGGTGTCGGTCTGCAACGACGAGGCGGGCAGGATCGTGCGCACCAAGGGCGCCCGGGGTCTCGTCGAGACGGTCCCGCTGGGCGTCGACCCCGCGGTCTTCGCGCCCGCGCCCGACGCCGTCCCGGACGTCGCACGCACGGGGCAGGGTGCGGTTCGCCTCCGCGTCGGGTACGCGGGGCGGCTCGCGCACCACAAGGGCGTCGACGTGCTCCTCGCGGCGGTCGCGGACGACGACCGGCTCGACCTCGTCGTCGCGGGCGACGGCCCGGACCGCGCGGCGCTCGAGGAGGCGGCGCGCCCGCTCGGCGACCGGGTCCGGTTCGTCGGCGCGCTCACGGGCGACGACCTCGTCGCGTTCTACCGCTCCCTCGACGCGCTCGCCGTCCCGTCGCGCGAGACGCCCGGCTGGGTCGAGCAGTTCGGGCGCGTCGCGGTCGAGGCCATGGCGTGCGGCGTCCCGGTCGTGGCGAGCCGCACGGGCGCGCTGCCCGACGTCGTCGGCGGCGCGGGCCTGCTCGTGGCCCCCGAGGATCCCGCTGCCCTGCGCGCCGCGCTCGCGCGCGTCCGGGACGAGGACGGCCTGGCGGACCGCCTGCGCGCCGCGGGCACCGAGCGCGCGGCGTCCTGCTCGTGGGCCGAGGTCGCCCGCCGCTACGAGGAGCTCTACCTCACGGCGGTCGGCGAGGGTCCAGGCCCGGCGCGTGCGCGCGGGAAGGACGGCACGTCCGCGGCCGTGCCACCCGAGGTCGTCGTCGTCGCGTACGGCTCCCCCGCGATGGTGCGCGACGCGCTCGCGCCGCTCGCCGGGAAGTACCCGATCACGGTCGTCGACAACTCGTCCCTGCCCGAGATCCGGGAGATCACCGAGCTCGCGGGCGGACGCTACCTCGACCCCGGCCGCAACGGCGGGTTCGCCGCGGGGGTCAACCACGCGCTCGCCCACCGCCAGGCGCCCGGCGCCGACGTCCTGCTGCTCAACCCGGACGCGGTCGTGACGCCCGAGGACGTCCAGACCCTCCACCGCGCGCTGCACGCCGCCCCGGGGATCGCGAGCGTGGGACCGGAGCAGGTCGACGACGACGGCGTCCGGGCGCGCGTGGTCTGGCCGTTCCCGTCCCCGGCGGCCACATGGGTCGAGGCGGTCGGCCTCGCGCGGCTGCGCCGGGCCTCTGCGGACCGCTCGTTCGTCATCGGCTCGGTGCTGCTGCTCAACACCGCCGCGGTGGACGACGTGGGAGGCTTCGACGAGCGCTTCTTCCTCTACGCGGAGGAGACCGACTGGGCGTACCGCGCCGTGCGGTCCGGGTGGCGGCACGCCGTCGTGCCCGAGGCGCACGCCCTGCACCTCGGCGGCGCGACCAGCAGCGACCCCTCCCGTCGGGAGACGCACTTCCACGCGTCGCAGGAGCGCTACCTGCGCAAGCACCACGGCCGCGCGGGTTGGGCGCTCGCGCGCGCCGGCGCCGTGGTCGGGGCGGCGGCCCGCTCCGTCGCGCTGCGGGGGGATGCACGCGAGTCGGCGCGCCGACGGCTCCGGCTCTACCTCGCGGGCCCCGTCCGCGCGGAGTCGGCGCTGTGACCCAGCGCGCGCCGCTCCTGCGCCGCCGGCCCGTGCTCTACCGCGCGCCGCGCGTCCCGGGCGCGGTGGTCGCGCGCGGCCGGACCGTCGCCGCCTGGCTCATGGGCGGGGCCGTCGTCGTCGCGCTCCTCGCGCTCCTCGGCTTCGTCGTCCCCGAGCTCCAGATGGCCGCTGTCGGCGGCGCGCTCGTGGTGCTCGTCGTCGGGCTCACGGCGTACGAGCCGGTGGCCCTGCCGATCCTCGCCATGCCCGCACTCGTGATCGTCCAGCGCGTCGGCGGGGGCGGGGTCGACCTCTCCCTCAGCGACTTCGCGCTGTTCGGCGCGTTCTGGTTCGCGCTCTTCTTCTCGCCACGGCCGTTCTCGCGGCCGATGCGCGCGATGCTCTGGCTCTCGTTCGTCTACCAGGTCGCGACGCTCTTCACCGTGCTCGTCAATCCCTTCAGCGCGAACGTCGTCGAGTGGTTCCACGCCTGGCTCTCCGTCGCGGGCGCCCTCGTCCTGGGCTGGGCCGTCGGCCGCTCGGGTCGCGCTCGGCTCGGCCTCACCCTCTTCCTGCTGCCGTGCCTCGCCATCGCTGCGCAGACCTGCCTCGTCGCGCTCCAGCAGCTCGCGGCGGGCAACACGGGACCGGTGTACATCGAGACTCCGCTCGCGATGCACAAGAACTTCATCGGGTGCGTGCTCGCGTTCGCCGCCCTGACCGCCTACGCGCGTCCGTGGTGGGTCGGCTGGCCGCGCTGGTTCTCGCTCGGCGCGTTCTGGCTGTGCTCGCTCGGCGTGCTCGCCGCGCAGGCGCGCCAAGCCCTCATCGGCCTCGCGATCGGCATCATGCTCATCACGCTGCGCGGCGACCCCGACCGCAAGCGCTCGAAGCTCATCCTGCTCGCCGCGATCCCCGCGATCTACTTCGTCGTGCTCGCGGTGCAGGAGCAGCTCGCGTCCGGCAACCAGTTCAACTCCGCGAACCAGCGGCTCACCTGGTACGCCGACTCGATCGAGGTGTGGCAGCGCAGCCCGTGGGTCGGCATGGGCCTGCGGTGGTGGACCGCAGGCGTCACGGAGTTCGTCTTCCAGCCGCCCAACGTCGAGCTGGAGGTGCTGACGTCCGCCGGGATCGTCGGGCTCGTCGGGTTCCTCGTGCTGTTCCTCGGCGGGATGGTCGTGCTGTGGCGGATCAACCCGCGCTTCGGGACCCTCGCGTTCTCGATGCTCATGATGCGCTTCGTCCAGGGGCAGTTCGACCTCTTCTGGGTGTCCGTCCAGGTGACGGTCCCCTTCGTCATCGTCGGCGTGTGCCTGGGCGCCGAGTCCTACGCCGAGTCGCGCCGGCACGCCCGCCACATGACCGGTCGGGAGCTTCCTCTCGACGAGCTGCGATCCGTGCGGGAGATGGCCGAACGATGACCGACCTGCGGATCCTGCAGATCGCCCCGGAGATCGCCCCGGGGAGCGGCGTCGGCGGCGTCGCCCACCACCTGGAGGAGGCCTTCGAGCGCGCCGGGGTACCGACCGCGCGCTTCACCCTCGCCGACGCGCGCGGCACGTGGCTCCCCGAGCCGGGGCCGGGCGTCCGGGGCCGGCTCGTGCTCCTCGCACGGGTCGTGTGGTTCTCCACCGTGGGGACGGCCCTCGCGCGGCGCCGGGTCGCCCGCGAGCGCCGCGCGGGCCGGGGGACCGGGGACGCGGTCGTCTCGATCTGCCACAACGACGTCCTCGCCGGTGACGTCTACGTCAACCATGGCATCCTCCGGGTCGCCATGCGGGCGCGCGGCGGGTACGCGTGGCGCATGGCGCGCAACCCGCTGCACCTCTTCACGGCGGCCCGCGACGCGCTCCGGTACCGCGGCCGTTCCCACCGCGTGGTCGTCAACCTCACGCGGTCGGAGCGCGACGCGCTGCGCAGCACGTACCCGCGGCTGCGCGCGCGGGCGGTCGTCATCGGCAACGGCGTGGACGTCGTGCGCTTCGCGCCGCCCACGCTCACCGAGCGCGTCGCCGCCCGCGCCGCGGCCGACGTGCCCGCGGGAGCCGTCCACGTGGTGTTCGTCGGGCACGAGTTCGACCGCAAGGGCCTCGACCTCGTGCTCGCCGCGGCCGCGGACCTGCCCGACGTCCACGTGAGCGTCGTCGGCGGCACGCCCGACATGCTCGCCGACGTCCGGGCCCGGGTGGCCCGCCTCGGGACGACCGACCGCGTGCACCTCGCCGGCCGCGTGCCCGACCCGCGTCCCTGGCTCCACGCCGCCGACGCCCTCGCCCTGCCGAGCGCCTACGAGGCGAACGCGCTCGTCGTCCTCGAGGCGCTCGCGTGCGGGGTCCCCGTCGTCGCGACCCCCGTGGGCTACGCGCCCGACGTCATCGAGGACGGGGTCACCGGGTGGCTGGTGGACCGGACGGTCGAGGGCGTCCGCACCGGTCTCGCGGCCGTCGCCGCCCTGGACGACGACGCGCGCGCCGAGGTCTCGACGCGGGCGCGTACCGCCGCCGAGAGGCACGACTGGGACGCCGTCGCACGTCGCTACCTCGAGCTCGCGACGGCGCTCGCGACCCCACGATCGGAGCCACGCCCGTGAGGATCCTCCACGCCGTCCGGTCCGACGGCTTCGCCGGCGTCGAGCGGCACGTGGCGCGGCTCGCGCGCGCGCAGTCGGCCGCGGGCCACGACGTCGCGGTCGTCGGTGGGGCGCCCGACGGCATGCGCGCGACGGTGGACGACCCCACGGTGCCCCTCCTCCCGGCGGCCTCGACCGGCGACGTCGTGCGGGCGCTGCGCCGGCACGCGGCGGCGGCGGACGTCGTCCACGTGCACATGACCGCAGCCGAGGTCGCCGCCGCCGTCGCGGCCCGCACGACGCGCCGGTTCCCACCGGTCGTCTCGACCCGCCACTTCGCCCGACGGCGCGGTACCGGGGCCCGGGGACGACTCGTCGCGGTCGTCGCGGCGTCGTCGGTCCGGGCCCAGATCGCCATCAGCCGATACGTCGCGGACCACGTGGAGGGCGACAGCGTCGTGGTGCACCCTGGCGTGGCGGACCGTCCCGACGGGCGCGGCGCCGCCGCGCGCGACGACGTCGTGCTGGTCGTCCAGCGGCTCGAGGCCGAGAAGCGCACCGACCTCGCGCTCGAGGCGTTCGCGGCGTCGGGGCTCG
This sequence comes from Cellulosimicrobium sp. GQ32, assembly GCF_059758455.1. Lineage (NCBI taxonomy): Bacteria > Bacillati > Actinomycetota > Actinomycetes > Micrococcales > Promicromonosporaceae > Cellulosimicrobium > Cellulosimicrobium sp. GQ32. The sequence goes on along the minus strand of NZ_JCAXEP010000009.1, from coordinate 158,096 downwards.
CGGACCGCGGGTGGCGGCTCGAGGTCGCGGGCGACGGCGCGCAGCGGACGGCGCTCCAGGACCTCTCCCGGTCGCTCGGCATCGACGGTGCCACGTCGTTCCTCGGGGCGCGCGACGACGTCGACGCGATCCTGGGCCGCGCGGGCCTCCTCGTGGCGCCGTGCCCCGTCGAAGGGCTGGGGCTGAGCGTCCTCGAGGCGATGGCGAGCGGCCTGCCGGTCGTCGCCTCCGCGGCGGGCGGGCACCGCGAGACCCTCGGCGGGATCGACCCGCTCACGCTCTACCCCCCGCTCGACCCGGGCGCCGCCGGACTCTCCCTGGCCGCTCTCGCAGCCGATCCCGGACGCCGCGACGCGTGCGCCGCCGCCGGCCGTGCCGCGCAGCGCGCGCGCTTCACGCCCGCGGCGCAGGTCGCCGGGACGGACGCCGTCTACCGCGCGGTGCTCGCGTGACGGCCGCCGCGGGCGCTGGGGGCGCGGGCGACGTCGTCGTCCTGTCGCTCGAGCGCTGGGACGACGTGTGGCGCCGCAACCAGTACCTCGTCACGGAGCTGTGCCGCGCGGACCCGACGGCGCGGGTGCTGTTCGTCGAGCCGGCCGCCGACCCGCTGCACCGGCTCAGCCGGCGCGCCGCCCCCCGTCCCGGGCGGGGCCTGCGGGCCGCGCCCGACCTGGACGGGATCGCCGCGGGACGCGTGCTCCTCCACGAGCCGACCAAGTGGCTCCCGCGCAGGGTCGACCCACGCGTGGACGTCCGGCTCGCCCGGTCCGTCGAGCGTGCCGCGGCCCGCGCCGGGCTGCGCCGCCCGGTCCTGTGGGTCAACGACCCGTCCGGCGCCGCCGTCGTACGGCGCACGGGCTGGCCCGCGCTCTACGACGTCACCGACGACTGGCTCGCCGCCGACCGCTCCCCCACCGAGCACGCACGCTTGGTCGAGGACGAGGCGACGCTGCTGGAGCGGTGCGCCGAGGTCACGGTGTGCTCCTCGGGCCTGGTCGCGCGCAAGGGCGCGGTCCGCGACGTGACGCTCCTGACGAACGGCGTCGACCTCGACCGCTACCGGCGCGGCTTCGCCCGCCCGGACGACCTCCCCGCCGGCCGGGTCGCGCTCTACGTCGGGACCGTCCACCCCGACCGGTTCGACGTCCCGCTGCTCCTCGCGACGGCCCGCGCGCTGGACGGGCGCGCCCGCGTGGTGCTCGTCGGCCCGGTGGTGGACCTCTCCGCCGCCGAGCACGCCGACCTCGCCCGCGCCGGGGTCGTGCTCCTCGGGCCGCGTGCCTGGACCACGGTGCCGGCCTACCTGCGTCACGCCGACGTCCTGCTCGTCCCGCACGTCGTCGACGCGTTCACCGACAGCCTGGACCCCATCAAGCTCTACGAGTACCGGGCCGTCGAGCGACCCGTGGTGTCGACGCCCGTGGCCGGGTTCCGGGACGAGCCCGGGGTGCGGGTCGCCGCCGGCGAGGACTTCCCGACGGCGGTGCTCGCCGCGCTCGGCGACGCGGCGCCCCCGCGGGCCGACCGGCTCGCCACCGACCCGCCCGACGTGCCGACCTGGCGCGGTCAGGCCGCGCTCATGCGCGCGGCGCTGGCCCGGACACGGACGTCCAGACGTCCGTGAGCACGCGCGCCGTGCGCTCGACCGGGAACCGGCGGAGCGCCGACGCCCGCGCCCGGACTGCGCGCTCGCGGGCTGCGGCCGGGTCGCGCAGCACGTCGAGGAGTGCCGTCGCGAGCGCGTCGACGTCGCCGGGCGGCACGAGGAGCCCGAGCGTCGCAGGCCCCTCCTCGGGGTCGTCGAGGATCTCCTCGACGCCCCCCGCCCGCGTCGCGACGACCGGGACGCCACGGACCATCGCCTCGACGACGACCTGCCCGAACGGCTCCGGCACGGGCGACGCGTGCACGCACACGGCCGCGCCGTCGAGCTCCGCGCGCGGGTCGGCGACGAAGCCGACGAGGTCGACGTGGTCGTCGAGCCCGAGCCGGGTCACCTCCGCCCGGACCAGCGCCGCGTAGTCCTCGGCGCCGAACGCCGGCTCCCCGACGACCCGCAGCCGCGCCGCCGGCACCGCGTCCACGACCGTGCGCAGCGCGCGCACGACCTCGAGCTGGCCCTTGGTCGGGCTGATCCGCCCGACCATGACGACCAGGGGATCTGGCACGTCCGCGCGCCCCGCGAGCGCGGCCTCGACGCCCTGCGCCTGCTCGCGAGCGAAGCCCGGGTACGCGACCGCGGTCGTCACGGGCAGCGTCTCCGCCGTCGCGCGCGAGTTCGCGACCACCGCCGCCGGGACCCGGCGCGCCAGCCCGCGGACGACCCGGACGAGCGGTCCGGGCAGGTAGTCGGGGGCGATGCGGTCGTGGACGTGCCACACGAGGGGCCGGCGGGCGAGCGCGGCGGGCACGATCCCCAGGAGGTCGGCCTTGAGCGACGTCGTGTGCACGACGTCGGGCCGCAGCGCCCGCACGCGCCGCGCGAGCCGCCAGAGGAAGGGGACCGTGCTCAGGGCGCCCGTCAGCGTCGTCGTCGAGAGCCGCCCGGCACGCTCGCGGTCGGCGGTCGCCACGGACGGCGCGAGGGCGACGACGTCGACCCGGACGCCGAGCTCCTCGAGGCGCGCGCGCAGGGGGCCGTCGGCGAAGAGCAGCGCCCGCACGTCGACCTCGGGGCCGAGCGCCGCGCACGTGCGCACGAGCGCGAGCTCCGCGCCGCCGAGCTCCGCGGTGTGGTCGAGGACGAGGACCCGGAGCGGCTGACCGCCCGGGGCGGTCACCACCGGAACGGGCGCTTGCGCTCGTCGGTCGTGGGCTCGTCACCGCTCTCGTCCGGCGCGGCCGGCTCGACCTTGCTCCACGCCGGTGCGAGCACGGCGTGCCGCTTGCCCGGAGCCTGCGGAGCACCGGACGCCGCGGCGCCGTCGGGCGTGGTCGCGCCCCCGGCGGGCACCGTGGGCGGCGCGGGGCGCGCCGCAGCGTCGTCGACCGCGACGGCCGCCGCGGCAGCCGACGCGCGTCGCGTGCCGACCGCACGCCTGGCGTCGTCCGGGGCCGGCTCGTCCCCGGGCCGGCTCGACCGCGCGGGTCCGGACGGCTCGGCGGGGGCCTCTGGCTGTCGGGTCGCGGAGCGGTCCGTCACCGCGGGCGCGGCGGACGGAGCCGGCCCCGCCACGCGGGCGCTCCCGGCCTCCTGCTCCGTGTCGTCGCCGTACGTCGAGGCGTAGAGCATGCGGCGGTCACCCGTGACCCCGGTCAGCGCGATGCCGAGGAGCGGGACGTTGCTGACGCGCAGCCGCTCGACCGCCTCCGCGAGCACGGCACGGTCGGTCCGGCCCGCCGACGCGATGAGCACGACGCCGTTCGCGTAGCCGCCGAGGATCGTCGCGTCGGCGGCGGCCAGGACGGGGGGCGCGTCGACCACGACGACCTCCGCGTGCTCGCGCAGGCTCCGGACGAGGCCTCGCGCGCGCTCCGTGGCGAGGAAGTCCGCCGGGTCCATCTCCTCCTCGGGCACCGGCATGACGCGCAGGTTCGGGACCGCGGTCGGGCGCAGCTCCTGGTCCTGCCCGGCCCAGTCCTCGGGCGCAGGGAGCATGCGGTCGAGCTGCGGGCGCCGCAGGTCACCGGACAGCGCCACGGTGCGTCGCCCGCTGAGCGCGAAGGACGCCGCGAGGTTCGCGGTGATGAACGAGCGCGGCGCCGACGGGTCGGCCGCCGTGACGACGACGACGGCGTGCTTCATGCCCGCGGTCGAGACCTGCACGGCGGTGCGCAGCTCACGGATGGACTCCGTGAACGGCGTCGCCACCTTGCTCGCGACGGGCAGCGCGTACGTGTGGGCGAACTCCCTCTCCGCCGGGCGCGTGCCGTAGAGCTCGGCGAGGACGGGCGTCTCGGTGAGCCGCGTGGACTCGGACGCGCTGCGGACGCGGACGTCGAGACCTCGACGCGCGAACGCGAGCCCGATCCCCGCCACGAGGCCGACGACGAGGGCCAGCGCCAGCACCGTCAGCCGCGAGAGCCCGAGGGGCTCGGCCCCCGTCGCGGGCGCGACGACCTCGCCCGGCACGGCGATGCCGCGCAGCGAGTTGATCTGCACCGTGAGCGCGGAGTAGTCGCCGACGATGATGTCCTGCTCGGCCAGCGCCAGCGGGTCCTCCGGGTCGGCAGCGAGGCGCTGGCGCACGCCCGCGAGCTGCTCGGCGAGCGCCTGGCGGCGGCTCTCGAGCTCGGCGACCTGGTCGGCCTGGATGACGACGAGCTGGGCCACGTACGCGTCGGCGAACGCGTTCGCGACCTCGACCGACTGCGCCTCCTCGGTGGTCGTGGCCTCGACCGCCACCGTCTTGCTCTCGCCGTCGACGTCGCCGGACACCAGGTCGGCCAGCTCGTCCGCCGCCTCCGGCTCGCCGAGCGCGGCAGCGGCGGCGTCCGCGACCTCGGGCGACGTGACGTCGTCGGCGTCGGTCGCCACCGTGACCTCGACGAGCGACTCCCCGCCCTGCGCGCTCTGCACGCCGTAGAGCTGGACCGTCGCGGTCGCGCGGTACATCGTCTCCTGACGGTCCACGTAGAACAGCGCACCGGCGACGACGACGAGGACCGCGGCGAGCACGTAGTACTTGCCCGCCCAGATCGTGCGGAGGAACTCCCTGATGGTCATCGCTGTGCTCTCCCCCCACCGGGTCGGCCCGCGCCGACGGTGCGGTCCTGCTGCTCGGCCACGACGCCCCGCAGCCGCTCGACGAAACGCTCACGGCCGAACGTCGCGACGTGCGCCGTGACGGCGCCATCATCCCACGTGCGCCCCGCTGCCACCTCGACGGCCTCAGCCACCAGGTCGGGGCGCGGCGCGTCGAAGAACACGCCGTTGACGCCGTGCACGACCGTGTCGAGGTAGCCGCCGTCGCGCAGCACCACGCTCGGCCGCCCGAACGCCCCGGCCTCGAGCGGCGACAGCCCGTAGTCCTCGTACGACGCCGCGACGAGCGCCGACGCGTTCCGGTAGACCCAGCGCAGCGTCGCGTCGTCGACGCGGCCGAGCAGGTGCACGCGGCCGCCCCCGCGGGCCGCCTGCGCCTCCAGCCGGGCGCGGTCGGGGCCGTCCCCGACGACGACGAGCTCGCGCCCTGTCGCGAGCGCCGCCTCGACGACGACGTCGACGTTCTTGTACGGCAGCAGGCGTGCCACGCACAGGAGGAAGCCGGGGTCCACGCCGGGGAGGGCACGCTCCTCGCCGTCGGGCAGCATCGCGGGCGGCGGCGCGAGCACCTCTGCCTCGATCCCGTACGCGTCGCGGATCGCGCGCTGCGTCACGGTCGAGTTGGCGAGGTAGACGTCCGCGCGCCGGGCGGCGGCGCCGTCCCACCGGCGCAGCCCCGGGGACAGGAGGCCGAGCGCGGTGGCCGCGGCACGTCGTCGGGCGCGGTGCGCGGCGGAACCCTCCGCCGGCCCCAGGTACCGGTCGCGCTGGTACAGCCACCGGGCCGGGGCGTGGCAGTAGACGATCGTGCGCCCCGCACCCCGATAGCCGTGCGCCCAGCCGGTGGACGACGCGAGCAGGACGTCCGCCTCGACGCGCTGGCGGTCGACGGCGGGCGCGAGGAACGGGAGCGCGACCCGGTGGTGCCGCCGCAAGAGCGCGGCCCGGTCGAGCGCGGACGTCCGCAGGTCGAGGGAGCCGAACTCGGGGAACGTTCCGGCCGGGTCGTACAGCGTCGTGTACATCGGCGAGCCGGGGAACGCGTCGGCGAGCAGCAGCGCGACCCGCTCCGCGCCGCCACGCTGGGTCGCGTAGTCGTGCGCGAGCGCGACACCGTGGGTCATCGGTCCTCCCTCGCGAACGCAGGCATTCAGCCTAGGTCGGAGGGGCCGCCGGAGGTGGGGGACGAAGGGACCTCACCCGGGTGAAAACGGGCGTCCTGACGCGCCTGGCGGCGCTACGCCTTCGTGTGGTACTTCCCCTGGGCGGCGAGCAGACCGTCGGTGAGCAGCATCTCGACGGCGTCCGCGGCGTCGTCGAGCAGGAACGGGAGCTCCTTGGCCTCGGGGCCCTTGAAGTCCTTGAGCACGAAGTCGGCGGTGTCCTGGCGGCCCGGCGGGCGCCCGACGCCCCCGCGCACGCGCACGTAGTCCTTGGTGCCGAGGGCCTTCGTGATGTCGCGCAGACCGTTGTGGCCGCCCTCGCCGCCGCCGATCTTCAGCTTCACGGCGCCGAACGGGATGTCGACCTCGTCGTGGACCACGACGACGTGGTCCGGGTCGATCCCGTAGTACTTCGCGAGCCCGGACACCGGGCCGCCGGAGACGTTCATGTACGTCGTCGGTTTGGCCAGGACGACGCGCGGCCCGGGCCGCCCGCCGGGCAGCATCCCGATGCGGGCCTCGGCGACGGCGGCCTGCGCCCGCGGGTGGCGCGCGAACCGGGCGGCGGCCCGGCCCGCCAGGACGTCGAGGACCATGTGGCCCAGGTTGTGGCGGTTGCCCGCGTACGTCGGCCCGGGGTTGCCGAGCCCGACGACGAGCCACGGCTGGTCGGTCATGTCGTCCCTCGTCCTTCGTCCGGGTCCCGCCCCGGGCGGCGCGCCGGCGGGAGGTGGTGCAGTGGTGGTGCGGGCGCACGGACGCCCGGCACCGTCACGGTACCGGGCGTCCGACGCGGGTCGTCGTGGCGTCAGCCGACGACGGGGAGGATCACTCCGCGGCGGCCTCGGCGGGGGCGGCGGCCTCGGCGGCCTCGTCCTCGGTGGCCTCGACCTTGGGCTCGCTGACGATGAGGACGTCGGCCGAGGCGTCCGTCACGAGGGTGACGCCCTCCGGAAGCGTGACGTCGCCCGCGTACACGACCGAGCCGGCCTCGAGGCCCTCGACGGAGACCTCGATCGCGTCGGGCAGGCGCGTGGCGTCCGCCTCGACCACGAGGGTGAGCTGCTCGAGCAGGTGGATCGTGCCGGGGACCGACTCGCCCACGACGTGCACCGGCACCTCGACCTCGACCTTCTCGCCCTTCTTCACGATGAGCAGGTCGACGTGCTCGATGACGTTGCGGACCGGCTCGCGCTGGACGTCCTTGGCGATCGCGAGCTGGGCCTTGCCGTCGAGCTCGATCGAGAACAGCGCGTTCGAGTGCTTGAGCGCCATCATCGTCTCGTGACCCGGCAGGGTCACGTGCAGCGGGTCGGTGCCGTGGCCGTAGAGGACCGCGGGGATCTTGCCGGCGCGGCGGACGCGGCGGGCGGCACCCTTGCCGAACTCGGTGCGGGCCTCGGCGGCGAGCTTGATCTCAGACACGTGGATCACTCCTGGAAGAACGTTGCGGGCCGGCCACCAGTGGGGAGCGGTCGGCTGTCCGGACGGTTGAGAGGGCCACCCGGACGGGCGGCTGCGTCGGCGCGGGACGTGTGACGGGCGCGCAGGAGGACGACCGCCCAGTCGATAACGGAGATCCAACAGGTCTGGCTGACACTCGCGGTCTCGCGCCGCCGGTGTGCTCACCGGTCCAGCGCTGCCGGCCGTCAGACGTCCCTCGCCGAGGCAACCTGACTACTGTACCCGGGCTCGGCTCCCCCGCGAAACCCGCGACGAAGCCGAGACCGGGCCGTGACGGAGCCGTGACGGAGCCGAGACAGGGACCTCTGCTACTTCCCGGGCGCGGCGTAGAGCTGCGCCACCTCCGCGGCGCTCAGAGCGCGGTCGTAGAGCCGCACGCCGTCGATGCGACCCTTCAGCGGACGCGTCCCGTCGGACTCGGCGCCGATGCCCAGACGGAGCGCGTTGGTGCCGACGGCGGCCGGCCCGGCCTTCGAGGCCTGCTCGACCCCGTTCACGTAGATCCGCATCCGGGTGCCGTCGTAGGTGCCCACGAGATGCACCCAGGTGCCGTCGGTCGGGTACGGCGTCGTGGTGTCGACGCGGTAGGTGTCCCCGGAGGACGCGTGGTTGAACCGGAGGAACGCCGTCCCGCCGTTCGCAAGACCCAGCTCGTACCCGTCGGTCACGCCCTGCGCGGCCTTCTTGAGGACGTACTGCGTCGCCTTCTGCTCGGGACGCACCCAGGCCGAGACCGTCATCGGGCCGGCGAGGTCGAGGGCGTCCCGGTCGTCGACGCGCGCGAAGTCGTCGACGCCGTCCAGCCCCAGCGCCGTGCCGCTGAGGCCCGCAGCCCACGTCGCTCCGGAGCGCAGCGACGCCGTCGCGCCGGTGGTCGAGCCGTCCGCCGCCGTGGTGCCCTGCCCCTCGTCGAAGCCCCACGCTCCGACCGCCCCCGCCGGGACCGTCGGTCCCGGGTCGGGCGTCGGGTCCGGCGTGGGCGTCGGGTCCGGCGTCGGAGTGGGGTCCGGCGTCGGAGTGGGGTCCGGCGTCGGCGTCGGCGTCGGGTCCGGCGTCGGCGTCGGGTCCGGCGTCGGCGTCGGCGTCGGCGTCGGGTCCGGGGTAGGCGTGGGGGTCGGGTCCGGCGTCGGCGTCGGGTCCGGGACGGGCACGGAGCCGCTCGCCCCGGAGTAGAGCGTCGCGACCTCGGCGCCGGTGAGTGCGCGGTCGTACAGCCGCACGGAGTCCACGGCACCCTTGGTGGGCCGCGTGCCGTTGGACTCGGCCCCGATGCCCAGCGGGAGCGAGCTCGTCCCGATGCTCGCCGGACCGGCCTTCGAGCCCTGCTCGACCCCGTTCACGTAGATCCGCATGCGGGTCCCGTCGTACGTCCCGACCAGGTGCACCCACGTGCCGTCCGTCGGGTACGTCGAGGTGGCGTCGACGCGGTACGTGTCCCCCGACGACGCGTGGTTGAGCCGCAGGAACGGCTTGCCCCCGCTCGCGAGACCGAGCTCGTACCCGTCGGTCGTCCCCTGCGCGGCCTTCTTCACCACGTACTGGGTCGCGAGCTGCTCGGGCCGTACCCACGCGGCCACCGTCATCCGCGTCGTGAGGTCGAGCGTCGACGCGTCGGGCACGCGGACGTAGCCGGTCACCCCGTCGGACCGCACCGCGGTCCCGCTCCGGCCGGGGACCCAGCTGGCCGCGCCGACCAGCGAACCGCTGTTCGCCCAGCCCGAGGCGTCCGCCGTCGCGAGCCCCTGGCCCTCGTCGAGCTCCCACGCACCGACGAGCCCGTCCGGGGACGTCACGGCCACCCGGACCGTCGCCGGGGCCGACCACTGCCCGCCGGCACCGACCCGGAACGTGAAGGAGTCCGCGCCCGCGGAGGCGCCGGGCGTGTAGGTGAACGCGCCGGTGGACGTGCTCGTCAGCGCGACCGTCCCGCGCGTCGGCGGCGTGACGACCTGGAACTGCGGGGTCGCGCCCTGGGGCACCGTGGCCGCGAGCGTGCCGGAGACCGGCTGGCCCAGCGCCGTCGTGACCGCGAGGTCCTGCGCGACGGGGGCCGGCGTGGGCTGCGTCGTCCCGCCCTGGAACAGGGTCGTCACCTCGGCCGCCGAGAGCGCCCGGTCGTACAGGCGGACCCCGTCGACCGCACCCTTGACGGGTCGGTAGCCGCTGCCCTCGGCGCCGATTCCCAGGGGGGACGCGTTCGTGCCGATGCTCGCGGGACCCGCCTTCGACGCCTGCTCGACGCCGTTCACGTAGATCCGCATGCGCGTCCCGTCGTACGTCCCGACGAGGTGCACCCAGGTGCCGTTCGTGGGGTAGGAGGACGTCGCGTTCACCCGGTAGGTGTCGCCCGAGCTGTCCTCGTTGAGGCGCAGGAAGGGCTTGCCGTTGCTCGCGAGCGCCAGCTCGAACCCGTCCGCGGCGTCGTTCGTGGCCTTCTTCACGACGTACTGGGTCGCGGCCTGCTCGGGGCGCACCCAGGCGGCGACCGTGAGAGCGGTGCTGACGTCGAGCGCGGCAGAGTCCGGGACCCGGACGAGGCCGGTGGCGCCGTCCGACCGCACGGCGGAGCCGGTGACGCCCGGGACCCACGAGGAACCTCCGACGAGCGTCCCGCCGTTGCCCCACCCGGAGGAGTCGGCGGTCACGAGCCCCTGGCCCTCGTCGAGGTTCCAGGCGCCGACCAGACCGTCCGCGGAGGAGACGCGCACGCCCACGGTGGCAGGAGCCGACCACAGCCCGCCGCTGCCCACGCGGAACGTGAACGAGTCGAGCCCGCTCACGGCCCCGGCGCGATACGTGAACGCGCCCGTGACGGGGTCCATCGCCGTCAGGGTGCCCGCGGTCGGCGGCGTGACGACCTGGAACGTGAGGGGGTCGTCGGTCGTCGCCTGCGCGCCGAGCTTCCCGGTGACCGTGCCGCCCACCGTCGTGGCGACGGTCGAGTCCTGCGCCGTCGGGGCACCGGCCGGCGTCCAGGCGAGGCGCGCCGCACGCGCCGTCGTGGCCGAGGACGCCATCACCAGCACCTCGCCGGGGACGTTCGACTTGGTCGCGGTGGCGTTGTTCCACGAGCCGTCGAGCACCGTCTCGGCCGCTCCGGAGAAGTCGGGAGAGAGCCGGGAGGTCTCCTTCACGAGGATGTCGTCGAGGTTCGTGCTGCGCGTGTACACGACGCGGAGACGGTCGGTGACGTCGTCGACGACGACGATGCCGCGCGTGCCGATCCGGTCGACCTCGCGCAACGGGTCCCAGGTGCCGTCGGGGTGACGGACCAGGAGGCCGATGACCGTGTTGTCGGCGGTGTTGTACGACGTCTTGACGGCCGCGTAGAACGTCCCGTCGTCGGCCACGGCGACGTTGAGGTGGTCGTCCGCCATGCCACCGCCGACCGGGAGCGCGGAACCCGCCGCGGGGACCTCGTCGGCCGTCCACGTCGAGGGGGACGCGCCGTCCGCGTGCGTCCGGAACCCGAACCTCTGGGTGTTCTGGTTGGACCACAGCACGCCGATCTTCTTGCCCGGCATCGCGGTGACGACGGCGATGTCGTCGTCCGTGATCCCCGACGCGACCGTGACCGGTGCCGAGAACGAGGCGTAGGGCGCGTCGCTCCAGCGCACCTGCACCTGGCTCGCCGTGTCCCAGGCGACCCACATGCGGCCGGTCGAGTCGATGTCGATGGTCGCGGTCTCGCTGCCGGGCAGGGAGACGGCCGTCGCGCCGGCGCGCGAGGCCCACGGGACGTAGGTGTTCGACTGCGGGTCCCGCTGGATCGAGACGAGGGTCGTGGTCGGCCCGTGGAGCAGCACGTGCGCGACGTCGCCGACGGCCTTGACGTCCGCGCGCACGTCAGTGCGCTCGGAGATGCGCGTGACGTTCGTCCACGTCTTGGCGACCGCGTCGTACCGCCAGACCCACGTGCCCGCGGGCGACGTGCTGGCCGAGGCGAGCACCGCCCACCACGTGCCGCCCGCGGACCAGAGCTTCGACTGGGGCTTCTCGCCCGTGTTCCCCGTGAGGGGGATGCCGGTGGACGTGACCGCCGCCGCGGCGGGCTCCTCCGGGAGCGCCGCGGCCGCCGGTGCGGGCGGCTGCCACGACAGGGTCAGCAGCCCGGGGTCGGGCGACTTGGCGGAGACCTCGACGAGGTACTCCTCGCCCGCGGTCGCGTCGAAGGTCACCGAGGAGGTCCGGACGTCACCCTCGTCGTCGTTCGTCGCGACGGGTGCGCTCGTCGCCGTGCCCGGGTAGACCGTGAGCACGGTGTCGAGCTCGCTGCCGTGCGTCGAGAACGTGATGGGACCGCTCGTCGGGGCAGTCCACCGCCACCACATCGACGAGGCGGACGCGTCCGGTCCCTCGGGGCCGGACTGCTCGGGGTCGAAGTTCGCCGCGACCTCCTGGCCGACGGCACCGCTGATCGCGACGCTCTCGGCCTCGGTGTCGCCGACGACGTCGGTGAGCTGCGAGGTCCCGGCACCGCCGGGGATCCCGGGGAGCGCCGCGCCGATGCCCACGAGCGCGAGCGCACCCGCCACCGCGCCGGCCGTCGCGACGACCCATCGCCGACGCGTGACCCCGGACGGTCGAGGCTCCTGTGTGTGCGGCATGTGGTGCGTCCTGCTTCTCGCGTGTGCTCGTCGAGACTGCGGCGACACCGCGTGACCGCCGCCCCCTGCACGCACCCTCAGGCGAATCGAACCACTCCCGGGGCGCCGAGGGCGACCTCCCGCTCGGAAGTTCACCCGCCGCGGGCGTCCCCGGCGACCGGTTGGTGCCCCGTGTCCGTCATTTCACCCCCACGAGCCGGCCGTCCGGCGCGGCCGGCGGAGTAGCGTGGGCCGACACCCAGACCGTCTCCTACGGAGGACCTTCGATGCGCATCTCGGTGGTCGGTTGCGGGTACCTCGGTGCCGTGCACGCGGCGAGCATGGCGTCCCTCGGGCACGACGTCGTCGGCGTGGACGTCGATGCCGACAAGGTCACCGCGCTCACCGCGGGCGAGGCCCCGTTCTTCGAGCCCGGACTGCCCCACCTCCTCGAGCAGGAGGTCGGCAGCGGCCGGTTGTCCTTCACGACGGACGTGTCCCGGGCGTCCGGGGCGCGGGTCCACTTCGTCTGCGTCGGCACGCCGCAGCGGCAGGGCGAGTACGCGGCGGACCTGCGCTACGTCGACGCCGCGGTCGAGTCCCTCCTGCCGCACCTGGCCCCCGGCGACCTCGTGGTCGGCAAGTCCACCGTCCCGGTGGGGACCGCAGCGCGGCTCGCCGCGCGCGTCCGCGAGGCCCAGCCCGGGGCGCGCCTCGTGTGGAACCCGGAGTTCCTCCGCGAGGGTCACGCCGTCCAGGACACGCTCCACCCGGACCGCCTCGTGTACGGCGTCGAGCCGGGGGACGACGGCACCTCGGAGAGCGTCCTCGACGAGGTGTACGCGAGCGTCCTCGCGGACGGCACACCGAAGGTCGTCACCGACTTCGCGACGGCCGAGCTCGTCAAGGTCGCGGCGAACTCGTTCCTCGCGACCAAGATCTCGTTCATCAACGCCATGGCCGAGCTGTGCGAGGCCACCGGGGGCGACGTCACGGTCCTCGCCGACGCGATCGGGCACGACGCCCGCATCGGGCGCAGCTTCCTCAATGCCGGTCTCGGGTTCGGCGGCGGGTGCCTGCCCAAGGACATCCGCGCGTTCATGGCCCGTGCGGGAGAGCTGGGCGTCGACCAGGCGCTGTCGTTCCTGCGGGAGGTCGACTCCATCAACATGCGCCGACGCGTACGGATGGTCGACCTCGCACGCGAGGTGTGCGGCGGGTCGATCGTCGGTCGCAACGTCGCCGTCCTCGGCGCCGCGTTCAAGCCCGACAGCGACGACACGCGGGACTCCCCCGCGCTCAACGTCGCGATGCAGATGCACCTCCAGGGTGCGCACGTCGTCGTCACGGACCCCCGCGCGGTGGAGAACGCGCGGCGCACCGCGCCGGAGCTGAAGTTCGCGGCGACCGTCGAGGAGGCGGCGCAGGAGGCCGACGTCGTCGTGCTGCTCACGGAGTGGCGCGAGTACCGCGACCTCGACCCGCGCGCGCTGGGCGAGCACGTCGCGCACCGGCGCGTCCTGGACGGCCGCAACGCGCTCGACCCCGCCGTCTGGCGCGACGCGGGCTGGACGTACCGCGCGCTCGGGCGCCCCTGACCGGGCGGCCACGCCGCCCGACCGCGCCTCAGCTCGTCGCCGCCGCGGTCGCCGCGACCGTGGCGCCGACGAGGATGACCGCGGTGACCTCCTCCACGTAGGCGCGCACCGCCTCGCTGGCCCAGCTCTGCTGCGCGATCTCCTTCGCGCGCGCGTCGACGGCGCGGCGGCGCGCCCCGGACAGGTCGGCTCCGCCGTCGACGACTGCCGGAGCGCCACGGCCGTCGCCCGCGGCCAGCACGCGGCCCGCCTGCCCGGTCGCGGCGAGGATGGCGACCAGGGCGGCCGTGCGCTGGTCCGGCGCGCCGCCGTCGACCAGGACGCGCCACAGGTCGACGCGGACGCCGTCCTCGTGCCGGGTGTCGGCGGCCGGCCAGCGCGTGGTGGGGAAGATGCCGAGCACGCGCCCCTCCTCGCGGCGCAGGACGCCGCGTTCGGCGAGCGACCCGATCGCCCGGGACGCCGGCTTGAGCTTCGCGAGGGGCGCCACGAGCGCCTTGGGCTTCGAGCCCTCGCGTGACCGCACGACGGTCAGCGCCTCGTCGAGCAGCGCGTTGCCCGTCGGTGCAGGGTCCCGCACGACGATCCGGCCGACGCGCCCGCCGTCGCCGTCGCCCGCCAGGTCGGCACGGCCCAGGAGCGCGAGCTCGACGAGGAGCGCGCCCGCGGCGACCTGCTCGCGGTACGAGGCGTCCACGACGGCCTTCCCGGTCACGTCGTCGAGCGTGAGCAGCAGGTAGTCCTCGAGGATGAGCATGTCCTCACGCTACGGCGCGCCGAGGTCGCGAACACCTGCCTTTTGTCACGGCCTGGACGTGCGTCGCGCACGGTCCCGCGCCGCGCGGCGTCAGTCCGCGAGCTCCCACCGCACGGTGACGCTCGCGCGAACCTCCTGGGTGCCGGGCTCGACGACGAGCGCGTCGCTCGCGGCCTTGGCCGCCATGAGGCGCGGCATCGGGCCGGGCCCGCCCGCGTCCTCGCGGACCTCGACGACCGGGCCGAGCGAGCGGCCCGCCAGCCGCGCGTACTGCTCGGCGCGCGAGCGCGCGTCGGCGAAGGCGGCGTCGCGCGCCGCGACGGCGAGCGGGCCGGGGTCGCCGACGGCGAGGCTGGTCGAGTCGAGGCGCGCGACCGGCCCCGCCGCGTCGAGGGCGGCGCGGACGATCTCGCCGCACGCCGCGACGTCGCGCACGGTCGCGCGCAGGGTGAGCCGCGCCGTCGTCCGCGGGCCGTCGTCGCGCTGCTCGGTCCACGTCGACGTCTGCGAGGTGCGCACGTCCGCCGGGTCGACGCCCGCCGCGACGAGCGCGTCGCGGGCCGCAGCCAGCCCTGCGTTCGCGCGGTCGAGGGCCTCCTGGACGCCGGGCGCGCTCGACTCCGCGCCCAGCTCGACGACGGCGACGTCCGGCGCCGCCGTCACCGCCCCCTGACCGGTGGTGGTCACTCCGGATCCGCTCATGGCGGCCATGCTCGCACGGGTGGGCGCGTGCCGCCCCGAATTCACCCGCGCGGACCCTGCACGAACGGCTCCCGGCTGCCACTCTCCTCGTGGGGGCACCACGTCGCGACAGCAGAGCGCCGGAGGTCCGCATGCGCCGTGTCCTCATCACCGTGGCCGCGCTGCTCGCAGCCCTCGCTCCGTGCGCCACCGCATCGGCCGACGCATCTGACGAGGAACCTCGCGCGCCTCATGCGTGCAGCGAGGCGCTCGTGCTGGTCGACGGCGCCCGTCCCGGTGACGCACAGACCCTGATCGACGCGTACCGGTCGAGCTCTCCGTCCGGCAGCGGGGTGACCGAGCCCGACGAGGACCGGGCGTGCGACGACGCGTATGCGGCGGCCGGCGCCGCGATCTCGACAGCCCAGGAGCTGGCCGACGACGCGAGGCTCCTGGTGCCCGGTGGCGAGCCACCGGCGTCGGGGTCCTCGGAGTCGTGGGCGGCGGCCACGGCTCGGGCCGAGCAGGCGCTCGCGATCGACGAGCAGAACGTCACCGCCGCCGAGGTGCTCCAGGACGCGCCGCAGACCGCCGCCGAGCGAGTCGGCCGGGCGTGGCGCACGTTCGTGGAGTCGGTCGAGCCGCTCGGCGCTCCCCTGCTCGCCCTCGGGGTCGCGGTCCTGGTGCTCGCCGTCCTCGCCCGCGCGACCCTGCCCACCACGCTGCACTGGCCGGTCCTGACGACCCGGCAACGCTGCGTGGCCACCGTCGCCGGCTGGGTCGCCCTCGTGTCCGGCGCCGTGCTCCTCGTCTGGGGCCCGGCGGCGGCGACCGCACCGTGGTCTGCCGGCGACGCGCGCCTCGGCGGCGTCGTCACCGGCGTCTTCCTGCTCGCGGCCCTGGGTACCGGGATCGCCGCAGGGTGGCTCGCCCGCGACGTCCGCCGCGGCCAGCCCTCGCACGCCGCGCTGCGCTCCGGGTGGACGCGCGTCCTCGCGGTGCTCGCTCCGACCACGATCGTGCTCGGCGCCGTCGGGATCACCGCGATCGTGCTGGAGGTCGCCGGGGTCGTGGAGCTCGGGCTCGTCGGCACGCTGCTGCCCGGAGCGGCCGCTGCCGGGCTCGGGGTGCTGCTGACCGGGACGGTCCTCGCGACCCGGCTGCGGTTGACGGTCGACACGACGTCGGACAGCGGAGGCCGGTCGTCGTCCGAGGAGGGGACCGGTGGCGGCCACCTCGTCGCGCTCCTCGCCGAGCTCGGGGCAGAGCCGCCTCGGGGCCTCGAGACCCCGACGGCCACCGACATCAACACCCTGGGCGGATCGACGCTCACCGAGCTGCCGCAGCAGGCGTTCGCCAAGGCGGCCCTGACCGTGGTGCAGTGGCTCCTCGGGTCCGTGCCCTGGCGCGTCCGGGTCGAGGTGACCGGTCCGGACCACCTGTCCGTCGTCGTCACGCGCAACGGACGAGCGGCAGGTTCTGCCGTCGTGGACCGTACCCGCATCCTCGGTTCCGACACGAAGAGCCCCGAGGCAGCCGAGGTCGCCGCGAAGGTCGACCTGCACCGTGCCGCCGCGGCCGTCGTGCTCATGACGCTCTCGCGCCACCACCCCGGCTTCGAGGGGCTGTGCGGCGCGACGGAGTGGCGCAGCCTCGCGCTCTACTACGTCGCTCAGACGGACCTCGCCTCCAGCTCCGAGCACAAGAGGTCGCTCCTGGCACGGGCGGTGGGCCTCGACCCGGCGAACGACCTCGCCCAGGTCGCGTTCGCCAACGCCACCGCCCGGCGCGACACCACCCGTGAAGACCTGGACGAGTACCGGCGGTGGCTCGACGCCTTCGTCGGTCGCACGGAAGGGCTCGACGGTTACCGCTCCCTGCGCCTGCGCGCCCTGTACTCTCGCGCGGTCGTCGCGACCAACGCATGCTTCGCCGCACACCGGGACACGCGTCCCCCGCTCGGGCACCTCGACGCCGGTGCCAGGAGAGCGGTCCGCGAGCTCCTCGCGGCGCTGGGCGAGGAGCGCACCGCGGGCCGCGAGGACGCGCTCGTGCACAGGCTTCGGGACGCCGCCGAGACCATGTACCACCAGGCGACGACCCACGGCCCGGGCAGAGAAGGGGTGTCGGCCTCGCGGGCGGGCCCGCCGGACCCCGACTCGGTGCAGCACGACGCCCTGCGGGTCGCGTACACCCGGGCGACGGGCGAGGAGCCGGGGCCCCTCACCACGGCCCCGCGGTTCTGCGCGACTCCCACCGGGGACTACAACCTCGCCTGCACCTACGCGATCCGGCGACCGCTGCAGGACGTGGACGCTCGGCGCGCCACGGAACACCTGCGCCGCGCGGTCGAGCTTCCGGGGATGCTCGACTGGCTGCACAAGGACCCCATGCTGGCCGCGTACCGGGGACGGCAGGAGTACCTCGACGAGTTCGGCACGGAACCTCTCGGTCTGCTCGACGTCGAACCGTTCGCGCGGCACGCCGACGCGCTGCGCTCCGTCGGCCTCACGACGACAGGGCGGATCCTCGCGCGTCGCCGCCCCGCCCTGACGACGGACCTCGGAACCACACCCGAGGTCGCCACGGAGCTCCGGGCCGCCGCGCACCTGGTGGAGGACCTCCCCGAGGTGCGCGGCCGCCACGATGTCGCCGAGGTGCTGCTCGAGCACCACGTGACGTCGGTCGACCCCGCGCACCCCAGGCTCCCGGCCGCCGTCGTGACCGCCGTCCGCAGTCGGCTCGGGCGCACCCGGCTCGACCAGGCCGACCGCGAGCGGTGGTCGACCTGGCTGGGACGGGCCTAGCACGCCCTCGGAGAGCGCCCGGAGCGCTCCCTCGTCGGGATCGAGGCGCCGTACCGGGTAGACGCACGGACCAGGTCATCCTCCTGTGCGGTCCGGCTGGATCGGGGGAGTCGACCTCCGCGCGTGGACTCGGGGCCCAGGGCTACGTCGTGCTCTCGTTCGACGGCGAGGCGTGGGCCCTCGGGCACCGGAACCACCCGACCGACGAGGGCGCACGCCCGGCCGTCGACCGAGCGCCCCGGGAGAAGCTCGTCGCAAGAGTGAAGCAGGGACAGCACGTCGTCGTCGACTCCTCGTTCTGGCCCCGGGCCTCGCGACGAGCTCCGACGGCTCCTCGCTCCCGCGGCGTCGTGCCGGTCGTCTACCACCCCGGAGGCAAGACCTCACCCGGAAGGGGGTGGGAACCGCTCCGGAGCAGCGGCTCCCCACCACCACACCGCCGTCGCGCCGTCATCGGCCCGTTCCTCCGGTGTCCAGCAGGGAGAGCGCACACCCGACGACGACGGAGACCACCCATGCACGCACGGCACCACGGCGGCAGCACCCGCCGAGCGTCCAGGACGATCCCCGGCCGCTGGACACGAACCCTGGCGACCACGGCCCTCGCCGCCACCCTGCTCACCGCCACCGCCACCGCCACGTCCGCCGCACCCGACACCTGGACCGACCACTGGCAGGACGACCCCCTCTTCACCGTCGACACCATCCATGCTGGCGGCTCCACCGACCTCTTCTACCTCGACGCCTTCGGTCGCGGTGTTCCCGGAGCACAGGTCTTCCATGCGCACTACGACTCCGCAAGCGAGGCCCCTGCATCCGGAGGGTCGATGGTCAACAACGACGGAGAGTGGTCCTGGGGCGCAAGCACACGAACGCCCGGCCTCGTCTCCCCCGGGTTGAACCTGTTCGAGTTCACCCAGGTCAAGGACGGCAAGATCATCGGCTACTTCTCCGAAGCGGCCTGGACCCAGGACCGCAGCAGCACCCTCTACGACGAGCGCAACGCGCCGTTCACCGCCCGCGTCGAGACCATCACCCCCGACGACCACGGCACCTACACCCTCACCCTCACCGGAACCCGCGACCTGGGAACCTTCGTCGAGATCAAGGACACCGACGGCACCCTCCTCGCCACCGAACCCCGACCCGACCCCCGCCCCGCACCCGGCCCCGTCCCCCACGAAGCCCTCACCTGGACACTCACCATCAACGACGTCCCACCAGGCGACCACACCTGGGGAGCACGCCAGTACTGGTACTCCTCCGTACCCGACCAGGGCTACGACATCACCGGCACCCACCTGCACATCGGCCTGCAAGACGTCCCCCTCGCCCCCACCCCAGCACTCGCCGCCACCGGCCTCGCCGCAGCCCTCACCACGACGTGGCTCCTGCGCACCCGACGCCACCGCCACCAGAACGAGCACCCGACGACCACACCCTGACCCCCGGTCTCCGCTGTCCTGCCACCGCAGCGTTGCGGTGCGCCTGGACCGGGGCTGCAAGGGCAGGTCTGCCCACGAGTCACGACACGAGCGAAGGAGCTGAGCACGATGGCAGGTCTCGGAAGGAACGGGCCGCGGCGCGCGCGCCGGTCGTCGTGGACGGCGGTGCTCGCCGCCCTCGCGGGAGCCGGGCTGGTCCTGGCCGGGTCGGTCGTCGCTCCTCCGGGGAGCCTCCCAGCAGCGTCGGCGATCACCTCGCCCGCGTGCGTCTCCGCGAACGGTGACGGGCACGGCTCGATCCGCCCGTCGAGCACGTTCGTGGTGCCGCGCCTCGCCTGGTTCACCGACACGAACGGGGCATACCGCCCGTTCACCCAGGAGGCGTGGAACGCCTCCCTCGCGCGCCTCAAGGACGCCGGGCTGTCGTCCGTGATCGTGCAGGCCACCGCCTACAGCGGCGACTTCTCGGGCACGCACATGCCGTACTTCCCGAACCGCGACGCCTCCGGCGACGTCATCTACCCGGAGACTCCCTCAGGTCAGGGGTACTCGGAGGCGACTCTCGCCGCCGAGCGGGACCAGCTCCACCGCATCCTCGAGGCGGCCCGCCTGCACGGCATGACCGTGACCGTCGGGCTCGGCCTGGCAGAGAGCGAGTGGTTCGAAAAGCCGCCTACCGCGCCAGAAGAAGGATGGCGCAATGTGACTTGGCTGACCCGAGAGAAGGACCGCGCCGTCGCTTCGGGGAACGCCATATGGAACACGTTCGGCAAGGCCTCGGGACCGTACCAGGGGAGGTACGCGAGCACGATCGACGGCTGGTACCTGCCGTACGAGCTCGAGGGCTACGAACTCGCACAGTTCGACGCGAACCACGTCCATCGCCCGACGCCCGAGCGCGCGCACCCCTACGTCGACACCTACCTCAAGGGCGTGTCACAGGCGCTGGTCTCCTCCTCGGGCAAGAAGCGGGTGGTCGTCTCGCCGCTCTTCACCGCGGACTCCGACGACCCGGGCAGCACGGCCGAGCAGAATCGCCTGTCCGCGTGGAAGGACGTGTGGCAGCGCGCGTACTCCACCACCGACCTCTCCGTCGTCGCGCCGCAGGACGGCGCTGGGTCGGGCAAGGTCACGGCGGCGGACCTGGCCCGGTGGATCGGCAGGACCGAGGAGGCCCGCGTCGCGGCCGGGTCGTCCGGCGTCGAGGCAGGCAACGAGGTGTGGGGCAACGCGGAGAACTACCGCGACCAGAACGAGGGCATCGACCACATGGGCATGCGCAACCACGCGCAGAACCTCGCGGCGATGAAGGCCGGCGGTGCGAGCACGCTGGTCACGTTCTCGATGCACCGCATCGACGACGTGGCCGGGCATGACGGTGCAGGGACGAACGCGCTGTTCCGGGACGCGTTCGCCGCGTGGGCGAGCGGGGAAGGATGCCCCGCGACCGCGCTGTCCGCGCCCCGGGGCTTCGCTGCCGTGACCGGAAGCGGCGCGGCCGGGCAGGACGAGTCCACCACCGTCCGCCTGACGTGGGACCAGTCCACCACCAGCACGACGAGCCCGGGCCGCAAGGTCGCAGGCTACCTCGTGCTGCGCGACGGACGTCGCGTCGGGGAGTACGCCGCCCCGACGGCGGCGGGTGAAGGCATGACACACCTGGACTACCAGATGCAGCCCGGCCGCACGTACACGTACCAGGTGTACGCCTACGACGCCTGGGGCACCTACTCCCCGGCGGCGAGCGCGATCACCGTGACGGTGCCGTGGACCGCTGCCGCCCTCGCCGCGCGCGACGGCGGCCCCGGCGACTTCAACGTGGCCCGCAACGCCCCCTACGCGATCACCTCCACCGCCACGGGGACTCCGATCAGCGCAGACGGGATCGACGAGCGGAACGTCACCGACGAGCTGACACCCTCGCCGGCGTACGACGATCCGGTGGCCACCCCCGGCGACATCGGGCACGCGGCCACCCCGACGGCCCCGAAGGTCTCCGCCACGTATGCGGAGGGTGCGGCGACCGACACGGTGCTGGCGACGAACGGCGTGTTCGACGGGCGCTGGCAGGGCCAGTTCACGGAGTCCTCCGGCTACTGGGCGATCCGGATCGACCTGACCGCGGTCCACCCCGGCGGGGTCCCTGTGCGGCAGGTGAACACCCAGTGGGGTCACGATCCCGCCTTCGGCGTGTCCGCACCCACGAAGGTGCAGGTCCAGCTCGTTCGGGCGGGGAACGCCGGGCTCGTCGACCTGGGTGCGCAACGGCTGCCCGACGCGGACCGCGCGACCAAGGGCGCCAAGTGGTACCACCACCAGGCCGCCACCCAGATCGAGAACGTCACCGCCGTCCTCATCACCGTGGACCAGCAGGGCGGCAGCTGGGCCTTCCTCGGCGAGGCCCAGGCGATGGACGACGGCGGCACCAACGGTGCGGCGCGCGCCCCCTACCTGTTGCAGGACTACAACTCCGACACCGACCTGACCTACGACCCGTGGAACCCGGACGGCACCGTCGTGTACGCGGGGACGCGCGCCTGGTCCGTCACCGACGGCACGGCCGCGACCAGGACCACGAGCCAGACCGAGAACCAGTACATGTCCGACCCCGCGTGGACGGGGCGCATCACGTCCGGCAGCACGTACCTCACCCTCGACCTCGGCGCCCGGCAACGCGACCTGACCGACATCACCCTGGGCACCTATCACCGGCCCGGTGCAGCGATCAGGACACCCGGGACGGCACGGATCCGTGTCGCCGGCCCGGACAACGCCTGGCACGACACGTGGAGCCCGCCGGTGACCTTGACGACGCCCACCGGATCCGGCTATGCGGACCGGGTCGTGCAGTCGATTCCCGTACCCGCGGACAGGAGCACCGCCCGGTTCGTGCAGATCCACCTGACCACGACCCCTGGTCAGTACCTGTTCCTGGACGAGGTCGAGGTCCATACGCGCACCACCACCAACTCGGCGCTGGACCGGCCCGTCACCCACCTCAACCGCTCCGCGGGTCTGTGCAGCGGCACCACCTGCCGGGGGGCCGCAGCCCTCGGGGCGGACCTCGGTGTCCTCACGTCGGCCGCCTCGTTCACCACGACCTGGAACGGGTCGGAACGGTGGGCGATGACCCTCGTGCCCGACCTCGACGACCCCACGATCCGGGGAACCACCTACGAGGTCGACCTCGTGGGCGGCACCGGGCAGCCGAACCGCACGATCACCGAGGTCACCACGACCTGGCTCGAGGACTACGACGCCTCCGTCGTCCTGCCCGCGACGGTGACGGTCCAGTACCGCAACGGAACAGGGGGAACCTGGCACACGCTCGGCACGGCGCACCAGCCGGCCGTGCCTCAGGAGATCCCGCGCCTGCCCCTCACCTGGACGTACCGGACCGTCCCCACCGCCCCGGTCACCGCGACCGCGATCAGGGTCCGCGCCACCAACTCCAGCATCAAGCCGTGGACCGAGGCGGGGCCCGCCTGGGTCGCCCTTGCCAGCGTCACCACGCAGACGCCGGGGTAGCCCGGCGCATGAAGAGCTGACCTGGAGAACCGTCCGCGACGCCCTAGCTGTTGCCGTCGAAGAGCGAGGTGACGGAACCGTCGTCGAACACCTCGCGGATGGCGCGCGCGACGAGCGGCGCGATGGAGAGCACGGTGAGCTGCGGGAACTGCTTCTCCGCGGCGATGGGCAGGGTGTCCGTGATGACGACCTCGCTCGCCCCGCACTCCGAGAGGCGCTGCGCCGCCGGGTCGGACAGCACGCCGTGCGTCGCCGCCACGATGACGGACCGGGCGCCCGCCGCGAGGATGACGCGCACCGCCTCGGCGATCGTGCCGCCGGTGTCGATGAGGTCGTCGACGAGCACGCAGTCGCGGCCCTCGACGTCGCCGACGACGCGGTTGGCGACGGCCTGGTTGGGGCGAGTAACGTCGCGCGTCTTGTGCACGAACGCGAGCGGCCCGCCACCGAGCTTCGCCGCCCACTGCTCGGCGACGCGGATGCGCCCGGCGTCGGGCGAGACGACCGTGACGTTCGACGTGTCGACGCGGGAGCGCACGTAGTCCGTGAGGATCGGCATGGCCCACAGGTGGTCGACGGGGCCGTCGAAGAAGCCCTGCGTCTGCGCGGCGTGCAGATCGACGCTCATGAGGCGGTCGGCGCCCGCGGCGGTGAACAGGTCGGACATGAGGCGGGCAGAGATCGGCTCGCGGCCACGGTGCTTCTTGTCCTGGCGCGCGTAGCCGTAGAACGGCTGCACGACCGTGATGGTGCGGGCCGAGGCGCGCTTCGCGGCGTCGACCATGAGCAGCTGCTCCATGATCCACTGGTTGATCGGCGCGGTGTGGCTCTGGAGGATGAAGACGTCGGCGCCGCGCACCGACTCGCCGAACCGGACGTAGATCTCGCCGTTCGCGAAGTCGTACGCGGTCGTGGGCAGCAGGTCGATGCCCAGCTCCCGCGCGACGTCGTTGGCCAGCTCGGGGTGCGCGCGCCCCGAGGCGAGGACGAGGGACTTCTCCCCGTTGCCGGCGATCGTGCTGCTCATACCAGTGGGTTCCTTCGGTGGTGTTTCCGGGTGCGGGGTAGGTCTGAGGAGGTCTCGGCCGGACGCGGTCAGTCTGCCGTGGTCGCGGGGCGACCGCCACGCAGCGCCTCGAGCGTGTGCTCGAGCTCCGGTCCGGGCGGCGGCGGGGTCGGGCGCTCGGCGGTCGCCGCGGCGCTCTGGTCCGCGAGCTGCGCCTGCGCCTGCGCGCCGAGCGGCGGCGCGTCGGGGTCCGCCGCGCGCGCGGCGCCCGCGGCCTCGGCCGCGGCCGTGCCCGGGCGACGACGCTCGACCCAGCCCTCGATGTTGCGCTGCTGCCCGCCGCTCACGCCGAGCGCGCCCGCGGGCACGTCACGACGGATCACGGAACCCGCGGCCGTGTAGGCCCCGTCACCCACGGACACCGGCGCGACGAACATGTTGTCCGCGCCCGTGCGCGCGTGCGAGCCGATCACCGTGCGGTGCTTGTGGACGCCGTCGTAGTTGACGGTGACCGACGCGGCGCCGATGTTCGTGTGCTCGCCGATCGTCGCGTCGCCCACGTAGGACAGGTGCGGGATCTTGGAACCCTCGCCGATCTCCGCGTTCTTCGTCTCGACGAACGTGCCGATCTTGCCCTTGGCGCCCAGCACCGTGCCCGGGCGCAGGTAGGCGAACGGCCCGACGGACGTCCCCGCGCCCAGCACCGCGAGCGAGCCGTGCGTCCGGGTCACGGTCGCGCCGGCGCCGACCTCGGTGTCCGTGAGCGTCGTGTCCGGGCCGATCGTCGCGCCCTCGGCGACGACCGTCGCGCCGTGGAGCTGCGTGCCCGGGAGGAGCGTCACGTCGCGCGCGAGCTCGACGTCGACGTCCACCCACGTCGTCGCCGGGTCGACGACGGTCACGCCCTCCCGCATCCAGTCCTCGAGGATCCGGCGGTTGAGCTCCGCGCGCAGCGTCGCGAGCTGCACGCGGTCGTTGACGCCCTCGACGATCGTCGGGTCCGCCGAGACGAGCGCCCGGACCGTGCCGCCCTCGGCGCGCGCCGCCGCGACGACGTCCGTGAGGTAGACCTCGCCCTGCGCGTTGTCGCGGCCGAGCGTGCCCAGCCCACGGCGCAGGACCGCGGCGTCGAACACGTAGATCGAGGCGTTGATCTCGCGGATCGCGCGCTCGTCGGCCGACGCGTCCTTGTGCTCGACGATGCGCTGCACGTCCCCCGAGCCGTCGCGCACGACGCGCCCGTAGCCCGTCGCGTCCTCGAGCTCCGTCGTCAGCATCGTCACCGCGTTGCCGTCCGCGACGTGCGCGGCGAGGAGCTGGGCCAGCGTGCCGCCGTCGAGCAGGGGGGTGTCGCCCGCGGTCACGACCACGGGACCCTGCAGCCCGTCGCCGACGCCGCGCCCCTCCTCGCCGTCGGGGACGCCGTGGACGAGCGCCTGCGCGTGGGCCTTCGCGTCGAGCGCGGCGAGCGCGCACTGCACGGCCCGGCCCGTCCCGGGGATCTCGTCCTGGTCCACGACGACCGCGTCCGGGTCGACCGACACCGCGTGCTCGGCGACGCGGTCGCGCTCGTGTCGCACGACGACGGCGAGCAGCGCCGGGTCGAGCGAGCGCGCCGCGACGAGCACGTGCCCGAGCAGGCTGCGGCCCGCGAGCGTGTGCAGCATCTTGGGGGTGGACGACTTCATCCGCGTGCCCTCGCCGGCGGCGAGGACGATCACGGCAGCGGGGGCGACGGTCGAGTCGGTTCCCTGCTGAGCTTCCATGGGTGTTCCCCTCAGGATCGGTGGCACGAGCTCCGCCCCCAGGACTCGAACCTGGACCAAGGGCACCAAAAACCCTTGTGCTGCCGATTACACCAAGGCGGATCGGACCCGGCGACGCTCGCGCCCGGTGCGTTCCCGGGCCACGACGGGCGGGGTGGGTCCGGGAACAGTCTGCCAGGTCGGTCCCCGTGCCCGACGCCGGTCGTGCCCGTCTCGTCCGGTCCGCGCCGCGCCCGGGACGTGGTCCGCACCACACCCCCGCGCGCGTCCCCGCCCGCAGGACGTCCGCGCCGCCAGGCCGGACCCTCCGGCTGACGGGAGCGGCTGCACGGCATGATGGACCCGTGGCCGAATCCAGACGCACCCCCCGATCCCGCATGACCGCGAGCCAGCGGCGTGAGCAGCTGCTCGCGGTGAGCCGTGGCCTGTTCGCCGAGAAGGGGTTCGAGGGGACGAGCGTCGAGGAGATCGCCGCGCGTGCCGAGGTCTCCAAGCCCGTCGTGTACGAGCACTTCGGCGGCAAGGAGGGCATCTACGCCGTCGTCGTGGACCGCGAGGTCCAGGCGCTCACGGCGGCGCTCTCCGGCGCGCTCGACGAGGGCGGCCACCCCAAGGTCCTCCTCGAGCGCACCGCGCTCGCGCTCCTGTCCTACATCGAGGCGTCCGAGGACGGTTTCCGCATCCTCGTGCGCGACTCCCCCGTCGCCCAGGCGACCGGCACGTTCTCCAGCCTCATCGGCGACGTCGCGACCCAGGTCGAGCACCTCCTGGCGAACCAGTTCCGCTCGCGCGGCCTCGACCCGAAGGTCGCGCCCATCTACGCGCAGATGCTCGTCGGCATGGTCGCGCTCACCGGGCAGTACTGGCTCGACGCGCGCTCGCCCAAGAAGACCGAGGTCGCGGCGCACCTGGTCAACCTCGCGTGGAACGGCCTCGCGGACATGGAGAAGCGGCCCCGGCTCATCACGACCAAGTCCTGACGCCCCGGGTCTCACCCTTTCCGGGCAGTCAATCACCCCCCGAATCACCTCCTCGTCGCCCTGCCGTCATCACTGCGTGGAGTTCCATCGAGTCGTGCCCCCTCTGGGCACCGGCCGCCGCGCGGCCGCGACCTCCCCGCCGGATTCACCCGCTCCCTCTGGGTTCCCGGTGCGTCTGGAAGGACTGTGACCCGTGAGCGACGCGTTCTGGAGCGCCGACGAGCCGGATACCCCCGTGTCGGCCACGGCGGTGCTGATGAGTGAGGCTGCGGCGGGCCGGCCCGGCACGGCTGTCGACACCGCCACCGACGTCCTGCGTCAGGCCGGGACCCTCCTTCCTCCCGCGCGCGGCACGGTGCACCCTCGGCGAGGGGTCGAGCAGGCACTTGCTGCGGGTCCCCCGCTGACGACCGTCCACGTGCCGCGCGGGTTCGGCGCGACGACGGCGGTCAGCACGTGGGCGCGGGGCGAGATCCGCCGCGGCACGCCCGTCCTCTGGATCTCGGCCCGTACGGCGACGGGCGGGAGACCACAGCGCGGTACCCCGACCGAGGCGCTCACGACCTGGGTCGACGACGCGCTCGCGTACCTCGTCGGGCAGCGCGGTTCCCGCAGGACGCCGCCCGCACCCGAGGCGGTCGCCGACCGTCTCGACGAATCGGGTGTGACACTCGTCCTCGACGACGTCGGGCCGGCCACCCGAGGACTGCTCGATGCCGTGGCCGAGGTGGCGCCCCGACTGGGACGTGCGCGCGCCGTCGTCGTGACCACCGCGCGTCCGAGCGGCGGCGACGGAGCACTCCTGACGCTCGACGACCTCGCCGTCACGCCGGACGAGGTCGCCGAGTCGGCGAAGCTCGTCGGCACGGACCTCGAGGCGGGACTCGCCGAGCTCCTCACCGACCAGCTCGCCGGGTGGGCGACGGGGGTCTACGGCGCCGTCACGACGCTCGCCGGCGCCGTGGCCCGTGGTGAGGAGACGACGGAGGACCTGGTGCTCGCCGTGGCCCGGCGGTACCGTGCCCGCGCGCTCCAGGACCTTCCGCGCGACGTCACCGAGCTCCTGCTCGATCTCTCTGTCGCCGAGGAGTTCGACGAGCCGGACCTCGCCCTGCTGACCTCCGTGCCGCGGCCCCTGGCCCACCTCGAGCTGCTCCACGACGCGGGGGCGGTCGTCCGCACCTCGGGGCGGACCGGCACCGTGTTCGCGATCCGCCCGCGACTGCGCCGCGCGCTCGTCGACGTGGCGCGGCACCGCCACCCGGCACGTTTCCAGGCCCGTGCCCTCGGCGCGGCGGCCGAGCGTCTCGACCGCGGCGAGACCCGGATGGCCCTCCGGCTCGAGCTCGAGGCCGGCGACACGACCCAGGCGGCGCGCACGCTCGCCCGGTCGTGGACCACCCTGCTCGACGGCAGCGACGACCACGCCGTCGAGGCGCTCTGGTCCGCGGTCGGGAGCGTGCCCCGGACGCACCTGCCGCCTCGACTCCTCCCGCTGCTCGCCGCCGTCCGGAGCCCGCGCGGAGGACTCGGCAGCACGGTCGCGGACGCCTCCGTCCCGACGTCGGGTGCTCGGCCAGAGACCGACGAGCTCGGAGCGTTCCTGAGCACCGTCTCGCTGCGTCGGTCCGGTCGTCGCGAGGACGCCATCGCCGTCGCGCGGGCGTTGCTCGTCCCGCCCGCCGTCGTCGGACCGCCCGAGCTGCACGCCGAAGACCAGCCCCGCTCCGCCCCGGCCACGCTCGCCCTCCTTGCGCTCCAGTCCTCCCTCGCCGCGATCGAGCTCGGCCGTCCTGTCACCGCGTCGCGCTTCGCGCAGCGCGCTCACCAGGAGGCGCTGGGAGGCGGGCTCCTCCGTCTCGCCTCCGCGGGTGCCGGGCTCGCCGCGCTCGCCGAAGCGCTCGGTGACGACGTGCGAGAGGCGCACGCCTGGCTCCACGAGGCGTCGGCCCTCCCCGACCCTCCCCGCTGGTGGCGCACCGTCGCCGGTGACACCTCGGCCCTCGTGACCGCGCTGGAGGCCCTGGCGTCCCGGGACCCGGAGAGCGCCCGGCTCGTGACGTCGTCCGACGCCGTGGAGAAGAGCGCCGGGACCGACCTCTGGGCGGTCGGGCTCCACGTCGAGGCCGCCGCCGGGGTACTGAGCGCGAGACCGGAGCCCGCGGTCGACCACGTCCGGACCTCGCTCATGCGCCGCGGCCTGGTGCGCGGCCCGGAGGACGGACGCGAGGGCCGCAGCGCCCCCGCACTGGAGCTCGCCCCACCACTCGTCACGGCCGCGCTCGGACGGCTCTACCTCGCGCTCGGACGCGGTACGACGGCGGCGGCGGCGGAGGCGGCGCTCCCCGGGACGAGCGCCCTGCGTACGCTCCTCGCGGCCCACGTCGCGATCGCTCGCGGCGACGAGGAGAGCGCTCTGCACGGCGTGGCGTCCTTGACGTCGAACGACGCGCTGCCGGTGGGCCAGCGCGCGGAGGCGCACGTCGTGGTCGCGGAGGCGCTGCGCCGTGGGGGCGACCGGGACGGTGCGCGGATCGAGCTCGCACGCGCCGCGTCGTTCGCGCGACGCCACGGCTCGCTGCTCCCGTTCCGGTGGTTCTCGCCGCCCTCGCTCGATGCGCTCGTCGAGGTGGCGGACGACCTGACACGAGAGCTCCTCGCCCCGCTCCGGCGTGACACCACCACCGCCGAGGTCTGCTTCGTCCACCTCCCCGAACGTCAGCTCCTCGTGCTCCAGGCGCTCGCCGAAGGGCTGACGGGTCCGGAGATCGCGCGGGCGTTCTTCGTGTCGCGCAACACCGTCAAGACGCAGGTCCGGGAGATCTACCGGCGGCTCGGCGTGCACGACAAGGCGTCGGCGGTCCGCCGGGCGCACGACCTCGGCCTGCTCGACCCGCTCAACCGGGCCCCGGGGCGAGACCGCTGAGCACGGTCACCGCGCCCAGCACGTAGCGGTCCGCGCCGGTCTCGGCGCGCACCTCCACGAGGTCTCCGGCGACGGGGACGGGCTCGAGCTGCTTCGCGTCGACGCCGAGCGAGTTCCCGTAGCCGGACCCCCACGCGGTGGAGTCCAGGACGTCGTCGGCAGGACCGAGCCCGGCCGATCCCGTCCCGTCCCAGCGCGCGGCGCGGGTGTCGCGCCCGGACACGCGCACCCGGTCGCCCGTCGACTCGCGGTCCCCGTCCCACGCGACGAGGCCCACCCGTGCTGAGGTCCCCGGGACGCCCGCCGCCGTGACGGCGACCGAGGACGCAGGGGCGACCTCGCCGAACCCGTCGAGGACGGTCGCGAGCCGCGTCCCGTGGTCGTCGGCACCGGTGTGGACGACCACGAGCGCCCAGCCACCGTGGTTGCCGAGGCCGGGCGTGGCGCAGACGTCGGCCACGCCCCACGGACCCGCGCCCCCCGACCGCACCGCCCGGGTCACGTCGGCACTCGCGTGGTAGGTCGCCCCGGCCCGACGGACGTCCACGTCGTCCACGACCGGGGCCGCCGAGCCGTCGGGCGCGACGAGCACGGGGCTCCCCGGCACACCGGGGCACACCCCCGACCAGTACAGGCGCGCGTGCACGACCTCGCCGACCGGCCCGAGCTGCGCGGACGACGACGTCGTGCCGCGGCCGAGGGCGTCGACCGCCACCATGCTCCAGACGTTGTTCGCCGCCCGCGACCCGGTGGCGGTGCCCGTGACGACCTCCGCGCAGCGCGGGCTCGTGGCCGGGCAGTGGAGAAGCGGGGCGCCGACGACGCTCACCTCCACGGCACCGGCGGCCACGTACCGCACGAAGGCACCGCTCCCCCGGACGGCCACGACCCCCCGGTAGGCTCCGGCGCGTGCCCCCGCCTCGGTGAGCTCGACGCCCACCGGCGACTCGCCGAGCGCGGCGTCGGCGGACACGTCCACGGGCACGAGGAGGTGCGACGTCGCCCCGGCGCCCAGCCCCGACGTCGTGCAACGGACCGCTCCCCCCGAGGTCGAGCACGACCACGCCGACGACGCGCCGCCCGGGGACGCGACGACCCCGGCCGGGAGCGCGATCTCCGCCGTCAGCGCGCCGCTGTCACGGTCGCTCGCGCTCGACACCGCGAACGCGACGACGCCGGGGCGGTCGCGCACCAGGTCTCCGACGGGCACGGGCAGGACGGTCAGCTCGACCGGGGGCCGGGCGGGCCCACCGGCTCCTGGGTCTGCCCCCGCGCCGTCCCCCGGGCTCGCGCCGCCGCCCGAGCCGCCCACCGGCGGCCGGGCGCCGCCCGAGCCCGGTCGGGTCGCCACGTCTCCCGGACCGCCGTCGTGCGGCGCCACGCTCCCCGCGCCCGTGCCGTCGCGGCCCGAGCCCGTCCCGTCGCGCGCGGACGCCCCGCCGCCCGTGCCCGGGTCGGCGCCGTCCTCGGTGCCGGCGCCGTCGGCCGCCGTCCCGGCCGGCGCACCGCCGGCCCCGCCCGGCGCCGCGGCGGCCCCTGCCCCCGTCCCGGTCGGCGGAGACGCAAGACCTCCGAGCACGGCCACCGCGACGACGCCGACGACCACGACGACGGCCACCGCGAGGATCCCGGCCGTCACCGCGCCGCCCAGCGAGCCGCTCCCCGCTGCCGTCGACTGCCGAAGGCGCCCGAGCACGCGGCGGACCGCGCCCACGAGCCCGTCGGCGCCTCGGGCCGCGAGCGCCCCG
The DNA here is from genome assembly GCF_059758455.1 of Cellulosimicrobium sp. GQ32. Taxonomy (NCBI): domain Bacteria; kingdom Bacillati; phylum Actinomycetota; class Actinomycetes; order Micrococcales; family Promicromonosporaceae; genus Cellulosimicrobium; species Cellulosimicrobium sp. GQ32. The sequence goes on along the minus strand of NZ_JCAXEP010000009.1, from coordinate 126,936 downwards.
GACGTCGGACCGGTGAGACCCACCGTCGGAGCGCCCGCGACGAGCACCGCGGCGCCGGCGAGCCCCCACGGCAGGAGAAGTGCCCGCATGCGCCCGTTGACGTCCCGGAGCTCTACGAGCGCGGCGGAGCACGCGGCGCACGTGGCCACGTGGGCGAGGACCGGCTCGCGGTGCCGACCGGCGAGGGACCCGCGGACGAGCGCCCCGAGGTGGCGCGCGTGCTGGACGCAGCCCGGGGCGGCTGTGCGGAGATGGTGCTGGAGGTACTCGTGCCGCAGGCCCTCGCGCGCGCGGCGCACGAGCGTCGAGACGGCGTTGGGCGTCGAACCGACCAGAGGTGCGACCTGTGCCGGCGTGAGGTCTCGCACGTCGACGTACCAGAGCACGCGACGCCAGCGCGGCGGGAGCGCGGCGAACGCGGCCCGCACGTGGTCCGCGTCCTCGGCCGCGTCCAGTCCGGCCTCCACGCCGGGCCCGGCGTCCAGGCGCTCGAGCGCGTCGTCGGGGACGGGTTGCGTCCGGGCCCCCGCCCGCAGCGCCGCGAGCGCCGAGTGGCGGACCGCCGCCAGGAGGTACGCGCGGAGGTTCGACGTCGGCCCGCCTCCCCCACGCACGGTCGCGAGGACCGCCGTGAACGCGTCCGCGACGACGTCCTCAGCCATCTCCTCGCTCCGCACCACCCGCAGCGCGGCGCGGAGCGCGAGCGGGCGGTACCGCTCGTAGAACGTGCCGAACGCGGCCGCCTCGCCGGACGCCAGGTCGTCGAGCAGGCGGGCGTCGTCCAGGTCGTCGGCGTCCTCGCCCGGCCGCCGTGCCGCGTCCTGGGTGGTCATGCCCGTCGTCCCCTCGTCGCTGCGCCCGCGCTCTCGCCGGCGCACGGGGTGCACGGTGCCAGCAGGGTGTCGCGGTCGCAGCGTCAGACGCAGCGCGCCGGGGGTGATGGCGGGGGTGATTTCACCCGCGGAATCTTCCGTCATAGGTCGGAGCCCCTACCGTCTTCACCGACGATGACGACGACAAGCACCCCTGACGAGATCGGCGACCTGTGCGCGCGGTGGCGCGAGCGGTCGCTCGCCGACGGCTGGTCGGTCCCCGAGGACTGGGCCGTGCCGGCCGTCGTGCTGCTCGCGCGCGCCAGCGCGTCGGGCGCCGAGTACCGCACGCACGCGCGCGCCCTCGGCACGGCACGCGCCCACTCGGGCGCCGGGATCTCCGAGTCGCTGCGCGACCTCGCGGCCCTCTACGCCGTCCAGGGGTCGCCCGCGCCGATGGACGCCGTCCTGGCCCTGACCCGCGGGTGGGAGGAGGCCGACGGTCTCCTGGAGCCCGCCGTCGCCCGTGCCGGGATGAGCGGGCTGTCGCCCGTGGAGGACTTCGGCACCCGGTGCGCCGACGTCGCGGAGGGGGTGCGCCAGGCGCGCAGCGGGGGTCGGCCGGTCGTGATCGCGGTCGACGGCCGGGCGGGCGTGCTGGGCCGCCTGCGTCGCTGGGAGCGCGACGTCCTGCTCGGCGAGGCGGTCCTGCTCGCCTTCCCGCCCGAGGCCCCCACGGGGTACCGCGACGGCGTCGCGCTCGCCCTGTCGTGGACCGGTTCGGCGATGGACCCGCCCGAGCTCGCCGACGGCGTCGACCACGTGCGCGGCACGCTCGGGGAGTGGGCGCGGGTCCGCCACGGGATCTTGCGCGACCCCGCGCGCATCGTGTGCACGTTCGCCCCGCTGCACGAGCCGGAGGAGCTGAGCGCGCTGATCCGCCGGTCCGTCCGCTGAGCGGGTCGCGACGCCCTCAGCCCTGACGGCGCGCGAGGCGCCGGTTGGTCGCGACGCGCTCCATGGTGCGGCGCGCGAGCGCGCGGCGGATCGCTTCGCGACCGCGGACGAGGAGGGCGGCGACCGCGTTGGCCGAGATGCCGAGCTCCGCGGCGACCTCGGCGATCGACCGCCCCTCGCACGCCGTCATGTAGAGCGCGTAGCGCTGCCGGGGCGAGCACTCGCCGAGACAATCGAGCGTCTCGAAGAGCTCGACGAGCATCGCCGCCTCGCTCGCCGGGTCGTGCGCCGAGGCGACGTCCCGGGCCTCGTCGATGACGACCGTGATGGGCTCGCGGCGACGCGAGCGGTCCGTCGCGACGTTGCGGACGGTGCGCGCGATGTACGTCCGCGCGTGCTCGCGCGGGCCCTGACCGCGACGCAGAAGGGTGAGGATGCGCGTGAAAGCCTCGGCGGCGAGGTCGTCGGCGTCCGACGCGCTGCGCGTGAACCGGCGGGCCGCCGCGAGGGCGTACGGGTAGTAGCGCCGCCAGACGAGGTCCATCGCGCCCGTGTCGCCCGCCCGTGCCCGGTCGAACAGCTCGACGTCGGTGGGCTCACCCTCCGGGACCGACGACGGCCGCGGTGCGCCCTCGACGGGCACCACCGCGGTCGTCGTGCCGCGCGGCCGGACGTCGGTCGTTCCGACGTCGTTCGTGGTGAGTGTCATACGAGTCAGCCCCTCTCGTCCACCTGCGCTCGGGCAGGCACCGCCGACGCGTCGTGCGTCGTCCTGGAGAGGGCCCAGGGGGCCGATCGTGTCGCAGGTCACGGTGGTGATCGGGGGGGTGATCCGGGGCGCGGGACGGGGTGATCGCGCTGCTCACGGACCCCGGAGGAGCACGACCCCGACCACGGCGCCGCACCCCACCACGAGGGCCGCGGCGACCGCCACGACCCTCGCCACGGCCCTCGCGACGCCTCTCGCCGCGACTCTCGCCACGGTGCCCGTGGCGGCACCCGCCGCTCCCCGCGTCCCGCGCCCGGCACGCGCGGTGCGGCGCCTGTCGTCGGGCACCTCCCGGAGCACCGACACGTCGCCCGTGCGCACGGCGTGCAGGACGATCGGCAGGGGCGTCTCGCGCACCCGCGGCCCGTACCCCCAGCTCCACGGGACCGGGGGCGGGCGGTCGTCCGGGCCGCTGCTCACCGGCCGGAGCCCGCGGCCGAGGCCGCCTCGGGCGCGGACGGGGCGGTAGCCGTGGCCGTGGTCTCGGGCTCGGCCTCGGTCCCGGGATCGGCGCCCGCCCCGGTCTCACCGCGCAGCGTCAGGCCCGACGCGACGACGAGGCACAGCGCGAGCCCGCCCGCGAGGCTGCCCACCACGACGTGGCGCGCGACGTCCGTCGCCTCGGTGAGGGCGACGGCGAGCACCTGCGTGGCCGCGACGCCCAGCGCGAGCAGCGCGGCCTCCGCGAGGCGCCGGCCCGCGTCGCGGGGCCCGTGCGTGCGCCAGGCGGCCAGGGCGACCCACAGGAGGAAGCCCCACGCGAGGAGCGCGACCGGCGCCCCGATGCCCAGGAAGGACCCCTGGAAGGAGCTGAAGATCGTCAGGCGGCCCTCCTGCGCCCCGGCGGGCTCGCCGCTCTCCGCGGTGTACGACCCGAGGCCCGCGGGCAGGCCTGCCGCGACGCCGTCGACGCTCGCCCCGAGGCGGTCGTACGCGGCACCGGGGTGCGTCGCGAGGTAGCGCAGCACCTCGCCCTGCCCGACCTCGAGCCCGGACCACCCCGACCAGCCGCGGATGGACGAGGGCGACCAGATCCCGACGCCCACGAAGCGCTCGGTCTCGCGCGGCAGCCCCATGTCCTCGAGCTCGGCCCCCGGGTCGGCGACGTCGGCCAGCAGCCCGACGCCGACCATCTCCCAGACGTTGTTCTTGCGCTGCTCGGCGGTCGCCGAGGTGGCGCCGACGACGGCCGGGGCGAGCAGGGCGAGCGCCACGGCCGCGGGGACCGCCCACGACGTCACGCGCCACGCCGCCGCGCGGCCCTCGCGCACCGCGCGCCACCCGAGCAGGCCGACGAGCGGCACCGCGGCCGTCGCGGTCACCGGGCCGGCGACGACGAGGGACGCCCCGCCCCCGAGCACCGCGGCCCAGCCGACCCAGCGCAGCGCGCCCGCGTCGTCGAGGAGCAGCCAGCCCACGAGGCACACCACGAGCCCGGCGAGCGCGAGCGCCTGCGGGTAGAGGCTCGCGGAGTACCCGACGAACGCCGTGTCGAGGAGGACGACCCACGTCAGGCCCGTGGCGACCGTGCGGCCGAACCGCCGACCGCGCGCGAGGTGCCCGACGGCGGCGGCCGCCACCCCCGCGAGCACGCACCACGCGAGCGCCGAGACCCGCAGGTCTAGCGCGGCGCCCGGCGAGAGCCACCCCGCGACGTGCAGGAGCGCGGAGTGCAGCGTCGGGGTGCCCGCGCACGGCTCCGTCGCCGCGGCCCAGTCGAGGATCGAGAAGGAGAAGTAGCGTGGCCCGCCGCCGGCCGGCTCGATGCCGAGGCTGCACGCGACCGTGCGGCCCTCGCCGCTGTCGGCGAGACCGATCGCCGTCGGGACGAGGACGCGGACCGCGCCCAGGACGGACAGCACGGCGGCGAGCAGGACGGTCAGCGCTCGGGGGCGGCCTCGCAGCGCGGCTGCCGCCGACCATGCGGGGCGGCGGGCGTGCTGCCGCCCCGCCGACGGCGGGGGCGTGCGGCGGGTGGTCTGGAGGACCACCTGGTCGAAGGATCGGGGGTCGGGGCGGCGTGCCGGCTCGGCGGCGACGTCCTGCGTCTGCGGTGTGCTCACGCCTCCGAATGACGCAGCACGGCCCCGACGCTGACGGGCGAAGACGGGCGGAGCGGGGCGACGGCCGTCACAGCGTCGGCGAGCCCGACGGCGTGCCGACGGCGGCACCGATGAGCTCCGGGACGGGCGTCGGTGCTGTGGGCACGGCGGGCGCCGTCGTCTCGGGGGCAGGGGGCGGCACGGTGGCCACGACGGCGCCCGGGCGGTCGCTGCTGCGCGCGGTCTTGGCCCATGCCGTCTCGCCGCGCAGGACGCGCGCGAGGGCCTTCCAGGCGCACGCGAACGAGATGTAGTTGGTCAGCACCATGTAGTTGCCCATCATGAGGCCGCTCCAGATGCCGACGCGACGGTCACGGCGCCAGTACACCCAGCCGCTGAACACCGCGGGCGCGAACGCCATGAGGTACCACGCGAGCACGACGATCGCCGCCGCGCCCGCGGTGTCGACGAACTCGAGCAGCTCGGAGCCGTTCATGAGGAGCTGGACGAGGCAGTAGTGGAACAGCACCGACCACGGGAGCGTGAGCAGCCATGGCGACAGGCAGTAGAACGACAGCTCGAGCGCCGCGACGTGCGAGAGCTTCGGCGAGCGCCAGATGTCCGGAAGGCGCGTGATCGCCATCATGTGGCCCTGGTACCAGCGCGTGCGCTGGCGCAGCAGGAGCGGCACCCTCTCGACCGCCTGCTGGTCGACCGACGCGAGCGGCGTCGTCGTCAGGCGCCACCCGTGCAGCGCGAGCGAGAGAGCGAGGTCGAGGTCCTCGGTGAGCGAGTCCGACCACGGCCGCTCCCCCACCTGGTCGAGAGCGGACAGGCGCGTGAACTGCGCGTTGCCGCCGAGGCTCACGGTGCCCGTCGCCGACCGGCCGATCTGCGTGACGCTCGCGACGCCCCAGAACTCGAAGTCCTGGAACCGCGTGAGGAAGCTGTGGCGGTTGCGGATGCGCACCTGGAGCTGCACGCCGCCGACGGCCTCGTCCTCGAACAGCGGCAGGACGTGGTCGAGCGCGTTCTCCGAGAGCCGGCCGTCGGCGTCCATGACGCACACGACGACCCGCTCCGGGTCCTGGCCGCGCTCGCGCACGAGCTCGCGCACGCGGCGGATGCCCGCGTTGAGCGCCTCGCCCTTGCCCTGGCGCGCGTTCGGCAGCTCGCGGCGCAGCACCTCGACCTGGCGGCCCCCCGCGGCGCGCGCGAGGGCCGACGTCTCGTCGTCCGAGCCGTCGTCCACGACGATCGTCGTGGTGCCGCGATTAACGACGAGGCCCGAGACCGTGCGGCCCACGACCTCGGCCTCGTCGAGGCACGGCACGAGGAAGTACACCGGGTGCTCGTCCTGCTCGGCGCCGGGCACGAGCCCGTAGCGGGCCCGCCCCTGGACGCTGAGCCGCGAGCTGCGGCGGCGGATCTCCCGGATGCCCGACGCCATGAGCAGGACGAAGTACGCGAGCGAGCACGAGACGATCGCGGTCGCGGCGAGGTTGAGCAGGTTCACTGCGGCCTCCGGGTGGGGTCGGGCTCAGTCGCGGCCGCGGAGCAGGCCCACGCGGACGAACAGGAGGGCGCACGCGCAGAACGTCGCGAGCATGAGGACCGAGCCGACGACGGTGTGCGCCCAGCCGAAGCCCTCGGCGCCCCAGCGCGAGGCTGCCTCGCCGATGAGCACCATGCGCGCGGTGTTGACCGTGAGCAGGAGCCCGACCGTGAGCGCGGTCGCGGCGAGGAGTCGCCACGCGCCCGCGTGGCGCCACGCGACGAGCAGCAGCCCGCCCAGGACGAGCGTGCCGCCGACGAACAGCGCCGCGGTGCACTCGCTCGTGACCACGAGACCGGACCACGACGTGTCGTCGCCGACGACCTTCTGGAAGAGGAACGTCGGCTCGGTCGTCAGCACGCGCGACGGGCGGCCGAACAGGTCGATCGCCCACGCGGCCAGCGCGGCCTCGCGGAACTGGAAGTCCAGCATGCGCACCATCGCCAGGACGCCGGCCGCGGCGAGCGCGGCCCCGACGAGCAGCCGGCCGGCGAGGCCGGCGGCGTTCAGCACGCGCGCGCCGCCGGTGATCGCCGGGCCGGGCGCGGAGACGGGGACCGGGACGGTCGTCATCCCCGCACCCGCGCAGCCTCGCGACGCATGCGGCTCGCGCGCAGCAGGACGAACCCGCCGACCACCAGCGTGATCGCCGCGGCCACGATGGCGAGCGAGCTGAAGCCCGTCTGCGCCAGCGCCCCCGCTCCGACGACCCCGGTACCGATCCCTCCGGTCACGCCAGGCGTGTTGTACATGCTGTTCCCCTTCCGTCGAGCGCTCGGTGAAGCCGTTCGCGAGACAGGGTCGGACGCCTGGTCCACCCCGTCGTGATCGATAGACGCAGACCGACCCCTCTCACCAACGGGTGAGATGTCGTCGGCCGTCATGCGGTGGCCTCCGGGTCCGTCTCGCCCCGTGCCGCCGCCGTGATCGCGTCCGCGAGCCACGGCGCGATCCACGCCATGCCCGCGCGCGAGAAGTGCACGGTGTCGATGTAGGCGGGCGCGCCGTCGGGCGTCGTCTGGAGGCACTCGGTGTCCGTGCACACGAAGTCGTGGAGCTCGAGCACGTCGACGGCGGGCTGCTCCTCGGCGTGCGCGCGCACGAGCTCCGTGTGGCACGCGGCCCAGCCGGGCTCCGCGATGGGCGTGAACTCGCGCGACGTCGCGAGCAGCACGCGCCGGTCGGGATCGCCCGCCGTGGCGATCTCTGTCGCGGTGTCGAGCTGGCGCTCGTAGCGCTCCGCGTACTCGGGCATGCACGGGTCGAGCCAGCGGCCGTCGACGTACTGCTCCGCACCGTCCCACGCGACGTTGACGACGACGACGTCCGGGTGGCTCTCCTGCACCGACGTGCGCCACCGGTCCTCCCACGGGAGGCAGCCCGGAGCGGGCCCCTGCGTGACGGCCGTCGTGCGGCTCGTCTCGGGGCTGAAGACGCCGCACCCGTTGAACGCGCCGTCGGTCACGGTGAACCGGTCGCCCTGGAAGTCGGTGAGCGCGGTGGCGAAGTCGTGCCCCAGCGAGTCCCCCAGGACGAGCACGTGGACGTCGCCGGACCCCGTCGACTGGCGCACGATCGTCGGCGCCACGGCGAGACCGGACGTCGCGGCGACGGCGAGCACGAGGAACGCCGTGCCGCCCGCCCGGTTCCAGCGCCGGATCCGCACCGGTTCCCCGACGATGTGGTGGAGGAACGCCGCGAGCGCGATCGACAGCGGGATCCCGAACAGCGCGACGTTCATCGGACGCGGGTCCTCGAGCGTCTTCTGGAGCACCCAGAACACCGGCAGGTGCACGAGGAAGAGCGCGTAGGAGAACTTGCCGATCTCGACGAGCGGCAGGGTCGAGAACACGCGTGCGACGAGCGTGTCCTCACGCGTGAGCGCGAGGATCAGGCCCGCCCCGAGGACCGCGACCACCGTCATCCCGCCCCCGGCGTACAGCCACGGCTCCTCGTACGTGGCCGTCCGGACCGACACCGTGACGATCGAGGCGAGGAGACCGAACGTGAGGAGCTCGGCGATCGGCCGCGGGAGCCGGCTCGCGGTCCCGGCCGCACGCCGTCGGGCCACCGCGATCGCGACGACGCCCGCGCCGGCGCCCACCATGAGGCCGACGCCGTGCGTGTGCGTGCCCATGTACAGCAGGTCGGCGTTGGTGCCGTCGTACGAGAGGACCGTGACCACGGTCATCACAGCCGCGAGGATCGCCGCGACCGTCGCGACGAGGAGGTCGGCGCGCCGCCCGGGCCGCGCCACGAGCGCGCACAGGAGCACGAGCAGCGGCGGCCACAGCAGGTAGAACTGCTCCGTCAGCGAGAGCGACCACATGTGCGCGAGCGGCCCCGGGATGCCCATCGCGTCCCAGTACGACTCGCCGCGTGCGATCTGCTCCCAGTTCGCGACGTAGAACAGCGACGCGACCCCCTGCTGGAGCACGCGGTCCGCCTCGTCGCTGCGCGCGAGCTGGGTGGCGGCGACGGCCGTCGCGCCGAGGACGACGATCAGCGGGACGAGGAGCCGCTTCGCGCGTCGCTGGTAGAACTTCTTGAGGCTGATGCGCCCCGCGCGCGACCGCTCCCGGAGGAGCGTCACGGTGATGAGGAACCCCGACAGGACCATGAAGAGGTCCACCCCGAAGAGTCCGTTGTGGTAGAGGTTCGTGTGGTACATCAGCACCGACAGCACCGTGACGCCGCGCAGGCCGTCGACGGCGCGGTAGTACGTGGAGGGCAGCGGCACACGGGCACGCGCGGCCCGCCTGCCGCCGTCGGACGGGACGCCTGCGGCGCCCTCGACGGCCGGGACGACGGCCGCCGTCATCGCACGGTCCCCTGCCCGTGGGCACGCTGACGGAGTTTCCTCATGCCGGGTCGGACGGCGTGCCGCGGCGGCGGTGACGGGTGAACCGCCCCGTGGACCTCCGTGCACGACGACGGTCCCCGCCCCTGGAGAGGGACGGGGACCGCGTGACGTGCGTGGGTAGGTGTCGATCAGTCTTGGCGGCGGGTGCGCAGACGCGCCGCGCCCACCCCGACCAGACCCAGCAGACCCGCCGCAGCGAACCCACCTGCGACCATCGGTACCGCCGGCTCGTCGTCCTCGGTCACCGTCACCGTCACCGTCGCCGACCGCTCCACACCGTCCGGGCCCGTGACCCGGTACGTGAACGAGTCCGTCCCCACGAACCCGGCAGCCGGGGTGTACGTCACCGTGCCGTCACCGTTGTCCACGACCGAGCCACCCTGAGCCGACGTCGCGTCGACCGCGAACCCCGTCGAACCATCGGGGATCGTGTCGTTGCCCGCGATGTCGATCTCCGTCGGGCCGTCCACGACGGTCGAGGCGGCGTCGTCCACGAGCTCGACCGGCAGCGGGCACGCCTCGCCCTCGTCCGTGTACTCCGCCAGCGTGATGCTGGCGCTCGACGACGGCGAACCCGTCCCCGCACCGTTCAGCACACCCTGACGGCTCGAGACCAGCTCCGGCTCCGTCACCGTCTCACCGCACTGCGCGGGCTCCGGAACGTCCGACGTGAACGCGAACTCCACGAACCCCTGACCACGCGCCGAGTCCAGCAGGTCGAGTGCGAGCACGCCGGAGTTGCCCGGGTTGAAGGCGTACATCGCGGCGCCGGTCCCGCCGGGACCGCAGTCCGCAGCCGTGTCCGCGGTGTCGGAGGCGTTGGTGCCGGCCGCGTAGAACGAGTCATTGGCCGTGCCGGAGATCGTCTGGGAGAAGAAGTCCGTCGTCCCGCCCGCCGTGCGCACGTACGAGCAGTGGTGCAGGTTGACGTAGCGGCTCCCGACCAGGTCGAGCGCAAGAGCACCCGAGTTGGCCGGGTTGGGCGCGAACTCGTTGCCCGGGCCGCAGTCGGCCGCGGTGTCGGCCGCGTTGGACGCGTTCGTGCCGGCCCGGAAGATGGCGTTGGCGACGGTGGGCACCGTCTGGGAGTAGAAGTCAGGCTGCCCACCCACCGAGCGGACGAAGGAGCAGTGGTGCAGGTTCACGTACCGGTTGCCGAGAAGGTCGAGCACGACGACACCGGTGTTGTTCGGGCTGGGCGCGAACGCGTTGCCGGGGCCGCAGTCCGCGACGGTCGCCGCGGTGTTGGACGCCGACGTCCCGGCTCCGAAGAACGCGTCGTTCGCCGTCCCCGAGATCGTCTGGGCGAAGAAGTCGGTCGTGCCGGCGTTGACGCGCGAGTACGCACAGTTCACGCGGTTGAGATAGCGCTTGACGCCGTTGCGCAGCACACCGGACTGCGACGCGTTCGACTCCCCGTTGAACCCTGCCGACGGCGACACCTCCAAGGTGTCGCCCGACCACACCGAGTCGGCCACAGCCGCGACCTTGGTCTCGGACGACACCGCACCGGTGGACACGTTCGAGCCAGGCGCCAGGACGTTGCGCGTCGACCCGGGCACGTAGGTGAAACCCTCCGGGATCTGCGTCGTCAGCGACGCGCCCGTCACCGTCGTCTCCTTCGTCGTGTCGTAGAACAGCCGCGCCGTGACGGTGTCGCCACGCTCCGCCGACACCGTGTCCGACCATGGCCCGCCGTTGACCGAGTACAGCAGGTTCGTCGTCGTGCCGTCGCCTGTGCCGGGCGCCGCGGACGCCGGAAGAGCCGACAGGCCGACCGCCAGCCCTGCACACAGGCCGACGGCCGCGACCGTCCGCCCCGTTCTCCGCATGCTGCGCATGTGAGTCCCCTTCGGATCACCCGGAGAGGTCTCCCCGGGGTGCCAGCACACGGCCGGACAGCCGCATGCAGAGAAGCAGACGCACGCTCGTCATGGGCAGAGCGGGTGAACTCGTGGGGGGAGCCGCAAGGCGGCCGCCGAGATACGACGCCCCTGTTCCGGCGCGGTCTAGGCTCGTGCGCTGAACGAAGCAGACGCGCAGCCCCCCGGAGTGAGCCCCCGTGAGCACCGCCCCGCGCCCCCGTCCCGTCGTCGACAGCGGTGTCCCACGCCTACCGCCCTGGCACCTGCCCAGGCCCGGGCTCGCGAACACGCTGCGCGAGGCGGACGAACCCCTCGTCGTGCTCCGGGGACCCGGCGGTGCCGGCAAGACGACCGTCGCTGCCGAGCTCGCCCACGCCGCTCTCGCCGACGGGAACACGCTGGTCTGGCTCGACGTCGCTCGGTTCCCTGACCGGGCCGCACTCTGGCAGGCGGCGGCGCGGCAGCTGGGGAGCGCAGGAGTCCTCGACGAGGACCGTGACCCGGGAACGACCACCGACGACCTCGCTGCCGCCTCCGTCGCGCTCACGAGCCCGGTGATCCTGGTCCTCGACGGCTACGAGTCACTCGCGTGCGACGACCTCGACGGCGACATCCTTGCGGCGCTCCGCACGTCGTCGATGCTCACGGTCGTCGTCACCACCAGGCGGGTTGGGCGGTTCGAGTCCCTCGAGGCACGGCTCGCGGTCGGCGTCCGCACGGTGACGTCGGACGAGCTGGCGCTCGACAGGACGCAGGTCGCCGACCTGTGCGCCGCAGCCGGCGTCACGGTCCCGGGCAAGGTCGTCGAGCGCGTCGCCGTCGCGACCGGCGGCTTGCCTGCTTTCGTCCGGACGGTGGTGCTCGCCGCGCGCGAGGGCGAGCTGCCGCTGGCCGTCGCGTCGAGCTCCACCATCGTCGCCGTCGCGGCGCGTGCTGGTGTCGCCCTGCTCGCGTCCGGGGAGCGTGACGATGCCGGCGAAGCACTCGCTGTGCTGGCGGTGCCGCCCGCTCTGACCCCCGAGCTCGCCGACCTCCTGGTCGACGACGGTCGGGCGGCCCTCGAGACGGCGGAGGAGTCGGGCCTCGGAGAGTGGGCGACGACGCGGGGAGTGACCAGGTTCCGCTTCGTACCCGTCGTCCGGACCGCACTACGGACCCGGTTGCGTACCGCTGATCCCGACCGCTTCGGGCGTGCCCTGGCGGTCACGAGCGACTGGGCGACGCGGACTCGGGAGCACACCATGGGGTTCGAGTCCAGCCTGGAGCGCAAGGACTACGCCACGGCGCAGGCCCACCTCCTCGGGCGGTGGTCGTACCCGTCGTCCCAGCTGCCCGACAACGCCCGCCTGGCGCTCTACGACCTCTCTCTGGGGACGCTCGCGAGATACCCGATCCTCGCTCTCGCAACTGCGCTGCTCTACTTCTCGGACAGACGGGACCGTGTACGCGCGATGGAGATGCTTGCGCTCTCCATCGCGGGGGCCGTCGCCTGGTATCCGCGCGCAGCACCGGGCGAGCGTGCGATCCTCCTCGGAGCGGAGAGCGTCGCGAACCGGCTCCTCGGTCGAGGAGAACGTGCCGGGACCGTGGCGCGCCGGGCACTCGCGACGATCGAGCAGGTGCGTGTCGGGGACGACCCGACGTTCGACGAGCTGCGGCCCTTGGTGCTGCAGCACCTCGCGAGCTCTCTGCTCGCCGCGGGCGAGGTCGAGTCGTCGCAGCGCGCCGCGGAGCTGGCCACGCTCGCACTCCCGCGCGACGACACGCGCACCCTCCAGGCCCGCGTCCATCTCGCCGGAATCCTCGCCACCGCAGGTGAGATCGACCGCGCCGCGGAGATCGTCGACACCCTGCCGCCCGACCCGGAGCTCGCCCGTGCATTCGGCGTCTACTACGCGGCCATGGCCACGGTCGCCCGCACGTACGTCGCCCTCGAGCGAGGCCACCTGGGCGCGGCACGCGACTTCCTGCGAGACGCCGAGCAGGAGATGCGCACGAACGAGTACTGGCCCCTGCACGCGCTGGCCAGGTTCGACCTCGATCTGGTGAGCGGTCGAGCCGGGGCTCCCGTCGCCCAGGACCGTCTCGACCCGGCACGGTTGCGTGCACCGGCCTCGGCGTTCTGGAAGGGCCGCCTCGCGATCGCACGCTCCCATCTCGCCCTGACGCAGGGCCGGGGCGACGAGGTGACAGGTGAGCTGCGCCGGCTGCGGCCGAGCGACCCGGCGGTCCGGACCGCCCGTGCCCGCGTGCACCACGCGCGCGGGGACGACGTGCTCGCGCTGAAAGAGCTCGGTGAGCCGCCAGGCCCCACCTTCGGGACACGGACCGAGATCGAGCATCACGTCGTCAGGGGTCTGTGCCTCGTGGGAACGGGCGACCTAGCGGCCGCCGCGCGAGAGCTCGAGCGCGCGCTCGCGCTGTCGCACGCCACGGGATGCCGATTGCCATGGCTGCTGACGAGCGAAGCGGACCGAGCGCTCGTCGAGGAAGTCACGAGAGACGTCGGCGACGTGTTCCGCGGGCTACCCCTCGTCGTCCCGTCGAGGCTCGGAGTCACGACCCTCTCCGAACGTGAGCTCGTCGTGCTCGAGCAGCTCGCGAGCGGGCAGGGGATCACCGAGGTCGCCCGCTCGCTCCACGTCTCGCCGAACACCGTCAAGACCCAGCTACGAAACGTGTATCGCAAGCTCGGCGTCGGGGGACGGCATGACGCCGTGCTCGAGGCTCGGCGGCGCGGGATCCTGCGGTGAGCTCTCTCGCGGTGCCCTGATCGCGCCGCCGTCGTCCACCCGAGCGCTTCCGGCCGCCGCGCTTCCTCGGCCGCACTGCTGCGGCTGTCGCCGGGCGGGAGGGTGGTGCACGTTCCTGTCTGCGGCAGTGGGGATCGCGCGTGGTCTGCGCCCGTCATCGGCTCCGACGTGCGACGTCTGTCACCTCACGACGACTCACGGAGGTCACCATGCGCACGGACCTGCTGTCTCGACGCCGCGCCCGGGCCGACGTGCGCCCGACCGTCTGGGGGTATGCCACGTCCCGCTCCACGAGCTGCCTGATCGGCCAGGTCCCCGGCCTGCCGTCCCGCCGCGCGAGCTGGACCGACGTCGTCGTTCCCGGACTCACCCCACAGGAGCTCGAGCGCGCCCAGCGGTACGTCCGGTGGCGCGCGACGGCGCGACCCGTCCGTCTCGTCGTCACGGCCTCGCTGGTGTCCGCGCTCGCGGCGCTCGCCGGGACCTCGCTGGCGGCAGGCCGGCCACTGCCGCTCGCCGCTCTCGTCGCCGGGGTCGTGGTGGGGGCAGGCGTCCTCGCCCTCCTGCGGCTCCTGGGTCCCCGACCGAGTGCGCCGGAGCGCCATGCCCTGCGCCGCGCGGTCGAGATCCGTCGTTCGCGCACCGTGGACGGGTCGTCGGCGGGCGTGCCCGTGCTCATCGCGATGAGCGCGGTGGAGGGGGCCGCGGACGCCCTGGCGGTGACCGACCGCGCGCTCGCGCGCGAGTTGCTGTGGTCGGCGCTCGACGCAGTCCGGCGCCAGGACCACGACGGCGCCCGCCACGCGACGACGGCGATGCTCCGGCTCGCGGTCCGGGCCGCCCAGAGCGCGCGTCCCGGCGTCACCGAGGAGCCCCTCGCCTGACGGCGATCCTCACCCGTCATCGCCCCGTGCGACCGACGTCCGTCCGGGTGTCATCGCGCTCGACGAGCGCACCGGCATCGAACGAAGGACTTCCCATGGAGCTGGACGACCGTCGCCGTCGCGTCGCCGTGCTGTACGGCACGCGGCCCGAGGCAGTGAAGCTCGCCCCCGTCGTGCACGCGCTGGACCGCCGGGACGGCGTGGTGCCGGTCGTCGTGTCGTCCGGCCAGCACCGCGAGATGCTCGACCAGGTCAACTCCCTGTTCGGCATCATCCCCGACCACGACCTCGACCTCCTGCGCCAGGGCCAGTCGCTCGACGACGTGCTCGCCGGGGCACTGCGCGGGTTCGGCGCGTTCCTCGACGAGCACCCCGTCGACGCCGTCGTCGTCCAGGGCGACACGACGAGCGCGTTCGCGGGCGCGCTCGCGGCGTTCCACCGGCGCGTGCCGGTCGTGCACGTCGAGGCGGGCCTGCGCACGGGCGACCTCTACTCGCCCTTCCCCGAGGAGGCCAACCGGCGCTTCGTCTCCGCGGTCGCCGCGCGCCACTGCGCCCCGACCGACGCCGCCGCGCGCAACCTCTACGTGGAGAACGTGCCGCGCGCCGACGTCGTCGTCACGGGCAACACGGTTATCGACGCACTCCTGCACGTCGCGCCGCTGCGCACCGAGACGGGCGACCCCGTGCTCGACGAGGCGATGCGCTCGGGCCGCCGGATCATCCTCGCCACGGCGCACCGCCGCGAGTCGTGGGACACGGGGATCGCCGACGTCGCGTCCGCGCTCGTACGCGTCGCGAACCTCTTCCCGGACGTCCTCGTCGTCCTCCCGATGCACCGCAACCCGCTCGTGCGCGCCACGATCCTGCCCGCGGTGCGCGGGGTCCCGAACATCCACCTCACCGAGCCGCTCGACTACGGCGCGTTCTCGCACGTGCTGTCGTGTGCGACCGTCGCGCTCACCGACTCGGGCGGCGTCCAGGAGGAGGCGCCCGCGCTCGACGTCCCCGTCGTGGTGACCCGGGACACCACGGAGCGGCCCGAGGTCGTCGCGGCGGGCGGCGCCGTCCTGGTCGGGACCGACCCGTCGCGCATCGTCCGGACGCTGCGCGAGCTCCTGACCGACGAGGAGTTCCACCGCCGGATGGCGAAGGCGCGCAACCCGTTCGGAGACGGGCACGCCGCCGCGCGCGTGGTGGATGCCGTCGAGGACGTGCTCGGTGGCGCGGGTACTGCGCGCCACGACGACGCGCGGCGCATGCCCGTCGCCGTGCCCTGACGACCGTGGGAGGCTGGGTCGAGCACGCGAGAGAACTCCGACGAAGTCGCGTCATGGCAGGCGCCCGGGACCGTCTCTCTCCCGGGAAGCACCGGACCGACGAAGATGGGGCACGTCAATGCACGCGCGCGACCAGCGGGACAACGGCACGCACGAGGAATGCCGGGACGAGATCCGTCCCACGGTCTGGGGGTACTCGACCTGGACGACGGCGCGCTGCCTCCAGGGCGCCGTCGCCGGAGCGCAGGACCGCATCGTCCAGCGCACCGACGTGCTGGTCCCCGGCCTGACGCCGCGCGAGCTGGACCGGGTGCAGCGGCACGCCGAGTGGCGCGCGTCGGTCGACGGCGTGCGGCTGGGGATCGTCGCGGGCGCGGCGACCGTGATCGCCGCGGTCCTCGTCGGCCGCGACCTGGCCCCCGTCGTCCTCGTCCTCGTCGCCGCGCTCCTGGGCGTCGCGGCCGCGCTCCTCACCCCGACGCTCCTGCGGGTGGCCGGCCCCCGGCTCTCGCGCGTCGAGCGCCGGGCCCTGCGCGACGCCGTCGAGATCCGGCGTGTGCGCCTCGCGCCCCCGACGTCCGCAGGCATGCGCGTGCTCGTCGCGATGAGCGCCGTCGAGTCGATCGCCAGCCGCCTCGACGAGCAGGATGCGGCTCTCGCGCGCGAGCTCCTGTGGGTCGCGCTCGACGCGGTCCGGCGCGACGACGTCGCGGGCGTCGACGACGCGACCGCCGCGATGCTGCGCCTCACGGTGCGCGCCGCGCGCTCGCCGCTGCCGCCCGTGCGTGACGAGCACCGGGGCTGAGCCCTCGGTCGGACGTCGGCCCCCGACCCGGGCGACGCCCCCTCCCCCGTCGCCGGGGGGGCAGGACGTGACATCTGTCCCGTGCCCTGCGCACCCACGCGTGGTTGTCTGGGGCGCATGGCGACACTCGAGATCGACGCGCTGACCAAGTCCTACGGCGACGTGCGCGCCCTGCGCGGGACGTCGTTCGACGTGCGCGCCGGGGAGATCTTCGGCTTCGTCGGGTCCAACGGGGCCGGCAAGACCACGACCATGCGCATCGTCCTCGGCGTGCTCGCCGCCGAAGGCGGCGAGGTGCGCTGGGACGGGCGTCCGATCGACCTCGCGGCGCGGCGGCGCATCGGCTACATGCCCGAGGAGCGCGGGCTGTACCCCCGCATGAAGGTGGGCGAGCAGCTCGTCTACCTCGCCCGGCTGCACGGGCTGTCCGCCGCCGACGCGAAGGACGCGATGGAGCGCTGGACCACGACCCTCGGCGTCGACGCCCGCCGCGGCGACGAGGTGCAGAAGCTCTCGCTCGGCAACCAGCAGCGTGTCCAGCTCGCGGCGGCGCTCACGCACGACCCCGAGCTGCTCGTCCTCGACGAGCCGTTCAGCGGCCTCGACCCCGTCGCCGTCGACGTCATGAGCGGTGTCCTGCGCGACCGCGCCGAGGCGGGCGTCCCCGTCGTCTTCTCCTCGCACCAGCTCGACCTCGTGGAGCGCCTGTGCGACCGGGTCGGGATCATCAAGGACGGCGCGATGGTCGAGGTCGGCACGATCGACGAGCTCCGCCGGACCGAGACGGAGCGATGGGTCGTGGACGGGCCACCCGGAGCGGGCTGGATCGGCGCCGTGCCCGACGCGCGGGCCGTCAGCCTCGAGGGGTCGCGCACGGTCGTGGAGCTCACGCCGGGCGCCGGGACCACCGGTGACGGAGCCGTCGACGGGACCGGCGGGCGCGAGCAGGCCGTGCTGCGCGCCGCGCTCGCCGCGGGGCCGGTGCACGAGTTCTCGCTCGTGCGGCCGTCGCTCACCGAGCTGTACCGCGACGTCGTGAGCGCCGAGGAGAGGCCCGCCGCCGCGGCCGCCGAGACCGTGGAGGTGGGGGCATGAGCACGGGGACCTCGTTGACGTCCTGGGGCGCGATCCGACTCGTCGCGAGCCGCGAGATCATGACGCGGCTCCGCTCGAAGTCGTTCGTCTGGCTGACCGTGATCCTCGTCGGCGCGGTCGTGCTCGGCGGGTTCGTGCTCAACGCCGCGAGCTCGTCCGGCCCGACCGCCGAGCGCGTCGGCGTCACGCCGCAGACCGCGGCGCTCGCCGAGTCGATCGAGGCCACCGGCAGGACGCTCGGGACCGAGGTCGAGACCGTCGACGTCGCGGACGACGCCACGGGCGAGGGCCAGGTGCGCGACGGCGACCTCGACGCCGTCGTCACCGGGACGGCCGACTCGCCCACCGTCGTCGTGGACACCGAGCTCTCCCCCGGCCTCACGGCCGTCTTCACGACCCTCGCCCAGCAGACCGCGCTGTCCGACGCCGTCGCGGACCTCGGCGGCGACCCCGCGCAGGTCGCGGGCGACATCGCGACCGCCGAGCCGACCGTCCGCACGATCGGCGAGCCCAGCGAGTTCGACCCGACGCGCTACGTCACCGGCCTCGTCACCGGGATCCTGCTCTTCATGGCCATCATGATCAGCGGCCAGCTCATCGCGCAGGGCGTCGTCGAGGAGAAGACGAGCCGCGTCGTCGAGCTCCTGCTCTCGACCGTCCGCCCGTGGCAGCTCATGGCGGGCAAGGTGCTCGGCATCGGCCTCGTCGGGCTGGGACAGGTCGCGCTCGTCGTGCTCGCCGGCGTCGGGACCGCGCTCGGCCTCGGCCTGGTCGACACGTCGACGATCGACCTCGGCACCGCGGCCGTCTGGGCCCTCGTCTGGTTCGTCGTCGGGTTCGTCAGCTATGCCCTGCTCATGGCGGGGCTCGGAGCGCTCGTCTCGCGCCAGGAGGACGTCGGCGCCGTCACGACCCCCGTCACGTTCCTCATGATCGTGCCGTACATCGTGGGCGTCTCCGTCGCGCCGTGGGCCCCGGACAACCCGCTCGTCGTGTGGCTGTCGTACGTCCCGCTGTGCTCGCCGCTCCTCATGCCCGTGCGTATCGCGCTCGGCAGCGCCGAGACCTGGGAGGCGCTCCTCGCTCTCGGCCTCTCGCTCGCCGTCATCCCGGTGCTCGTCTGGCTCGCGGCGAAGATCTACTCCAACGCGGTCCTGCGCACCGGCGCCCGCGTCAAGCTCAAGGACGCCCTGCGCACCGCCTGACCGAGGCCCCGCGCGGCAGAGCCGTGGTCACGCGAGGTAGAGCCCTGGTCGGCCGAGGTAGAGCCGTGGTCACGCGAGGTAGAGCCCTGGTCGGCCGAGGTAGAGCCGTGGTCACGCGAGGTAGAGCCGTGGTCACGCGAGGTAGAGCCGTAGTTGCGTGAGGTAGAGCCGTGGTTCTTGTGCCCGACGGCGCGTGGTTGCGTTGGGTGGTCGGGGTGGGTGGTGGTGCCGCGTCTACCATCCGCCGCTCGTTCCTCGCGGCTCCCGCCAAGCCCGCCACGACGCGGCACCACCACCCACCCCGCCCTACGTCGTCTCGCCCTGGTCGGCGCTGACCCGGGCAACCCCGCGGTGACAGGTTCGCGACGATGGTCCACCCGCAGCGACCACCATGTGGTTCTGCCTCGGCCGACCAGGGCTCTACCTCGGCCGACCAGGGCTCTACCTCGGCCGACCGTGGTTGTCTCGGCCGGATGTGCGGCGGGCGTCAAGAGTCTTGATGTCGAGACACGTCGAGTACCCTCGCGTCATGGACCAGCAGCACGAGGACGAGGTCGACCGCATCGTCGCGGCGTGGCAGCGCGAGCGGCCCGACCTCGACGTCGAGCCGCTCACCGTCTTCTCGCGCGTCGACCGCCTGGCGCGGCACCTCGACCGCGCACGCCGCACGGCGTTCGCGCGGGGGCACCTCGAGACGTGGGAGTTCGACGTCCTGTCCGCGCTGCGGCGAGCCGGCGAGCCGTACCGCCTCTCCCCCGGTGCGCTCGTGACGCAGACGCTCGTGACGAGCGGGACCATGACGAACCGCATCGACCGGCTGGAGGAGCGGGGGCTCGTCGTGCGCCGGCGATCCCCCGACGACCGTCGCGGCGTGCTCGTCGAGCTCACGGCCGAGGGCCTGGAGCGCGTCGACACGGCGATGACCGACCTGCTCGCGGTGGAGGCCCGCATCCTCGACGCGCTGGAGCCGGGCGGCCGACCTGCGCTCGCAGCGCTCCTGCGTACAGTCGTAGGACAGTTCGACGACTGACCGACGGCCCGGCTGACCGGGCTGCGGCGTCGCACGCGCCCGCACCCGGAGGTCACCACCCGATGCCGCCGCCCCGGCCGCCCCGCCCGAGCACCTTTCGGGGCGGGATCGACGGCGTGCTGCTCGTCGCGGTGCTGCTCGTCGCGGTCAACCTGCGCGCGCCGCTCACGGCGCTGCCGCCGGTCGTCGCGGACGTCGCGGCGGACCTGCACCTCACCGCGGCGGCCGCGGGCCTGCTCACGGGCATCCCCGTGCTCTGCTTCGCCGTGGCGACGCCCGCGGTCGCGGGGCTGCTGGGGCGGTCGTCGCTGCGCACGGCGATCGCCGTCGCCCTCGCGCTGATCCTCGCCGGCACCCTGCTGCGCTCGGCCGACGTCGCCGCCCTCGGCGCCGCGGGCACGTTCGCCGGCACGGTGCTGCTCGGGCTCGGCATCACGACCGCCAACCTCGCGGTCCCGATGATCGCGCAGCGCGACTTCCCCGGGCACGTGGCGACGGTGACCGGCCTGTACACGGCCGCGATCAACGTGGGAACCGTCGCGACCACGGCGCTCACCGCGCCCCTGGCCGACGCCGTCGGATGGCGCTGGGCGCTCGCGTCCTGGTCCGTCCTCGCCGTGGTCGCGCTCGTGTGGTGGCTCCGCGCCGTCCCGCGCGACGCGAGCGGACCGGCACGGGCGGTGACCGACCGGAAGGGCGGGACGACGTCGGACACGACGGCGCCCACCGACGGGCCAGGGCACGCGCCGGCCGACGCCGGCGGCTCGGACGAGGACGCCTCCCCCGTCCCCGGCGACCTCGCCGCCGCGGCGGCGGAGGGCGTCACGGGCACCGACCCCGCCGCCGCCCGCGAGCGCCACGTGCTCGCCACGCCGTTCACGTGGTGGCTGTGCGCGATGTTCGCGCTCCAGTCGTCGAGCTTCTACGCGCTCACGGCGTGGCTGCCGCTCATCCTCGAGGACCTGGCCGGGATCCCGCGGTCCGCGTCGGGCGGGGCGGCGTCGCTGTTCCAGGGCTTCGCGATCGTCGGCGGGCTCGCGGTGCCGCTCGCTGCGCGCCGGTTCTCGATGCGCCAGAGCTTCGTGGGCATCGCCGTCCTGTGGCTCACGCTGCCCGTCGGGCTGCTCGTCGCGCCTGACCTGTGGGCGGTCTGGGCATCGGCGGCCGGCATCGCGCAGGCGGCGAACTTCGTCGTCATCTTCACGCTCGTCGCGCAGCGCTTCCCGACCGTCCGCCGCGGCCGCCAGGCGTCGGCGACCGTGCAGTCCGTGGGGTACTGCCTCGCGGCGGTCGCACCGACCGTCGCCGGCGCGCTCCAGACGGCGACGGGCACGTGGACGACACCGGTCGCCGTCGTGCTCGGGGCCCTCGTCGTGATGACCGCGATCGGGCTCGCTCTCACCGGCCCTGCCCGCCACCGCACGGGATAGCGGACCCGGCCTCGACCACGCCTCTACCTCGCGGGACCACGGCTCTACCTCGCGGGACCACGCCTCTACCTCGCGGGACCTCGGCTCTACCTCGCGGGACCACGCCTCTACCTCGCGGGACCTCGGCTCTACCTCGACCCTTGACCGCCCTCGCCTGGCTGTTTATGGTGTACACATCGTTTACGTCATACACGCTCGTGTGCGCCGCACACGGCACGGAACCCACGAAGGAGAAGGCGATGACCGAACCGATGATCGCCGTGCAGGGGCTCGAGAAGTCCTACGGCGACCACGCCGTGCTGCGCGGCGTCGACCTGACCGTGCGCCGCGGCGAGATCTTCGCGCTGCTCGGGCCCAACGGCGCCGGCAAGACCACGACCGTCAACATCCTCACGACGCTCGTGCGGCCCGACGGCGGCACGGCCCGCGTCGCGGGGGCCGACGTCGTGCACGACGCGGCGCGGGTGCGCGAGACGATCGCGCTCACGGGCCAGTACGCGTCGGTGGACGAGTTCCAGTCGGGGCGCGAGAACCTCGTCATGATGGGCGAGCTCGCCCACCTGCCCCGGCGCGCAGTACGTCGACGCGCGGACGAGCTCCTCGCGCGCTTCGACCTCACCGACGCCGCCGACCGCCGCGTCGGGACCTACTCGGGCGGCATGCGCCGCCGCCTCGACCTCGCGATCAGCCTCGTCGCCGACCCTGAGGTCCTCGTCCTCGACGAGCCGACGACGGGGCTCGACCCGGCGTCACGCGCCCAGCTCTGGGACGTGGTGCGGGGCCTGGCCGCCGACGGGACGACGGTCCTGCTGACGACCCAGTACCTGGAGGAGGCCGACCGCCTCGCCGACACGATCGCCGTCCTGCACGACGGCCGCGTCGCCGCGCGCGGCACGGCCGCCGAGCTCAAGGCGCTCGTCGCGGGCGACCACGTGCGCGTCGCGTTCGACGACCCCGCGAGCCTCGCGGCCGCCGTCGGGCTCGCGCCGACGCTGGGGCTCGCCCGTACGACCACGGACGAGAAGGACCTGTCCCTCACCGCGCCGAGCGACGACCCCGTCCGCACGATCCGCGACGTGCTCGCAGCCGCCGACTCCCACGACCTCGCCGTCGTCGGGGTCAGCGTCGTCAAGCCCACGCTCGACGACGTCTTCCTCGCGCTGACCCGGAAGGAGGGCGCCCGATGAGCGCCACCACGCCCACGCTCACCCCGGCGCTGCCACCGCGCACCGCCGTGCGGGCCCGGCAGACGCCCGCGACGGCTGCGCGCGACGTGCGCACGATGGTCGCGCGCGAGACGCGCCGCCAGCTCCGCAGCGTCGACGGGCTCATCACCGCGTTCGTGCTGCCCGTGATGATCATGCTCGTGTTCGTCGTCATCTTCGGCGGCGCGATCGGCGGGGACGACTACATCGACTACGTCGTGCCGGGCGTGCTCGTCATGTGCCTCGGGTTCGGCTCGGCCACGGCCGCGGTGGGGGTCGCGCAGGACATGACGTCGGGGACGATCGACCGGTTCAAGACGCTGCCGATCTTCGGCCCGTCCGCCCTGTGGGGCCACGTCGTGGCGAGCGTGGTGCGCAACCTCGCGTCTGCGGTCGTCGTCGTGGCCGTCGCGCTCGCGCTGGGCTTCCGTCCCGACGCGGGTCTGGGCGACTGGCTGGGCCTCGTCGCGTTCGCCGTGCTCGCGGTGCTCACGTTCACCTGGCTCAGCGTCGCGCTCGGGCTGGTGCTGAGTGTCGAGGCGTCGCAGTCGGTGAACTTCCTCTTCCTGTTCGTGCCCTACCTCAGCTCGGGGTTCGTCGAGATCGACACGATGCCGTCGTGGCTGCACGGGTTCGCCGAGAACCAGCCGTTCACGCCGATCATCGAGACGTTCCGCGGCCTCCTCGCGGGGACGCCCGACGCGACGACGGTCCTCACGGCCGTCGCGTGGCTCGTGGGCTTCCTGGTCGTGAGCTGCACCGCCGGCTCCGTCCTCTACCGCCGGCGAACGGCCCGCTGACCCCACCCCCACTCCCACCCCGGCCGAGCAGGTGGTCCTGGCGCGTCCTTCCGACCGGACGCGCCAGCCGACCACCTGCTCGCGCCGACGGAAGGGCCCGGTCGGCGCCGGTCCGCCGGGACCGGCGTCGGTCGGGGAGGATGAAGCCATGACGGACGCACCCGACCTCCCGCCCCGGCTCGCGCTCGCGTGGGGCGTCGCCGAACGGCCCGAGCGCGCGCCCAAGCGTGAGCTGAGCATCGAGCGGATCGTCGAGGCCGCCATCGAGATCGCCGACGCCGACGGGCTGGCCGCGGTCTCCATGGCGAAGGTCGCGCAGAGCCTCGGCTTCACGACGATGTCGCTCTACCGGTACGTGACGAGCAAGGACGACCTGCTGCTCCTCATGCAGGAGGCCGCGCTCGACGTCGAGTACCCGCCCGCGCACGACCCCGCGGACTGGCGCGCGGAGCTGCGCGAGTGGGCGCAGTTCACCATGGCGGTGTTCGCGTCCCACCCGTGGTTCCTCGACATCCCGGTGACCGGCGCGCCCCTCACGCCGAACAACCTGCGCGGCGCCGACAGCGGGCTGCGCGCCTTGCGCTCCACGCCGCTCGACGACGAGGAGAAGATGTCGGTCATCCTCCTCGTGAGCGGGTACGCGCGGAACGCCGCCCGGCTCCAGACCGACCTGGCACGCGCGGTCACCGCCGCCGGCGGCGACGAGACCGTCCTGGGCGGCGGCTGGGGCGGTGCGTTGCGCGAGCTCGTCGACGAGGTGCGCTTCCCCTACCTGCGCCCGCTCGTGGAGGCGGGGACGTACGCGCAGGACGGCGAGATCGACGACACCGCCTGGGGTCTCGAGCGCGTCCTCGACGGGATCGCGGTGTACGTCGACGCGCGGGCCGCCGGTGCCCCGGGGGCGGGACGGGACACCTCCGCCTCGGACGGCACGTCCGCGGGCGAGGGCGGCCCTCACAGCACCGGCGCGGAGACCGACCCGCTCGACGCCGTCGCCCCGGTCGAGATGGCCGTGCACGTCAAGGACCCGAAGGTCAAGAAGGCGACGCTCAAGCGCCGCGACGCCGAGCGCCGTGTGCGCGAGGCGCAGAAGAAGGTGCGCGAGCTCGAGAAGGCGCTGCGCGAGGCGGAGAAGGCCGAGCGCGAGACGGCGCGGGCTGCGGTGGAGAAGGCACGCGGCTGACTCCCCGACGCACGACGGCGGCCGGTCACCCCGGGAGGTGGCCGGCCGCCGTCGTGCGCCGTGAGGACGCGTCACTCGGCGAGCGCGAAGCCCGTCGTCCAGGACGTCTTCTCCCCCGCGGCGAGGGTGAGCTGGAGGAAGCCGAGCGCCTCGAGCTCGTGCGCGCGCTTCAGCGAGCCGGCGTCGACGACGCGCACTCCGGACACCGCGCCGGCGAGCGCGGCCTTGGCGTCCGCGTCGTCGCCCGCGACGAGGACCGTCGTCGGGAGCGGACCGACCTGCCCGGAGGCGAGGGTCGCGGCGAAGTTCGTGTTGAACGCCTTGAGCACGCGCGCGCCGGGCACGCGCTGCTGGATCTGCGCCGCAGCCGACGAGCCGTCGGGCACGACGAGGGCGTCGAAGGTCGCGAAGTCGAGCGGGTTGGTGATGTCGACGACGACCTTGCCGTCGAGGCGGTCGGCGTAGAGGTCGACGACCTCCGCCACGGCCCCGTACGGGAGGGCGAGGACGACGACGTCGCCCTTGAGCTCGTCGCCGACGGTCCCGGCCGAGACACGAGGATCGAGGTCGGTCGCCTCGCGCGTGAGGACCTGCACCTCGCTGCCCGCGGCGAGCGCGAGCCCGGCGATCGCGGTGCCCATGTTGCCCGCGCCGATGATGGTGATGCTGCTCATGGTGGCTTCCCTTCCTGCGCCGGCCGCCCGGTCGGCTGTTAGTTGTTGCTACAACCATCACCCTACGACGCTAAACTTGTAGCGTCAACTATTACGATGGTCACACCGGAGGAGGCCCGATGACGACAGAACCCCGCTGGCTCGACGACCAGCAGCTCGACGCGTGGAAGCGGCTCGTGGCGGTCGTGGAGCTGCTACCGGGCGTCCTGGACACCCAGCTCCGGCGCGACGCCGACCTCAGCCACTTCGAGTACTACGTGCTCGCCATGCTCTCCGAGGCCCGCGACCGCACGCTGCGCATGACCGACCTCGCCGGCGCCACCAACGCGACGCTCCCCCGCCTCTCCCACGTCGTGGCCCGGCTCGAGAAGCGGGGGCTCGTCGAGCGCGTCCCCTGCCCCGAGGACCGGCGCGCGACCAACGCGCACCTCACCGACGCCGGGTGGGACAAGGTCGTCGCCACCGCTCCGGGCCACGTCTCGAACGTCCGGGACCACGTGATCGACGCGCTCACCCCCGAGCAGGTCGGCCAGCTCGACGAGATCGCGGGCGCGATCCTCGAACGCGTGGACCCCGACGACCGCATGGGCTTCCTGCGCCGCTGACCGGCTCCTGCACCCGGGCGCGTCAGCCCGCGACCTCGGCCGCCTCGAGCCAGGCCGCCTCCAGCTCGTCCTTCTCTGCCGCGAGCGTGCGCAGCTCGGCGTCGAGCTCCGCGACCGCAGTGAAGTCGGTCGCGTTCGCGGCCATCTTCTCGTGCAGGCGACCCTCCACCTCGGCGATCTTCGACAGCCGGCGCTCGATCCGGTTGATCTCCTTCTTCGCGGCGCGCACCTCGGCGGCGCTCGGCCCGGCCGGGGCGACCGCGTCCGACGCGCCCTCCGCACCGCCGTCGGCCCCCGATCCCGCCGCGGGCGCGAAGCCGCTCGACGACGCTCCCGCTCCCGCGAGCGCCGCGCGCCGGAGCTCCAGGTACTGCTCGACGCCGCCCGGCAGGTCGCGCACCTTGCCGTCCCCGAGCAGGGCGACCTGGCGGTCCGCGACCCGCTCCAGAAGGTAGCGGTCGTGCGACACGACGACGAGCGTCCCAGGCCAGCCGTCGAGCAGGTCCTCGAGCGCGGCGAGCGTGTCGGTGTCGAGGTCGTTCGTCGGCTCGTCGAGCAGCAGCACGTTGGGCTCGGCGACGAGCAGGCGCAGCAGCTGGAGGCGGCGCCGCTCGCCGCCCGAGAGGTCGCGAACGAGGGTCTGCGACCGCTCGCGCGTGAACCCGAGCCGCTCGACGAGCTGGGACGCGGTGAGCTCCTTGCCGTCCACGACCACCGACCGCTTCTCGTCCTCGATCACCTGGATGACGCGCGACCCGGCGATGTCGTCGAGCTCGCCGACGTCCTGGGACAGCTCGGCGACATGGACCGTCTTGCCGCGCTTGACCCGACCCGCGTCGGGCTCGCGACGCCCGGCGAGCAGGGCGAGGAGCGTCGTCTTGCCCGCACCGTTGACGCCGACGACGCCGTACCGGTCGCCGGGCCCGAGGCGCCACGTGACGTCGTCGAGCAGCACGCGCTCGGCCCCGTCCGCACCGCCTGCGCCGCGCGCGGGCACCGCGACCGTCACGTCCTCGAGGTCGAGCACGTCCTTGCCGAGCCGCTTGGTCGCGGTGCGCGTGAGCTCGAGCGTGTCGCGCGGGGGCGGGACGTCGGCGATGAGCGCCGCAGCCGCGTCGAGGCGGAACTTGGGCTTGGACGTGCGCGCGGGCGCCCCGCGGCGCAGCCACGCGAGCTCCTTGCGCAGCAGGTTGTCGCGCTTCTCCGCGGCGACGGCCGCGGTGCGCTGGCGCTCGGCACGCGCGAGCACGTAGGCGGCGTACCCGCCCTCGTACCCCTCGACCGCGCCGGAGCCGTCGCCGCGCACCTCCCACATGCGCGAGCAGACGGCGTCGAGGAACCAGCGGTCGTGGGTCACCACGACGAGCGCGCCCTTCGCGCCCGGGCGCGCGAACCGGTCGCCCAGGTGGGCGGCGAGCCACGCGACGCCCTCGACGTCGAGGTGGTTCGTGGGCTCGTCGAGGAACAGCACGTCGTGGTCGGCGACGAGCAGCGCCGCGAGCGCGACGCGGCGCCGCTGCCCGCCGGACAGCGTGTCCGCGGGGGCGTCGAGGTCGAGGTCGGCCAGCAGACCCGCGTGCACGGTGCGGATGCTCGCGTCCGACGCCCACGCGTGCGTCGCGGCGTCGCCGTGCACGAGGTCGCGGATCGTCGCGCCGGTGCCGACGTCGTCGCGCTGGTCGAGCAGGCCCACCCGCAGGCCGCCCACCCGGGTGACGCGGCCGCCGTCGGGCTGCTGCGTGCCCGCGAGCAGGCGCAGGAGCGTGGACTTGCCGGCCCCGTTGGGGCCGACGATGCCGACGCGGTCGCCGTCGTCGAGGCCGAGCGAGACGTCGTCGAGCAGGGTGCGGGTGCCGACGGTCAGCGAGATGCCGTCGGCGCCGAGAAGGTGAGCCACACGCACGAGCCTAACGAGCGCGCGCACCACCGACCGACACGGGACGATCCGGCCGCACGACGCACGACGCCGAACCCGGGATCGTGCGTCACCACGGACCGCGGGTGACGCGCGAACCCGGGTTCGGCAGCGCGAGGGCAGCGGTTCCTCGTCAGCCCTTGAGGCCCGAGTGGGCCAGGCCCTGGACGAACTGCTTCTGGGCGACGAGGAACACCGCGAGGACCGGCAGGACCGTGAGCGTCGTCGCGGCGAGCTGGACGTTCCACATCGGCCCGCCGTAGGCGTCGACGTACTGCGTGAGCGCCTGCGGGAGCGTGAAGCGGTCCTTGCTGGACAGGTACACGATCGGCTCGAGGTACAGGTTCCACGACTTGAGGAACGTGAAGATCGCGACGGCCGAGATCGCCGAGCGCGACAGCGGGAACGCGATGCGCCAGAAGATCCCCCACCGCCCGAGGCCGTCCATGCGCCCCGCCTCCTCGAGCTCGCCCGGGAGGCCGAGGAAGAACTGGCGCATGATGAACGTCGCGAGCACGCTCGGCGCGCCGAGGATCGGGATGACCACGAGCGGCCAGTGCGTGTCGATGAGCCCGAGCGAGTTGACCATCCGGAACAGCGGGACGATCGTCACCTCCGACGGCACGAGCAGCCCCACGAGCACGAGCAGGAACAGCGCGTTCGCCCCGGGGAACCGGATGCGCGCGAACGCGTACCCGGCCATGGACGACACGAGGATCGTCCCGACGGTCACCAGCGCGGCGATGTAGAGGCTGTTCCAGTACTGCTGCGCGAACGGCTGCAGCCGGAACACGTCCCCGTACGCCGCGAACGACGGGTCCTGCGGCCACAGGGTCGGCACGGCCCGCAGGATCTCGCTCATCGGCTTGAGGCTCGACGTCGCCATCCACCACGTGGGGAACACGAAGGGAACGCTCAGCACGACCAGCAGCGCCACGAGCGCCCAGCGTCCCCACCGGCGCCGGGACCGCGCGGCCCGGTCCCGACGGGCGGGCGCGTGCCGTGGGCGGTCCGCGCCGTCGCCCGTGCCCGACGCCGCGGGCCGGGCCGGGTCGCCGTCCGCGCCCGGGAGCGTGGCCGGGCCGGGCATCACGTCAGACTTCATGGAAGACCCACCTCTTGCGCGTCTGCCACTGCACGAGTGTCAGGACGAGGACGATGACGAACAGCAGGACGGAGATCGCGCTCGCGTAGCCGAAGTCGTTGAACCGGAACGCCTGCTGGTACAGGTAGTAGACGAGCACCGTGGTCGAGTTCCCCGGCCCCCCGCCCGTGAGCACCGCGATCTGGGCGAACACCTCGAGCGAGCCGACGATCGTGAGGATCGAGACGAGCAGCACGGTCGGGCTGATGAGCGGGAGCGTGATCGACCGGAAGCGCCGCCACGCGCCCGCGCCGTCGATGCGCGCGGCCTCCTGGACCTCCTCCGGCACCCCCTGCAGCGCCGCGAGGAACAGGATCATGTTGAGGCCGACGTTCTTGAACACCTGCACGACGATCACCGAGATCATGGCCGTCGTCTCGCCGCGCAGCCAGTTGGGTCCCTCGATGCCGAGCAGCGACAGGAACCCGTTGATGCCGCCGTCCGCCTGGAGCAGGAAGCTCCACACGATCGTCCACGCGACGAGCGACACGACCACGGGCGAGAAGAAGAAGGTGCGGAACGTCGTCGTGCCCGGGAGCCTCTGGTTGAGCAGCACCGCGAGGAGCAGCGCGAGCGAGATGTTGAGGACCACGAGCCCGACCGAGAACCACAGGCTCGCGAGGAGCGAGTCGCGCAGGCCGGGGTCGGTGAGCATGCGCTCGTAGTTGTCGGCGCCCGCGAACGTGAACGTGTTCGCGAGGACGTTCCACTCGTGCAGCGAGTACCAGACGACGGCGACCAGCGGCGCGACGACGAACGCGAGCGCGCCGAGCACGGCGGGCGCGACCATGGTGTACCCCACGGCCGCGTCCCGTCGTGCGAGTGCGGAGGACGCCACGCTCAGTCCCCGAGCAGGGGCTGGATCGCCGCGCACGTGTCGGCGAGCACGCCCTCGACGTCGGCGTCCGCGGTCCACAGCGCGTCGAGCTGGGCCCGCACCGTGTCCTGCAGCTTGGCGAAGTTCTGGTGCGACGGCTTGGTCACCGCGCCCTGGATGCCGTCGACCACGACCGCCTGGAGCTGGGTCTCGCTGAGCTTCGGGTTCGCCGCGCCGAGCGTCTCCGCGTTCAGGAGCGACTCGCGCGGGGGCGGGAAGTACGCGGCGAGCGTCTCGGCGTTCTCGGGGTTGGTGAACCACGCGAGGAAGTCGGCGGCGACGTCCGGGTGCTCGCCCGCCGCGAAGACGCCGATGCCCGCCTGGCCGATGACGTTCTGCTGGCCCGCGGGACCGGCCGGGAGCGGCACGACGTCCCACGCGAACGAGTCGTCGAGCGCGGACGCGCGGCTGATCTGCGTGATCGTCATCGCAGCGTCACCCGCGAAGAAGTCGGCCGTCGTGCCCGGGCCGGGCATCGCCTTGTCGACGAACGTCGCGTCGTGGACCCACGTGAGCGCGTCGACCATCTCGGGGTCGGTGAACGTGCACTGCGTGCCGTCCTCGCTCCACGGCGCCGCGTCCCAGCCGTCCCAGATCGTCGACAGGTTCTCCCACACCTTGAAGTCGAAGTCGCGCACGACGAGACCCTGCTTGCCCGACGTCGCGGCGGCGGCCGCCGAGATGTCGCGCGCCTGGTCGTAGGTCCACTCGCCCGACGCGACGAGGTCGGCCGGGTTCGGCTGGCCCGCGGCGGCGACCTGGTCGGTGTTGACGAACATCGCGAACGGCGAGTTGGAGAACGGGTAGGCGTAGAGGCCGCCGTCCTTCTCCCACAGCGCGAGCGAGGAGTCCAGGAGGTCGTCGAACTCGTACCCCTCGGTCTCCTGGAGCTTCGGCGCGACGTCCACGAGCGCGCCGCTCGCGACGAACTCGGGCGCGTAGCTCTCGAGGATCCACGCGAGGTCGGGGGCGTTGCCGCCCGCGAGCTGCGTCGTGAGGGACGTCGTGTAGTCCTCGAACGGGATCGTCTCGAACGTCACGCCCGAGACGAGGTCGGGGTTCTCGGCGACGTACGCGTCGGCGATCTCCTGGAACTGCGCGAGCTGCGTCTCGTCGGCCGTCCAGACGGTCATGCGCAGCTCGACGGGCTCGCTCGGCGTGCTCGGCTCGCCGGCGACGTCGTCGCCGCCGCCGGAGCACGCGGTGAGGACGAGGGCGAGCGCGACGCCGCCGGCAGCCAGGGGTGCACCGACGAGGCGGCGTCGGGTACGCGGGGTGAGGGGGTTCATCAGTTCTCCTTCGGACTGAGGGTGGGCGGGGTGCCGGGCGCGGGGAGCCCGGGTCAGTAGGGGTGCGCCTCGGCGGGCCAGCGCAGCTCGACGCCGGCCCGGACGAGCTCGTCCTGGTAGTCGGCGAGCAGGTCGGCCTTGGACTGGACGGCGTGCGGCGTGCGCCCGGTCGCGAGGCAGTGGGCCGCGAGGTGGCCGGCGGCCTCGCCGATGTTCCACTCGACAGGGTGCAGGCGGTAGCAGCCGTTGGTGATGTGCGTCGTACCGATGTTCTTGTTGGCCGCGAGCAGGTTGGTCACGCGCTGCGGGAGGAGCGCGCCGAGCGGGATCTCGAACGGGGTCGACGCGACGTCGATGTACGTGTCGCCGCCCGTCGAGGGGTGCAGGTCGATGCGGTACATGCCCACGCCGACCGAGTCGTCGTAGCGCGTCGCGCCGCGGTCCCCGCGCACGGCGTACGAGACGTCGTTCTCCGTCACCGTCGTCACCGCGCGCAGGCGGCGCGACTCGCGGTGGTAGGCCGCCTGGGCGAGGCCGTCGGCCGAGCCCATGACGTCGGGTCGCAGGCGCAGGCCGGGGAACCCGGTCCCGCCGTCGGGGCGCGGCGCCTCGGTCTGCATCCAGTAGAGCATCGAGAGGCTGAGCTGCCGGGCGTCCGCGATCCGAGCCTCCTCGACGTCGCGCGGGACGTCGAGCACGGGTGCGAGGAAGTAGTCGATGCTCGGCCAGTTCACGAGGCACAGGTCGCTCGCGTAGTGGCCGGGCGCGAACAGGTCGCGCGCCGCGATGCGCCGGAACGTCCACAGGTTCCCGTCGCCCGGGTTCTTCGACTGGTCGGCGTCCACGGCGCGCGCGTCGTCGCCCGGGTTCGGCGTGAACGACCGCACGTCCATCGCGAGCGTGCGCGGGTTGGGCGCCTCCCACGACAGCATGCGCCGCCCGTTCCACGGGCCGGGGGTGTAGGTGCTCCAGAAGTCGTAGCGCTCGGGTCGGTCGATCGTGTGGTCGCCGTCCACGTGCTCGACGGCGAAGCACACGCTCAGCGCCTGCACGTTGTCCGGCTGCGCCTCGTCCGGCGCGCTCGGCTCCCCGGTCTCGCGGTTCGACTCGAACCCGGTGACGTACTCCGTGCCCGTCAGGGGCAGGAGCTCGCCCGTCTCGGTCGCGTCGACGACGAACGCCGCGTGCACCGTCACGGCCGCGCCCGTGGCGTCGGCGGTGACCGGGGTGAGCGTCACGGAGGTGACGCGGTCGCCGTCGGTGGTGGCCGCCGTCGGGCGCACGCGCTCCAGCAGGCGGATGCGGCCCGCGGACCGCCACGGGGCGAGCATCTCCTCGAGCACGCCCACCGCGACGCGCGGCTCGTGGCACAGCTTGGAGACCCAGCCCGCGCCGGGGTTGAGGGCGTCCCACGAGCGCGCGGCGTCCGTGAGCGGGTACGAGCGGCGGTACACGTCCCGGATGCCGTCGCGCAGCGCGCGGTAGCGCGCGGTGACGCCGAACCGCTCGACCCACGCGCTCTCGTCCGGCGGCACCGCCTGGGACGTGAGCTGCCCGCCGATCCACGGGTGCTCCTCGGTGAGGACGACGCGGGCGCCCCGCTCCGCGGCCGCGAGCGCGGCGGCGACGCCGCCGAGCCCGCCGCCGACGACGAGGACGTCTGCCTGGAGGTCTGGATGGGTCACGCTGGTTCCGTTTCTCTGGTGCTCTGGTGCTCTGAGGTCTGAAGGGGCGCGCCGGCGCCGGGGGGTGGCGCGGGCGGTGGCGCGGCGACGGTCTCGCCGTCGACGTCGACGCACTCGAGGAGCTGGTGCAGCTCGTCCTCGGGGACCCGGGCGGCGCGCGCGGTCTTGCGGTCGGAGCGGCCCGAGCCGGACTCGGCGACGAGACGCGAGAGCAGGACGAGGGCGCGCGCGCCCATCTCCTCGCGCGGGATCGAGAACCCGGACCACCGGCGCCCGCCCGGACGCCCGTGGTGGGGCTGGCCCAGGAGGAGGAAGGAGACGTCGTCGGGCACGCGGACCCCGCGCCCCTCGAGCTCGTCGACGAGCTCCTCGGGGTAGTTCTCGGGGGCGACGACGACGGCCGTGAGGCGCTGGTCGACGATCTCCGCGGCCGTGGCCGGGACGTCGTCGAGCTCGACGAAGCGCACGGTGAGCCCGTGCGCCTTCATCGTGGCGCGGTAGGCGTCGACGCGGTCGAGGGTCGGCTGGTCGGTGCCGCGCGGCCCGACGTAGCCGATGCGCTCGTGGCCGAGCGTGACGAGGCGCTCGACCTGGCGCGCCGTCGCCGCGACGTAGTCGGCGCCGACGTAGGGCAGGCGCCCGCCGTCGCTGCCGCGCTTGCCGATGAAGACGAACGGGTAGTTCGTGTCGAGCAGGTGCTGGAGCTCGCCCCGGTCCTCGTGCTGGCCGAGCAGCAGGCAGCCGTCGGCGATCCCGAGGCGCTGCCAGCCGTCGCGCGTGAGCCGGCGCCGGCCGTCGACGACGCGCGCGCTCGTGAACAGCAGGATGTCGATCCCCAGCTTCTCGGCCGCGTGCTCGATGCCGACCAGGAACGGCCCGTAGAAGTCCCGGCCGGCGCGCGGGAACGTCGCCTCGTAGGTGAAGACGCCCAGGATCTGGTTGTGCCCGCCCGCGAGGCGCTGCGCCACGGGGTTCGCCGAGTAGCCGGTGATGCGGATCGCGTCGAGCACGCGCTGCCGGGTCTCCTCGCTGATCCGCACCCCGGCGGGCGTGCTGTCGTTCAGCACGAACGAGACCGTCGCCTGGCTGACGCCGGCCATGGCGGCGACGTCGGCCTGGGTGATGCGGTGCCTCGGCATGGATCCTCCTCGATCACGTCGTCGATGACGTGCGAGGAGTCTCGCCAGAGCGGCGCGTGCGGGTCAACGCGGTAATACGCATTATTACGTCGCGAACGCTGGCACTCCGGGCCTCGGTCCGTCGCCGGTGATCCGCATAATCGGCGACGCGTCGGTCGCCGCCGTCCCGGTGGAAGACCGCCGGAGGATGCACTGCGGGCCCAGGGACGCACCTCCGAGGTGCATCCCTGGGCCCGCAGTGCGGTGCTCGTCGGGCCGCGCTACCCGCAGGTCAGCGCGTCGTAGGTCGCCGAGATCGAGCCGCGCCCGACGCCGTCCGGCCCGGCGACGTCGACCCTCGCCTCCCCGGCCTCGACCGACGCCGACCGCGTCGCGAAGGACTGGTAGGCGTTGCGCCCGGGGGCGACGTCGGCCACGGTGCGCTCACCGAACGGCGTCACGAGGCGGACCGTCGCCGCGGCGTCCCCCTCGTTGCGCGCGGTCACCGCGACGTACGCGCGGCCCGCGAGGCAGCGCGTCACGGTCTGCACCTCGACGGAGGGCGCGTCGTCGTCGCACGCGGCCGCCTCCTCGGTGGTCGGGGTCCACCGGAACCAGTCGAACGACGCGACGATCTCCGGCGGCGTCGCGGAGCCGCGCATCGCGAACGGCCCGACGCCCGTCGCACCGAGCGCCGCGACGTCCACGGTGCGGCCCCAGGGCGCGAACTCGACGCCGTCGACCGACACCGACGCCTGCACGACGCTCCCGTCGCTCGCGAGGCGCAGCCAGAAGGTCTCACCGAGCCCTGCCGGCGGGACGACCGAGTCGAACCCCGTGTTGCGGTCGGTGCCGTTCTGGCGCCAGATGAACTCGAGGCGCGGCCCGAGCGAGCCGTGCACGAGGTCGAGCTTCGCGTAGTTCGCGTCGTCGCGGTACAGGAGCAGCCCGCCCTGCTGGAAGCGCTCGGTCGGGGAGACGGAGACGGCCGTCGTGACCTCCCACGGCCCGTCGGGGACCGTCTGGAGCGGCAGCGAGGCGCCTGCGACGCCGGTCGGGTACGCCGGGACGCGCAGCGCGCCGTCGACGAGCTCGTGGCGAGCGGAGCCCGCGCGGACGACGGACCACCGCGCCGGGTCGAGCGTCGAGCCGTCGAACTCGTCGGACGCGGCGCCGCTGCACTGCTCGCGCAGCGGGTCGGGGTCCTGGCCCGGCTCCGGCGGCCGGACCGCGTCGGGATCGCGCTGCGCCCACGCGATCGTCGCGCCCAGCCGGTCGCCGGACTCGTAGAAGAGGTAGGTCTCGTCGCCGTCGGTCACGATCTCGGGCGCGGCCACCCGGCCGGTGTCCTCACCGACACCGCTGGCCTTGTGGAGCTCCCACCGCGGCCCGACCTGCGTCATCGTCGGGTCGAGCGTGCGGGCGAACGTGATGCCCGTGGACCCGTGGTAGACCACGTAGAGCTGGCCCTCCCACTCCCACAGGTTGCCGCCGGACACGTTGGTCCCGGTCGCGGCGTCGGGCACGACGAGCGGGTCGGGCCGCACGTCCCACGCCTTGCCGTCGACCGACTCGGCCACCTTGATGCGCCGGATGTTGTCGGTCCGGTTCTGCATGTACGTCATCGCGAAGCGGTACCCGGACGAGGGGTCGGGGTGCTCGACGACGCGCGCGTACGACGTCTCGGTGGTCCCGGCACCGCCGTCGGCGTTGGTGACCGCGACCCCGGAGTCGTCGAACGTCACACCGTCGGGCGACGTCGCCCATCGGGTCGTCGAGTTCTCGCCGTGGAAGTACAGCAGCACCTCGTCCGCCGCGTCGTCCCACAGGACGTCGGGCGACGAGACGTGCGAGACGCGCTCGTAGAAGGGCAGCCACTCGTTCGCGACGATCGGGTTGTGCGCGTACTCCGTCCACGGGCCCTCGAGCGAGTCGGCGTACATGAGCGAGATCCCGCCCGGGGAGTCGTGCGGGGCGTAGTAGAGGTACCACTCCCCCAACGGGTCGTCGAGGTAGGCGCCCGCGTGGAAGACGCTCGGGAAGATGAACTCGTCCGTCGGGTTGTAGGTCATCGACTCCTTGTCGGTGATCACGCCGCGGTACTCGAAGACCGGGAGGTCGGACGCGGACGGGGCGTCGACCGCTGCCTCGCTCACCGCTGCGGGGACGACGGCTGCCGGCGACGGCACGGCCACGGCCGGGGCGACCGCGCCGGCGGCCACCAGCGCCGCCAGGGCGGCGACCGCCGTCGTCGTGACGCCGCGTCTACGGCGGGGTGCTGCTGCTCGGGTTCTCACAGGGGGACCTCCATCGGTTCCTCACCGGCGGCCTCGTCGCCGACCGGGCGCCGCGCGCGCGGCGGCGGCTGGTGGCAGTCTCGCTGCACGGGCCCCGCGCGGGTCAAAGGGATGATGCGCATTATTAGCGTGGCCCGGCGGTCCTCGCGGCGGCGCTAGAGTCGTCCCGACCCGACGTCGATGTCCGACATCAGACTTATGCGCACCCCGGAGGATCGCCACCGTGCCGCTCTTCGACCTGCCCCTCGCCGAGCTCGAGGCCTACGCGCCCGCGCTCGACGAGCCCGCTGACCTCGACGCGTTCTGGGCGCGCACCCTGGACGGGTCCCGCGCGGCCGGCGGCGACCTCGCCGAGACCGTCCGGCTCGAGCGCGTCGACGCCGGGCTGGAGACGGTCGTGGTCGACGACGTCACGTTCCCGGGTTTCGACGGCCAGCCGGTCAAGGCCTGGCTCGTGCGGCCCGCCGCAGCCGCGCGCGCCGCGGCCGCCGGGGACGGCCCACCGCTCACCGCCGTGGTCGAGTACCTGGGTTACGGGGGCGGCCGTGGCCTGCCCCACGAGCACCTGCTGTGGGCGAGCGCGGGCTACGCGCACCTCGTCGTCGACACGCGCGGTCAGGGCAGCGGCTGGGGTGCCGGGGGTGACACGCCCGACCCGGTCGGATCGGGCCCGGCCACGCCCGGCTTCCTGACGCGCGGCATCCTCGACCCGCACGAGCACTACTACCGCCGCGTCATCACCGACGCCGTGCGG
The DNA here is from genome assembly GCF_059758455.1 of Cellulosimicrobium sp. GQ32. Taxonomy (NCBI): domain Bacteria; kingdom Bacillati; phylum Actinomycetota; class Actinomycetes; order Micrococcales; family Promicromonosporaceae; genus Cellulosimicrobium; species Cellulosimicrobium sp. GQ32. The sequence goes on along the minus strand of NZ_JCAXEP010000009.1, from coordinate 90,045 downwards.
GCGGTCGACGCCGTGCGGACGGTCGACGGCATCGACGCCGCCCGCGTCGCCGTGACCGGGGTGAGCCAGGGCGGCGGCCTGACCATCGCCGTCGCCGGCCTCACCGAGGGCCTCGTCGCCGCGATGCCCGACGTCCCGTTCCTCACCCACTACCGGCGCGCCGTCGAGATCACGGACCGTCCGCCATACTCGGAGATCACGCGCTACCTCGCCGTCCACCGCGAGCACGAGGACGCCGTCTTCCGCACCCTCTCCTACCTCGACGGCGCGAGCCTCGCCCGCCGCGCGACCGCCCCCGCCCTGTTCTCGGTCGCCCTGATGGACCCGGTCTGCCCGCCGTCCACGGTGTACGCGGCCTACAACGGCTGGGCCGCCGGCGCGGGTGCCGGGGACGTCGCGCGCGCGATCGACGTCTACCGTTTCAACGAGCACGAGGGCGGCCAGGCCTACCGCTTCGCCCGCCAGCTCGCCTGGATCCGAGAGCACGCCCGATGACCCGGCCCGCCGGAGCGCACACCTGATCACGCGAGGTAGAGCCATGGTCACGCGAGGTAGAGCCATGGTCACGCGAGGTAGAGCCGCAGTCCTGCCCGACGGCGGCTGGTCGCCTGCCGCCGCGGTCGGGTCGCCCGGGTCGCGCGGCCTTGTGTCGGATCAAGCGACCCGGAGTCGGCCAGGCAGGCCGTGGCGACAGACCCGCCCGCTCGGCACCGTCCCGACGCGGCCCGGCACCAAGGGCGGTGCTGGCGGCGCGGTGCGGAGCGGTGCGGAGCGGGACGACCCGACCCCGTGAGCGGCCGCCCGGGTGAGCAACGACCAGGGCGAGACGACGTCGGGCAGGGCGGGTGGTGGTGCCGCGCCGTGGCGGGCCTGAAACGAGGGATCGTCCGGAGTGAGCTGACCAACGCAGGACGATCCCGACCGAGAACACGGGAGCCGCGAGGAACGAGCGGCGGATGGTCGACGCGGCACCACCACCCACCCCGACCACCCAGGGCGACCACACGCCGTCGGGCAGGGTGACGACGGCTCTACCTCGCGTGACCACGGCTCTACCTCGCGTGACCACGGCTCTACCTCGCGTGACCACGGCTCTACCTCGCGTGACCACGGCTCTACCTCGCGTGACCACGGCTCTACCTCGCGCGATCAGGCGTGCACTCGGGCGGGGGCCGGGCTCGTCAGTGGGCGACGACGCGCGCGCCGGCGGCGGGGGCGGTGGTGCACCAGACGGTGTCGCACGCGTCGTTCGCGGTCCACGACGCGGCGATCGCGAGCGCGTGCTGCCTGCTGCGCGCGAGGGCGGCGACTGTCGGCCCGGAGCCGGAGACGATCGCGCCGAGCGCGCCGGCCTCGGTCGCGACGTCGATCGTCCGCTGGAGCTCGGGGCGCAGGGCAAGGGCGGGGCCCTGGAGGTCGTTGCGGAGCACCTGCCCGAGCCCGACGGCGTCGCCCGCGCGCAGCGCCTGCATGAGCGCGGTGTCGTCGGCGAGGTCGAGCTCGGCCGGGCCGCCGACGGTCTCGTCGAACGTGCGGTAGACCTCGGGCGTGGAGAGCCCCTCCGCCTGGACGGCGAAGACCCAGTGGAACTCGCCGCGCGTCATCGCGGGCGTGAGCACGTCGCCCCGCCCCGTCCCGACGGCGGTGTGCCCCACGAGCCCGAACGCGACGTCGGCCCCGAGCCCCGCGGCGAGGCGGACCAGGTCGGCGCGGGGCACCCCGGCGTCCCACAGCGCGTCGCACGCGACGAGCGCGGCGGCGGCGTCGGCGGACCCGCCCGCCATGCCGCCCGCGACGGGGACCTCCTTGTGGACCTCGAGCCGCACGTCGGGGTCGACGCCCACGTGCTCGGCGAGCGCGACGGCGGCCCGCCACGCGAGGTTCGTCTCGTCGGTCGGCACCACGTCGGCCTGGAGGCCGGTCACGCTGAGCGAGACGCCCGATCCCGGCGGCACCTGGTGGGCGACGACGTCCTCGCTGAGCCCGACGGCCTGGAAGATCGTCACGAGCGGGTGGTAGCCGTCGTCCTGGAGCGCTCCGACCCGCAACGAGAGGTTGACCTTGCCGGGTGCGCGCACGCGGACGGACGGGGGTGGCGCGAGGGCGATGCGCGGCGGTCGCGGGGGTGTCACGCGTCCACTGTGCCAGGTCGTCCGGTACGACGCTCCACGGGTGCCGCGCCGCGGGCGGGGTGCTTGTCCAGGCCGCCCCGCAGGACGAGCTGCTCGGCGACGCGCGCGAAGGCGGCGACGTCCAGCACCTCGCCGCGCGCCTGCGGGTCGACGTCGGCGGCCTCGAGCACCTCGGCGGCCACGCTCGCGGAGCCGGCGAGACCGGACAGCGCGGAGCGCAGCATCTTGCGCCGCTGCGCGAAGGCCGCGTCGACGACGGCGAACACCTGCTCGCGCGTCGCGGTCGTGGTCGGCGGCTCGCGACGGTCGAGCGCGACGAGCGCGGAGTCGACGTTCGGCACGGGCCAGAACACGCTGCGGCCGATCGTCCCCGCGCGGCGGGCGTCGGCGTACCAGGCGGCCTTGACCGACGGCACGCCGTACGTGCGCGACCCGGGCGGGGCCGCGAGCCGGTCCGCGACCTCGGCCTGCACCATGACGAGCACGCGCTCGAGCGAGTCGAACCGCTCGAGGAACGTGAGCAGCACGGGCACCGCGACGTTGTACGGGAGGTTGGCGACGAGCGCCGTCGGCGGCTCACCGGGCAGGGTCGTGACCTCCAGCGCGTCCGCGCCGACGACCTCGAGCCGGTCCCCGAGGTCGGGGACGTGCGCCGCGACCGTCGTGGGGAGCTGCTTCGCGAGGACCGGGTCGATCTCGACCGCGACGACGCTCGCCCCGGCCTCCAGGAGTCCCAGAGTGAGCGAGCCGAGCCCCGGCCCCACCTCGACGACGCGCTCCCCCGGGCGCACGTCCGCGGCCCGCACGATCTTGCGGACCGTGCCGCCGTCGTGGACGAAGTTCTGACCGAGGGTCTTGGTGGGGCGGACGCCGAGGCTGCCCGCCAGGTCACGGATCTCGGCCGGACCCAGCAGGGCACCGCGGGTGTCGCTCATGACACGAAGCCTACCGACCGGGGCGGGCCCGGTCCGGACACCCCGGGGGACGGCGGGAGGGCGGGGCGCCGTGCGCCCCGCCCTCCGCGATGCGGCCGTCGGGCGGCCGCGGGTCCTGCTAGCGGGTCAGAGGAGACCCAGCTTGGCCGCGCACGCGGGCCACTGGCCCCAGCCCGAGCGGGCCTGGAGCGCCTGGGCGCGCTGCGTCTGCTCGGCGGCCGAGGCCTCCGACGGGAGGCCGGAGCCACCCATCGCCTGCCACGTGGAGAGCGAGAACTGGTAGAGGCCGTAGTAGCCGTTGCCCGTGTTCGTCGCGGGGTTGCCACCCGACTCGCACTGCGCGAGCGCACCCCAGACGCCGCCGGGGGCGGAGCCGAGGTTCGCAGCCGGCGCGGACGACCCGCCCGACGACGAGGAGGAGGAAGACGACGACGAGCGCTGCTGCGTCTCGACCTTCGGCTGCGGCTTGGGGCGCTCCTTGGTGCCCTGCACGAGGATCTTGTTCACCGGGGGCGTGGTGACGCCTTCGGAGACGAGCTCGCGCGACTCCTCGGCGCCGTCGACCGTCGTGACACGGTGCACGGTCGTGTGGACGCCCTCGACGCCCTCCTGCTTCACGACGGGGTCGAGGTCCTTGAAGCGGTTGGCGTCCTCCTCGGTGACCGTCTCGAACGGGACGGCCTTCTCGGTGGGCACCTCCTCGACCTTCACACGCTGCACGACGAGCGAGACCGGAGCGTCCGCCGCGGCCTCGGCGTCCTCGGCGGCGGCGGTGGCGTCGGCGTCCGCGGCGGGTGCCGCCTCGGCAGCGGCGTCGGCCTGGGCCGCGGCGAGCTGGTCGGACTTCTCCACGTGGACACGGTCGAGCTCGCCGAGCTGGACGCCCTGCTGGTCGAGGATCGCGTCGATGCCGATGCTGCCGTCGGGCGCGACCTTCGTCTCGCCGTCCGCGACGACGTTCACGGGGCCGTCCGCGTCGAGGCGGATCGGGAGGGACGCGCGCTCACCGGAGCGCGACGCCACGAGGCGCACGTCGCTGCCGCGCGAGGCGAGGGTCGTCAGGGCCTCGTCCGCGTCGAGCGCGGTCAGCCAGACGGAGGACTGGGAGCCGTCGACCTGGACGGGCACCTCGCGCCCGTAGCGCACGACGACGTCGCCGCCGCCGCGCAGGGCCGAGTCGACGTCGGGGACGACGAGGTCGCGGTCGCCCACGGCGACGTCCTGCTCGGCGAGCAGGCCCTCGACCGACCCGGCGAAGGTCGTGACGGTGGTGATCTGGCCGTCGACGTCGAGCTCGACGGTCTTGCGCGCCTGGCCGTAGGCGACGGCACCGGTCGCGAGGAGCACGACGGTGGTCGCGCCGGCGACGAGCGGCCAGCGGCGGCGACGGTGCGCGGTGGTGGTCGCGGGGCTCTGGGGGCTCTCCGCGAGGGTCTCGGTGGTGTCGGGGGTGATGTCGGCGCCCTCGGGGGCGCCGGCCGCGTCAGCGGTCCGGTGGAAGGGGTTCTTCACTCGGGTCCAGTCGTCGGGGGTCCCGGGCACGGGTGCTCGACGGCGCGTACGCACCACCCGCGGCCCGCGGCGGACGTGCGTCCTCCGCGGCGGGCGCACACGTGCGTCCGCGGGTCTCGAGCGGCCGATCCGGCTGCCGGCGCCACCCCGGCGCCCCTTCCCCAGGGCCCGACGACGGCGCACCGCCCGCGTGGTCCGGGCACCTCTCCCGCGGTCCGGAAGGACCGTGGCAGCGTGCCGTTCACGCGCGAGCGACGTTCGACCGTAACCGATCCGTTATCGAAGTCCAACCCCCAGGCCGCTAAACTGGGAGGTTCTGTCCGGATTTCGACGCCTATGTCAGGGGCGCCTCCACGCGCTTCTCACCCGACGTCACCGTCGGCGTCACGCGCGATGGCACCTCCGCCGCGGCCGATCTCGCACGCCCCGACCGTGCAGCGCGTGCCCCGACCCGCGCCAGCGTCTCTGCGAGCTCGGGCGGGTCGAGCACCGTGAGGTCGACGTCGAGGCCCAGCAGGAACCCCGCGAGCTGGGCGAGCGACGTCCCCCCGGTCTCGAGCACGCACGCGTCCGGGCCGTCGTCGACGAGCACGCCCGTGCCCGGTCCGACCCGGTCCGCCACGACGCTCGCCGGCGCGTGCAGGCGCACGCGGGCGGGGTGTGCCCACGCGATCGACCCCACGCCGCGGACCACGTACGCGACGGCGTCACCACCCGGCACGGGGCGCGGCACGAAGCGCGGGCCGCCCGGTGTGCGCAGGCGCAGCCGGTCCACCCGGAACGTCCGCCAGTCGTCCCGGTCGAGGTCGAACGCCAGCAGGTACCACCGCCGACCGACGTGGACGAGCCGGTACGGCTCGACCGCGCGGTGCGTCACCGTGCCGTCGTGCGCCTCGTACTCGAGCCGCAGACCGGTCCGGGCAGCGACGGCCGCCGCGACGTCGGCGAGCAACCGCGCGTCGACGGCGGGACCGCCCACCGGCGCGCTCGCGACTGCGGCGCGCAGCGCGTCCGCCCGGGCGCGCAGCCGGGCGGGCAGCACGGTGTCGAGCTTGACGAGCGCGCGGCGGGCGGCGTCCTCGACCCCCGTGATCGACCCCGTGGCGGCGGCCCGCAGCGACACCGCGACGACGGCCGCCTCCTCGTCGTCCAGCAGGAGCGGCGGGAGCGCGGCCCCCGACCCGAGCCGGTAGCCGCCCGCGGTCCCCGGCGCCGAGCGCACCTCGTACCCCAGGAGCCGCAGCCGCTCGACGTCGTTGCGGACCGTGCGGGTCGTGACGCCGAGCCGCTCCGCCAGGTCGGGGCCCGACCACGTGGGCCGCGACGGCAGGAGCGCGAGCAGGCGCAGGAGGCGGACCGAGGTGTCGAGCACGGATCCCATCCTGCCCCAGCATGCGGAACCGAACGTTCCGCATGGCGTCCTACGGTCGTGGTGTCGGTCCCGCCGGGTCGACGACCGCGGTCCCTGGGCAGCGCCCCCGGGACGACGACGAGGGAGACGAGCATGCTGCGTGGGATGGCGACGCTGAACCTGTGGGCCGACGACCTGGAGGCCGCGTCCGCGTGGTACGCGGAGGTCCTCGGGACGGACCCGTACTACGTGGTGCCGGGTGGGTACGTGGAGTTCCGGGTCGGTGACCGCCAGGACGAGCTCGGCATCATCGCCCGCTCGTGGTCCCCGCGCCCGCAGCCGGAGACCTCGGGGGGCGCGATCGTCAACTGGCACGTCGACGACGTACGCGACGCGTTCGCCCGGCTGCTCGCGCTCGGCGCGACCGAGTACGAGGGCGTCGTCGAGCGCGGGGAGGGCACGGGCTTCGTCACCGCGTCCGTGGTCGACCCGTTCGGCAACGTGCTGGGGATCATGCAGAACCCGCACTACCTGGAGATGCTCGAGTCCTAGCGCGCCGCGGCGGCACGAGGACCGCGGGCGCCGCGCCGCATCGGCACGAGGAGCGGGACCGGACTCAGTACCAGCCCTTGGCCACCGAGTGGGACCACGCCGAGCACGGCGTGCCGTACCGACCCTCGATGTACCCGAGGCCCCAGGTGATCTGGGTCGCCGGGTTGGTGCGCCAGTCGGCCCCCGCGCTCGACATCTTGGACCCGGGCAGCGCCTGCGGGATCCCGTACGCGCTCGAGCTCGGGTTGTCGGCGTCGACGCGCCAGTTGCTCTCCTTGGTCCAGAGCTTGTCGAGGCAGACGAACTGGTCGTCGCCCCAGCCGCGCTGGGCCGCGAGCGAACGGCCGATCGCGCGGGCCGAGCCCGGGTCCACCGAGACGGAGATGTCCATCGTCCCGATCTTGATGATCTCGTCGCGCGGTTCCGTCGTGACCGTGCGCGTGAGGACCGTGCGCGAGACCTCGGCGCCGCCGAGCGTCTGGACGGCGTACGTCGTGGTCGCCTCGCCCACGCGGCCGGACTGGACGACGACCCGGTGCCCCCTCGGCAGGTTCGGGTCCTCGACCTCCTCCGTGGCGAAGGGCAGCACCTCGGTGACGGTCGTCGCGGACGCGGCGGCCCGGCTCACGAGGACGAGCATGCCGTCGACCGCGGCCGCGTCGAGCGGCGCGGACGTGCTGTCGCCCTCGGCGAGCACGATGCCCGCCGTCGCGAGGACGCCGCGCACCGTGGGCTCCGCGGTCGTGATGGGCATGACGGCGCCGTCGACGGCGACGTGCACGGTCTTGAGCGTGGAGACCCGGATCGGGTCGCGGCCGAGCGCCTGCGTGCGCGAGACCTCGGTGACGGCGCCCTCGGCGCGCGGCCCGAGGTACGTGAGGAGCTCCCCGACGGTGCGCGCGGTCGTCGAGATCGTCTGGACCTGGCCGTCGATCTCGATCGTCACGTCGTGGCTCGACCGGACGACGATCGTGCTGCCGTCGCGCGCGGGGTCCGACAGGCCCGGCTCGACGAGGTCCTCCGCGCCGATCGCGACGTCCTGGTAGTCGAGCACCTCGGCGACCGTGCGCCCGTACGCGGAGACGTCGTGCAGCTCGCCGTCCACGTCGAGCGTGACGCTCTTCTGGAGCGAGGCGAACGCACCCGTGACGACCACCAGGCTCGCGACGACGACGCCCTGGGCCGCCAGCCGTTGCAGGCGGCGGCGACCGGTTCCGTCAGGTGCGAGCACGCGCGCGGTCCCTTCTGCGGGGAAGCGGCCCTCGGCGACCGCCGGGGGCGAGGTGGGGCACGTCGTCGGCGCACGGCGCGCGACGCACGGACCCGACCGTAGCCGAAACGTGACCCAGGACGAAACCTCCGGTTCGCCCGGAACGGGCGGAGACGGGTAGCGCTCCTCCGGCCCGCGTCACCAGGTCCCGTAGACCGCGACCGACGTCGCGGCGAGGCGCTCGCACACGTCCGCGAGCGGCAGGTCGACGACCTCGGCGACCGTACGCACGGTCGTCGGCAGCACGTACGGGGCGTTGGGACGGCCGCGGTACGGGTGCGGCGTGAGGTAGGGCGCGTCGGTCTCCACCAGCACCTGCCCGAGCGGCACCTCCCGCAGGGCGGCACGCAGCTCGTCGTTCGCGCGGAACGTCACCGGGCCGGCGAAGGACAGGTACCAGCCCTGGTCCGCGCAGAACCGGGCCATCGCGGCGTCACCCGAGTAGCAGTGGAAGACCGTCCGCTCCGGAGCACCGTCGCGCGCGAGCACGTCGAGCACCTCGGCGTGGGCGTCACGGTCGTGGATCTGCAGCGCGAGGCCCAGCTCCTTCGCGAGCGCCACGTGCGCGCGGAACGCCTCGCGCTGTACTGCCTCGCCCTGCGGACCTGTACGGAACAGGTCCATCCCCGTCTCGCCGATCGCCCGCACGCGGTCGTTGCCACGCGCGATCGCGGCGATCTCGGCGACCGCGTCGTCGAGCCCCACGTCGTGGTGCGCCTGCGGGTCGGGCTCGAGCCCGTCCGGCCCGATCTCCCGCACCCCGCCGTGCAGCACCGCCTCGTTGGGATGGATCGCGACGGCCCCGAGCAGCCGCCGCACCCCCGTCCCCGCGCGGCCGACCAGGTGATCTTGGCTCGTCCCCGCCTCGGGACGCGCCGGATCCGCCTGCTCGACCCCCCAGATCGCCTGGTCGCCGCGCAGCAGGGCGTCGGTCCAGCGGGCCGACGGCAGGTCGCAGCCGACCTGCACGATCCGGTCCACCCCGACGGCCGCCGCCCGCGCGAGGTGGTCCGCGACGCTCGGGGCGGGGACGTCGTCGGGCAGGACCTGCGCGATCGAGTCGAGGTGCGTGTGGTTGTCCACTACGGGGACGGGCAGGTGCTCCGGGTCGGGCGGCCACCCGCGCTCGCGCTGCTTCGCCACGGTCAGGCGGTCTCGCGCAGGCGGTCGAGCTCCTCCTCGACGATCGAGTCGTCGAGCTTGGTGAACACCGGCGTCGGCTTGCCCACCGGGGTGCCCGGCACGACGGCCTTCGGCTCCCACGTCGCCAGGCCCTCGGCACGGTAGTCGCCCGTGATGATCGGGTAGCGGCGCGAGTCGTCGTCGAGGTCGGTCACCTCGTCGATGCGCGGCTGGGCGGCGAACGTGCCCGTGCCGCCGAACGCCTCGTGCACCTGCTGCGCCGAGTGCGGCAGGAACGGCGACAGGATCGTGTTGAGGTCGCTCACCGCCTGGGTCACGGTGTGCAGCACGGTCGCGAGGCGGTCCGGGTCGGTCTTGAGCTTCCAGGGCTCGGTGTCCGACACGTACTTGTTCACCTCGCCGACCGTCTTCATGGCCTCGGCGACGGCGGCGCGCTGGCGGTGCGTCGCGATGAGCTCGCCCACGCGGCCGAACGCGGTCGTCGTCGTCGCGAGGACGCCCTCGTCGATCGGCTGGCGCTGCCCCGGCTCCGGGATGGCGCCGAAGTTCTTGTGCACGAGGTTCGCCGTGCGGTTCACGAGATTGCCCCAGCCGGCCACGAGCTCGTCGTTCGTGCGGCGCTGGAAGTCCGCCCACGTGAAGTCGACGTCCTGCGTCTCCGGCCCGGCCGACGCCACGTAGTACCGGAACGCGTCCGGCTGGTAACGGGCCAGCATGTCGCGCACGTAGATGACGACGCCGCGCGAGGACGAGAACTTCTGGCCCTCGACGTTGAGGAACTCGCTCGACACGACCTCCGTCGGGAGCTGGAGGTTCCCGTACGGGCCCGGCGCCCCGCCCTTGCTCCCGCGGCCGTCGTAGCCGAGCAGCTCGGCCGGCCAGATCTGGGAGTGGAACGTGATGTTGTCCTTGCCCATGAAGTAGTACGAGCGCGCCTCGGGGTCGTTCCAGAACGCGCGCCACGCGTCGGGGTCGCCGCTGCGCCGCGCCCACTCGATCGACGCCGAGAGGTACCCGATCACCGCGTCGAACCACACGTACAGGCGCTTGCTCGAGTTCTCCTCCCACCCGGGCAGCGGGACCGGGATGCCCCAGTCGATGTCGCGCGTCATGGCGCGCGGGCGCACGTCGTCGAGCAGGTTGAGCGAGAACTTCAGGACGTTCGGGCGCCACGCGGTGCGCGTGCGCAGCCAGTCCCCCAGCGCGTCGACGAACGCGGGCAGGTCGAGGAAGAAGTGGTTCGACTCGACGAACTTCGGCGTCTCGCCGTTGATGCGGCTGTGCGGGTTGATGAGGTCGATCGCGTCGAGCTGGTTGCCGCAGTTGTCGCACTGGTCGCCGCGCGCGCCGTCGTACCCGCAGATGGGGCAGGTGCCCTCGATGTAGCGGTCCGGCAGCGTGCGGCCCGTCGACGGCGAGATCGCGCCCATGGTCGTCTGCTCGACCATGTACCCGTTCTTGTGGACCGTGCGGAACATCTCCTGCACGACGGCGTAGTGGTTGCGCGTCGTGGTCCGCGTGAAGAGGTCGTACGACAGCCCGAGCTGGTGCAGGTCCTCGACGATGACGCGGTTGTACCGGTCCGCGAGCTCCTGGGGGGTCACGCCCTCCTTGTCGGCCTGGACGAGGATCGGCGTGCCGTGCTCGTCGGTGCCCGAGACCATGAGGACGTCGTGACCCGCCATGCGCATGTGCCGGCTGAAGACGTCCGACGGGACACCGAAACCTGCGACGTGGCCGATGTGGCGCGGCCCGTTGGCATACGGCCACGCCACGGCCGAGAGGATGTGGGTCATGCGGGCGATCTTAGTCGGCCCGCGCAACGCGCCGCGGGGCGGTCTCGGGGCCGCCGGACGTCGACGGGCCCGCGACCTCGGAGGTCACGGGCCCGTCGGGAGCCGGGTCGGCTCGGGAGGTCTGCGCTCAGTACCAGTTGGTGGCCTGCGAGTGGGACCACGCGCCGCACGGCGAGCCGTACGAGCCGGCGATGTAGTCCAGGCCCCACGCGATCTGCGTCGCGGGGTTGGTCGCCCAGTCGGCGCCCTTGCTCGCCATCTTCGAGCCGGGCAGCGACTGCGGGATGCCGTAGGCGCTCGACGTCGGGTTGTCCGCCCTGGGGTTCCAGTTGGACTCCTTGGTCCACAGCTTCTCGAGGCACGTCCACTGCGACCCGGTCCAGCCGCGCTCGGCGGCCATGAGCTGCCCGAGCGCACGAGGGTCCTTCGGCCGCTCCTTGGTCCCCTTGACGACGACCTGGTCGACCGGGGCGGTCGTGACCTCCTGGGTGAGCTGCTCGCGCGACTCCTCGACGCCGTCCACGAGGGTCACCTCGAAGGTCGTCGTCGTGACGCCGTCGGCCCCCTTCTGCGAGACGACGGCCGGGTCGTCGCTGTAGCGCGACGCGTCTTCCTTCTGGACGGTCTCGTGGGGCACGGGGGTCGTCGTCTGCTGCTGCTCGACGACGACGCGCTGGACGACGAGCGAGACCGTCGGGGCGCCCGGCTCGGGTGCCTCGACGCGCTGGACGCTCACCCGGTCGAGCTCGCCGAGCTCGATGCCCTGCTGGTCGAGGATCGCGGGGATGCCGATGCTGCCGTCGGGCGCGACCGTCGTCTCGCCGTCGGCCACGACGTTCACCGGACCGTCGGTGTCGAGGCGCAGGTCGAGCGACGCGCGCTCTCCCGACCGCGACGCGACGAGGCGCACGTCGCCCCCGCGCTCGGCGAGGGTCTCCAGCGCCTCGTCCGCGTCGAGCGCGGTGAGCCAGACGTCGGACTGCTCGCCGTCGGCCTGGACGGTGACCTGCTTGCCGAGGCGCACCACGACCTCGTCGCCGTCGTCGAGGGCCGACGCGGGGTCGGGCGCGACCTGGTCGCGCGCGCCGACCTCGATCCCGGCGGCGTCGAGCGCGCCGGACACCGAGCCGGCGAGCGTGCTGACGGTGGTCAGCTCGCCGTCGACGTCGATCGTCACGGTCTTGTTGGCCTCGCCGTACGCGACGGCGCCGGAGCCGACGAGCGCGACGGCGGTGGCCGCCGTGACGATCGACCAGCGGCGGCGGCGCGTCGTGCGCAGGGTCCGCGCGGAGCGGGCGGCGCGGCGGCTCGGGGTCTCGGGCGTGGTGTCGTCGAGGGTGACGTCCGAGGCCGTCGTCTCGGTGTCACGGTTCTTGGGCGCGCGGAAGCGGAAGGGGTTGTGCACTCTGGTCCAGTCGTCGGGGGTCCCGGGCACGGGGGTCGACGGCGCACGCGCGCCCCGGGGCCGTCCCGCGCCACGGCGCGGGCGTCACCCGGTTCGACCAGCCGATCCGGCCGTCCTGCGGACCCCTGGCACCCTGGGTGCTCTCCTGGAGACCGCGTCCCACGGCCGGCCAATACACCTGTCCCCGGTGAGCGGCAACGCGAGACACTCGACCGTAACCGATTCGTTATCCCACTCCAAACCGACTGGTCAGCCCGCCGGGGTCACCGCCACCCGGAGCAGCCGGTCGTCGCCGTCACGCGGGTCTCCTCGCCCGTCGGTGTTGTTCGTCAGCACGTACAGCACGGAGCTCCCGTCGTCGCCGGGCGGCGACGACGGGTCCACGAGGACGGCGCGCAGCCGACCCCGGTCCGTGAGCACCGCCTGGGGCGCGCCGAACGCGTCGGCCGACGTCCCGCCGTCGGGCGTCGCGAACGGCACGCGCCACAAGGTCTGGCCCCGCAGCCCCGCCAGGTACGCGCCCTCGCGGGTCACGGCCAGCCCGCTCGGGGAGGCGTCCGACGTCGACCACGTCGCCACCGGGTCGACGAAACCCGCCGCCTCGCCACCGACCCCCTCGACCTCCGGCCAGCCGTAGTTCCCGCCCGGCACGACGACGTTGAGCTCGTCGAACGTGTCCTGCCCGAACTCCGACGCGAGCATGCGGCCCGTCACGTCCCACGCCACGCCCTGGACGTTGCGGTGGCCGAGGCTCCACACCGGCGAGTCCGGGTCCGGGTTCCCCGGCGCGGGCTCGCCGTCGACCGTCAGGCGCAGGATCTTGCCGTTGAGCGCACCCGCGACCTGCGCCGCACCGCGCTGCTGCGCGTCTCCCGTCGTCACGTACAGGAAGCCGTCCGGCCCGAACGCGAGCCGGCCGCCGTCGTGCGTGGAGGCTGCGGGGACGCCTCGGAGGACTGGGATGAGGGCCGACAGCTCGCGACCGGCGAGCGTCCCCCGCAGGACCTCGTTGCCGCCGTCCGCGGTCCGGTAGACGAACACCTCCCCCGGCGCCGAGCCGCCCTCGGGCCCGACCGCGACCCCGAGCAGACCCGACTCGCCCGTCGCGACCGTGCCGTCGCGCAGGTCGTCCGCACCCGGTCCCGTGACCGGCTCGACGGCGCCCGTCGCCGGGTCCACGACGACGAGCCGGCGCTCGTCGCGCAGCGACACGAGCAGCGTCCCGTCCGCGAGCGCCGCGAGCGCCCATGGGGCGGGCAGCCCGGTCGCCACCTCGGTCACGTCCACCCGCACCTCGGGCACGATGACGAGCCCAGGCTCCGGCGCGGGCGCCGGGGTGCTCGGCTCCGCGGGTTCGCTCGGCTCGGCGGTGGCCGTCGTGACCGACGGGCCCGGGGCGGGTTCCGGACCGTCGTCGGGCGTGCACGCTGCCAGCAGCACCACGACGGCCCCCACCACGGGCGCGGGCCAGGCCCGACGCGCGACCGTCCGGTTCGTGGGCATGCGCCCATCGTCGCGCGCCGCGGGCGCCGTCGCACGGGCCGCGCTCGCCGCGGCGGGGCGCCAGGTCGACAGGTACCTGGGGCGGCACGGTCGGACGCCACCGACGGCGGCGCCGGCCTGGCCCTGGCCCCTCAGGACCTCTGGCACGCCGCCCCGGTCCTTCGGCGACCACGCGCCCGCCCGCGGCGAGGCACGCTGGTACCGGAAGCTCCTCCGAGGGCCGGAGGGGCCGGCGAGGAGGTCGGTACGCATGTCGCGGACGTACGTGGTCACGGGTTCGGCGTCGGGAGTCGGTGCGTCCACCGCGGCGCTGCTGCGCGACCGAGGAGACCGCGTGGTGGGTGTCGACCTGCGCGACGCCGAGGTCGAGGCCGACCTGAGCACCCCCGACGGCCGGGCACGCGCCGTCGACCGCGTCACGACGCTCACCGACGGGCGCGTCGACGCGGCCATCGCGTGCGCGGGCATCTCCGCCCCGGTGCCGAAGACCGTCGCCGTGAACTTCTTCGGCGTCACGCGGCTCCTCACGGCGCTGCTCCCGGCGCTCGACCGGTCGGACGCGCCCCGCGTCGCCGTCGTCTCGTCCATGGCGACCCTCCAGCCGGTGTCCGACGAGCTCGTCGCCGCGTGCCTCGCGGACGACGAGGGCACGGCGTTGCGCGTCGCCGCGACGCTCGCGGACCAGGGGCCTGCGGTCGGCTACCTCAGCTACCCGTCGTCCAAGCGGGCGCTCTCGCGGTGGGTACGGCGCGAGTGCGTCACCCCGGCGTGGGCGGGTCGAGGGATCCCGCTCAACGCCGTCGCCCCGGGGACGGTGCTCACGCCCATGACGTCCGAGCTGCTCGCGACCCCGGAGTCCGCCGCCATGGTCGACGCCGCCGTCCCGATGCCCCTGCACGGGCACCAGTCGCCCGAGTCGGTCGCGAGCCTGCTGCTGTGGCTCACCGACCCCGCGAACACCCACGTCACCGGGCAGACGATCTACGACGACGGCGGTGCCGACGCCGTGCTGCGCGGGGACGACGTGTGGACGGGGACGACGCCTACGCCAGCCGGGTGAGGCCGCGCTTGAGACCGCGGATCGCCTGACCGATGCGGTGCTCGTTCTCGATGAGCGCGAACCGCACGAACTCGTCACCGCCGGGACCGAACCCGACGCCCGGGGACACGGCGACGTCGCACTCCTCGACGAGGTGCGTCGCGAACTCGATCGAGCCCATGTCGCGGTAGGGCTCGGGGATGCGGGCCCACGCGAACATCGTGCCGCCGGGCTTGTGGATCTCCCAGCCGATGCGCTGGAGGCCGTCGTACAGGGCGTCACGGCGTGACTCGTAGACGGACGAGATCTCCTGCGGGAACTCGGTCGCCTCGTTGAGCGTCACGGTCGCGGCGATCTGGATCGGCTGGAACGTGCCGTAGTCGAGGTAGCTCTTGAGCTTGGCGAGCGCCCCGACGACGTCGCGGCGGCCCACGAGGAACGCGACGCGCCAGCCCGCCATGGAGAACGACTTCGTCATGGAGTACAGCTCGACCGCGACCTCGCGCGCGCCCTCGCACTCCATGATCGACGGAGGCTCGAACCCGTCGAACGTCATGTCCGCGTACGCGAGGTCGTGCACGAGCACGACGTCCTTGTCCCGCGCCCAGTCGACGAGCCGCTGGAGGTCCTCCTTGGTCGCGACCGTCGTCGTCGGGTTGTGCGGGAACGACAGCACGACGACGCGCGGCTTGGGCCAGCCCAGCTCCCACGCCTCGATGATGCGGTCGATGTACCCCGCGGCGTCGGTCCCGTCGCCGATGGGGACCTGGCGCGCGTCGGCGCCCGCGAAGTAAGGGCCCCAGATGTGGATGGGGTAGCTCGGGGTGGGGACGAGCGCGACGTCGCCCGGCTGCAGCAGCACCCACATGAGGTGGCTGAAGCCCTCCTTGGCGCCGATGGTCGAGATGATCTCGGTGTCCGGGTCGAGGCTCACGCCGAACCGGCGCTGGTACAGGCCGGCGACGGCCTCGCGGAGCTTGGGGATGCCGCGCGACGCGGAGTAGCGGTGGTTGCGCGAGTTCTGCGCGGCCTCGGCGAGCTTGTCGACCGCGACCTGCGGGCTGGGCAGGTCGGGGTTGCCGAACCCGAGGTCGACGACGTCGCGCCCCGCTCGGCGTGCCTCGATCTTGAGCCCGTCGATGATGGTGAAGACGTAGGGCGGCAGACCGGGGATCCGGCGGAACTCCATCGCAGTGCTCCAGCTCTGTGCGGCGCTCCCGGGCGCGGGGTGCGCGCGGGTCGCGGGTCTCGCAGGGTACGCCTGCTGCCCGACGCCGCGTGGCCGCGTCTCGCGACGTGCTCGCCGCGGGCGGCGGTCAGCCCGTCCAGCCGAGGTTGCGCGCCATGCGCTCGAGCGTCGCGACCGTCTGGGCGTACTCCGCGCGGCTGATGCCGTCCGCGACCCGCTCGCGCGAGACCGACACCGCGTCGAGCAGGTCGTGGTAGGCGTGGTTGCCCGCGACGGTCACGGACAGGCTGCCCGAGCCGTCGCGCACGACCCAGCCGCGGCGGACGAGGTCGTCGATCTCCGCCGTCACGGCGCTCGCCCCGTGCCCGGGCCCGGGCGCCGCCCCCGTGAACGGCGAGAGGACGCCGTCGACGCTCGTCTCCTCGCTCACGCCGTCCCGGATGGTGTTGAGCACCTGCCAGTGCCGGCGCGTGAGCCCCGAGTGCTGGAACACGCCGTCGAAGCTCTCGTCGATGAGTCGGTCCACGAGCTTGAGCCAGTAGCCGATCGGGCGTTCCGGCGCGCCGGCCGGAGGGGTCGCGGCGGGCGTCAGGTCGTCGCTCATCGGGTCCTCCCGGGTGCTCGGGTACGGCTGCTCCCACTCTCGCACCCGCGCGCGGGACGCGCCCGGTGTCCCCGACGTTCCCGGCGTTCCCGCGAGCGCGCTCCCCCGCGCCCCCGGGGCGGGTGGCAGAGTGGGCGCATGAGCGAGAACACTCCCGCGGTGCGCCGCGCGCTGATCGTCGTCGACGTCCAGCCCACGTTCTGCGAGGGCGGGGAGCTGGGGGTCGAGGGCGGGAACGCCGTCGCGCAGCGGATCGCCGACCATGCGCGCGACCACCGCGACGCCTACGACCTCGTCGTCACGACCCAGGACTGGCACGTCGACCCGGGCGAGCACTGGAGCCCGGAGCCGGACTTCGTCGACACGTGGCCCCCGCACGGGATCGCGGGCACCCCGAACGCCGAGCTGCACCCCGCGCTGGCCGACCTCGCGCCCGACGCCGGGGTGAAGAAGGGCGAGTACCAGGCCGCGTACTCCGGGTTCGAGGGTGTCGACGTCGGGGGCCGGCCGCTCGCGGACGTCCTGAGCGACGCCGGGATCGAGGCGGTCGACGTCGTCGGCATCGCCGAGTCGCACTGCGTGCGCGCGACGGCGCTCGACGCCCACGCGCTCGGCCTCGCCACCCGGGTCCTCACCGACCTCACCGTGCCGGTCACGCCCGAGCTCGGCGCCGCGGCGCGCGAGGAGCTCGCCGCGGCGGGCGTCGCGCTGGAGCCGAGCAGCGCCGTCGGGCGCTGACGGCCCGTCCCGCGCGGGCTCAGCGGCGACGCGCCTCCAGCGCCGCCGCATAGAGGTCGCGCTTCGCGACCCCCGCGTCCTGGGCGACGTCCGCGACGACCTCCTTGAGCCGCTCGCCGCCGTCGACGCGTGCCAGCACGCCCGGCACGAGGTCGACGAGCGGGACCGGCCCGCGCGGCGGCGCGCCACCGACCACGACGCAGATCTCCCCGCGGAGCTGCTCCTCAGCCGCGCGCTCCGCGAGCTCGGCGAGAGGACCGCGCAGCACCTCCTCGTACGTCTTGGTGAGCTCGCGCGCGACGGCGGCCGGCCGGTCCGCGCCGAACGCCTCGGCCATCGCGGCGAGCGTCTCCGCCACGCGGTGCGGCGCCTCGAAGAACACGAGCGTGCGCGGCTCGTCGGCGAGCGCGGCGAGCGCACGCGACCGGTCGCCCGCCTTGCGCGGCAGGAAGCCCTCGAAGCAGAAGCGGTCCGTCGGGAGCCCCGAGAGCGCGAGGGCGGTGAGGACGGCGCTCGGCCCGGGCGCCGTCGTGACCGGGACCCCGCGCTCGACCGCGCGCGCGACGACGCGGAAACCGGGGTCGGACACGCTCGGCATGCCCGCGTCGGACACGACGAGCACCGTCCCGCCGCCGTCGACGACGTCGAGCAGGTCGTCCGCGCGGTCCGACTCGTTGTGCTCGTGGAAGCTGAGGACACGTCCGCCGACCTGCACGCCCAGGCGGGCCGCGAGCGCGTGCAGGCGGCGCGTGTCCTCCGCCGCGACGACGTCCGCCTCGGCGAGCAGCCGCCGCAGCCGCGGGCTCGCGTCCTCCGCGTTGCCGATCGGGGTGCCGCCGAGCACCAGGTGCCCGGCCTCCCGCGGGGTCGTGGGCCGGTCGGCGTCGGGCACGTCGGGCACGTCGGGCGCGTCGGGCGCGTCGGGCGCGTCGGGCGCGTCGGGCGCGTCGGGCGCGTCGGGCGAGGAAGACATGGTTCCCAGGGTTCCACACCCCTGTGCCCCTACGATGGCCAGCGTGTCCCAGCCGCCCGCCGACGCGCACCCCGGACCCCGGCACGCGACCGACGTCCCCGACGAGCCCGCCGACGCGTCGGGCCAGGCGTCCGGCGTCGAGCCCGACGGTGTCGCTGCAGACGCCGACGGATCGCCGGTGCGCCTCGAGCAGGCCGCCGACGACGCGCCCGACCTGACCCACCGCGAGCGCCTCCTGCTCGCCCTGCTCGGGCCTCGCCGTCTGGCGCTCGGGGCGACCGCGCACGACCGGCTGTGGGGGTGGCTCGGGGTCGCGATCGTCGCGGCGGTCGCCGCGGTGCTGCGGCTGTGGAACCTCGGCCGTCCGGGCACGCTCGTGTTCGACGAGACGTACTACGTCAAGCAGGCGTGGACGCTGCTCCAGGTCGGGTACGAGGCCGACTGGCCCGAGGAGCCGAACCCGGCGTTCGAGGCCGGGGACGTGAGCTCGTTCCTCCCGACCGCCGACTACGTGGTCCACCCCCCGCTCGGCAAGTGGATGATCGCGCTCGGGATGAGGTTCTTCGGCGGGGCGGAGAACCCGTGGTCGTGGCGCATCGCGTCCGCGGTCGTCGGGGTGGTCGCCGTCGTGCTCGTGGCGCGGATCGCCCGGCGTCTGTTCGCCTCCACCGCGATGGGGATCGTCGCGGGCGCGCTCATGGCCGTGGACGGCGAGGCGATCGTGCACTCCCGCACGGGCCTGCTCGACAACATGCTCATGATCTGGGTGCTCGTCGCGTTCGGGTGCCTGCTGCTCGACCGCGAGCAGGCCCGCCGGCGCCTCGCGGACCGCTGCGCGGCGATCCTCGACGCGGACGGGCGGATAGGGCGCTACGGGCCCGGGCTCGGGTGGCGGTGGTGGCGCTTCGCGGCGGCCGTCGCGCTGGGCCTCGCGTGCGGGGTCAAGTGGTCGGGGCTGTACTTCCTCGCGGTCTTCGCCGTCGTGTCGGTGCTGTGGGACGCGACGGCGCGGCGCACCGCGGGCGTCGGGCGCTGGTGGGAGGACGCGCTCCTGCGCGACGCGATCCCCGCCGCGCTCGTCATGCTCCCGACGGCCGCGCTCGCCTACCTCGGCGCCTGGACGTCGTGGTTCCGCACCCCAGGCGCGTACATGCGCCAGTGGGCCCTCGACCACCCGGGCGAAGGGGTCCAGTGGCTCCCGCCCGCACTGCGGTCGCTGTGGGAGTACCACCTCAAGATGTGGGACTTCCACAACGGGCTCACGTCCGAGCACACGTACGAGGCCCACCCGCTCGGGTGGATCCTCCAGTGGCGGCCGACGTCGTTCTACTGGCGCTCCTACGACCCCGGCGAGGCGGGGTGCGAGGTGGAGCGCTGCGCCCGCGCGATCACGTCGCTCGGCAACCCCGTGCTGTGGTGGACGGCGGCGCTCGCGATCCTCGTCGCGCTCTGGGCGCTCGTCCGGCTCAAGGACTGGCGGGCGCTCGCCGTGCTCAGCGGCATCGTCGCCGGGTGGGCGCCGTGGTTCCTCTACGCCGAGCGGACCATCTTCACGTTCTACTCGATCGTGTTCACGCCGTGGGTCGTCCTCACGCTCGTCTACGCGATGACGCTCGCGCTCGAACGCACCGAGCACAGGCCGGTCGCGCGGGCCCGCGTCAAGGTGGGGCTCACGGTCCTGCTCACGACGATCGGCGCCGTCAGCGTGTTCTTCTACCCGATCTGGACCGCGTGGCAGGTGCCGTACTGGTTCTGGCGCCTGCACATGTGGCTGCCGACCTGGATCTGACGCGTCACCAGTCGACCTGCGCGGACTCGTGGAAGGCGATCCCCGCGCGGCGCCAGACGTGCGCCTCGCGGGCCACCCGACGCCGGAAGCCGTCCCAGTCCTTGCGGTCCGGGGCGGTCCAGCCGACCTCCGCGACGGCGCTCAGGCGCGGCAGGAGCATGGTGAACAGCGCGTCGAGCGTCGGGATGCGCTCGGTCCACACCGCTGCCTCGACGCCCTCGATCGTCTCGACCGGCAGGCCGGGCACGACCTCCTCGGGCTCCCAGTCGTAGGAGTCGCGCACCTCGACGAGGCCCGCCCAGTCCTGCCCCAGGGCGGGGTCGAACTCGGCCGTGTAGCGCATGTCGAGGTAGACGCGGTTCGCCGGCGACAGGATGACGCGCGCCCCTGCCTTCGCGGCGTCGACCAGGTACGTGAGGTCCATGGGGTGCGTGTCCCAGTACTGCACCATCGTGCCCGGGCGCAGCGGCGCCTTCGCGGCCTCCTGCCACGCGACCGGCTTCTTGCCGGCCTCGAGCACCAGGCGCTCGCACAGCTCGACGAACTGCGCGTACTCCGCGGGCTCCATCTTCAGCACCTCGTCGCCGCCGAGGTGCACGTGCTCGCCGTCCGTCGCGTGCGCCAGGTCCGTGAAGACGTCGCGCAGGAACGGCTCGGTGGCGGGCAGGTCGAACGTGAGGCGCGAGAAGCCGACCTCGATGCCGGAGTAGGCGTCGGTCGCGACGCCGTCGGGCATGAGGTCGCCGTACACGTGCGTCGCCGCGTTGATGTGGCCGGGGACGTCGATCTCCGGCACGACCCGCACGAAGCGCCCCGCCGCGTAGTCCTGCAACGCGCGGAAGTCCGCGAGCGACAGGTGCCCGCCCTGACCGCCGGACGTGTCGCTCCCCGAGGAGAGCTTGGCGAGCTCGGGCCGGGAGGGCGACTCGATGCGCCAGCCCTGGTCGTCCGTGAGGTGCAGGTGGAGCACGTTGAGCTTGTACGCCGCCGCGACGTCGATCACGGCGCGCAGCGCGTCGAGACCGAAGAACGTCCGCGCGAGGTCCAGGGACAGGCCGCGCCAGGGGTAGCGGGGCGCGTCGTGCACGACGACGTGGGGCACCCGCGCGGGCTCGCCCGAGCCGGGCGCCTCGACGAGCTGCCGCAGCGTCTGCACCGCGTGGAGCAGCCCGGCGGGCTCGGCGGCGGTCGCGGTGACCCCGGCCTCGTCCACGACGAGGCTGTACCGCTCCGGGCTCGTGGAACCCTCCGGGCCGGCGGGCTCGTCGATCCGGAGCACGAGCGCGGTCGGGGTCGCGGAGCCCGACGCGGCACCCGCCGAGGCGCCGGACGCCGGGTCGTCGTGCGTCGCGGCGACGCCGTCGAGACCGCTCAGGAGCGAGGCGGCCAGGTCACCGAGCCACGGGGCGGTCCGCTCGAGACCGAGCGCGTGGACCTCCAGCGTGGCGACGGGGACGTGGCGCGTCCCGGGCTCGACGTGCAGGGGCTGGGGGATGACCGAGACCATCGGGTACCTCGTCGTCTGGCTGGGATCGAATCGATTCGGCTTTTGCGAGCGACACACCCTAACCCGCCGCTCGGGGCGCGGCCAAGCGCCTCCGGACTAGCGCGAGGGCGCGACGTACCGCGGGCTCGGGTCGAGCGAGAGCACGCCCTCGACGTCACGGGCCGGGTCCGACGAACCTGTCGTCCAACCGCCCGCCACGCCCTGCGGCAGCCCGTCGAGGAGCAGCCCCCAGTCCCGCACCCGCGCACCGTAGCTGTCGCCCGAGGTGGACTGCAGGACCACCGCCGCCTCCCCCGACCCCAGGTCGAGGTCGGACGCCCCCCGGATCGCGTCCTCGTCCGAGCGCTGGAGCACGACCAGCTTCTGCGGGAGCCCCTCCGTCCGCACGACCTCGCCGACCGCGCCGATCGCCGCGCCCAGCTCCGCCGCGTCCACGGTGCCGGTCGGCGAACCGTCACCGACCCGGCGCGCGTCGACGTCGAGCGCCACGCCCACGGTCGGGCGGGCGAGGACGTCCGCGTACTCGGCCACCTGCTCGTCGAACGACGCGCGGCCCGGCTCGAGGCGCAGCACGACCATGACCCCCGCCTCGGCCGCCGCGTCCACGAGCGGCAGCAGCTCCTCGGCCGGGATCTCGGTCGAGTAGTCCCGATCCTCGCCGGCGTTCGACGACGCCCGGGTCGCCGGGACCTCGAGCACCGGGACCACGGTCTCCTCCGGCACCGACTCCGCGTACGCCGCCGCCGCGTCCTGCGCGCGGGAGACGGCGTCGGACACCGCCCACTCCCCCACCGCCTCGAGCCCGGAGGTCACCGCGTCCGCCTCGACCGCGACGTACCGCACGCCGTCGGCGAGCACGAGCTGCGAGCCGCTCGGCAGCAGGTCGCCGACCTCGGCCGCGCGCAGCCGCCACCCCAGGTCCTCCGCGGACCCGAAGCTCGCCCCGATGCCCACGACCGCGAGCGCCTTCGCCGCCGCGAGCGCGTCAATGACCTCCGCCGAGGAGCGCGGGTCGCCCTGCGGCACCTCGAGCGGCACCGCCCCGGCCGCACGGGCGGTCGCGATCGCCGCGGACTGCGGGCCGCCGGGCGCGTCGAGGCCACCCGGCTCCGTGAGGGCGAGCACCTCGGTCAGCGTCTCCGGCTCGCCGCGCTCGGGCAGCGCGGCACGGACGTCGTCGAGGTCGTGCGGATCGAGAGCACCGTCGGTGCCGAGCGCCCCCACGTCGAGCAGGACCCGCTCGACGCCCTCGACGTCGCCCAGCGTCGCGCGCTCCGGGGTCTCACCCGTGTCTTCCTGGCCGGGGGGCGCATCCGCCTCGCCGACCTCGACGACCGCGACTGTGCCGAGCCGGGCGAGCTCCGTGCGCAGCCCCCCGTCGGAGATCGCGCCGCCGACCAGGAGCACGGGCGCGGCGAGCTCGACCGCCGCGGCGGCGGCCGTGGCCCGTGCCGCCTCGTCGTCGGCGACGGCGAGGACGACGACGGGTGCGGACGTGAAGAACGCCTGGCTGCTCGTCAGGGCGAGCTCCGCCGGATCGGTCGAGTCCAGCACGAGGACGCCGTCGCTGGGCTCCGCGGCACGGGCGACGAGCCCGGTCTCGTCTGAGGACGGTCCGTCCGCCTTCGCGGTCTCCGCGGCGCAGCCACCGAGCGCCGCAGCGGCACCGAGACTGAGGACGACGGGGAGGACGACAGGGACGAATCGGACCTTCCGAGAGTTCACGCCCCCATCATCGCGCATGCCCCACGGCTCGCAGACCCACGGATGTGTGGGACTCGTGACGGTCGGCCCGTCGGGTGGACGGCGGACGAACCGCCGACCCGTGTCGGGGACGCGCCGCGGGCGCTCGGGACGGCAGGCGGCCTCGACCGGCATACTGGCCGGGCCCGAACCCACCGCCGAGGAGATCGCATGTCGACCCCCGACCAGCCCGACCAGAACCCGCAGCCCGGCGAGACGCCGTCCGGACCGCCCGCGTACGGCGCTCCGCAGCCCGGCCAGCCCCAGCAGCCGCCGCAGGCACCCCAGTACGGCGCCCCGCAGGCGCCCCAGTACAACGCACCGCAGGGCGGCACGCCCGGGTACTCCGCCCCGGCCCAGGACCCCGGCAAGACGATGGGCATCGTCGGCCTCGTGCTGTCGTTCCTCGGCTGCCTCTCGATCGTGGGCCTGATCCTCAGCATCATCGCCTTCAACAAGTCGAAGAAGGCCGGCTACAAGAACGGCGTCGCCCTCGCGGGCATCATCGTCGGTGCCGTCGTGCTGGTGATCTCGATCGTCGTCGGCATCATCATCGGCGTCACCACCTCCGCGGTCCTCGAGAAGTGCGCCGAGCTCGGCCCGGGTACGCACGTCGAGGACGGCATCACGTACACCTGCGGCTGACGCGCTCACGCTTCTCAGAGCGCTCCGTCCGCTCTCGACGCAGGACGAAGGCCCTCGCCGGTGGCGGGGGCCTTCGTCGTCCGTCAGCCGGCACCGACGTCGGCGGCGCAGCGGAACCCGAGGTGGGTCGTCGCGCTGTCGTCCGACTGCGGGGACCTGGCAGCAGGCCGGTACCGACGGCAGTACTCGGGCGCGCACAGGTGCGACCCGCCCTTGGTGACGCGCATGACCTGCGGCGACGTCGTCGGGGCCAGGAGGTTCGGCCGCGCACCGGCGTCCGGCCCCCGCGTCCCGGGAACGACGTGACGGGGGGTGAACGTGTCGACCGTCCACTCCCACGTGTTCCCGATGAGGTCCACCAGCCCGTACGCGTTCGGCTCGTAGGAGCCGACGGGCGACGTCCCGCCCCACCCCTCGTCGAGGTACGGGAAGCGGCCCTGCCACGTGTTCGCCATCGGCCGCCCGCCCGGCGCGAGCTCGTCGCCCCACGCGAACTCGGCGTCGTCCAGCCCGCCCCGCGCCGCGCGCTCCCACTCGGCCTCCGTCGGCAGGCGACGGCCCGCCCACGCCGCGTAGGCCGACGCGTCCTCGAACGCGACGAGCACCACGGGGTGGTCCGGGCGGTCGTCGACGTCGGAGCCCGGGCCCTGCGGCGTACGCCACGACGCGCCGGGCTGCCACCGCCACCACTGCCGCCAGTCGCGCAGGTCGACCGGACCCGCCGTCGGGGTGAACACGAGGCCCCCGGGCACGAGATCCGCCGGGTCGGCTCCCGGGAAGTCGGCCGGGTCGAGCGCGCGTTCCGCGACGGTCACGTGGCCGGTGTCCGCGACGAACGCCGCGAACTGCGCGTTCGTCACCGCGTGCCGCTCGAGCAGGAACGGCCCGACCTCCCGGTCGTGCGCCGGCCCCTCCTCGGGGTAGTGCCGGTCGGAGCCCATGCGGAACACCCCGCCGGGGACCGGAACGAGCTCGGTGAGGGTCACGCGGCCAGCATAGGGGCGCGCGCTGCGGCGGGTCGGCGCTGCACCCGGCGTCCCGGCTCAGCACACACCTACCCCATCGCTCCTGCATAGCGCCTCAGCTCCCGGTTCCAGAGGAGGACCACGAGGCCCACGACCGCCGCGGTGATCCCCACGGCGATCACGGTCATCCAGACCGGCACCATCCCGAACATGACCTGTGCGGGGACCGTCGTGACGAAGGCGACGGGGACCACCCACGTCAGGAGCAGACTGAGGACCTGCCCGTACAGCGGGACGGGTACGCGCACCGAGCACCTGCACCGACAGCGCCCGGAGCGCTCCGTCGTCGGTCTCGGAGCGCCGCATAGGGTAGGCGCATGGACCAGGTCATCCTCATGTGCGGTCCGGCCGGATCGGGGAAGTCGACCTACGCGCGTGGTCTCGAGGCCCAGGGCTACGTCGTGCTCTCGTTCGACGGCGAGGCATGGGCCCTCGGGCACCGGACCCACCCGATCGACGACGACGCACGCTCCGCCGTCAACCGAGCGCTCCGGGAGGAGCTCGTCGCGGGCGTGAAGCAGGGACAGCACGTCGTCGTCGACTCCTCGTTCTGGTCCCGGGCCTCGCGCGACGAGTTCAGACGGCTCCTCGCTCCCTGCGGCGTCGTGCCGGTCGTCTACTACCTGGACACGCGGCGGTCGACCCTCCTGAGCAGGTTGGCCCAGCGCGAGAACTCCGGCCCGGACGACATCAGCGTGCCGCGCGAGCGAGCGATCGCGTACATCGACGGCTTCGAGACGCCGACACCTGACGAGGGCCCGCTCCGGATCGTCCACGGGGACGGGGCCGACATGACCGACGCTGCGGCCGGACCGGCAGACGACCTCCGGGCCGGGCCGCCGGACCCCGGCTCCTAGCCCTGGCGAGCCCGCGTCGGCGCTCCTCGACCACGCACGACCACGAGCGTCACCAGGACGTCCGTCGTGTCGCGCTCGACCCGGAACCACCTTCCGTCAAGGTGCCAGAGCCGCCCGGCCGGCGTCGTCAGGAACCGTTCGGGCAACCATGCGCTGAACGTTCCCTCCTCCCGAAGGTCGATCTGACACTCCTCGAAGCCGAGCCAGCTCCGCTCCACGAAGAACCATGCCTTGAAGACCGCCTCCTTGGCGCTGAAGAGGAGCCTGTCCCACGCGACACCCGCGCCCGGCGCGAGGCCGGCCACCCGGGTCCGCTCGACCGACAGCGAGACGTGCTCGAGGATCCCGTCCGGAAGCGGCTCGTTGCGCTCCGCGTCGAGCCCCAACGACACGACGTCAGGCCTCCGTCCGGCGACGGCCGCGGCGTACCCGGTCGTGTGGGTCAGGCTGCCGACGACCTGGTCCGGCCAGCGCGGTGCACGGCGCGCCCAGTACGGGCCTGTGCCGACGGGGACGATGGAGACGGGTTCCGCACCGATCCGCCTCAGTGCCGAACGGGCACATGCGCGCCCCGCCGCGAACTCGGCACGCCGCGCCGGAACCGCGTTCGCCACGACGTCGAGCTCTCCCGGCCACAGGTCGGCGACGTCACCGAGGTCGAAGGAGTGCGCCATGGCCACGGGCCCCTCCACGCCGACGAGCTCGGGCCACTCGATGTTCGCCGCCGTCATCCGCGTCCCACTCCGTCCGAGTCGCCGGCACGTTTGTCCCGTCGTTGTCGTGGGCCGAATGATACGGTCGCCTGCGTGCCGAGCGACCCGCCAACCCGGCCCGCAGACGGCTTGCGCCGTGCTCCCGACGCCGGCATCGTCGCCGGCCCCTCTCGACACCCGGTGACCGTCGCCGCCGACGAGGTCGACGCGTTCTTCACGGCTCTGGGGTTCCGTGCACATCAGACGCCGGAGATCGAGGACGCCCTCCACACGTTCGATCTTCTCGGTGTTCCCGCCGACCATCCCACGCGGAGCCCCGCGCACACGTACTACGCCGCGGACGGTCGGCTGCTGCGGACCCACACGACCTCCTCGGTCCTCCGGGTCCTGCGCCGCGAGCCCGGTGCGGCACGTCGGCGCATCCTGGTCGGAGGGCCCTGCTATCGGCGGACCACGCCTGGTCCGCGGTTCGTGACGCAGTTCCACCAGATGGAGGCCGCGGCGGTCGGGCCCGAGGTCGGACTGCCCGACGCGATCGGCACGTCGCTCGCGCTCCTCGACGAGATGTTGGGCGACGACCACGGTGCGCGGCTCCGCTCCCGAGCGCTGCCCTATGTCTCCCCCGGGTTCTGCGTGGACGTGCCGTGTACGCCGTCGGGCTGCGACGGGTGCACGCTGTGCGGTGGGCGTGGCTTCGTCGAGCTGGTGTCCGGCGGTGTCTTCACCGCAGCGGTCGCTCGCGCCGCCGGAGTCCCCGACGGGTCGACCGCCACGTCGGTCGCGGTGTCCCTGGAGCGCCTGCTCGCGATTCGCCACGGTCTCGCCGACATCCGCCCCTTCCTCAGCCCCGACCCGTACGCGCTCGCGGCGCTGGCCTAGGCACGTCGTGCGCGTACCCCTGTCCTGGCTGAACGCGCTCCACCGCGAGCCTCTCTCGCGCGCCACGGTCGACGAGCTTCTCGGCGAGGCCGGTGCCGTCGTGACCTCGGTCGACGCCGTCGGCGCGCTCCACCCCCGCGTCGTGGTCGGCGAGGTGACGGGGGTCCCCAGCGCAGGCACCGTCGAGGTGCTGGTCCCCACGCGAGAGATCGTCAGCCTCGACCCGCACCTCGGCATCCTCCCGGTCGTCGGGGCCAAGGTCGCGGTCGCGCTCCCAGGCGCGCTGCTCTTTCGGCACGCGTCGAGCCAGACGTCGAACGGTCCAGCAGGGACGGCGCGTGTCCCGCAGGGTCGTGGGCCGGGCACCCCGACGGGTCGCGTCTGCCTCGGGCCCGATCTCGGGTTGCCGAGCCACGACATCGTCCGGCTGCCGGAGCACGCACGTCCCGGCCAGCAGGTCGCACCTCTGCTCGGTCCTCTCGCAGGCGACGAGGTCCTCACGGTCCGGGCACCCCAGCACCTCCCGGGGATGCACAGCGTCCGGGGGCTCGCGGCCGAGCTCGCTGCGCGGCTCGACGTCGAGGTCGTCCGGCCCGTCCCTGCCTCGCGGCTCGGCGAGTCGGGCAGACTGCGGGTGAGGGCGCCCGGGATGGCGGCCGTGGCCATGGTCTGCGAACGGCCACCGGAGAACCTCGGTATGGACGACAAGGTCGCGCGATGGCGCGCGCTCGCAGGTCTCGGCGGGGCATCGGTCCAGCAACGCCTCCTCGAGGTCGTCGCCTTCGAGCAGGGCGTCTACCTCTCGACACATCCTCACGACCTCATGGTGCCCGACCTCACGATGCGTCCCGCCGCGCCCGAACCCCGCTCGGGCGAGAGCGACGGTACAGCGCGCCACCCCGGTCTCGTCCTCGACGGTCTCACGACCCCGGTGGACCCGGCCACGGCCAGCGGCGTGCTGATCGTCGCGTCGTCGGTGCACGACGAGGAGCGTTGTCTCGACGCGCTCCACCGGGCCGCGCGGCTTCTCGACGTCAGGCCCGTGAGCGTATCGAGGGGGTCAGGCCCCGCTCGGGTCCTGCGGCACCTCGACCTCGACCTCGAGCTCCTGACCCGCCGCACAGGGCTCTCCCTCGCCGAGCCCGACGTCCGCGGCCTGCTGGCACGCATCGGAGCCCAGGTCCGCGCCGACCGCGACGGGACGGTCGCGGTCATGGTCCCCGACGATCGCGCCGATCTTCACGACGAGCCCGCGCTCGCCGCGGAGATCGTCCGGCTCGCCGGACTCGGCACCATCACGCCGACGCTCCCGGCTGCGTTCCGCGAGGGGGGTGCGTCACCGATGCGTCCCGAGTCCCCGGCCGCCGACGCCGTCCGGGACTCGGGGTTCCGTGAGGTCGTCACTCCGCTCCTCCGACCCAGCGGTTCCGCCGGTCCGGCGTCGGACGAGGACGACGTCGTGCGGATCGCAGACGGGACGGCGTCACCGCTGCGCCAGGAGCTCGCCGAGGGGCTGATCCGGGTAGCGCTGGGCGTCGTCGCGGCGGGCCACGCAGACCAGGGCGTTCGTGTCTTCGAGGTGGGCACGGTCGTGACGGGCGGACCCGAGGCCGTCGAGGAGCGCAGGTTCCTGAGCACGGTCGAGCTGACGCCGGGGACGTCTCCACACCGGCTCGACCCCTCGGAGATCGTCAGGTCCGTCGTCGCCGCCCTCGGGCGCGCCCACCCCGTCGTCCTCGCGCCCGAGGCCGGGACGCCGAGCGGGTTCGCGAACGGGTGGCGGATCGTCGTCGGCGAGGTCGACTGCGGCAGGGTCCGCCGGGGCACGGTCAGCGAGAGCGGCAAGGACGACCACGCCGTGACGGTCGTGGACCTCGATCTGGGTCGCGTCGCCGGTCTCCCGCGTCGTCATGTCAAGGTCCCCTCGACGCCTCGGTTCCCCGTCGCCGTCCGCGACCTGACTTTCGTTCTGTCGAGAGGAACAGACGTGCACGGTCTCACCTCGATGCTCTCGCAGGTGGACCCCCTCGTCACCCGTGTCGAGCTCGTCGACATCTTCTCCCGGACGAGCGACGGGACGACGTCGGCGACCGTGCGCCTGGTCTTCGCATCCCCCTGGCGATCCGTGCCTCGCCCCGAGGTGGCGGAGGTCGTCGCTCGCGCGGTCGAGCGCTGCGAGGGCCAGGGGTTCCGCCTGCGCAGCTGACGGGTCTCGTGGGGGCCGGTCGGCGACTCCGGCGGTCGCCCGGTCGCGCACGTCGCGGCGCCGGAGACGGGTGTCTCACGCACGACCGCGTGGTTGCGGCGCCGCCGTCTGCGTCGTGGGATCACGGTCGTCCTGACCCTCTCGGTCGAGGACCTCGGGGAACGACGAAGGCCGTTGACCAGGACTCTCATCCTGGCCAACGGCCTTCACCCGGTGGAGCTAGGGGGATTCGAACCCCCGACCTTCTCATTGCGAACGAGACGCGCTACCAACTGCGCCATAGCCCCTTGAGCGAGGTACAGACTAGCACCCCGGGGGCGGGGTCCCGCAAACCGGCTCCCCGTCCTCCGGCCCGTCAGGGCTACTGCCCCGCCGCCCGACGACGAGCGAGGATCTCGTTGAGATCGAGGCCCAGCGTCTCGGTCGACGGCTTGCGCTCGTCGCCCGCGGCAGGCTCGGGAGCGCCGGACGGCACGTCCACGACGACCTCGACCGCGGCGGCCGGAACGGTTGCAGCGCTCGCCCGCGCGGGCGAGACGACGTCGTCGTCCGTGAGCGGCGCAGGCTCGCGGCGCGGCGCCGTCGGCTTCATCGTGTACGTCGGAGGCGGCACCGGCACCGGGTCCCAGGCGCGCCCCGAGGGCACGTGCTCCTCGTCGACGACCTCGACCTCGACGACCTCCGTCGCCTCGACCGACACCTCCGTGACGCCCACGGCGGTCGCGCCCGCAGCACCACGCGCAGAGGCGGGCTCCTCGGAGCCGGAGCCCTCGGCCGTCGTCGTGCTCGACGCGGTCGTGCGCTCACGCGCTGAGGAGGCGGAAGCGCCGGACGCCCCGGGAAGCGTCTCCGCGGTGGCGTTCGCCCGCGCGAGGTCCTGGGGCGTGACGCGCGGGATCATCTGCGTGCTCACCTGCGACCCGTGCACGGCACGGCCGGTGACGCGCGGACGGGCGCCCCGGGGCGCGGGCGGCGCCCCCAGGACCGTCCCGCGCGCGGCGCGGGCGGCGGCACGCCGCTCGGCCAGCCACGCGGCGTCGGACCGCTGCGCGGCGAGCACCGCACGACGGCCCAGCACGAGCACGAGGCCGAGGACCGCCGTCGGGACCACGCCGGCCCACCACGGGAGGTACCCGAGCGCGACGACGACCCACACCACGACGCTCGCGAGCAGCAGCACGACCGTGAGCGCGAGACGACGGCGCGCCGCGGCGGCGCGCCGCTCGAGGAGGGCGAGGCGGGACTGCTCGGACGCCGGCTGACGGCGCGGCGGTGCCCCGCGCGAGGGTGACGCGCTGACGGTGCTCCCCATGGCGTGCGTTCCCTCCTCCTCGTGCGTCCGGTCCTCGGACCGGGCCTGCGACCCCGCTCCCCCGAGCAAGGGGCGACCACCGCCGGCGGGACCGGAGGCGATCGCGGCGACGGTCGTGACGCCGTCGAGCCGCGCGTCCCACCGGTCCATCCCTCCGCCGCCCGGGCCGGCGACGGCCAGGACGCGCAGGGAACCGGAGAAGCGGTCGTCCGTGCGCGCCTCCAGCAGCTGCTGCCGGTGGCGCACCCGGTGCGGGACGTAGAACCCGACCCACAGCAGGAACACCGCGAGCGCGACGATCCCCGAGGCCGATTCCACATCACGACCGTAGGCGAGGCGCGCGGTCACGCTCCGCACGCGCTCCGGCGTGTCGGTCGGCTCAGATGGTCTCGCGGCGCGTCGCCTGCCAGCGCGCGAGGAGCCCGTCGGGGACCTCCTCGCTCGTGATCGCGAACGTCCGGTGGTCGCGCCAGGCCCCCTGGATGTGCAGGAAGCGCTCGCGCACGCCCTCGTCGCGCAGGCCCAGCTTCTCCACGACGCGCAGGCTCGGGCCGTTCTCCGGGCGGATGTTGATCTCGATGCGGTGCAGGCCGAGGACCGCGAAGCAGTAGTCCGTCGCCATCGCGACGGACGTCGGGATGACGCCGCGGCCCGCGACGTGCTCGCTCACCCAGTAGCCGATGCTCGCGCCGCACAGGGACCCGTAGGTGATCGAGGAGACCGTGAGCTGGCCGACGAGCTCGCCGTCCAGCTCGACGGCGAAGGGCAGCGACGACCCGGCCCGCGCCTGGGCGGACAGCACGCGGACGTACTCGGCGAACGTCGGTGGCCCTCCCCCGCTGCCGGGCCGCGGCGACGTGCCCTCCCAGCGCTCGAGCCAGTCCGCGTTGTGCGCGCGCAGGCGCATCCAGGCGTTCGCGTCCCGACGGCGCAGCGGGCGCAGCACGATCGACCCGCCCAGCGTGTCGTCCCGCAGGGTCACGGGCCACGGCTTGGTGACGGTCCAGCCGCGCGTGATCTTGTGCGTCATCCGGCGGTGACCGTCCTCGGGGAGCTGTCGGCGGGCACGGGCGGGCGCCCGGTCCTCGGTGCACAGGGTGACACCACCGACGGCCCGTGCGCCACCGCGTGGTGGCGCACGGACCGTCGGGTCGTGCCGCGGTCGACGCGCGCGTCAGCCCAGCGTGACGACGACCTTCGCCTCGGTGCCCTCCGGCAGCGCGGGGATCGGGACCGTCGGGTCGTGCTCGACGCCGTCGACCGTCACGGAGCGCACGCCCTTGGACACGTGGTCGGGGTTGCGGACCTCGATGTCGTAGACGGCGCCGCGCCACTCGCGGCGCACCTCGAACCCGTCCCAGTCCTTCGGGATCGACGGGTCGACGACGAGGCCGTCGAGCGCGAGGCGCACGCCGAGCACGTACTTGGTCACCGCGGTGTACATCCAGCCGGCCGTGCCCGTGAGCCACGGGTTCTGCGCCTTGCCGAACCACTCGTGGTCGCGGCCGTAGAGGAACTGGACGTAGGCGTACGGCTCCGCGCCGCGGACCTCGATGTTGTCGTTCTGGTGGTACGGCAGGATCGCGTCGTAGAACTGCACCGCCTCGTCGCCACGCCCGAGCATCGCCTCGGCGATGATCGGCCACGCGTTGGGGTGCGAGAAGATCGCGGCGTTCTCCTTGATGCCCGGGTAGACGCGCGTGACGAACCCGACCGTGTCGTCGACCTTGGTGAACGCCGGCCAGTTGAGGTGGTTGCCGTACTCGGAGCCGAGCAGCTCGCGCACCGCGTCCATCGACGCCTCGCCGCGCTCCTGGCTCGTGATGCCCGCGATGACGGGCCATGCCTGGTGCTCGAGGAAGATCTTGCCCTCCTCGTTCTCGGCCGAGCCGATCTTCACGCCGTCGCGCGTGTACCCGCGGATCCACCAGCGCCCGTCCCAGAGCTGGGCGTCCGCGACCTTGGCGATGCGCTCGCGCTCGGCCGTGAACCGCGCGACGTCCGCCTCGGCCCGCTCGTCGCCCGCCGCGGCGAGCGGCTCGGCGATCTCGAGGAACGCGCCGATCGCCCACGCGTGCAGGAAGGTCACGAGCGACGTCTCGCCGCCGCCGAGGTTGAGGCAGTCGTTCCAGTCCGCACGCAGGCCGAGCGCGACGCCGTTCTGGCCCACCTGCTGCGCGGAGAACTCCAGCGCCCTGACCAGGTGGTCGTAGACCGTGCCGGGCGTGCCCTCGGCGAACGGGATCTCCAGGTCGAGGAACGAGCGGTCGCCCGTCTCCTTGACGTACTCGACGACCGACGGCACGAGCCACAGGTGGTCGTCCGAGCACGTGTCCTCGAGCCCGTGGATGAGGTCCTTCGGGTCGACCGTGGGCACGATCGTCGGCGACGGGACGTCGGGCAGCTTCTCGGCGTCGGGGTCGAACGCCTTGGGGTCGAACAGGTGCAGGCCGTACCCGGCCTCCGTCTGCGCGCGCAGGAGCTCCACGATGCGCCGGCGCGTCTTCGTCGGGTTCGAGTGGATGACGCTCATGACGTCCTGCGCGGTGTCGCGGTACCCGAGGCCCGCGCGGCCGCCCACCTCGACGAACGAGGCGAAGCGCGACCACTGCACGCACGTCTCCGCCTGGAGGAGGGTCCACGAGTTGATCATCGTGTTCATGCCCTCGTGGGGCGTGCGGATCCGCAGCTTGTCCTGCTTGGTGCGCCAGAACGCGCGGAGCCGTGCGCGCTCGGCGTCGACCGTCGCGACGTCCGAGTACTTCGCCTGGATCGCACGGCCGGCCGCGTCGCGCGAGCCGTAGCCGAGCATGTAGACGAGGCGCTTGGTCTCGCCCGGTGCGAGCGTGATCGTGTGCTGGAGCGAGCCGCAGTGGTTCTGCGTCGTCGCGGACTCGTTCGACCCGTGCCCGCGCTCGATCGCGATCGGGTTGGCCTCGGAGCGGTACGGGCCGATGAAGTTGTCGCGCAGCGAGTCGTACGACGACGGCGTCTCGCTCGACGCGAAGAAGTGGTACGTCCACGGCTCGTAGTAGAAGTCGTACTCGATGATGCCGTCCTCGTAGGACGAGCCGGACGCGTAGAGCGACATCTGGAGGTTCTGGTTGTCGATCGTGATCGTGTGGAAGCTGAACTCCACGTACGACCCGACGGTGAGCTCACGCACCTCGTCCGTCGTGTTCGTCAGCCGGACGTCCCAGACCTCGACGTCGTCGTCCACGGGGATGAAGACCGTCTGCTCGGCGTCGACGCCCTTGTACTCGGCACGGAACGTCGAGTAGCCGAGCCCGTGCCGGGTCGTCCAGCGGCCCGCCCCGCCCGCGGGATCGAGCTCGTCGTCGGGGCCGACGAACGGCTTGCCGACCGGCTGCCACGACACCGACCAGTAGTCGCCGTCCGCGTCGTCGCGCAGGTACACGTAGTGGCCCGGCCGGTCGACCGGGACACCGTTCTGCCGGAAGCGCGTGATCCGGCCGTACTGCGAGCTCTTGTAGTACGAGTACCCCCCGCCGGTGTGCGACAGCACGGTGCACAGGTTCTTGCTGCCGAGGTAGTTCGTCCACGAGACGGGGACGTCGGGGCGCTCGACGACGTACTCGTCGTGCGCGGTGTCGAAGTGGCCGTAGCGCATCGTTGCTCTGGTTCCTGTCGTGGGGGGTGGGGCGAGGGCTTGGGGGGCGAGGGGAAGGTCCGGTGCCGTCAGACGCCGGCGGTGACGAACCCTTGGAGCCACTCGAGGAGCTCGGCGGCCTTCTCGGGGGAGTCCGCCTCGACGAACATGCGCAGGACGGGCTCGGTGCCGGAGAACCGCAGGAGCGCCCAGTTGTCGTTCTCGAGGAGGATCTTGGTGCCGTCGAGGTGGGAGACCGAGACGACAGGGTACGGGCCGACGTGCGTGAGCGGCTCGGCCTCGAGGCGCCGCGGCACCTCGACGCGCATCTCCGGCGTCGCCGGCACGCCCGCCTCGAGCGTGTGGAGGCGACCCGTGATCTCGTAGATCATCGCGCGCAGCTCGGAGATCCGCTTGCCGGTGCGGGCCAGCATCTCGGCCACCAGGGCGCACGCGAAGATGCCGTCCTTGCCGAGGATCCAGCCGCGGATCGTCAGACCGCCGGACGACTCGCCGCCGAGCACGGCGCCGATCGCCTCCATACCCGCGGTGACGTGCTTGAAGCCGACCTTGACCTCGCGGGACTCCTCGCCGAAGTGGGCTGCGAGGCGGTCGAGCAGGTGCGTCGTCGCGAGGTTGCGCACGACGCCGCCCTTCTCGCCACGGACCTCGTGCAGGTACCAGTACAGGAGGAGGAGCAGGTCGTTCGTGGAGATGTACTCGCCGGTCTCGTCGACGATGCCGATGCGGTCGGAGTCGCCGTCCGTGGCCATGCCGAGGTCGTAGCGCCCCCCGCCCTGCTGGATCATCGTCACGAGCGTGCTCAGGCGCTGCAGGTCCGGCGCGGGCGCGACCCCGCCGAACAGCGGGTTGTGGGTCGCGTGGATGAACTCCGAGCGCACGCGCATGTCGGACAGGATCGTGCCGAGCGTGAGCTGGCTCGTGCCGTACATCGGGTCGACGATCACCTGGAGGTCGGAGCCGCGCACGGCGTCCACGTCGATGATCCTCTCGATCGCGTCGACGTACGGGTCGGTGAGCGACCGGTCGACCACGACGCCGGCGCGGCGCGCCACGTCGATGTCGAGCGTGATGACGTCGTCGACCGACAGCGCGTTGGCCTCGTCCTGGTACC
This sequence comes from Cellulosimicrobium sp. GQ32, assembly GCF_059758455.1. Lineage (NCBI taxonomy): Bacteria > Bacillati > Actinomycetota > Actinomycetes > Micrococcales > Promicromonosporaceae > Cellulosimicrobium > Cellulosimicrobium sp. GQ32. The sequence continues at coordinate 54,482 of NZ_JCAXEP010000009.1, read as the reverse complement.
GGTCCGTCTCGTCGTCGAGCGGGAGCGAGCCGTCCTGGCGGAACACCTTCATGCCGTTCCACTCGGGCGGGTTGTGGCTCGACGTCACGATGACGCCGTACGCCGCGCCGAGGTAGGGGGCCGCGAACGTCACGAGCGGGGTCGGGACGTCGTCGGGCAGGAGGGTGACGGCGATGTTGTTGCCCGCGAAGACCTCGGCCGCCGCGATGGCCGACTCGCGCGAGAGGAAGCGGCGGTCGCCGCCGATCACGACGCCCTTCGCGTCCAGTCCACGGCGGATCGTCTCGTTCGCGATCGCCTGGCACAGCCGGCGCACGTTCGCGAGCGTGTACCCCTCGCCGATGACCGCGCGCCAACCACCCGTCCCGAAGACGATCTTGGTGTCGGTGTTCTTCTTCGGGACGAAGAGGCGCTTGAGGACGATGTCCGCCGCCTGCGCGAGCTCGTCCGGCGTGTTGATGCCGCGCACCTCGTCGACGTCGACGATCCGGTACGACGAGATCCGCTTCCCCGCACCGATGACGCGGCGGGCGAGCTCCGTGAGGCGGTGCTCGCCGTCGGCCGCCATCCGCTCGAGCTCTCCGAACAGCAGGCCCGGCGCCGCGACGTACGCACCGACGTTGATCTCCGTGCGCGGCTCGGCGACTCCGCCGGCCTCGGAGGACTCGAGGATCGCCGCGATCTCGCCCTCGGCGCGCACCACGCGGCCGTAGCCGTCCGGGTCGTCCACGACGGCGGAGAGGAGCGACAGGTCCGCACCCGTGAGCGTGTGGCGCGTGAGCAGGCCCAGGAGCGACTCCGAGCGCAGCAGGGGCGTGTCCGCGTACGCGACCAGCACCGGTTCCTCGACCCCGAGCCCCAGCACCGAGGCGACGGCCCCCTGCGCCGCGAGGACCGCGTCGCCCGTGCCGAGCGGCGACTCCTGCTCCACGTACACGACGTCCTCGCCGAGCAGCTCGCGCACCGTCGGGTCGTCCGGTGCCACCACGACGACGATGCGGCTCGCGTCGACCACGCGACGCACGTTCGCCACGGCCAGCTCGACGACCGTCGAGCTGCCCAGCGGCCGCGACAGGAGCTCGCGCGACGCGGCGTCGTGCCCCGCGGCGAGCACGACGGCGGTCCTCGCGGTCCGGCTGTGCGCGCCACCGCGCGGTCGCGGGGTCGTGGCGCTGGGCTTCGCGGGCGTCGTCGCGGTCATGGCGTCCTCACTGGTCGACCTCTGCCGGACAACGACTCATTTGTCAGGAGTCCGAACTACTGGCTCTCCCCGATCATAGGCACCCGAGACCCGTCGAAGGAACCCGATCCAGCCCACCAGGGCCGAAGGTCACCCGCGCGGCGTCCGCGGGGAACCCCGAGCCGGGTGACAATAGGGACATGAGTGGCCCGGTCCAGCCGTACCCCCTGCACGGAAGCATCGAAGCCGAGGACGCGAAGGAGATCCTCCGCAAGGCCATCCGCACCAACCGCCAGGCGCGGTCCGAGCGGCTCCGCAAGGAAGCGGCCGCCGCGATCGCCGACGTCGTCGAGACCATCCCCGAGGTCGCCGCCGCCACGTGCGTCGCGACCTACGCGGCGCGCCCCGCCGAGCCCGGTACCACGGAGATGCTCGAACGCCTCTCCGCACGCGGCGTGCGCGTCCTGCTCCCCGTGCTCGGGGCCGGCCTCCAGAGGGACTGGGCCCTGTACGACGGCCCGGCCGACCTCCAGGTCCGCGCCCCCGGCCGACCGCCCGAACCCGGCACCCCGCCGCTCGGCGCCGAGGCCATCGCCCAGGCCGACGTCGTCATCGCCCCCGCGCTCGCCGTCGACTCGCACGGTGTCCGGCTCGGCCAGGGCGGCGGCTGGTACGACCGCGCCCTCGAGCACCTGCGCCCCGGGACCAAGGTCGTCGCCGTCGTCTTCCCCGAGGAGGTCTACGACGCCTCCGACCGCCCGCTCCCGGTCGAGTCCCACGACAAGACCGTCGACGCCGTCGCGACCCCCCTCGGCTGGCGCTGGCTCCCGTAGCGCTCCCGGCTGCGGATCTCTCCCTCGCGCAGTGACGAGAGGTCTACGGGACGAGCGTGAGCTCGTCCTTGCTGGCCTCGGCGACGGCCTGGGTGGAGAACGGCCAGTCGTAGGTCTCGCCGCGGGCCCAGGTCTTGAGCTGGTCGGAGTAGTGCGCGGACGCCGGGTGGCCGGAGGTGCCGGTGACGGTGACCCAGGTGGAGCGGTCGAGGTCGTCGAGGTCGACGACCATCCGCATCGACGGGCCGGCCGTCACGTCGAACGAGCCGGAGGCAGCGTCCCAGGCCGTCGCGTTGACGATCGACGAGCCGCCGGGCATGCCGACGGGGTCGGGGTTGACCCAGTTGCGGACGGGACCGGGAATGGACTCGCCGCCGAGGATCGGGTGCTCGAGCGCGAGCACGTGGAGCGTGCCCCAGGCCCAGTCGGAGGGCTGCTTGCTCTGCTCGACGGTCAGGTCGAGGCGCGCGGAGACGAGCGCCTGGGTGAGGACCTCGTCGCGCGTCTCGACGACGCTGACGGTCTGGCGGTCGTCCCAGAACGGGTCGGTCGGGTTCTCGAGGAGGTTCTGCACGACCGCGAGCCAGCGGCTCCCGCCGTTCGGCCGCGCCGACTCCGGCAGGTCGTCCCAGAAGGTGAGCTGGAGCAGGTTGCGCCAGACCGCGGCGAAGTACGCGGCCGCGGCGGAGTCGGTGTCCGTCCGGTAGTCCCAGTCCGCGAGGAGCGCCTGGCCCTCGGCCTCGAAGCTGTCGTCGATCTCCTGGTCGAGCAGGAGCGGCACGAGCACCTCGGCGTAGGGGCTGCGGTCGTCGGTCTGGATCTCGTTCATCGTGTCGACGTCGACCGGTCGTCCCGCGGAGATCTCGGCCTCGAGGAGCTGGCGGATGCGCTGGGAGCGGTAGCCGTAGTCCCAGTCGGTCGTGAGGAACGGCGCGACGCCGGTCGGCAGGACGGCCTGGTTGGCGGCGACGACGAACCCTTCGGCCGGGTCGACGACGCGAGGCATCTGCTCGCTCGGGACGTAGCCCTGCCAGTCGTAGCGCTCGTCGGAGCCGTCGCGGGGCCATGTGCCGTCCGACGGCACCTCGGCGTCGGGCACGGCTTGGCGGACCGGGATCTTGCCGGGCGCCTGGTAGCCGATGTGGCCGTCCGCCGTCGCGAAGACGATGTTCTGCGCGGGCACCTCGAACAGCGCCGCGGCGGCCTGCATGTCGTCGGCGTCCTGCGCGAGGTTGAACGCGAAGACCGCGTCGGCGGTGCGGCCCGGCTCGAGCGCGGTCCACTGGAGGGAGACGGCGTACTCGCCCAGGCGCGTGTCGAGGGCGGGGGTGTCGACGGCGGACTCGGTCGCGGGGATCGCCTCGGAGACGATCGGCCCGTGCACGGTCGAGCGGATCTCGAGCTCGACGTCCTCTCCCCCGGCGACGCTCAGCGTCTCGGTCCGGGTCTCGAGCGGCACCCACTCGTCGCCGCGCAGGTAGGTGTCGTCCCGCACGCGCTCGACGAAGAAGTCGGTGACGTCGGCGCCCATGTTCGTCAGCCCCCACGCGAGCTGCGCGTTGTGGCCGATGATGACGCCGGGGAAGCCGGCGAACGAGAAGCCTGCGACGTCGAACGCGCACTGCGGCCCGACCTCGTTGCAGTGCAGCCCGACCTGCGCCCAGATCCCGGGGGCACCGAGGGCCAGGTGCGGGTCGTTCGCCAGGATCGGCTTGCCGCTCGCGGTGTGGTCGCCGGAGACGACCCACGAGTTGGAGCCCGTGCCCTCCCCGCGCCCGATGAGCACGGGGACGGCGTCGAGCGCGCGGTCGGCGGCCTCGAGCGCGCCCTGGAGATGGTCCGAGCCGTACGCGGCGCGGGCTTCGGGGCCGAGCTCGAGCGCGACCTGCTGAGGGTTCTCGAGCTCACCGGGGTCGAGGATCGGCGCGTTGACGTCGGACGGGTAGGCGGGGAAGAGCGCGGCGACGCGCCCCGCATCCTGGAGGGTGCTGTACGACAGCGCGCGCTCCAGCTCGTCGTCGTAGTTGCCGCGGAGGTCCCACGCCATCGCCTTCAGCCAGGCGAGCGAGTCGACGGGGTCCCAGGGCTCGGGCTCGGCGACGTCGACCTGGAGCCCGAGCACGGTGTACTCGATCGCGATCTCGGACGGGCTGCGGTTCTCGAGGTAGGCGTTGACGCCCTCGGCGTAGGCCTGGAGGTAGGCCTTCGTCTCGGGCGCGACGACGTCCCACTCCTCCTCGGCGACCTGCCGCCAGCCGAACGTCCGCGTCACGGTGTCGGCGGCGATCGCGTCGGGGTTGTCGCCCACGAGCTCCGCGAGCCGACCCGCGGTGACGTGCCGGCGGTAGTCCATCTCGAAGAAGCGGTCCTGCGCCTGGACGTAGCCCTGCGCGCGGAAGAGGTCCTCGGGCGTGTCCGCGTAGATCTGCGGCACGCCCTGGGCGTCGCGCAGCACCGTGACCTGACCCTCGAGCCCGGGGAGCTCGACCTCGCCGGACGTCTGCGGCAGCGGTCGGCGCACCGTGACGACGACGAAGGCGGCACCGGCGACGATCGCGAGGACCAGGAGCACGGCGACGCCGATCAGGACGCGCCGTCGTGCCGAACGCCGGCGCCGGGGCGGAGCCGGCGCCTCGGCCGGCGTCGCGGGGTCGGCACCGGGGACGGAGTCACCGGCGGGGGCCTCGGCGGGTTCGTGCACAGACACGGATGCGAGACTACCCGGCCCGGGGCGGGCACCGAGCCGCGTATGATTAGCACTCGGAAGTTTCGAGTGCCAGGCGGTGTTGACACCGTACGACCCGGCCGAGACCGACCCGATCCCGACCTGCCGGTGGCCGCCCGACGGCCGTCTCGTGAACGAGGAGAACCCGTGCCCACCTACGCGTACACGTGCACCGCCTGCGGTCACGCCTTCGACATCCACCAGTCGTTCAGCGACGCCGCCCTCACGGTGTGCCCCGAGTGCTCGGGTCGCCTGCGCAAGGTGTTCTCCTCGGTCGGCGTGACGTTCAAGGGCTCGGGCTTCTACCGCACCGACTCGCGATCGGGCGGGAAGTCCTCGACGACGCCCGCCGCCTCGAAGCCGGCCTCCTCCTCCGCCACCTCCGGCGCGAGCGGCACGTCCGGCAGCTCGAGCACGTCATCCTCGTCGGGAAGCTCGACCGCCTCCTGACCTGACGCCCGGGGGCGTGGTCCGCGGCGGGTCTGCCACCGGAGGCCGACCACAGCGTCGTTCCGGACGGCGCGTCCGGGCGCCGACGCCGCGTCCTGTCCACAGGTCCGCACCGGTCGGCGCCGGCTCTCGCCGGCGCGCGGCTACGGTCACGCGCATGCTGCGCTCGCCCCGCCTCCCGGATCCCCAGCCGCGACCCGACCGCTCGCCCGCGCGGCGACGGCTGCTGCGCGGGGTGTGGTGGCGGTCCCGCTTCGTCGTGGCCGCGCTGTGCTGCGGCGCCGCGTCCTCCGTGGTCGTCGGGGCTCTCCGCCCTCCCCCTCCACCGACCGCACCTGCCGTCGTCACCACGCGAGAGGTCCCGGCGGGGGCCGTGCTGACGGAGGCGGACCTCCGCGTGGACCCCGTGTCCGCGGAGGTCGTCCCCGCGGGCGCCGCGGCACTGCCCGAGGACGTCGTCGGGCGCCGCGCGACCGTGACCCTGCCCGCGGGCACCCTGCTCCAGGACGCGCTCGTCGCCGGCGGCGAGCTCGCCGCCGCGGCTCCTGCGGGCACGGTCGTCGCGCCCGTCCGGCTCGACCCCGGCGTCGCGTCCCTCCTCGGCCCGGGAGACCGCGTCGACCTCCTCGCCGCGGGTGACCAGGTGCTGACGACGGCGCTCACGGACCCGCCGGGAGACAGCCAGGACCGGGCGACCGTCGACCCCTACCTTGCCCGCGCGGCCGTCGTCGTCCCGGCACCCGAACCCGAGGGCGGGGGCGGGCTGCTCGGGACGGGCGGGGCGGGCGCGGACGTCGTGACGCTCGTCGCCGTGCTCCCCGAGGAGGCGGTCCGGCTCGCTGCCGTGAGCGGGCAGACGGCCGTGACGGCGGTCCTCGTGCCCTGACGGGCGACCCGAGCGGCGTGACGGGTGAACCCGACGCCGGTGCCCGACCCGCCGGGCCAAGCCGTTGCCCCTCGGTATCTCCGTTGGGAGGATCGCGCGTGCACCTGTCGTGGCACCGCCGCCACGCGGACCACCGACTCGAGAGGGAAGCAGCACATGAAGGGCGTGTTCCAGGGATTCAAGGAGTTCGTGCTCCGAGGCAACGCGATCGACCTGGCGGTCGGCGTCGTCATCGGCGCGGCGTTCTCCTCCGTCGTCGACGCGATCGTCACCTACCTCATCAACCCGATCATCGGCGCTATCTTCGGCAAGCCGGACATCTCGAACCTCTGGGACATCACGCTGCGCCCGGCCCACGGCAACGTCGAGGCCTCGGTCCTCTCCGTCGGCGGCATCCTCAACGCGATCCTCCAGTTCCTCATCATCGCGATCGCGCTCTACTTCGTCATCGTCCTCCCGATGAACAAGCTCGCCGAGCGCCGCAGCCAGGACGTCGAGCCGGAGCCCGAGGCACCGGCAGAGGACGTGCGCGTCCTCCAGGAGATCCGCGACCTCCTCGCCGCCCAGGCGGGCAGCGGCCCCGGCGCGGCACCGGGCGGCCCCACGCCGCCGCGGGGCTTCTGATCCCGAGCCGCCCGACCGCCGCCTGAGATCCCGCGGCACGGCGACCCTCGGACGAACCCGGGGTTGCTCCTCACCTCACGCCGTGAAGGGGGAACGACCCCGGGTTCGGCACCTCAGCGAGCAGCGCGGCGCCGACGACCGCCACGACGGGCCGACCGCGGGACTCGCCCGTGTCAGTGCCGGCAGTGCTGCGCGGTCAGCGCCCCGCCGTCCGTGCCGCGCGGTCAGTGCCGCCCGTAGTGCGGCGGGACGTCCCCGAGCAGCCGGTCGTCGTTCTCGCCGCGGCTGCCACGACCGGGCTGCGCCCCGTCACCCCAGCCTTCGGACCGCTCGTCGGCGCTCACCCCGGACACGACCTCGCTCTCCGTCCCCCGTCGCACGGCCCGCCGCGGCCGCCGACGCCGCCCCGCGCCGTCGGGCACGTCGTGCGGGCGGTCAGGACTCGGGTCGGACGCGGTGCTCACGCCCCCATCGTCGCACCGCGGGAGCGCCCGACGTCAGCCCTCACCCGCCCCAGCCGGCAAGACACGCGAGGACACCCCGCACGAGAGGCGCGCGACAAGCGGACCTGTACGACGACCAGCACGCGCGATCGCCGGCAGCACGGCCCACGGTGAGACGCCGTGGCGGGGTGGGAGGCGGCGCCGGGTCGTGGCGGGCCTGGCGGGAGCCGCGAGGAACGAGCGGCGGATGGTAGACCCGGCGCCGCCTCCCACCCCGCGCCCAGCCCGACCACGCGGGCAGTTCGCCCGGCCCCGCACCCAGCCCGGCCCCCGCACCCAGCCCGACCACGCGGGCAGTGATCACACGCCGACGGCTACAGGTCGTCGGCGCCGTGCTGCTCGTCGTCGTCGATCACCGGCACGACGACGATCCTGTCGCCCCCGCCGGTCTGCGCGACGCCCCCGGTCTCCGGGAGCCGCGCGTCGCGCACCGCCTGCACGACCCGCCGGATGCGCTCGGCCTCCTTGGCGGGGTCGAGGAACGCGGCGGCGGACCACACCTGCGCGACGGTCCACCCGATGCGCTCGAGGCGCTCGGCGACCTGCCGGTCCCGCACGCGCACGCTGCGCTCGGCGACGTACGCGGCGTCGTCCGTGAGGACGGCGACGAGGAGCTCGCCGGGCAGGTCGGGGTGGCCGACGACCAGCGGGATACGGTCGCCGTCGCCGATGCCGTAGTCGGTCTCGACGACGAGGCCGGCGCGCCAGAGGCGCTCGGCGAGGTCGAGCACGAGCCGGTCGGGGCTGCCGCCGAGGTCGACGCCGTTGCCGAGGGTCACCTGGTCGGCGGCGCCGCTGCGCTGCTCCGCGAGGTCGAGGACCTCGGCGAGCAGCCGGGCGCCTGCGCCGCGCAGGCGCTCGGGGTCGAGGTCGCCCGCGGTGAAGCAGGACACGACGTGGAGGCGACGGCGGGTCGCGCCGACGGAGTCGAGCAGCATCGCCTCGGCGCCGGGCGTGTTGAGGATGCCGAACCGGTGCAGCACGCGTCCGTGCGGCGTCCGGCCGAACCCGACGGACAGGACGATGGTGTCGCGCACGAGCCCGGCGACGCCGGACACGTCGGCGACGACGACGGGCTCGGCGCGGGAACCGGAGAAGAAGCCGGCGAGCGCGGGGTTCTGGCGCACCTCGACGAGGAGGGCGTCGCGGATGCGGTCGGCGTGCAGGGGCGTGACGGTGACGATCGCGAGGGACTCGTCGGGCCGCGTGAGAGCGTGCTCGATCGCGACCTCGACGACCCGGTCGACCTCGGCCTGGGTGCTCTCGACCGCGCCGGACGTCGGGTCGGGCATGCCGGCCCCGTCGACGACGTCGAGCTGCACGAGGACCTCGGCGCGCGGCAGGGGCGCGGGGCGCAGGACGCCGTCGTAGCCGTGCTCGGCGAGGAACGTCGTGACGAACGGGTCGCGGCGGGAGCCGTCGGCGAGCAGCTCGACCGACGGCAGGAGCTCGGCGAGGTCGCGCACGGTGTCGGTCGACGCGGCGCGCGGGTCTCCCACCGCGACGACCTGGCGTCCGCGGGCGAGCGCGGAGAGCACGAGCTCGACGGGCGCGTGCTCGATCGCGTCGAGCACCACGAGGTCGACGGTGCGCGTCGCGGGGACGAGGTGCGGCACGAGGGTCGGCGTGGCGACGAGCACGGGGCGGAGGCGTCGCAGCACGGCGGGGTGCTTCTCCGCCGTCTCCCGCAGGCTCACGAGCCGACCCTCGAGCAGCTCGGTGAACAGGTCCTCGGCCTCGTCGCGGTGCTCGCGCATCGCCGTCCCGAGGTGGTCGCGGACCGCTGCGCGCACCGGCGCCGCGAGGGACGCGACGTGCGTGCGGTCCAGGTCGCGGAACCGCCGGGCGAGCGCGTCGAGACCGGCGCCGTCCTGCCCGGCCAGGGCCTGGTCCTGGGCGAGCACCTGCTCGAAGACCGAGCTCCACCACGCGAGATCCAGCTCCGGGCCCACGAAGTCGGGCTCGACGCGGCGCGCTGCGAGGTCGGCGAGGAGCTCGCCGAGGCCGAGGTCGGTGAGCCGGCGCAGGATGGCGGTCCGCGCGGGCAGGGAGTCGAGGGACTCGGCGTCCTCGGCGAGCGCGTCCAGCCGGGTTGCGAGCGCGTCGAGCGGGGCGTCGAGGAGGTCGTTGCCGCCGGGGGTGCCGTCGAGCGTGGGCGTGAGCTCCTCCACGTCGATGCGCACGGCCTCGTGCGTGTCCTCGATCGCGGACAGCCCCTCGGGCAGGACGGGCCAGCCGCCGCGCGGGCACTGCTCCTGCCAGACCGCGCGCTGCGCCTGCACCTCGACGAGCGCGGCGTGCAGATCCGGTACGCGGACGCCGGGGCGGACCATGTCGCGAGCCTGGCGGCGCAGCCGGCGCCGGGCGAACCAACCCATCTCGACGCCGCGCTGCTCGCGCCACTGCTTGGTCGCGGTCGCCTCGACCATGTCCTGGGCGGTGCGCTCGAAGATGAGCGGCTGGAACACGTCGAGCGTTCCCCGCATCCCGCCGAGCATGGCGAGCTGGTCGCCCCACTGGCGCAGCGTCGTCGCGGGCGTGAGCCCCGTGCGCTGCGCGACCTGCTCGACCTGCGCGCGCAGCTGCGGGAGCGTGTGCGTGCGCAGCCGCTCGACGCGCACGAGCGCGTCGTGCGCCTCCTGCGCCGTGGTGAGGGCGGCGCCGTACCAGGGGGTCGACGTCGCGCGCGCCGTGAAGGCGCCGAGCAGCGCTGCCTCGCGCAGCTCGGCCGCGATCCGCTCCCGCTGCGGCCCGACGCCGAGCACGACCTCGGTCGTCAACCGCACCCGGGTGTCGGGGGCCGGGCGCTCGGCGGTCAACCGGGCGAGCGCCTGGAGCGCGTCGTAGGCGGAGACGCCCCACGGGTCGCGCACGAGGTGCAGCGCCTCGATGTACCCGGCGAGCCGGGCGCGCGCGCCGAGCAGCGCGTCGCGCGTGCGCGCGAGGTCCTCGTCCTCGCCCGGCTCAGGCTCGGTCGCCATCGCGGACAGCAGGCGGTGCGACGCCGTCTCGCGCCACGTCGGCTCCGGGACGATGTCGAGCACGAGGCCGCCGAGGCCCAGCTCGTCGAGCCGTGCGAGGAGCGCGTCCGCGGCGCGGCGGTGGCCGGGGACGTACAGCACGTGGCGCCCCGACGCCGCCGCCTCGGCGACGACGGCCGCGAGCGTGCCCGCGACGTCGGAACCGGCCGGCGCGTCGACGAAGAGGTGCGACCCGCTCGCGAGCACGTCGACGACGTGGCGCTGGGACGGGTCGAGGTCGCCGACGCCGCGCTCGTGCACGGGGTCGGCGTCGCCGACGCGTCGGGCGGGCAGCTCGGCGCGCAGCGCGGTGGCGGACCTCTCGTCCCCGGCGAGCGCGGCGACGACCTCGTGGCGCTCCAGTGCGGGCGCGAGCTCGTCGAGGTCGTCGACGAGGACCTGCCCCGGGTGCACGAACGTGCCGACGAGGACGCGGTGGGTCAGGTCGAAGTCGTCGAGGACGGCCTGGCCGAGCGCGGTGATACGACGGGTCGCGTCGCCGGGGTCGAACCCCGCGCCGGTGAACGTGGAGCGCGCGAGCGTCACCGGGTCGAGGAGCGCGCCGTGCGCGCGCAGCGTGCGTGCGAGGAGCGGGTTGATCTCGGCCGTCGGCTCGAGAGTCAGCTCGTAGTCGGTCTCGCCGTCCCCGCGCGGCGTCACGGTCAGGGGTCGTAGGAGCACCGGGGCGCGCACGGTCCGGGACGTCGGTTCCTGCTCGGAGTCCTCGACCGTGCTCCCGGGGCGGTCGGGGACGCGTGCGCCGTCGTGCCCCGCAGGCTCGCCCGGCGCGCTGGGCACCGCGGGACCCTGCTCGTCCCCGTCCGCGGCGTCGCCGGGTCCGGCGGCTCCCGGGGCGGACGCGTCGTCACCCACGCTCGGGACGATCGTCGCGGGCGTGCGGCCCGCGACCCGCGCGAGCGCCGCGACGTCGTCCTCGGCCAGCGGGGCCGCGAGGCTCTGGGTCCAGGTCGCGACGCCGATCGCCAGGTACGTGGGCGCGACGCCGTAGCGCTGCGCGTGCTCGGCGGCGCGGACCACGACGGCGCGCGCGCGGCGCCGCGCGGCGGGCAGCGACCCGCCCTCGCGGAACAGGTTCGAGAGCCGGGTCGGTCGCCCGGCGAAGAGCTGGGCGACGCCGGAGGGGTGGGCCGCCGTCAGGTCGACGACGGCGTCGCCGAGGAGCGAGACGTCGGCGAGCGACGACCCCCCGGCGAGCTCGACCAGGCCGGCGCGCCACCGCGTCACGGCCTCGTCGACGAGGTCGGCGGTGGTGGGGTCGGGGACGAGCACGGGACGGGGCGGCGTCACGTCGTCGTCCGGTGCGTCGGCCTGGTCCGTCCCGTCGGGAGCGGTCGCGGGCAGCCGAGCAGGATCGGCCACGCTCCGGGCGGCTGAGCTGGTGCGGGCTGCGGCATTCACCCTCCGACGCTAACCGTCCGCCTCGCGAGGCCCGGCGCGGCGCGCCGGAGGGTCGGCGACCCGGTCCGCCGGGCGTCGCCGGGCCGAGGTCGTTCGCCGTCGGGTCGAGCGTGGGGCGCGTCGGCGGCGGGACGACGAACGGCCCCGGATCACGAGAATTCGTGTTCCGAGGCCGTCGTTCCGAACAATTCCGGGGTTTCTCCCGGAGAAGTATGAAACAGCGCGCACCGCGCAGGGGGCAGGCGATGCGCGCTGTCGAGGACTATCTTGCACGGCGCGATGCCGGGCGTCAACACGGGTCCACGGTCCTGGACGGGTGAATCGCCCCGGTTCCCCAGAGACGTCTGAGAACCACCTGGACGAGCGTCCACAACATGCGCGGGATTCCGCGAATACGAGGCCCCGGCCGGTCGCCTCCGCACTGTGGCGCACGCCACACCGCGTGCCGCTCGATCAGGCTCCCGCGCCACCCGGCGGCGACCGAGCGACCTCGGCAGGATACGTCGCCGCCGTCGGGCCGACCTCCCCGTCGCCGCCGGTCGCCACCCGCCAGGGCATGACGACAGGGGGTGCGCGCCCGCCGCAGCGCCCCGACCGGCGGCGTCACAAGATCTCTCCCGTTCCTCTGAGCCCCCGGCACGACGCCCCTGAGCGAGGTCCACACGAGCGACCTACCGTGGGAGGACGCCCGTGGCCCGACGCCGGTCCCTGGCGCGCGGTCGTCGTCCACGGCCGGTGGCGGCGGGTGGTCCTGCCCGCCGACGACCGGAAACCCGCACCACGTGACGACACCCCCCGTACCCCGCCCCGACAGCGACGACTCCCCCGCACCCCGCTCCGCGCCTCACGACGCCGGCCGCGAGGCAGGGCGCGCCGCCGCGGAGACCGCGCCCGCGAAGGAGCGCGAGGCGCCGGCCCGGCTCTCCCTCACGCAGGTCGTCGCGAGCGCGCTCGCCGCCGTGAGCACCACGGTGCTGCTGTCGTACTTCGGGACCGCCGGCACGATCATCGGCGCCGGCATCGCGAGCGCCCTCACCGTCGTCGCGAACTACGTCTACACGCGCTCGATCCAGAAGACGCGCGAGCAGCTCGTGCCCGTCGTCGGCAAGGTCGTGCAGGTGACCACCGGCGGGAGCACCCCGCGCGACCGCGCGACGACCACCACCGTCACGACCGCCGTCGCGAGCGTGCCTCGCGGGACGGTCGTCGTGGCGGACACGGCATCGGAAGCCGCGTCGGACACGATGCCGGACAGGGCGCCGGACGCCGAGACGACGGCCGCCGTCGTGCCCGCGGGCGACGATGCCGGAGGCGCCGACGGCGATACCGTGCCCGCGCAGGACACGGAACCGGAGCAGCCGCAGAACGCCTGGCTGCGGCTCGTCGACCGTTACGGCCGCGGCCGGGTGCTGACCGTCTCGGCGCTCGTCCTGTTCGTCGTGGTGATGGGCGTCGTCCTCGTGGTCGAGCTCGTGATCGGCAAGCCCCTCTCCGACGCCGTGCGTGGCGTGGAGGGATCGGGGACGACGATCAGCCGCGAGCGCTCGACCGGCACGGACGATCCCGCGACGCCCGCGCCGTCGAACCCGGCGGTGGACCCGTCGACCGTGCCGACGCAGGAGCCGGACCCGGCGCCGTCGACGACGCCGACCGAGGAGCCCTCCACGACCCCGACGCCGGACCCGACCGAGAGCCCCGCGCCGGAACCGTCCCCCGAGCCGACGACCCCGGACCCGGATCCCTCGACCACGCCCGACCCCGGCACCGGCGAAGGGCCCGCCGAGGACGCGGAGGCCGGGACCGGCGTCGGGACAGGGGCCGACGGGGGCGCCGGGGGTGCCGCCACGGCGCCCACGCCCGCCCCGTCGACCGGAGCGTCGACCGGCGGCTCGGCGTAGCGCCACCGTCGGTCGGTCACGTCACCAGCGGAGCGTCTCCCGGACCCGGTGCTCCAGCCGCGGGGCGACACCCGTCTCGGCCTCGACCTCGCCGCGCACCCGTACGGCGGCCTCCGGGGCGCTGGTGATGACCGCGTCCACGTCGCCCGCGCGCAGGACGGCCCGCAGACCCGCGGCGTCGTTCACGGTCCACACGAGCAGATCGACCCCCGCCGCGCGGGCCACGGCGCGCGTCCGCGGGCCGAGCGAGGACTGCTCCACGGCGAGGAAGTCGACGTCCGGGACCTCGCGCACGCCCCGCACGAGCGGGATGACGTACCCCACCTCGATCTCCGGGGCAGCGGCGCTCACCGCATCGGCGAGCTCCGGGTAGATCGCCTGGACGAGGTACTCGTCGGCGACGCCCTCCTCGCGCAGCAGCGCGACGACGTCGGGCACGTACGACGCCGTCTCCCGACCGTGGAGCTTCAGCTCGACGAGGAGCGGCTGGTCCAGCTCCTTCGCGCGCCGCACGAAGTCCCGCAGCGACGGGATCGTCGCCTCGCGCCCGCCCTGCCGGATCGTCGTCGCGGTGAGCTCGTCGAGCGTGAGGTCCGCGACCGCGCGCCCCGACCCGGCGAGGCGCCGCAGCGTCGTGTCGTGGAAGACCACGAGGCCCCCGTCGGCGGCCTGGAGCACGTCCAGCTCGACGTAGTCCACGCCCAGCGCGGCCGCGGCCTCGAGCGACGGGATCGAGTTCTCGACCGCGGCGGCAGGGTGCCCGCGGTGGGCGACGACGCCGGGCAGGTGCTCCGGGAGCTGAGAGACCGCCAGCGTGTTCGTGGCGACGAGCGCCAAGGCGCCGAGGACCGCCCCCACGGTGAGGACGGCGCGCCCCGGGCCGGGCGAGACGACGGCGTCCCCCACGCCGACAGGTGACGGCACGGGGGGCGTCGCCGCCGCTCCGTCGATCCTCGCAGGCCGCCGTTCCCCCGCCACGGCGACGAGCACGTGGGCCACGGTCGCCGCGACCGCGCCTGCGAGGACGACCGCCAGGACCTGCACGAGGGCGAGCCCGACGCCCGCCACGACCGCCGCCGCACCGGGCGCGTGCGCGTCGGCGACCCGGGTCGGGACCACGACCAACCCCGCCGCCGCGCCCGCGACGACGAGGGCGGCGAGCCCGACGGGCACCAGCAGGACGAGCACGCGCAGCGTGGCCCCGCGTGTGGCGCGCCAGCTCGCCCGCATCGCGGCCGCGACGGTGCCGCGGTCCTCCACCAGGAACGTGGTCGTGAGGACCAGCCGCAGGTTCGTCCACAGCACGGCGGCGAGGAAGGCGACGTAGACCAGGAGCCCGCCCCGGAACTTCAGGAGCTCGGCGACGACGAAGTCCGGGATCGCGATCCCCCGGACGAGGAGCGCCGCCGTCCCGAGACCGCCGAGCGGGACCAGGACGACCGCGTAGACCAGGAACAGGGCGAGCTGCGGGCTGCGCAGACCGCGGGCGGCGCGGCCCAGGTCGTGCAGGACGCCGCGCAGCGTCACCGGGCCGCCCTGGTCGGCCCGCCACGCGACGGCGACGAACGCCCCGTGCTGCACGAGGACGACGACGCCCACGACCACGGCGAGGACCACGAGCAGGACCACCGACCCCGGGGTCGTCAGGACGTGGACGACGTTCTGGTGCGTCAGTGCCTGGGCGCCTGCTGCCGCCGCGCTCGCCCGGGCGAGCCACGACACGACCGGAACGGTCACCGCGGTGAGCGCGACGCCGAGAACGAGCACGCGGACGGTCACGGCGCGCAGCGCGTACGCCCGCCGCGCCGCGTCACGCAGCAGTGCCCACGGGCTCATCGGACCTCGCTCCCTGTCTGGTCGTGCGAGGTGACGGTCGGCCGGGACGGCCCGTGCCGGACTCTCGGTGCGCCTGGCCAGATTCGAACTGGCGACACCCGCTTTAGGAGAGCGGTGCTCTATCCCCTGAGCTACAGGCGCGCGGCCCCGGGGAACGGGCCGGGGGACAGCCTAGCCGTCGGCGCCGGTCGGAGGCGAAGCGCGCCCGCGCCGGCAGTGCCCGTCGGGCCGGAGCCGGGTCGGCGCGCGAGGATGGGCGCATGCCCACCGGACGTGCCGACGCGCCACGCCGCGTCCTGCTCGACTGCGACCCCGGACACGACGACGCGATCGCGATGCTCCTCGCGCACGGCAGCCCCGCCGTCGACCTCGTCGCCGTGACGACGGTCGCGGGGAACCAGACGCTGGAGAAGGTCACGCGCAACGCGCTCGCCGTCGTCGAGCTGGCCGGGATCGACGTCCCGGTCGCGGCGGGGTGCCACCGCCCGCTCGTCCGACCGCGGATCGTCGCACCGGACATCCACGGCGACTCCGGCATGGACGGGCCGGCCCTGCCCGCCCCGCGCCGCGCCGTCGACCGCCGCCACGCGGTGGACCTCATCGTGGACACGGTCATGGGCGCCGAGCCCGGCGAGATCACGCTCGTGCCCACCGGGCCGCTGACGAACGTCGCGATGGCGGCGCGCAGGGAGCCGCGCATCGTGCCGCGCGTGCGGGAGGTCGTGACGATGGGCGGCGGCTACCACGTGGGCAACCGCACGCCGGTCGCGGAGTTCAACGTGCTCGCCGACCCGGAGGCCGCGCACGTGGTGCTGAACGAGCCGTGGCCGGTGACGATGGTCGGGCTGGACCTCACGCACCAGGCAGTGGCGACGCCCGACGTGCACGACCGGCTCGCGGCGCTCGACACCGCCCCGGCCCGGCTCGTCGGGGAGCTGCTCGACTTCTACGGGGCGACCTACCGCTCGGTGCAGGGCTTCCTCTACCCGCCCGTCCACGACCCGTGCGCCGTCGCGTACGTCATCGACCCCGAGGTCATGACGACGCGCCGCGCACCGCTGGACGTCGAGCTCCACGGCGCGCTGACCACGGGCATGACGGTCGCAGACCTGCGCGGCGACGAGCCGAGCCCCGACGAGTGCCGCACCCAGGTCGCGGTGACCCTCGACCACGCCCGCTTCTGGGACCTGGTCCTCGACGCCCTCCGCGACGTCCCCGCCTGACTGGTCAGGGGCGCATCGCCGTGACGAAGCGGTAGCGCAGGCCGGTGGACGACGTCGCCCAGTCGGCCTCGTGCGCAGCCCACCCGTCGGGGATCTCGGGCGCGAACGTGTCGCCCTCGACGACGGCGTCGATCTCCGTGACGACGCACCGGTCCGCGAGCGCGACCGTCGCGGCGTAGAGCTGCGCGCCGCCCATGACCCACACCTCGCCCGACCCGGTGTCGCCCGCCGCCTCGCGGGCGACCGCGAGCGCCTCGGCGACCGACCCGGCCACGCGCACGGGCGCGTCGGCCTGCTCGGGCGTCCACCCGGGCTGCCGCGTCACGACGACGTTCACGCGCCCGGGCAGGGGCCGGAACCGGGGCGGGAGCGAGTCCCACGTGCGGCGTCCCATGACGACGGGGTGGCCCGACGTGATGCGCCTGAAGTGCGCGAGGTCCTCGGGCAGGTGCCAGGGCATGGTGCCGCCCGCGCCGATGACGGAGCGCCCCGCGGCGTCGCGCGCCTGGGCCCAGACCAGCCCGAGCGTCGGCTCGCCGGGCGTCTCCTCCCCCACCGCCGTCAGACCGCGATCGGGGCCTTGATCGTCGGGTGGTGCTGGTACCCGACGACCTCGATGTCCTCGTACTCGTACGCGTCGATCGAGTCGCGCGGCGCGAGGCGCAGGGTCGGGTACGGGTAGGGCTCGCGCGTGAGCTGCTCGCGCACCTGCTCGACGTGGTTGTCGTAGATGTGCACGTCGCCGCCGGTCCACACGAAGTCGCCGACCTCGAGCCCGGTCTGGGCGGCGACCATGTGGACGAGCAGCGCGTACGACGCGATGTTGAACGGCACGCCGAGGAAGAGGTCGGCAGAGCGCTGGTAAAGCTGGCACGACAGCTTCCCGTCGGCCACGTAGAACTGGAAGAACGCGTGACAGGGCGGCAGGGCCATGTTCTCGATCTCCGCGACGTTCCACGCCGAGACGACGTGCCGGCGCGAGTCGGGGTTCGCCTTGATCTGCTCGATCACCTGCGCGACCTGGTCCACGTGCCGCCCGTCCGGCGTCGGCCAGGAGCGCCACTGGACGCCGTAGACCGGGCCGAGCTCGCCGTCGGCGTCCGCCCACTCGTCCCAGATGCTCACGCCGCGCTCCTGGAGCCAGCGCACGTTCGAGTCGCCGCGCAGGAACCACAGCAGCTCGTACGCGATCGACCTGAGGTGGACGCGCTTGGTCGTGATGAGCGGGAAGCCCTGGGAGAGGTCGAAGCGGAGCTGGCGCCCGAACACGCTGTGCGTGCCCGTCCCGGTGCGGTCGCCCTTGTGCGTGCCGTGGGCGAGGACGTCGCGCAGGAGGTCCTCGTACGGGGTCGGGACGGGCCCGGGAGCGGTGCCCGACGGCGCAGGCTCGCCGGTGCTCACGGGTGCGGTCGGGGCGTCGGTCGCGTCGAGTGCCACACCCGTCAGTGTGTAGCTTTGCCGGGGCCGTGTCGAACCTACACACCGCGGCGTTCGTCACCCCTCGCTCAGCGGTCCTGGCCGTCCGGCGTCGGGGCGTAGTCGCGGTGGCCCGCGACCTGCGCCTGCGGCACGGCGTCGGCGAGACGACGCAGGTCGTCGGCGGTGAGCTCGAGGCGCGCCGCCGCGGCGTTCTCGTCGAGGCGCTCCGGACGGCGCGTGCCGGGGATGGGCACAGCGCCCTGCGCGACGACCCACGCGAGCGCGACCTGCGCCTCCGTCGCGCCCCGCTCCGCGGCGATCTCGCGCACCCTGTTCACGAGCCGCAGGTTGGCGGCGAACGCGTCGGGCTGGAACCGGGGCAGGCCGCGACGCGCGTCGTCGGGCGCGAGGTCGTCGAGGCTGCGCACGCTGCTCGTGAGCACGCCGCGCCCGAGCGGGGAGAACGCGACGAACCCGATGCCGAGCTCGTCCATGACGGCCTTCTCGCCGTTGCGCAGCACGTCCGGGGAGAAGAGCGAGAGCTCCGACTGCACGGCCGCGAGCGGGTGGACGGCGTGCGCGCGCCGGATCGTCTCGACCGACACCTCCGACAGCCCGAGGTGACGGACCTTGCCGGCGGCGACGAGCTCGGACATCGCGCCCACGGACTCCTCGATCGGCACGGCCGGGTCGGCCCGGTGCAGGTAGTAGAGGTCGATCACGTCGGTGCCGAGGTGACGCAGCGAGCGGTCGGCCGCGCGGCGGATGTACTCGGGCCTGCCGTTGCGCCCGTGGACCGTGCCGTCGTCGTCCGTCTCCGCCGAGGCCTTGGTCGCGAGCACGACCTCGTCGCGCCGGTCGCCGAGCGCGCGCCCGAGGAGCTTCTCGTTCTCGAACGGCCCGTACGCCTCGGCGGTGTCGAGGAACGTCACGCCGACGTCGACGGCATGGCGGAGCGTCGCGACCGCCTCCGCCTCGTCCGTGGGCCCGTAGAACGCGCTCATGCCCATCGCGCCGAGGCCGATCGCGGAGACGTGCAGGCCGTCGCCGAGCGCGACGACGGGCGGTCGGGTCGTGGCGGGGTGGTGGGTGCTCATGGTCATCGGGAGACCTCCTGGTCGTGATCGGTCCGGTCGTGGTCGGTGGTGGCGCGGCGGTACGACGCGATCTTGGCGTCGAGGGCCGCGAGGTGGCGGCGCGTGCGCTCGAGCTCGGCGAGCACGCGCTCGCGGTGGCCTTCGAGGACGACGAGGCGCTCGGCCTCGGTGCCCGCCCGGCGGCTGAGGTCCGCCATGACGCGCACGTCCGCGATCGACATGCCCGTCTCGCGGAGCATGACGAGCCCGGCGAGCCACGCGACGTCGTGCGGGCCGTAGCGGCGCCGCCCGCCGCCGTCGCGCGGCGCGGGATCGAGCAGCAGCCCTTCCTTCTCGTAGTACCGGAGCGTGTCGACGCTCAGCCCGACGGCGCGCGCCGCGTCGCCGATGGACAGGCCCTCGGGCGGCACCTCGACGGGTGGGACGGGGATCAGCAGCTCGGACATGCCTCGAGCATGCGACCTGGAGCGCGCTCCAGGTCAAGGGGAGCCGGCGTGACGCACGTCATGTCACGGAACGGTTCTCCGCCCGGTCGACAGGGTGAGCGCGCCGGAAGGGCGCACCAGGCGCCCGGCACGCTCACGTCACAGGAGGCAGTGATGGAACGCATCGTCGTCGTCGGTGGGGGCTACGCCGGGTTCACGGCGGCCCGGGAGCTCGAGAAGCGCCTGCGGCGCGAGCTGCGCCGCGGCGAGGTCGAGCTGGTCCTCGTCGACCCTCGCCCGTACATGACCTACCAGCCGTTCCTGCCCGAGGTCGTCGCGGGCTCGGTCGAGGCGCGGCACGCCGCGGTCGCGCACCGCAGCCACCTGCACCGCACGCGCCTCGTCGACGGGAAGGTCGAGCGCGTCGACCACGCGCGCCGCGCGGTCGTCGTGCGGCCGCGCTCGGGCGAGCCGTACGACCTCGCGTACGACACGGTCGTCGTCACGGCCGGCGCGGTGACGCGCGTGTTCCCCGTGCCGGGCGTCGCCGAGCACGCGATCGGCATGAAGCACGTCGAGGAGGCCGTCGCGATCCGCGACCGGCTGCTCACGTCGTTCGACCGCGCGGCGAGCCTGCCCGCCGGACCCGAGCGGGAGCGGCTGCTCACGGTGACGTTCGTGGGCGGCGGGTTCTCGGGCGTCGAGGGGTTCGCCGAGCTCCTGTCGCTCGCGCACGACCTCACGCGCGTCTACCCCGAGATCGACCCGGCGGAGCTGCGGTTCCACCTGGTCGAGCGCAACGCGCGCATCCTGCCGGAGGTCACCGAGCGTCCGGGGCGGTGGGTCGTGCGCGAGCTCGAGCGCCGCGGCGCGCACGTGCACCTGGAGGCCGGCCTGGTGTCCGCGGAGGGAGGCGTCGTGACGCTGTCGACGGGCGAGTCGTTCGCCACGGGGCTGCTCGTGTGGACCGCAGGCAACGCGGCGAACCCCGTCGTCGCGACGCACACGGACCTGCCCGTGGACCCGCGCGGCTACCTCGTCACCCGGCCCGACCTGCGGGTCGGCACCGTGGACGACACGGTCCCTGACGCGTGGGCCGCGGGCGACGGCGCCGCCGTCCCCGACCTCGCGGTCCCGCGACCGGGCGCGCTCACCGTCCCCAACGCGCAGCACGCGGTGCGGCAGGGGCGGCGTCTCGCCCGCAACCTCGTCGCCGCCCGCCGTGGCCGCCCGACGCGGCCGTACGTGCACGGGAGCCTCGGCGTCGTCGCGACGCTCGGCCTCGGCTCGGGCGTGTTCGAGTACCGCCGCCTCGTCGTGCGCGGGCGCCTCGCGTGGCTCATGCACCGCGGCTACCACGTGCTCGCGATCCCGACGTGGGAGCGCACGGCCCGCGTGGTCGCCGTGTGGGCGACGGGCGCGCTGTTCGGGCGCGACGTCGTCTCCCTCGCTGCGGTGCAGCACCCCCGGGAGGCGTTCGTGGCGGCCGCCCCGACCCCGCGCGCCACGACCGCGCGATCGGCCGAGCGTCCGGCCGAGGAGGACACCGCCACGCCGGCCGAACCGGTCCCCGCGCCGGAGCCCGTCCGGGCGGCCTGAGACCGCCGTCCGGGTCGCGTCGGCCCGCCCCGACCGACGCGACCCGGGCGGCTCGACCGACCTCGCCCGGGCAGGACGGGGGAATCGCCCGCGCCCGCCGCGCGTTCACCGGAGGGCGGACCTCCCGGACGCCGCGACCCGACGAGTGCGAGGATTCACGCATGACGACGCAGCCTTCCGACACCAGCCTGAGCCCCGCCGACGAGGCGGAGCACGACGTGCCCGCACCGTCCCCCGCGCCGGCCGACGCGCTGTGGGTCGAGCGCACCGGCACCCGCACGTACACGGGGCGCTCGGCGCGCGGCGCGCAGGTGTCGATCGGCCCGGCGAGCGAGGGCGCGGTGTTCACCCCCGGGGAGCTGCTGAAGATCGCCCTCGCCGCGTGCGCGGGCATGAGCACGGACCGGACGTTCGCGCGGCGGCTCGGCGACGACTACGCGGTGACGATCCACGTCGAGGGCGCGAAGCTCCTCGAGGAGGAGCGGTACCCCAAGATCACCGGTACGTACGACATCGACCTGACCTCGCTCGACGACGACGCGCGCGACCGTCTCGTCACCGTCGCCGCGCGAGCGATCGACAAGGCGTGCACGGTAGGGAGGACGGTCAAGGCCGGGGCCGAGGTCGAGTACCTCTTCCAGCCGGAGGGTGCCGGCCGGGAGGTCGAGACACCCGCCTGACGCGGGACCGGCACGCGATGACGGGAGGCGCCATGGCGCAGCAGCAGGACCCCTCGAGAACTCCAGTGCCGCGCGGCGGCACGCCTGTGTACGGCACGGCGCCCCCGGAGGGCACGCGCGCGGACGTCTCGACGCAGGACGCCGTCGACTGGGCCGCCTACCGGCCCACCCCGCTGCTCGACGCGGCGCTCGACAAGGCCGTGACGATCCCGTCGCACGTCATCCGGGCGCACGTCGACGGGGTCCGCCGTCGGAACCCGGAGGCGAGCCCCGCCCAGATCGTGCGGATCCTCGAGCGCGAGTACCTGCTCGTCATCCAGGCCGCGGGCGGCGCCGTCGGTGCGGTGGCGGCGTTCCCGGCGGTCGGGACGGGGGTCGGGATCGCGCTGACGTCCAGCGACATCGCGACGTTCTTCGCGTCCTCGGCGGCGTTCGCGCTCGCCGTGGCGGACGTGCACGGGATCGCCGTGGACGACGTCGCGCGCCGCCGCGCCCTGCTCCTCGCCACGGTGCTCGGCGAGAAGGGCGCGCGCGACGTCGAGCGCGCGACCCAGGGCTCCGGTCTCGCGTGGGGCAAGGTCCTGCTGACGAGCATGCCCGCCGGGACGCTCGTCAAGGTGAACAAGGCGCTCGGCAACCGCTTCCTGCGCACGCAGCTCGCCAAGCAGTCCGGCCTCGCGATCGGGAGGCTCGTCCCGTTCGGCGTCGGCGCCGTGGTGGGCGTCGCGGGGGCGCGCGCGCTCGGGCACGGCGTGATCGGCCAGTCCCGGCGCGCGTTCGGTCCGCCGCCGTCGGTGTTCGGGCGGCTCCTGGAGGTCGTGGAGTCACCGGTCGAGGACGCGCCGCCGCGGCTCGTCCCCGTGCCCGACGACGCGACGGCACCCGGGCGGCGCCGTCGCCTCCTGCCGGGGCGCGCGCGGCGGGACCGCTCCTCCGCGCGCGACGCGGAGTGACGGGCGGCGACGCGGCGCCCCGCCCGGGTCGGCCCGTCCGGCGGGTCGCCGTGGCGCGCGACCTCGGCGTCGACGCGTCCGTCGCGTTCGCGTGGGTGGCCGACCCGCGCACGCACCCGCGCTGGATCCCGCTCACCGTGATGGCGACCCCCGCCGCCCGCGGGCCCGAGGTCGGCGACCGCTTCACGATGGTGAGCGGACCGCGCGTCGGGCGCACGGGCCGCGGGTTCACCGACCGCATGGTCGTCGAGTCGCTCGACCGTCCGTCCGTCGCGGCCGAGCGCACGGGGACCACGCGCGTGCGCAAGCTCGGGCCGGTGCTGCTCGGGGACGCCGGGTTCGACGTCGTGCCGCACGGCCGCGACCGCTGCCGTGTCGTGTGGTGGGAGGAGGCGTACCTCGCCGGCCCGATACCCCGGGCGGTGACCGCACCGCTCGTCGGCGTCGCGCTGCGCGTGATGATGCACGTGTCGCTGCGCCGCCTCGAGGCCCGTCTGTCCGCCCGCCGCTCGGGACCGGCAGCCGCGCGGTGACCGCGGAGACGGTCGGGCTGCCCACGAGTCCAGCCGACGCAGAGACGTCGAACCCGGGGTTGCCGGCCACCCATGGCTGCGGGTGGCCGGCAACCCCGGGTTCGACGGGGTGCGGCGAGGGTCAGGCCGTGGACTCGTCCTCGTCCGAGGCGCCCGCCGGGCCGGCGAGGATCAGGTAGAGCTCGCGGCGGGTGCGCTCGAGGAGCTCCGCCGCGGCCTTCGCCTGCTCGTCGGTGCCCGTGCGGGCGACCTGGTGGACCGCCGCGGCGACGGCCTCGACGGCCGCGCGCAGCTCGCGCCGCGAGCGCCCGCCGCGACCGGCGGCGTCGGCGAACGGGTCGCCGAGCTCGGCGGCGTGCTCCGCGACGTACGCGGTGCCCGCCTCGGTGAGCGTCGCCAGGCGGCGCCCGCCGTCGGCCGAGAGCTCGACGAGCCCTTCGTCCTGGAGCAGGTTCAGCGCCGGGTAGACCGCGCCGGGGCTCGGGCGCCACTGGCCCTCGCTCCGCTCGGCGATCTCCTGGATGACCTGGTAGCCGTGCATGGGCTGCTCGGCGAGGAGCAGCAGGACGGCGGCGCGGACGTCGCCGCGACCGGCGCGCCCGGGGCCGCGACCACGGCCCCCGTGACGACGCCCGCCGTGGCCCGGGCCGAACCCGGGACCGCCGGGGCCGCCCGGTCCGAAGCCCGGGCCGAACCCTCGCCGGTCGTCGGCCGGCCCGCCGGGGCCGAAGCCCCGTCCGCCGTCGGCCGGGCCGCCGAACCCGCGGCCACCGCCGCGGCGCGCGCCACCCCGACCACGGCCGGAGGGGCCGTCGCCGCGGAACCAGGCCGCGTCGTCGGGCACGGGCGGGAAGCCGTCGCGACGACGACGGCCGGGCCGCGGCCCGGGACGCTCGCCGAACGGCTGGGACATGTTCTGGACGTTCTCCGGGGTCCTGCCCCGGTGCTGGTGTGCGTAGCTCATGAGATGTGTCTCCTGTGTTCGTGGGGCTCCGGGTGATCCGCGGAGCGGTGGCGGGCCGGTGCGGCCTCGCGGTGGTCGCGAGCCGCATCTCGGGCTCAGCGATACGGTAACGATATATCGATAGAATATCGCTGTCAACACCTCGTGCGAGAGCGCGTCGTCCCAGGACGCGCCCGGGCAGCGGACGTACGCTGGCATCCAGCAGCCAACCGGCAGCCCACCAGCAGCACCGGACGCATCCCCCGTCCGGCCACCACCCGGGCCGCACCACCCCGGCAGGCCCGGCTCCCGCGAGGAGGCGGCGATGCGCCCAGGCCAGCCCCGGCACTACCTCATGTGCCGGCCCACGTACTTCACCGTGAGCTACGAGATCAACCCGTGGATGGACCGGCGCACCCCGGTCGACACCCCGCTCGCGGTCGCCCAGTGGGAGCGCCTGCGCGACGCCTACCGCGACCTCGGCCACACCGTCGAGACGATCGACCCCGTCCCGGGCCTGCCCGACATGGTCTACGCCGCCAACGGCGCGACCGTCGTCGACGGCCTCGTCTACTCCGCGCGCTTCACGCACCCCGAGCGCGGGCCCGAGGGCCCCGCCTACCTCAAGTGGTTCGCCGACCACGGCTACGTCACCCACCTCGCCGAGCACGTCAACGAGGGCGAGGGCGACCTCCTCCTGGCGGGCGACGTCGTGCTCGCCGGCACCGGCTTCCGCACCGACCGCGCCGCGCACGCCGAGGCCGCGGCGCTGTGGGGTCGCGAGGTCGTGACGCTCGAGCTCGTCGACCCGCGCTTCTACCATCTCGACACCGCGCTCACCGTGCTGCGCGGGGGCTCCGGTGAGTCGCCGGGCGTCCGGGGGCCCGACGGCGGCGCGCACCCCGGCCTCACCGGTCCGCCTTCCGTGGACGTCGTCTACTACCCGCCCGCGTTCTCGCCCGCGGCGCAGGAGGTGCTGCGCGAGCGGTTCCCCGACGCGCTGCTCGCGACCGAGGAGGACGCCGTCGTGCTGGGCCTCAACGCGGTGAGCGACGGCATGCACGTCGTGCACGCGCCGCGTGCCGAGCGGCTCGCCGCCGCGCTGCGCGAGCGCGGCTACGAGACCCTCCCGGTCGACACGTCCGAGCTGCTGCGCGGGGGCGGCGGCGCCAAGTGCTGCACCCTCGAGATCCGCAAGATGGCCGCAGGGTCGGCCACGGCCTCCGGGAGCGCGTCGTGACCGCGCAGGACGTCCGCCCGGTCGCCGGGCCGGCGGACGACACCCCGCGCGACGCGCTCGCGCACAACTACCACCCGCTGCCCGTGACGGTCGCGACGGCCGAGGGGTCGTGGGTCACGGACGTCGACGGGCGCCGCTACCTCGACTTCCTCGCGGGCTACTCCGCACTCAACTTCGGGCATCGCCACCCCGCGCTCGTCGCGGCCGCGACCGCGCAGCTCGGGCGCGTCACGCTCACGTCCCGCGCGTTCGACCACGACCTCCTGCACCCCTTCGCCGCGGCGCTCGCCGCGCTCGTCGGGCCGCTCACCACCGGCGGGCCCGACTCCCTCGTGCTCCCGATGAACACCGGCGCCGAGGCGGTCGAGACCGCGATCAAGACCGCGCGCAAGTGGGGGTACGACGCCAAGGGGGTGCGCCCGGGCGAGGCGACGATCGTCGTCGGCTCCGGGAACTTCCACGGCCGCACGACGACGATCGTGTCGTTCTCCGACGACGAGGACGCACGCCGCGGGTTCGACCCGTACACCCCCGGCTTCCGGCTCGTGCCGTACGGGGACGTCGACGCCGTCGCCGCCGCGATCGACGAGACCACCGTCGCGGTGCTGCTCGAACCCGTGCAGGGCGAGTCCGGCGTCGTCGTGCCGCCCGCCGACTACTGGCCGCGCCTGCGTACCCTCACCGCCGAGCGCGACGTGCTGCTGGTCGCGGACGAGATCCAGTCCGGCCTCGGCCGCGCGGGCACGACGCTCGCGACCGAGACGTGGGGCGTGCGCCCCGACCTCGTGACGCTCGGCAAGGCGCTCGGCGGCGGGATCCTGCCGGTGTCCGCCGTCGTGGGTCGTCGCGACGTGCTGGGGGTGCTCACCCCGGGCACGCACGGCAGCACGTTCGGCGGCAACCCGCTCGCGTGCGCGGTCGGCCTCGCCGTCGTCGACCTCCTGGCCTCCGGCGAGCCGCAGCGCCGGGCGCGCGAGCTCGGCGCGCGGTTCCAGGACCGGCTCGGCGGGTTCGTCGACGCCGGGCTGCTCGACGGCGTCCGCGGCCTCGGGCTGTGGGCGGGGCTCGACCTCGACCCCGCGCGCGGGACCGGTCGCGACCTGTGCGAGGCGCTGCTCGCCCGCGGCGTCCTCGCCAAGGACACGCACGGCTCGACCATCCGCCTCGCTCCCCCGCTGACCATCTCGGCCGACGACCTCGAGACCGGGCTGTCCGCCCTGGAGGACGCGCTCACGGTCCTTGCGCGGGATCGGTAGAGTCCGGAGGGTGACCACGCCCGAGCACACCGCACCCGGTACCACCACCCTCGCGTCGTCCCTGGACGACCTGCGTCGCGCGTACGCCGACCTGCAGGCCCTGGGGCTGAAGCTGGACCTCACGCGCGGCAAGCCCTCGGCCGAGCAGCTCGACCTCTCCGAGGCCCTGCTCGCGCTCCCGGGCGAGGGCGTGCACACCGATGCCGACGGCACCGACGTCCGCAACTACGGCGGCCTCGACGGCCTCCGGCAGCTCCGGGAGATCTTCGCCGAGCTGCTCGGCGTCCCCGTCGAGCAGCTCCTCGCGGGCGGCAACGCGAGCCTCACGCTCATGTACGACACGCTCGCGTACGCGGCCCTCTTCGGCGTCCCCGGCTCCGAGCGCCCGTGGGGCCGCGAGGAGAAGGTCCGCTGGATCTGCCCCGTGCCCGGCTACGACCGCCACTTCTCCGTGTGCGAGGCGCTCGGCATCGAGATGGTCACCGTGCCCATGACCGCCGACGGCCCCGACGCCGCCGCGGTCGCCGAGCTCGTCGCGAACGACCCCACCATCAAGGGCATGTGGGTCGTGCCGACCTACGCGAACCCCGACGGGTCGGTCGTCACCGAGGAGGTGGCACGCGCGCTCGTGTCCGTGCCCGCCGCGGCGCCGGACTTCCGCATCCTGTGGGACAACGCGTACGCGCTGCACCACCTCACCGACGACGAGGTACGCAGCGCCGACGCGATCGCGCTCGCCGCCGAGGCCGGGCACCCCGACCGTGTGATCCTCTATGCCTCGACGTCCAAGATCACGTTCGCCGGCGCCGGTGTCGCCTTCCTCGCGTCGTCCCCCGCGAACGTCGCCTGGTACAAGAAGCACCTGTCCGCCCAGTCCATCGGCCCGGACAAGGTCAACCAGCTCCGCCACGCGCTGTTCTTCGGCGACGCCGACGGCGTGCGCGCCCACATGCGCAAGCACCGCGACATCATCGCCCCCAAGTTCGACGCCGTCACGAGCATCCTCGCCGAGCGCCTCGGCGACACGGGCGTCGCCTCGTGGACCGAGCCGAAGGGCGGCTACTTCGTCAGCCTCGAGGTCGTGCCCGGCACCGCGTCGCGCGTCGTCGAGCTCGCGAAGGCCGCCGGTATCGCGCTCACGCCCGCTGGCGCACCGTTCCCCTACGGCAAGGACCCCGAGGACAAGGTCCTCCGCCTCGCCCCGACCCTCCCCCCGATCGAGGAGGTCCGCGTCGCGATGGACGGCGTCGCGACCTGCGTCCTCCTCGCCGCCGCGGAGGCCGCCGCGCAGTAGAGGGTCTCTCTCCCCCCGCGCGAGACGGAGCCTGCGGTCACGCGAAGGAGAACCGTGGCTGCGCGAGGTAGAGCCGTGGTCCGGCGAGGTAGAGCCGTGGTCGCGCGAGGTAGAGCCGTGGTCATGCCCGACGGCGTGTGGTCGCCCTGGGTGGTTCTACCTCGGGCGACCACGGTTCTAGCTCGCGCGGCCCCGGTTCTCCCTCGCCGCGAGAACTGACGAATCGCACTGGTCCTCGGGCACCAGCCCGACGCAGGATGGAAGACGTGCGCGACCGATGAGTTCTGCCGGCCCCGACGGTCGGTGGGTGGGTGGCCCGGGAAGCCGGGCGGCTCGTCGGCAACGGCGAACGACCATCCCGCGGAGGGGACATGACCGACACTGCACGCGGCGACCTCGCCGTCGAGGCACGCGGCCTCGTCAAGCACTTCACGACCGGGAAGTCCGTGACCAGGGCGGTCGACGGCATCGACCTGCTCATCCCCGAGGGCACGGTGTTCGGCGTGCTCGGGCCGAACGGCGCGGGCAAGACGACGGCCGTGCGCATGCTCGCGACGCTCCTCCGTCCTGACGCGGGGACGGCGCGCGTGCTGGGCCACGACGTGGTGCACGACGCCGACAAGGTGCGCTCCGTCGTCGGGCTCACCGGGCAGTACGCGTCGGTGGACGAGGACCTCACGGGGACGGAGAACCTCGTGATGCTCGCGCGGCTCTACGGGTTCCTGGGCGGCACGGCGCGCGGGCGCTCGGCCGAGCTCCTGGAGGCGTTCGGCCTCGGCGACGCGGGCGACCGCCAGGTCAAGACGTACTCGGGCGGCATGCGGCGCCGTATCGACCTCGCGGCGAGCCTCGTGATGAGCCCGCGCGTCATCTTCCTCGACGAGCCGACGACGGGCCTCGACCCGCGCAGCCGCAACCAGGTGTGGGACATCGTGCGCGTGCTGGTCGCGGACGGTGCGACGGTCCTGCTGACCACGCAGTACCTGGAGGAGGCGGACCAGCTCGCCGACCGGATCGCCGTGATCGACCACGGCAAGGTCATCGCGGAGGGCACCGCGACGGAGCTCAAGCGCTCCGTGGGCGAGGGGGCTGTCCACGTGCGCCTCGCGGACTCGACCCAGCGCGGCCGTGCGGCGGAGGTCGTGGGTGCGCTGCTCGGCACGGAGATCACGCTCGCGAACGACCCGTACGCGTTCACGGCACGCGTGCCCGACGACGGCGCGGCCGACGTCGCGCGCATCCTGCCCGCGCTCGGCGACGAGGGCATCGTCGTGCCCGAGTTCACGCTCGGCCAGCCGAGCCTCGACGAGGTGTTTCTCGCCCTGACGGGTCAGCCCATGGAGGACGACGAGACGATCGAGGAGGTGGCCTGATGGCCGTCGATCCCACCATCACCGCCGCGGAGCTGCGCGCGCCGGAGGCGAACGCGCTGCGGGCCGCGGTCGCGCTCGAGCAACGACCTTCGCGCCCGTCAGCGGTGTCGGCGACCTTCACGTACACGTGGCGCGCGCTGCTCAAGATCAAGCACGTCCCCGAGCAGCTCTTCGACGTCACGGTCTCGCCGATCATCTTCACGCTCATGTTCACGTACCTGTTCGGCGGCGCGCTCGCCGGGGACGTGCAGAGCTACCTGCAGTTCCTCCTGCCGGGGATCCTCGTGCAGGCGGTGCTCTTCACGACGATCTACACCGGCTACACGATGAACACGGACATCAGCAAGGGCGTGTTCGACCGGTTCCGCTCGCTGCCGGTGTGGCGGCCAGCGCCGATCGTGGGGGCGCTGCTCGGCGACACCGTCCGCTACACGATCGCGTCGGCCGTGACCCTCGCGCTCGGCCTCGTCCTCGGCTTCCGGCCGCCGGGCGGCGTCGTGGGGGTGGTCCTCGGGATCGTGCTGCTGCTCGTGTTCGCCTTCGCCCTGAGCTGGGTGTTCACCGCGCTCGGGCTCGTGCTGCGCTCCCCCAACGCCGTCATGGGCACGTCGATGCTCGTGCTCATGCCCCTGACGTTCGCGTCGAACATCTTCGTCGACCCGTCGACGATGCCAGTCGTGCTCCAGCGGTTCGTCGACGTCAACCCCGTCACGCACCTCGTGACCGCAGTCCGTGGACTCATGGCGGGAGAGCCTGCGACGGAGGGGATCGTGTGGGTCCTCGTCGCGTCGGTCGTCCTGACGGCGGTGCTCGCCCCGATCACGATGCGGCTCTACCGCAACCGCAGCTGACCGGCCATCGGCTCAGCCGTCCTCGGCCGCCGGCGCGTCGTCCTCGCACTTCTTCGTCACGACCATGACCGGGCACGCCGAGTGGTGCAGGACCGCCTGGCTCGTGGAGCCGAGGAGCAGACCTCGGAAGCCCCCGCGGCCGCGTGACCCGACCACGATGAGGTCGGAGGCGGTCGAGAACTCCGTGAGCAGCTCCGCGCCCGTGCCGTCGAGGACGATGCGTTTGATCGTGAGCCCCGGGTGCTCCGCCTCGTGGCGGTCGATGATGACGTTCAGACCCTCGGTGATGTCCGCGAGGACCTGCTCGTGGTCGATCGACGCGGGCAGCCACGCGAGGAGACCGGCGCCGGCACCCACCGGCACGCCCGCGACCGCGACGAGCTCCGCGTCCCAGGCCTTGGCCTGACGGATCGCGTGGCGCAAGGCGATCTCCGCCGAGGGCGACCCGTCGACGCCGACGACGATGCGTCGGAGCGGCTTCACGGCGGGCAGCTCCTGCGGCGCGCCCTCGTCGTCCTTCGCGTCGGAGCGGTACGGCACGACGACGGTCGGGCAGTGGGCGTGCGCGGGCAGCGCCGAGGACACGGTGCCCAGCAGGCGCTCGGTGAATCCACCCCGACCCCGGGTGCCGACGACGACGAGCGAGTGCTCGCGCGACATCTCGACGAGCACGCCCGCCGCGTCACCCGTCGTCACCGTGGCCGTGGTCCGGACACCGGCGCCCTCGGACCGCGCACGCGCCTCCTCGAGGACGGCGCGGGCGCCCTCCTGGATGGCCGAGTCGTCGAGCGCCGCGTAGCCGCCGTCCAGCGAGGCCGCCGTGAACGACGGCAAGGAGTAGGTGCAGACGATGTGGAGCGGCCAGCCCACCTGGAGCGCATACGCCGCGGCCCAGTCCAGGGCGTGCAGGCTCGGGGCCGAGCCGTCGACACCGACGAGGACGGATTCCGTGCGGGTCATGAGCGACTCTCCTCTCGACGGCCCGGTGCCATCGGACGACCAACCTAGCCGAGACCAGCGCGCCCGTCCGTCTGCCACGAGTCACGAACACGTCAAGAATGCCACGAACCCCGCCTCCTCGCGACGATGCGCGAGGTGACGGGGTTCGTCAGGCCAGTGGCCGCAGGGGCCCTGAGGCGTGGGCGATCAGGCCACGCGGATGAACGTGGGGTTGGACTGCCAGATCTGACGGAACTGGACGGTCTTACCGGGGCGCGGGGCGTCGATCATCATGTTGTCGCCCGCGTAGATCGCGATGTGGCCCGGCGTCCAGATGAGGTCGCCCGGCTGCGCCTGGTCGCGCGACACCTTGGTGCCGACCGAGCCCTGCGCGCTCGACGTGCGCGGCAGGCTGATGCCGACCTGCGCGTAGACGTAGCTGGTGAAGCCCGAGCAGTCGAAGCCGTCGGGGGTGGTGCCGCCGTAGACGTAGGGGACGCCCACGTAGCGCGCGGCGATCGAGACGATGGTCGAGCCGTAGGCCGAGGCCGGGACGTCGACGGACGCCTCCTGCTGGGCAGGCGCCTCGGACTGCGACTGACGCTCCTGCGAGCGGCTCGTCTGCGTGGTGCGCTCCGGCTGCGGCTCGGGCTCGGGCTCCGGCTCCGGCTCCGGAGCGGGCGTCACGGTGACGGGGGCGGCAGCCTGCTCGATCGTGAACGCCGCGTCGGCCGCGACGGTCACCGCGGGCGCGGCCTCGAGCGCCTGACGCGCCTGCGCGGTGAGGGCGCTGAGGTCGACGGCGTTGAGCTTGCCGGACTCGTTGTCGACGGGGGCCGCGGTCGCGGGGGCGGCGGCACCGATCATCGAGACGATGAGGCCCGAGGACGCGGCGACGACGGCGGTGCGGCGACCGACGGTCGACATCTGGTCCGACGCGGCCTGGGCGATAGAGCTGAGTGGCGTCACGGGACGCCGCGCCGCGCGGTGGCGGGCGCGAGTCGTGCTCACGGTCACTTTGTGCCTCTCCAAGACGCCTGCGAGGTCAGCTGTCGGGTTCGGGTGGAAGAGTCACCCGGCCCGGCGGACCGGAGTCCGTCGGGCTTCACCCCAAGGGCGCTGTCTCCAGCACCCGGAAGTGGGTCCCCCGTCCCTGTCATCGGGTCGTCGTTGGCCTCATGCGGTGACAGGGTTAGGCGTTCCGCGCGAGGACTCCGTCGAATGGGTATTCCGATGGAGCAGCACCGACCGTACAGGACGCTCCGGCAAAAGTCACGTTCCCATTACGAATCGATGCGGACGATCACGTCGTCGCAGGTCAGCACTCATTTGCGGGTGAACGGACGGCTATCCCCGGGCGACGAAGAGGTGGCGCGCGACGTCGTCGGGCAGGTCCAGCACGACCTCCGCGCCCTCCCCCTGCACCGTCACGCCGCCGTCCCCGGCCCACCGCACCACGAGCGTCCGTCGGGGCAGCACCTGGGCCTCTGCCAGCCGCGCGAGCAGCTCCACGTCGACCTGGATGGGCTCCGCGATCCGCTGGAGCACGACGCGCGCCTCCGCGCCGTCCCGACCGTGCTCCGCGAGGAACACCGGGAGCGAGACGACGCCGTCGAGGAAGTCGATCTCCTCGAACTGCTCCCCCAGCTCCGGCAGTCCCGGGATCGGGTTCCCGTACGGGTCGAAGTGCGGGTGGTCGAGCAGCCCGATGAGGCGCTCCTCGACGAGCTCGCTCATGACGTGCTCCCAGCGGCACGCCTCGGTGTGCACGTACTCCCAGTCGAGCTTGATCACGTCGGTGAGCAGCCGCTCCGCGAGCCGGTGCTTGCGCATGACGCGCGTGGCCTTGTCGTGGCCCACGGACGTGAGCTCCAGGTGGCGGTCGCCCGTGACGACCACCAGACCGTCGCGCTCCATGCGCGCGACCGTCTGCGACACCGTGGGGCCCGAGTGCCCGAGGCGCTCCGCGATGCGCGCGCGCAGCGGGACGATGCCCTCTTCCACGAGCTCGTAGATCGTCTTCAGATACATCTCGGTGGTATCGATCAGATCGGTCACGTCACGCTCCCAGTCGCTCGTCGGCTCGGGGCGCCCGGTCGTCGTCGCCACGGGGCGCCTGCCCGCACCGGCGGGCCGCTGGGGACAGTCTATGGCGAGCCCGTGACCCGGCCCGGGGGCCGCGCGGGAGAACCCGTGGTGCCGGACCGGACCGGACGCTCGAGCGCCACCCACGAGCCGACGACACCACGGCGCGCGTCCGCGGACGCCGCTCCCGGCCGACGCGGCACGCGCGTAGGGTGACGGCGTGCCTGATCCCGCCACCGCCCCGATCACGATCCCCTCGGACCTCCTGCCGACCGACGGCCGCTTCGGCTCCGGGCCGAGCAAGGTCCGCGCCGCGCAGGTCCGCGCGCTGTCCGACGCCGGGGCGTCCCTGCTCGGGACGTCCCACCGCCAGGCGCCGGTCCGCTCGGTCGTGCGCCGGACGCGCGAGGGCCTCGCCGAGCTCTTCGCGCTGCCCGAGGGCTACGAGGTCGTGCTCGGGAACGGCGGCTCCACGACGTTCTGGGACGTCGCCACGGCCTGCCTCGTGCGCTCCAAGGCGCAGCACGCCGCGTTCGGCGAGTTCGGCGCCAAGTTCGCCGCCGCGACGACGGCGGCGCCCTTCCTCGAAACGTCGCAGGTGATCTCGGCTCCCGCCGGGTCCGTCGCGCTGCCCGCGCCCGCCGACGACGTCGACGTGCACGCGTGGCCGCACAACGAGACCTCGACCGGCGCCATGGCCCCGGTCCGCCGGGTCCCCGGCTCACGCGAGCGCGGCGCGCTCACGCTCGTCGACGCCACCTCGGGCGCGGGCGCGCTCCCCGTCGACGTCGCGGAGACCGACGTCTACTACTTCGCGCCGCAGAAGGTCTTCGGGTCCGACGGCGGCCTGTGGCTCGCGCTGTGCTCGCCCGACGCGCTCGCGCGCGCTGACGAGGTCGAGTCGAGCGGCACGCGCTGGGTGCCGGAGTCCCTCTCGCTGCGCACGGCGGCGGCCAACTCGCGCCTGGACCAGACGCTCAACACGCCCGCCATCGCGACGCTCGTCATGCTCGCGGAGCAGGTCGAGTGGATCCTCGGCAACGGCGGGCTCCCGTGGGCCGCGGCCCGGTCGGCGGAGTCCGCCGCCCACCTGTACGGCTGGGCCGAGGCCCGCGACTGGGCGACGCCGTTCGTCGCCGACCCTGCGCAGCGGTCCACCGTCGTCGGCACGATCGACCTCGACGACGCGATCGACGCGACCGCCGTCGTGGGCGCGCTCCGCGCGAACGGGATCCTCGACGTCTTCCCGTACCGCAAGCTGGGCCGCAACCAGCTCCGCGTGGCGATGTTCCCGGCGATCGAGCCCGACGACGTCCGCGCGCTCACCGCGTGCGTCGACCACGTCGTGTCCCACCTCGCCTGACCGACGCGACGACCACGCCACCACCCCGCGTCGAGCACGACATGAGGGTCGCTGTGAGCTCCATAGCGACCCTCATGTCGTGCTCGGCGTCCGGGGCGAGCTGGTGTCAGGCGGCGCGGGCCGCCTCCTCCGCGTCCTCGACGCCGAGGCGACGGCGCGTCTCGGCGCGGGCCGACCGGTCCGCCGGAGTGCCCGCGTCGAGGTAGCGCACGACGAGGTGCGGGCGCTGCAGGACGCGGTAGCGGACCTCGAGGTGCCAGTTGCGCACCGCCCAGGCGGCGGCACCCACGGCGACGAGGCCGGCGGTGATCGACCCGACGCCGATGGCCCAGCGCGGGCCCCACGCCTCGGCGATCCAGCCGACGAGCGGCGACCCGACCGGCGTGGCGCCGAGGAACACGATCATGTAGAGCGACATGACGCGGCCACGCATGACGGGGTCGACCGACATCTGGATCGTGGAGTTCGCAGCGGTCATCATCGTGAGCGACGCGAGGCCCACCGGGATGCAGGCGATCGCGTAGCTCGGGTACGTCGGCATGAGGGCCATGACGCCCGTCGCGACGGCGAACCCGAACGCGGACCCGATGACGAGCCGGACGCGCGGGCGCTCGCGCCGCGCGGCGAGCAGCGCCCCGGTCAGCGACCCGATCGCGAGGATCGAGCCGAGGATCCCGTACTCCCCCGGGCCCTTGCCGAACTCGACCTTCGCCATCATCGCGGACGTGAGCTGGAAGTTGAGACCGAACGTCGACACGACGCCGACGACGACCATGATGACGATGATGTCCGTCCGCCGCCGCACGTACCGGATGCCCTCGCGGATCTGGCCCTTCTCGCGCGGCGCGCTGGGCAGCACGTGGAGCTCGCGCGTGCGCATGTACATCAGCGCGAGGATCGTCGCCCCGAACGTCACGCCGTTGATGATGAACAGCCACCCGGAGCCGACGGCCGCGATGAGCAGCCCGGCGACTCCCGGCCCCACGAGGCGCGCGGCGTTGAACGACGCGCTGTTGAGCCCGACCGCGTTGGACAGCTTGTCGGCGGGGACCATCTCCGCGACGAAGGTCTGGCGCACGGGGTTGTCGAACGCCGAGACGACGCCGAGCAGGCCGGCGAACACGTAGACGTGCCACAGCTCGACGTGACCGGACAGGACGAGAGCGCCCAGACCGAGCGCGAGCAGACCCATCGCGCCCTGGGTGGCCATGAGGAGCCGGCGGCGCGGGAGCCGGTCGGCGAGCAGCCCCGCCCACGCGGACAGCGCGAGCACGGGGGCGAACTGGAGCGCCGTCACGACGCCGACGGCGATGCCCGAGTTGTCGGTGAGGTCGGTGAGGACGAGCCAGTCCTGCGCGACGCGCTGCATCCAGGTGCCGACGTTCGCGACGAGCGCGGCGCCGAACCAGACGCGGTAGTTGTGGTACTTCAGGGAGGAGAACGTCGCGCTCATCGGGCGGCGATCCGGGTCAACAGCTCACTGGCGCGGGCCAAGGTCTCTCTTTCGTCGGGTGTGAGGGAGGACAGCTGCTGCGTGAGCCACGCGTCCCGGCGGCGGCGGGTCTCCTTGACCTCGCGCACACCGGCGTCCGTGAGCCGCACGACGACCTGGCGGCGGTCGCTCGCGTGCTCGCCCTTCTCGACCAGCCCCATATCGACGAGGGCGTTGACGGCCCGGGTCATCGACGGCGGCTTGACGCGCTCGTGCTCGGCGAGCTCGCTCGGCGACATCGCGCCGTGCTTGTGCAGGACGGTGAGCACGCCGAACCGGCCCTCGGGCAGGTCGGCCTCGCCGCGCTGGGCGCGCAGCCGGCGCGAGATGCGCGTGAGCGCCACGCGGAGCTCACCGCCGAGGGTGGCGGGCCGGCACTGGCTCCGGGAAGGGGCAGTGGGGTCCGCAGCAGGCATGATAGTTACCTTAACTCATTACCTAGAGTAAGGAAAGAGGCGCACGTCACCGCCGGACGGGAGGACGGGGGTGCGCGCCCTGGTCAGGGCACGTAGGCGACGACGACGCGCCCGTCGCCACGCACGACGACCGACCCGGTCGCATGGGGCACGAAGACCGACTCGCCGCGCGCCAGGCGCGTCTCGACGGCCCCCACCTGGAGGCCCTCGGCGAGCGTCACGACACCGTCGAGGCACAGCACCACGCGCGGGCCGGCGACGGGCAGGGGTACGGCACCCGTGACCCGGCCTGCCCGGAGCGCGAACTCCGCGACCGGGGGACGGTAGGTGACGAGTCCGGACCCGTCGTCGACCAGGCGCGGGCGCGCGGCGGGCCCGGGCGTGCACGTGGCGCACTCGAGCAGCGCGTCGACGTCGACGAGCTTGCTCGTGAGACCGGCGCGCAGGACGTTGTCGGAGCTCGCCATGACCTCGACCGCGCAGCCGGACAGGTAGGCGTGCACGTGCCCGGACGGCACGAACATGGACTCCCCGGGTGCGAGCGTGACCCGGTTGAGCATGAGGGAGACGACGGCGCCGGGGTCGCCCGGGTGCTGCTCGGCGAGCGCGAGCACCGTGGTGTCGGCACGCCGCGACGTGCGCCGAGGCGCACCGGGCGTCGCGACGGCACCCGACCCGGTCGGAGCGCCGGCCCGGGCCCGCACCGAGGCGACGGTCAGAGCGAGGTCCGCCGCGACGTCGGGCTCGGAACGGGCATGGAGCGCGAGCGTGAACGCCTCGCGGACGCCGGCCTCGGTCGGGCGGGCGAGGAGCACGGCGCGCATGCGGGCGACGAGGTCGCCGTCGAGCCCGTCGAGGAGCTCGAGGATGCGCGCCGGCCGCCGGAACCCCGACAGGCCCTCGAAGCGCGACACCGCCACGACCATCTCGGGCTTGTGCTGGTCGTCGTGGAAGCTGCGCAGCGGCGAGTCGCGCGCCACGCCCTCCCGGTTCTCGCGGTTGAACCCCGCGCGTGCGAGGTGCGGGCGCGGGTGGACCTGGAGCGAGAGCGCGCGCTCGGCCGCGAGCACCTTGAGGAGGTACGGCAGGCGCGGCCCGTACTGGTCGAGGACCCGCTGGCCCAGCACCCCCACCGGGTCCGCGCGCACCAGGTCCGCCAGCGTCGTGCCCGACGCCGACGCCGCCGCAACGGCTGGGCGAGGCGCCTCGTCCGGGCGCCCCGCGCCGTCGGGCACGACGCGCGACGGCGCGAGCGGGTGCGCACCCATCCACAGCTCGGCCGCCGGACGACCGTCCGGTTCCACCCCCAGGAGATCCTGGATCGCCGACGTCGAGCCCCAGTCGTACGGCTGGACGGTGTTCTCCAGCCGGTAGAACGCGGGCGGACGAGCGGCGGGGAGGGCGTCCACCGACATCTTCCCCGACCGCTCGTCCGCCGCGCTCGTCATGGGCCGAGCCTAAAGGCCCAGCGCCTCCCGGATCGGGCCGAGGAGGAAGTACACGAGGAACATCGCCGACGCGACCCACATGAGCGGGTGGATCGCGCGGACCTTGCCGAGCGCCAGCTTGATGACGACGAACGCGAGGAAGCCCGCGCCGATGCCGTCCGCGATCGAGTACGTGAACGGCATGACGATGATCGTGAGGAAGGCCGGGATCGCGATCTCCACGTTCTTCCAGGAGATGCCGGCGATCTGCGTCATCATGAGGAACCCGACGAACACGAGCGCGGGCGCGGCCGCCTCGTAGGGCACGAGCGCGACGAGCGGCGAGAGGAACGTCGCGAGCAGGAACGCGACGCCCGTGACGACGGACGCGAGGCCGGTGCGCGCACCCTCGCCGGCACCCGTCGTGGACTCGACGAAGCTCGTGTTCGACGACACCGAGCCCGCGCCGCCCGCGGCCGCGGCGAGCGAGTCGACGACGAGGATCGCGCGCGAGCGCGGCGGGGTGCCGTCCTCGTCGAGGAGGCGCGCCTCGGCGCCGACGGCGACCATCGTGCCCATCGTGTCGAAAAAGTCGGCGAGCAGGAGCGAGAACACCAGCAGGACGACCGTGACGGTCGCGATGTTCTGGAACGAGCCCAGGAGCGAGAACTGGCCGAGGAGGCCGAAGTCGGGGACCTGCGCGACGCCGTCGAACGTGGGCGCGTTGAGGTTGAAGCCGTTCGGGTTGGAGCCGTCGGGCGCCTTGGCCCCGATGTGCAGGGTGTTCTCCAGCACGACGGCGAGCGCGGTCGCGGTGAGGATCGCGACGAGCAGGGCGCCCTTGACCTTGCGGACCCACAGCACGATCGTCAGCACGAGGCCGACGACGAACACGAGGATCGGCCACGTACCGAGGTTGCCGAGCGCGAGGAGCGTGCCGCTGCCGGCGGTGACGAAGCCCGCGTTGACGAGACCGATGAGCGCGATGAAGAGACCGATGCCCACGCTGATGGCCGTCTTCAGCTCGACCGGGACCGCGCGGAAGACCGCCTCGCGGAACCCGGTGAGCACGAGGACGAGGATGATGAGGCCCTCGATGACGACGAGGCCCATCGCGTCCGCCCACGTCACCCCCGGCAGCGACGCGATCGAGTACGCCACGACGGCGTTGAGGCCCAGCCCGGCGGCGAGACCGAGGGGGAAGTTCGCGAAGACGCCCATGGCGATCGTCATGACGCCCGCGACGAGCGCGGTCGCCGCGGCGATCTTGCCGAAGTCGGGCGCGTCGCCGCCGCCGAGGAACTGGCCCGTGCCGTCCTGGACCGTCCCGATGATCAGCGGGTTCAGCACGATGATGTAGGCCATCGCGAAGAACGTGACGAGACCACCACGGATCTCGGTGCCGACCGTCGATCCGCGCTCGGTGATCTTGAAGAAGCGGTCGATCGCGCCGGACGCGGGGGCAGGCGCCTGCTCGTCCTCGTGGACGGAGGTGGGTGTGGACATGGTGAGAATGCTGCCAGAACCCTGTGACCGCGCGGTAACACGGGGGACACGGTCCGGCATCGCCCCCGGGAGGTGTCCGCGCACGTCAGGCGGCGCCCACCGCGGCGAGCGCCGCGGCGGGTGTGCTCGACGCCACGTCGACGTCGTCGCGCCTGCCCCCGCGGAGACCGTCGAGGGCCGCGAGGCGCGGCGTGCCCGCGCCGTGCCCGAGCCGCTCCGCCGTCGCGAGGTCGGTGACGGTCCGGGGAGCGTCGGTCGCGAGCTGCACCGCGTGGAGCGCGTCGAGGATCACGCCCGCCCGCTCGCCGTCCGGGCCCGCGGGCACCCCGTGGACGAGCCGCGCCGGGTGCAGCAGGTCGACGACGGCGTGGCCCGGTCGGTGCTCGTCGGGCACCCACGCGACGGTCGCCTTGACGCCGTCGGCGAGCAGGGAGGCCGCGAGCCACTCGGCCGTACCGGCCGGTACCCGGGCGCGCCCGACGACCAGGTCCCCGGGGCCGAGGTGCGGGGCGAGGTCGTCGAGCGCGTCGCGGAGCGTCGCCACGCGCGAGACGCCGTCGGGGTCGGGGTCGGGGCCAGCACCGACGCACAGGACGTGCACGCGCGCACCGGCGACCGCGGTGCGGTCCGTGGTGGGGCGAAGCCGACCGCTCACCAGGCCGAGCGCGAGGAGGCGGTGGAGCCGCGGCTCAGCCGCGCTGCCCGGTCCCGTGCGGAGCACGTCGAGAGCGCGGGGATCCGTGTCGTGGAGCACGACCTCGTGGCCCGCCGCGGCGAGGCAGGCCGCGTGCAGGACGCCGCGGCGACCGCATCCCGAGACCGAGACCCGCACGACGCACCTCCCCGTGCCCGACCGTGCACCCCGCCGGCCTCAGTAGGCCCCGGAGCCGGAGAACACCGCGCGCGCCGTGCGCGCGAGGATGAGGAAGTCACCGAACATCGTCCAGTTCTCGACGTAGTAGACGTCGAGGCGGACGCTCTCCTCCCACGACAGGTCCGACCTGCCGCCGACCTGCCACAGGCCCGTGAGACCGGGCTTGACCAGGAGGCGACGGCGCACCTTCTTCTCGTACTTCTGGACCTCGCGCGGCAGCGGCGGACGCGGCCCGACGAGGCTCATGTCGCCACGCAGCACGTTGAACAGCTGCGGGAGCTCGTCGAGGGAGTAGCGACGCAGCACACGGCCGACGCGCGTGACGCGCGGGTCGTCGCGCATCTTGAACAGCGGGCCCGCACCGTCGTTCTGCTCCTCGAGGTGCTGGACCTCGCGGTCGGCGCCGACGCGCATCGACCGGAACTTGAACATGAAGAACGACCGCCCGTTGCGGCCGACGCGCTCCTGACGGAAGAGCACCGGGCCGCGGCTCGTGACCCGGACGGCGAGCGCGACGAGGACGAGCACCGGCAGCGCGGCGAGCGTGATGAGCGCGGCGCCGGTCCAGTCGATGACCGACTTCACGGCGAACTTGGGCCCCGTGAACCGGGGTGCGTCCACGTGCAGGAGCGAGACGCTCTCCGCGGGCGTGATGGTGATGCGGGGTCCGGCGACGTCCGCGAGCTCGGCCGTGAGCATGAGGTCGACTCCGTACGGCTCGAGCTCCCAGCCCAGCCGTCGCACGACCTCGGCCGTGATGGCGTCCGAACCCGACACGGCGACGACGTCCGCGCCGACCCGCGTGGCGACCTCGCCCGCGTGCCGCAGCTCCCCGAGGACCGGGACGCCGCGGATCTCCTCGCCGGCACCGAACCCGCCCGACGGGACGCACACGCCGACGACGCGGTACCCCGACTCGTCCCGGCCGTTGAGGTCGCGGATGAGGCGCTCGGCCTGGTCGCGGTGGCCGATCGCGAGCACCGCCGAGCGCATGCGCCCGTGGGCCCGCTGGCCGTGCAGCCACTGCCGCCAGGCGTAGCGGCCGAGGAGCAGCCCGCCGAGGCCGATCGGGAACGCGAACGCGAGGTACCCGCGCGCCTCGGGGAAGCGCAGCAGGAACGCGAGCACCGCGAGGACGGCGAAGAGCCGCCACGACGCGTCGAAGATCCGGTGGTACTCGGTGGGGCCGCTGCCCATGACCCGCGGGTCGCGCGTCCGGCTCGCGGAGAGCGAGAGGGACCAGGCGACACCGACGAGGAGGCTGAGCACGACGTACGGCACGCGTGTCTCGCGGACGGGCTCGTTGATGAACTGGTCCCAGCGCAGGAAGTAGGCGACGAGCACGGCGACGACGATCACCGCCGTGTCGGTGAGCAGGAGCCGACGCCGGTAGGCGACCTCCCAGCCCTGCGCGGCGAACGCGGCGCGCGCGGCGCGGATCCGAGCCGCGGGAGTCGTGGCGAGAAGGGTGCGCAGGCTCCGCCTGGCGTCCTCGGTGACGCTGTGGGACATGCGTCCACCTCCGGTCGGTTCCACACCCTGCATGGCGACTCATCCTAGGGTTCAGAAACTGCGGGAACGAGAGTTGTCAGGGGGTTTCACCCGGGTGAGAAGACGTTCCGTACCGTCGTGGTCGGAGGCGTCCTGAGGGGCAGGATCCTGCGGATCTCGCGCTGCGCTAGTCGCTCGGCGAAATAGATTGGACGGGTGTCCAGATTCCATGTTCTGCCGAAGGTCCGGATACATCGGACGACGGTCCCGAAGCGATGTGCGGCCCCGCGCCGGCCAGATCCACCTGGACAGGTGACCACCTGTGGAGGCCGTAGCGCGGCGCATGCATCCTAGCGTGCCGTTGCGAGTGCTCCCGACGTGTGCTCACACCAGAAGGGGACGTGGCGCAGGTCACGGTTGTGACATCCGGGTACGGGTGAAAAACCGCGCCGTGGCTACGATGCCCCTGTGCCCTCGTTCGTCACGCTGCTGCTCCACCCCGACCGCCGACGCCCCGACCCGGGGCCCTGGCGCGTCGACCTGCGCGTCGTGATACTCGTCGGGATGGGCCTCTGGGCGGTCGCGCTCGTCGTGTGCGCCGTCCTCCTCGCCCTCGGCACGATCTCCGCGCGCGCGGTCGCCACGTGCGGGGCCGGCCTCGTCCTCGGCCTCCTCGGGCTCGCGTGGGAGCGCCGCAACCGGACCCGCTACCGCACGTCGTCGGACGCCTGAGGGTCGTCCCAGGCCGTCCGCGCCAGCGCCCCCTGCGCCGCTCCCGGGTCGCGGAGCACCTCCTCGAGCACGAACCTCGCGCCGTACCGTCCCGCCGCGACCGCGAGCCCCGCGGCGAGCCCGGCCGGCCCGGTCGCGTGCACGACGACGTCCGCTCCCCCGCCGCGCTCCACCCACCACGAGACCTCGACCCCGCCCACGCGGAGGTCGTCGTGGCGCTCCCAGGTGCGCGGCACCGGCCCGTCGAGGACCGCGTGCACCACCTCGGGGACGTCGGCACGACGGCCGGCGGCGTCGGGGGCGGGCGCGTCGCGCGGGACGGTCGCGACGTCCAGGAGGTCCGCGACCTCGTCGACGAGCCCCGCCGGCGCGGGAAGGACAGCGCGGACGGGCGACCACATCGGGTCGGGCGCGACGGCGACGCCGTCCGCGCCGATCACGAGCACCGCACCGGCGCGCAGCGCGGGCACCCGGTCCGGCGGCGGGTCCAGCCGCTCGCCCCGGCCCGCGAGGACGCCGAGCGCGCGCCAGAGCGTCAGCGCGGCCTGCGCGTCGACGGGCTTCCCGACGTCGGGCAGGTCGTCCAGCAGCTCGACCCACTCGTCCGGCTCGAGCTCCGCGAGGTCCCGCACGCCGCCCAGCGCGACCAGCGCCTCGTCGTCGAGCCCCGCCACCTCCGGCGGTGCCGGGCGCAGGAACGGGACCCGCACGGGGCCGGTCCCGAGCGCGAACGCCCCACCGAGCTCCTCGCGCAGCCACCACGCGGTGTAGGAGCGCGCCGCCGCCGTGCGGCCGCCCTCCGCCCGCACGGGGGCGAGCAGCGCCTCGCGCGCGGCCGGGTCCGCGGCGAGGCGCGAGAGGGCGTCGGGCCACGCGTCGTCGGCGACGGCGTCCAGGTCGGCGACCGCGACGACGTCGCCCACGTACGCCTCGGGGCCGAGGGTCGCCGTGAGGTACGCGAGGTACCCGCCCCAGTCGGACAGCCACCCCTCCGGCCCGTGCGGGTCCAGGTCCGGCTCGTCGTCGGCCGAGGCCGGCGTGAGCACGTCGCGGACGCGCAGCACCCCGAGACCCGCGGCCGCCCCCACCGCGCGCAGCACCGGCTCGCCCCAGCGGTCGACGACCGCGGGATCGACGAGGTCGAGCGTGCCGAGCGCGTCCGCGGCCCAGGTGCCAGGCAGCGCGCAGCCCCGCACGGGCGCACGGTCGCCGTCGGCCGTCGGGACGGGCAGCTCGCCCCACCAGAACGGCAGCCCCGCCCGCGCCGCGTCCGTCACGTCCCGTAGCGCCGTCGCGACCAGCGCGAGCAGCCGCTCCACGTCGGCCGTCGGGTCGTCGCCCGCCTCCGCCGCGTCCGACGCCGCGAGGACGCGCTCGCGGACGGCTCCGTCGGAGAGCACCGTCCGCAGGTCGGTCGCGCGTGCCCCGAGACGTTCCAGCAGCGGGTGCGCCG
Source organism: Cellulosimicrobium sp. GQ32 (assembly GCF_059758455.1). Lineage (NCBI taxonomy): Bacteria > Bacillati > Actinomycetota > Actinomycetes > Micrococcales > Promicromonosporaceae > Cellulosimicrobium > Cellulosimicrobium sp. GQ32. The sequence continues at coordinate 10,444 of NZ_JCAXEP010000009.1, read as the reverse complement.
CGCGCGGGTCGACGACGCGCAGCCCGAGGTCGGCCGCGTCGCGGGCGTCCAGCACCCCACCGCCGGCGTCCGACGGCTCGCCCGACCCGGCGTCCAGGAGGAGCAGACCGCGGGCGCCGCGCACGACCTGTCCGCCGAGCAGGGGCACGGGGAGCGCGCCCAGCGCCTCGAGCACCGACCGGTCGGCGGCGTGCGGCGCGAGAGCGTCGTACAACGCCCGCCAGCGCGCCGGGTCGGCGACGAGCGGGAGGTCGTCCACCACGTCCGCGAGGTCCACGACCTGCACCCCGAGCGACCGCGCGACCGCGCGGAGCGGACCCGGGACGTCCACCAGGTGCGCGACCCCGAGCTCGGCCCGCACGCGCACGTCGCCCACGTCTCCCGCGAGGACGCGCGCCTCGGCGGGCGCGACCAGGAAGTGCCGGCCGGTGTCCTCCGCGTCGTCGTCGGCCACCCTGAGCGGCTCCTCGGCGCCCCGTGCGGACGCCGCGTCGAGCGGGAGGAGCGGGGTCCGGGCAAGCTCCGCCTCGGCCGACGCCCGCACCTCCGCGTCGACCGGGCTCGCCGGCAGCCCGGTCGGGACCAGGGCCAGCACGTCGGCGCCGCGCGACGGCGCGAGCTCGCCGAGCAGCTCCGCGTACGCCCGCCCCGCCGCGCGCGCGACGTACGCGGTGACCGGCCCGGGCGGGACGTGCCGGCGCGACGGGTCCAGCGGGAAGGTCGCCAGGAGGAGCGCGGGGAACGTGACGCGCTCGTCGGTGGGGGTCGGCGCGTGCAGGACGTCGGTCCGCGCATCATCACGGGGCAGCGCCCACGCGACCGCCCACCGCGTCGTCGCACGCTCCTCGACCGGGCGGTCCGCGAGGAGAGCCGGGTCGATCGCCCCCTCCCGACGCAGGACGGTCCACCGGTCGGCGACGTCGGCGACCCGGCGTTCCTGGAGACCGTCCCCGGCGACGACGACCTCGGTGAGCGCGGGCAGCGCGAGCAGCAGCGGGTCGTCCACCGCGGCGAGCTCTGCGCGGACGGCGGCGAGGGCGTCGGCGTCCCGCAGCTCGATCTCGACGACCGTGTCATAGCCCGACGGCACCTCGACACGGGTCGGGAACGGGAGCCGCAGGACCGGGAGCCGGTCGCCGCGGCGCGCCACCTCGGCGGCGAGGTCGGGGCGGTCGGCGACCACGTCGTCGAGCGCGGCGCGCGTGCGCGCGAGCGACAGCTCGACGGCGCGCTCGCCCGCGCCGACCCGCACCCGGTCGGAGACCGACCGGACGGCCGCGAAGCCGACTCCGAACCGGCCGACCGTGGCCGCCCGACCGTCGGTGTCGCGTGCACCCCGCCCCGTCGCGGACGCACGCAGCGCCACGAGCGACGCGACGCCCGGCGCGTCCAGCGGCTCCCCGGTGTTCGCCGCGCGCAGCGCCCAGGTCCCGTCAGGTCCCGACGGCGCGTGCAGGCTCAGGCGCAACCGCCCCGGGACCCTGGCACGGGCCGCGGCGTCTGCGGCGTTCTGCGCGAGCTCGACGACGACCCGCCCCCGGTACGACCCGTGGGCGTGGTCCTCCTCGGTGTTCGCGTCCTCGCGCAGACGCGTCGGCGACGACCGCCACGCCTCCAGGACCGCACGGCGCAGCGCGGCCGTCCCGAAGACGTCGTCCGTCACTCCTGCGGCTCGTCCGCCGCCGGCTCGGCGGTCGGCTCAGAGTCCGGCTGCGCGTCGAACGAGGCCTCGTCGACCGGTGCCGGCTCACCCGGCGCGTCGTCGTCCGGCTCGGCCGCGAGCCCGGGCTCCGGGCCGTCGAGCACGGGCGCGGGGTCCGCGTCCGCCGACGCGACCGCCGCGGTCGCGGGCCCCGCCGTCGTGGCGACCGACTCGAGCAGCGAGACGATCTCGACGTGCAGCTCGTCGACCAGGGGGTCGGCGTCCGGCCAGTCGCTGCGCTGCGGCTCGACGTCGGTCTCCGAGTGCGCGCCGCAGCCGTGGTCGAGGCTCACGACCTTGCCGTCGTCGGGCGACCACTCGTTCGCGCACACGCCGAACACCTGGCCGAGGCTGCCCTGGAGGGTCACGAGGAACCCGCACGACCCGCACTCCGCGGCCGACGCGACGGCGCCGCGCGCCGTCGGGCCGCGCGAGCCGCGGTACCAGCGCTCGGCGGCCTCGTCCTTGCCCTGCGGGGACAGGACCCGGGCGCGCGCGAGGGCGAGCTCGTCGATCGCGACGGCGTCCTGCTCCTCGTCGCCCGTCGGCACGTAGCCGGGCTCGAGGCGCGGGTCGTCGGCGCGGAACGGGAGCACGTCGCCGGGCCCCACGTCGCCCGGACGCAGGCGCTCGGACCACGGCAGCCACGACGGCGCGAGCAGCGCGCCGTCACCGGGCAGCAGCTCGACCTCGCACACCGTGGCCGTCCGGCCGCGCGGCACGCGCGCGAGGGTGACGGTCCAGTGCCAGCCGCGGTAGCCGCGCATCGTGCACGCGAACCGGTGGGAGATGAGGCGGTCCGCCTCCGCGTACGTGCCGAGGTGCTCCCCGACGTCCTCGGGGCTCTCGGCGACCTCCTGGGCCGCGGCGCGCGCGAGCTCGACCGCGCCCGTGAGCACGGCGTCGCGCGCGGCACGCGCGGACACTCCCCGGGAACGCTCCTCGGCGGCAGCCACGGCGACCATGTCAGCCCTCGATCTCGTCGGCGACCACGCGCAGGACCTTGGCGACCATCGTGGCCTTGCCCTTCTCCGGGTAGCGGCCCTTGCCGAGCCCGTCACGGATCCGGTCGAGCTCCTTGATGAGGTCCTCCACGATCACCGCCATCTCGTCCGCCGAGCGCCGCTTCGCCTTGACCACGGACGGGGCCGGGTCGAGGAGCTTGACCGCGAGCGCCTGCGGGCCGCGTCGACCGTCCGCGACGCCGAAGTCGACGCGCGCGCCCGGCTTGGGCGCGGGCGCGTCCGCGGGCAGCGCGGAGGCGTGCAGGAAGACCTCGCCGCCGTCGTCGTTGGCGATGAAGCCGAACCCGCGTTCGGTGTCGAACCACTTGACCTTGCCGGTGGGCACGTGAACCTCGTTCGTGCTCGTAGGAACCAGAACCCCCAGGCTACCGGGCACGCGGCGGCAAAGCCGCATCCGTACCGCGCGTGCGCCTCGCACCCGGCCCGCGCGACGTGGCGGCGGGGCGGCTCAGGGCGTCGCGGACCGCGGGACCACGCCCGCGTCGGCCCCCACCCGCAGGGCGACGGCGTCGAACCAGTCGGTGTAGTCGGCCACCGTGCGGTGGAGATGGCCGAACAGCTCGAAGGACACGGTGCCGAACAGGGCGGTCCAGGCCATGAGGGTGCGCACGACGGCCTCCGGCGGGGCGTCGGGCGCGACGAGACCCCGTGCGCTCACGTACGCGACGGCCGGGGCGACGAGCGCGGCCGCGTCGCCACCGTCCCGCGGGGCGGGAACGGGGCCCTCGCCGCTCTCCCAGGAGTCGGCGACGATCCCCACGAGCGCCCGCACGACCCGGGTCGCGGGCTCGACGGTGTCCTGCGGTGCCGCGTAGCCGGGCACGGGCGTGCCGTAGAGCAGGGCGAAGTCACCGGGCCGCTGGACGCACCAGGACCGCAGCGCCCGGCAGGCGGCGAGCCACCGGCCGGTCAGGTCGCCACGGGCGACGGCGGACTCGGCGTCCTCGACGGCCGCGCCGAGCTCGTCGTAGCACTCGACGAGGAGGGCGGTGAGGAGAGCGTCGCGGCTCGGGAAGTAGCGGTAGACGGCCGACGACACCATGCCGACGTCGCGCGCGACGGCGCGCAGCGAGAGCGCGGCGGGGCCGTCGGCGACGAGCCGCGCGCGGGCGGCGTCGAGGATGTCGCGCGTCAGGGTCTCGCGCGCCAGGGCACGTGCAGTGCGGGGTGCGGTCACCTCGCCAGGGTGGCAGACGAGAGCGCCGCCCACAAACGAGAGCACCGCTCTTGCTCTGGAGCCCTCGCCGTGCCATGCTCCTCGATGAAGCGAGAGCACTGCTCTCGGAAAGGAGACCTCCATGTCCAGCACCCCGTCCTCCTCCGACCGGCACGTCGTCGTGGGCGCCGGTCCGGTCGGCCGGCACGTCGCCGCGGAGCTCGCCGCCCGCGGGTCGCACGTCACCGTCGTCACCCGCAGCGGCCGGGACACCGGCGTGGCCGGCGTCACCCACCGCGCCCTCGACGCGTCCGACGCCGACGCCCTGACCCGGGTCGCGCAGGGCGCCGACGTGCTCTACAACTGCGCCAACCCTGGCGACTACACGCAGTGGGAGCGCGTGTGGCCGCCCCTCGCGACCGCGATGCTCACCGCCGTCGAGCGCACCGGCGCCGTCTACGCGATCACGGGCAACCTCTACCCGTACGGTCCCGTCGACGGGCCGATGACCGAGGACCTGCCCGACGCGGCGGCCGACCACAAGGGCGTCCTGCGCGCCCGGCTCTGGGCCGACGCGCTCGCCGCACACCGCGCCGGTCGCGCGCGCGTCGTCGAGGTGCGCAGCTCCGACTTCGTCGGGCCCGGCGTCGGGAGCAACGGGCACGTCTCGCGCGTCGTCCCGGCCGCGCTGCGCGGGCGTTCCGTGACGATGATCGGGCGCACCGACCTGCCGCACTCGTTCACCGACGTGCGCGACGCCGCGCGCACTCTCGTCGCGGCGGCGGCGGACCCCGACGCGCACGGCCGCACGTGGCACACGCCGAGCAACCCGCCGCGCACCCAGCGCGAGGCACTGACCGACGTCCTCGCGAGCGTCGGGCACCCGCCCGTCCGCGTCCGCTCCCTGCGCGGCGCCGGCCTCGCCGCCGCCGGCCTCTTCTCGCCCCTCCTGCGCGAGCTGCGCGACCTCGCCTACCAGTGGGAGCGCCCCTACGTGCTCGACGACACGGCGGCACGCGCCCGCTTCGGGATCGAGCCGACGCCCTGGGACGAGGTCTGCCGACGCACCGCCCGCGGCTGAGCACGGGATCCGCCGAGGTCGGCGGTCGGAGTCGAGATCGGCGGTCGCACCTGCCGATGCCGACAGAACCTGCCGAACAGGTGCGCCGGGCCTGAGCGGCACGGGGACGCGTCACGGGCGCCGTCCACAACCGCTGCACCGCGCGGGCGCCGTCCACAGCACTGGCGCCGCCCGACCTGCGGCGGTCTCAGGTCCGGCACGATCCCTTCCCATGCCGAGTCGAGAGCCCCAGACCCCTGTGCACCTCGCGCACGAGCACCTCCCGGAAGAGGCTCGGCGCCGCCTCGCCGCCGGCGAGTGGGAACGCGTGCGGCGCGGCGCGTACCGGGACACGCCCCCGCCCGGCGTCCCGCCCCTCGTGGCGGAGCGCACGCTCGCGGTCGCCCGAGCCCGTGCCGTCGCCCACGCCCTGCGCGCCGACCCGGTCGTGAGCCACGCGTCCGCAGCGCTCCTGCACGGTCTGCCCGTGCGGGAGCTCCCCACGACGACCCACGTGTTCCAGCCGTACCGCAGGTCGGGCTCCGCGGCGCGCGACGTGACGCGGCACGTCGGGGAGGTCGGTGCCGAGGACCGGGTGACGACCCTCGGAGTCACCGCGACCTCGCTCGCGCGCACCGCCGCCGACTGCCTGCGCACGATGCCCGCGCTCGACGGTCTGGTCGTGGCGGACGCGGCGCTCGCGCGGGGAGTCCGGCGGTCCGACGTCGCGGCCGTCCTCGACCGACTGCCGCGAGGGCGCGGTTCACGTCAGGGCCGGCACGTGCTCGAGCTCGCGGACCCGGGCGCGGAATCGGCTCGCGAGACCTGGCTGCGGTACGTCCTCCTGCGGACCGGGTTGCCGCGCCCGGACACCCAGGTGCCGCTCCGGACCGAGGTCGGCCCGGTGCGGGTCGACCTGGGCTGGACGCGATGGCGGCTGCTGCTGGAGTTCGACGGCCTCGTGAAGTACCGCACCGGTCCGTCCGGTCTGGCGCCCCGCGAGGACCCGGGCCGCGTGCTCGTCCAGGAGAAGCTGCGACAGGAGGCGATCGAGCGCTCGGGGAACCGCCTGCTGCGCGTCACGTCCAGGGACCGGCCGTCGCACGTCGTGGCGCGGGTCCTGCGGCACGTCCCGCCCGACGTCGTCCGCGGCCTCCGCCCCGACCCGTTCCTCCCGCCTCTCTGAGCGCGGCGGTCCGGCACGACGTCGGCACGTTCCGTCGAGATCGGCGGTCCCGACTGCCGATCTCGACCGCGACCACCGATCTCGTGGGACCGAGCCCGGCGCGTAACATCGAACGGATGGCCATCTCCCGGCCCGAGCGGGCTCCGACGTACAGCGAGTCGCTGCGCCAGCGCGACGACGACGCCCTGGTCGCGCTGCTCCGGCGGCGGCCCGACCTCGCGACGCCGTCGCCCTCGACGCTCCTCTCGCTCGCCGCGCGCGCGATGAACCGGACGAGCCTGGAGCGCGCGCTCGCGGGGCTGGACGAGCTCACGCTCCACGTCCTGGAGTCGGTGCTGGTCCTCGACTCCGTGGGGTCCCCCGCGACGGCGTCGGCGGTCGCCCGGGCGACGGGCGTCGACCGGCCCCGCGTCACCGCCGCGCTCGCCCTCCTCGACGAGCTCGCGCTCGTCTGGACCCCCGGCACCCGGTCGGCCGGGTCCCGCCCGGCGCCGGGCGTCGCGGAGGTCCTCGGCCCGCACCCCGCCGGCCTCGGCCCCGTCGCCGCTCTCGCCGCAGGCGACGCGAGCGCGGCCCGGACCAGCGCGCCGCCCGCCGACCTGCCCGACGACGCCCCGCCGGGCGCTCGGGCGATCCTCGACGCCCTGACCTGGGGACCGCCCGTCGGGGTCGCACCCCGCGCGGACGCGTCGGCCCGGCGCACGACTAGCTGGCTCGTCGAGCACGGCTACCTGCGTGCGACGGACGAGCGGCACGTCGTGCTGCCGCGCGAGGTCGGGCTCGCCCTGCGCGGCGGTCGAACGCACCGCGACGTCCGGACCGCACCGCCCGTCGCTGAGGTCCGCGAGCTCCCGACGACGACGGTCGACGCGGAGTCCGCGAGCGCCGGGCTCGAGGCCGTGCGGCTCGTCGCGCGGCTCGTGACGCACTGGACCGAGCACCCGCCGGGAGTGCTGCGCGCCGGGGGGCTCGGGGTGCGCGACCTGCGGCGGGCCGCGCTCGCCCTCGAGGTGGACGACCCGACGGCGGCCGCGGTGGTCGAGCTCGCGGCGGCGTCCGGGCTCGTGGCCGACGACGGCGACGATCCGCCGACGTTCGCCCCGACCCTCGCCGCGGAGGACTGGCTCGACGACGACCTGGGCGACCGCTGGGCGACGCTCGCCCGCGGCTGGTGGCGCTCGCGCCGGACCCCCTGGCTCGTGGGCAGCCGCGACGAGAAGGGCGCTCTGCGTGCCGCGCTCGACCCGGAGCTGTGGCGCCCGTGGGTGCCCCGGCTGCGGCGGTCCGTCCTGGACGTCCTCGACCTCGCCCCCGGGCGCCCGCTCGCGGCGGCCGACGTCGTCGCGGTGCTGCGGTGGCGCACGCCGCGAGCGGTGCCGCCGGAGCAGGCCGTCGCGGGGCTGTTGCGCGAGGCCGCGCTGCTGGGGGTCACCGGTGCGGGCGCGCTCGCGCCCCCGGGCCAGGTCCTCCTCGGGTCCGACGACCCTGCGTCGTCGTCCGGGACCGGTCCGGCCGACCTCGGCGCCGCCTTCGAGGCGGTGCTCCCGACCGAGGTCGACGACCTGCTGCTCCAGGGCGACCTCACCGGCATCGTGCCGGGTCGGCCGTCGCGCACGCTCGAGCGGCTCGTGGAGGTCGCGGCCGACGTCGAGTCGCGTGGCGCCGCGACGACGGTCCGGTTCACCCCGGACTCCGTCCTGCGCGCGCTCGACCGCGGCGCGACGGCCGACGAGCTCCTCGCCGAGCTCGCGGCGCACTCGCGCACGCCCGTCCCCCAGCCGCTCGAGTACCTGGTGCGGGACACGGCCCGCCGCCACGGTCGGGTGCGCGTGGGGACCGCGTCGTCGTACGTGCGCGCCGAGGACCCGGTCCTGCTGGCCGGGATCGCGGAGGACCCGGCTCTGCGCGGGCTGGGCCTCGTGCTCCTCGCGCCGACCGTGCTCGCGTCGGCCGCGCCCGCCGGAGAGCTCCAGGAAGCGCTGCGCGCCCGCGGTGTGCCGGCCGTCGTCGAGGGCCCGGACGGGCGTGTGCTCGTCGCGGACCGGGCCGGGCGGCGTGGCGCGCCCGACGGCGTCGCGCCGTCTCGACGCGGTCGGGTCGTCCCCGCCGGTCGACGCGGTCGCGTTCGGACCGGCGTCGTCCCCGGTTCCGGGGCGCGCGTCGACGAGCCGAGCGGCGCCACCGAGCGGAGTCAGCGGTTCGCGGACCTCGTCGCACGTCTGCGCGCGGCGGACGCGCGCTCCGCCGAGCGCGGGGGTGACGGAGCGGGCGGGCGGACGGCCCGCGCGGAGGGCGACGCGACGGGCGCGAGCGAGCGGACGCCGTCGGGCACGCACGGACGCCCCGACGGGTACGCCCCCGCGGAGGGAACATCCGACCCGGTGGCCGCGTTGGGTCTGCTGCGCGAGGCGATCGCGGACGGGGCGTCGGTCTGGCTCGAGGTGGTCGGCCCGACGGGCTCGCAGGACCGCCGCCGCGTGCGACCCCTCACGCTCGATGCCGGACGGCTGCGCGCGCAGGACCCGGCGCGCGACGCGGAGCTCACGGTCGCGGTGCACCGCATCGCCTCCGTCGCCCCCGACACCCCGTCGACGTAGAACCCTGGTGGCACCACGGTTCTACCTCGCGAGACCACGGTTCTACCTCGGCAAGGAGACACATGACCGACGGACCCCTCATCGTCCAGAGCGACAAGTCGCTGCTGCTCGAGGTCGACCACCCGCGCGCCGACGACGCGCGCCGTGCGATCGCGCCGTTCGCCGAGCTCGAGCGCGCCCCCGAGCACGTCCACACGTACCGGCTCACGCCGCTCGGGCTGTGGAACGCGCGCGCGGCCGGCCACGACGCGGAGCAGGTCGTCAACACGCTCATCGAGTACTCGCGCTACCCGGTGCCGCACGCGCTCCTCATCGACGTCGCGGAGACGATGTCGCGCTACGGGCGGCTCACGCTCGCGCAGCATCCGACGCACGGGCTCGTGCTCGAGGCGACCGACCGCGCCGTCCTCGCCGAGGTCCTCAAGTCCAAGCGCACCGCCGGACTGGTGGGCGAGCGGATCGACGACACGACCGTCGTCGTCCACCCCTCCGAGCGCGGCCACCTCAAGCAGGTGCTCGTCAAGCTCGGCTGGCCCGCGGAGGACCTCGCGGGGTACGTCGACGGCGAGAAGCACGCCATCGCGCTCAGCCCGACGACGCCCCCGCGCGCCGAGGGCGAGGAGCCGAAGCCGTGGGAGATGCGCCCGTACCAGGCACAGGCGGTGGACGGGTTCTGGCACGGCGGGAGCGGCGTCGTCGTGCTGCCGTGCGGCGCCGGCAAGACGATCGTCGGGGCGGGCGCGATGGCGAGGTCCGGGACGACGACGCTCATCCTCGTGACGAACACCGTGAGCGCGCGCCAGTGGCGCGACGAGCTCGTGCGCCGCACGACGCTCACCGAGGACGAGATCGGCGAGTACTCCGGCGCACGCAAGGAGATCAAGCCCGTCACGATCGCGACCTACCAGGTGCTGACGACCAAGCGGAAGGGCGTGTACACGCACCTCGAGCTGCTCGACGCGCGCGACTGGGGGCTCGTGGTCTACGACGAGGTCCACCTGCTGCCCGCGCCGATCTTCCGCATGACGGCGGACCTCCAGGCGCGCCGCCGCCTCGGGCTCACCGCGACGCTCGTGCGCGAGGACGGCCGGGAGGACGAGGTGTTCTCGCTCATCGGGCCCAAGCGGTACGACGCCCCGTGGAAGGACATCGAGGCCCAGGGGTACATCGCACCCGCGGACTGCGTCGAGGTGCGCCTCACGCTGCCCGAGTCCGACCGCATGACGTACGCCGTCGCCGAGCCCGAGGACAAGTACCGGCTCGCCGCGACCGCCACCGGCAAGAACCGGGTCGTGGAGCAGATCGTCGCGCAGCACCCGGACGACCAGGTGCTGGTGATCGGCCAGTACCTCGACCAGCTCGAGGAGCTGTCGCAGCACCTCGACGCGCCGCTCATCACGGGCGCGACGACGGTCCGCGAGCGCCAGCGCCTGTTCGACGCGTTCCGCACAGGCGAGATCTCGCGGCTCGTCGTGTCGAAGGTCGCGAACTTCTCCATCGACCTGCCCGAGGCGTCCGTCGCGATCCAGGTCTCCGGGTCGTTCGGGTCCCGCCAGGAGGAGGCGCAGCGCCTCGGTCGCGTCATGCGCCCCAAGTCCGACGGCCGCACCGCGCACTTCTACGCCGTCGTCGCGCGCGACACGGTCGACCAGGACTTCGCGGCCCACCGCCAGCGGTTCCTGGCGGAGCAGGGGTACGCCTACCGCATCGTCGACGCG
>NZ_JCAXEP010000008.1:0-234595 GCF_059758455.1 Cellulosimicrobium sp. GQ32 | reverse complement strand
TTGGAAGCGATGCTTCCGCAGCGGCGGCCTTGCCCGTTCCGCACGTTGAGGAACGCAGATCGTGATCTTGCGCATCGCTCTCGGCAGCGGGATCGTGACGGCAACGGCTGCCGGGATCGGGTATGCAATCGCGCGCCGACTCACCGCACCTGTCGGCCCACGAACGTTCGACCTCACTATTCGAGCAGTCGAGCACGACGGCGACGGCGACGGCGACCTGATCGTGCTCGACCGCACCGCGCAGACCACCGCTCCCGGCATCTACAACCTCTGGTTCGAGCACGGCGGCCGGGCACAACTCTCGACCGAGATCGTCGATCGCGGACCCACTCGCGTCGCTCGGCGAGTCACGGGCACCACAGCGGGCCTCATCCCAGGGGGCGGCGGTTGCGCTTCGTGGAGCGGCATTTACTACGCCACCCCAGCCGACGCCGGACTCCACGCCCGCGACATCACCATCACCACTCCGGCAGGGCTATGCCCGGCCTGGCGCATCGACGGCGACCCTTCGACGTGGGCGATCCACATCCACGGCCTCGGCAGCACCCGCGCCGGCACCCTCCGCGGCGTCCTCGCCGCAACCGAACTCGGCTACACCTCCCTCGTCGTCAGCTACCGCAACACCACGGAAGGGCCACGAGCCGGCGCCGGCCGCTCAACCCTTGGCGATACGGAGATGGCCGACGTTGACGAAGCCATCGGATACGCCGTCCGACGCGGTGCTCGCCAGATCGTGTTCTTCGGCTGGTCGATGGGTGCCGCGATCGCCCTCCAGCTCGCCAGCCACCCGCGACACGAGGAGCTGATCGCCGCGCTGGAGCCCTTCGACGCCGGCCACACCCTCTGCTGGAACTCCGACCCCGACCGGTGGCAGGAAGCAGTGACGACCTGGCTTCAAGCACGTGTCCCGCGCTGATCGCTGAACGGAGCGACCACCCTCGGCACCCATCTCGTTCGGCCACGCCCGGAGAAACCCAACTCAAGCCGTACCTCCACCGGTATCATCGTGAGTGTTGGCCTGCCTGGGCCATTGAGCGAGGGAGGACCAACGTGGCTGAGCCGTGGCTGTCCGCAGACGACATCGCCGCCCACCTCGGGGTCACCAAAGACACCGTCTACACCTGGATCGCCGAGAAGGCCATGCCCGCCCACAAGGTCGGACGCCTCTGGAAGTTCCAAGCCAGCGAGATCGACGACTGGGTCCGACGAGGTGGGGCTGCCGCCGACTCCGAACCCTCCGCACCGGGGTGAGCGCATCGCTCGCCCCGAGCCACTAACACTCTGTCGGTGGCACCACATATCCTGATCCACTGCCCAAAATCGGAAGGAGGCACCTCGTGACAGAAGCGACGACCGGCACGACATTGACGCTCGCGACGCTGCGTGCGGGCCAGCGCCTCCGTGGCTTGGTGCCGGGGCAGACGGTCACGCTGATCGCCATCGATCCCATCGACGCTGAGCTGTTCGAGGTCTTCTACCGTGACGACTCGGGTCGCAGCGGTGCGCGGGCGATCACCGATGCCGACGCGGCACGGTTCGAGGTCGCGGGTGACTTCGACTCCGCTCCGGCCTACGATGCCGACCCGGACGAGTTCCGGCTCGCAGCCGAGGCGCTGCGGATCAAGTATGCCGCGCTCTACGATCCGATGGTCGCGGTCAACAGCTCGGATGTTGACCCGCTGCCGCACCAGATTCGCGCGGTCTATGAGGAACTGCTGCCGCGCATCCCGCTGCGGTTCCTGCTGGCCGACGACCCCGGTGCGGGCAAGACGATCATGGCCGGGCTCTATCTGAAGGAGCTGATCCTGCGCTCGGACTGCGAGCGAGCGATCATCGTCGCTCCCGGGGGGCTCGTGGAGCAGTGGCGGGAGGAACTCAGCCAGAAGTTCGATCTGCGCTTCGAAATCTTCAGCCGCCAGATGGTCGACGATGCGCAGGGCCGCAACGTCTTCGCTGAGCACCCGTTCCTGATCGCCCGCATGGACCAGCTCTCCCGCAGCGAAGACCTGACCGAGCAACTCGGCGAGGTCACCTGGGATGTCGCCGTCGTTGACGAGGCCCACCGCATGTCGGCCCACTACTCGTCATGGGCGGGCGAGGTCGATGAGACCAAGCGGTTCAAGCTCGGACGTCTGTTGTCGGAGACCGCGCACAACTTCCTGCTGATGACCGCGACCCCGCATGCAGGCAAGGAGGAGGACTTCCAGCTGTTCATGTCGCTGCTGGATCGCGACCGCTTCGAGGGTCAGTACCGGCAGGGCGTGCACCGCACCGACACCGACGGTCTGATGCGCCGCATGGTGAAGGAAGACCTGCTCACCTTCGAGGGCAAGCCGCTGTTCCCCGAACGCAGGGCCTACACCGTCGAGTACGAGCTGAGCCCGGCAGAGCGCGACCTCTACGAACAGGTCACCGAGTATGTCCGCACCGAGATGGGACGGGCCGAGCGGATCGCCCAGGCCGGGGACAAGAAGCGCGGCAACAACGTCGGGTTCGCGCTCACCGTGCTGCAACGCCGCCTCGCCTCCAGCCCCGAAGCGATCCTGCGGTCCCTGGAACGACGCCAGCAGCGCCTCGACACAAAACTGCGCGACATGCAGCGCATCACCGACGATGCCCGCTTCAGCACTCCTATCTCCTCGCACATCGACGAATGGACGACAGGCAAGACCACGCTCGACTTCGGAAGTGACGCACTGCCCGCGTTCTCGGTCGATGACTTCGAGGACTTTGACGAGGAAACGACCGACGAGGAGCGAGCCCAGTTCGAGGAGCAGGCAGACCAGGTTGTCGATCTTGCCACGGCCGCGCAGACGATCCCCGAGCTGCGGGCTGAGATCGCGATTCTCGAAGACCTCATCAAGGTCGCCCGGCGCGTCCGGCTGCAAGACGATGACAAGAAGTGGGTCCAGCTGCGCACCATCCTCGACGAGCAGCTCCTGACCCACGACGGCTCCGGCGATGCTCGCAAGATCATCATCTTCACCGAGCACCGCGACACCCTCGACTACCTGCAAGCCAAGATCACCGCCCAGTTCGGCCGCGCCGATTCGGTCATCACCATCCACGGCGGCACCCGCCGCGAAGACCGCAAGCTCGCCCGTGAACGCTTCACCCACAACCCCGACACCGTGGTCCTGCTCGCCACGGACGCCGCTGGCGAAGGCCTGAACCTTCAACGTGCGCACCTGATGGTGAACTACGACCTGCCCTGGAACCCGAACCGCATCGAGCAGCGCTTCGGCCGCATCCACCGCATCGGCCAGCGCGAGGTCTGCCACCTGTGGAACATGGTCGCCAGAGACACCCGCGAGGGCGACGTGTTCACCCGGCTGCTGGCGAAGATCGACCAGATGTCGATCGCCTACAACGGCAACCTCTTCAACGTACTCGGCGACGCCGACGCCTTCCAAGAGCGCTCGCTGCGTGACCTGCTGATCGAGGCGATCCGCTACGGCGACCAGCCCCAGGTCAAGGCCAAGCTCGACCGGATCATCGACGCCGGCGTCTCCCACGGCCTCGACGAGATGCTCGCCGAGCGCGCGCTCCACCCCGAGATGTTCTCCGCCCTCAACCTTGACGAGGTGCGGGCGCGCATGGAGAAGGCCCGCGAACGACGCCTCCAGCCCGGCTACATCGCAGCCTTCTTCCTCCCCGCGCTCACCCGGCTCGGCGGACGCATCCGCAAGCGCGAGAACGGCCGCTACGAGATCACCCGCGTCCCGGCCCGCGTCATCGACACGGCGCGTCGCCTCAACCGGTGGGCGCCCGTCGCTGAGCAGTACGAGCGCATCACCTTCGAACTCTCTCGCATGCACCCCGACGGTCTCGCCGATGCCGCCCTCATTGCACCGGGCCACCCGGTGCTGCACGCCGTGATCGAGGCAACCGTCGACGACCTCGGCCCCACCCTCAAACAGGGCACGGTGCTGATCGATCGCCGCACCAAGCAGACAGATGCGCCGATGCTGATGTTCAGCGTCGAGCAACGCATCGAGAACACCGCAGCCGACGCCGACACCGTCTCTCACCACTTCGACTACCCGCTCCTCGAACAAGACGGCACCGTCACAGTCTCCGCTGCACCGCCGTACCTCGACTTCGACCGACCCGATTCGACCGAGACCGAAGCCATCGCTGAGATCGCGGTCGGCGACTGGGCGCGGCAGAACCACGAGAAGCTCGTGCGCGCCTGGGCCTACCGCGAGGGGCTCCAGCCCCGCATGGACGAGATCAAGACCCGCCTCGACATCGAGACCGCGCGCACCCGAGCACAGGTAAAGGATCGCCTGCTGGCAGAGATCAACCACTGGGATCGAGAACACAACCGACTCGAAGCCCTCGAACGAGGAGGCACCGTCGGCAGGCTCCGCGCCGAGACCGCACTCGCTCGCGCCCGACAGCTCGATGAGCGGCTGAGCCACCGGCTCGAACAGCTCGATGAGGCCGCCAACCTTGTCGCCGTACCAGCGGTCATCCGCGGTGCCGCCCTCGTCATCCCCAGCGCTCTCCTCGTGAGCGATGCCGAACCTGAAGCGCAGACGTTCGCACGCCAGACCGAGGAGGTCGAGCGTCGAGCGGTCGAAGCGGTGCTTGCCGCCGAGCGGGCACTCGGACGGGAACCCGTCGAGATGCCGCGCAACAACCCCGGTTACGACATCCAGTCCACCGACCAGAGCGGCTTCGTCCACTACATCGAGGTCAAGGGCCGCATCGAAGGCTCCGACACCTTCACCATCACCACCAACGAGATCACCTTCGCCCAGACCCAAGGCGACAGGCACCGGCTCGCACTGGTCGAAGTCTCAACTAACGGCGCTGCGCACGACCTGCTGCGCTACGTGAGCGACGCCTTCACCCACCTGGAGCCATCCGCGACCACCCGTTCCTACAACGAGGTCTGGCGCGACTACTGGGAACGCGGAGGACCACCGCGATGACCCACACCACCGAGACCAACCTGCCCGACGCCAGCGAGAGAAGCCCCGTGACCACCGCACCCAAGAAGAAGCTCATCGAGGTATCGCTGCCGCTTGAAACTCTCAATGAGGAGACACGCCGAGAAGGCACTATTCGGCAGTCGAAGCCTGCGTCGCTGCACCACTGGTGGTCTCGCAAGCCTCACGTCAACGCCCGCGCAGCGGTATTCGCCCAACTCGTGGATGACCCCTCGTCGCATCCGGACCGGTTCCCAACGCCTGAAGCGCAGGCAGTCGAGCGTGCTCGGCTTCACGAGCTGATGGAACGGATCGCCAAGTGGGAGAACTCGGGCGATAGCTTCTTGATGGAGGAGGCACGCAACGAGATCCGGCTGTCGAATGACGGGCGACTACCTGCTGTGCTTGATCCGTTTTGCGGTGGCGGGATCATCCCTCTTGAGGCTCAGCGTCTCGGACTTGAAGTGCATGCTTCTGATCTCAACCCAGTTGCTGTCCTGGTCACAAAAGCGCTTGTCCAAATCCCACCCTTGGTGAGCGGCAAGGAGCCGGTGTACCCCGGCGCGTCCTCTACCGCAATGAGTTGGACAAGGATGGAGGGTTTCGCGGAAGACCTCAGCCGCTATGGAGCATCCTTGGAAAGGCGAGTCTGGGAGAAGGTTGGGCATCTCTATCCCACTGCCACAGGCCAGGACGGAAGCGAGCTTACCGTCATAGCTTGGAAGTGGGCGCGCACAGTCATGAGCCCAAACCCGGCCAACCGCCTCCAGACGCCGCTCGTCAGCACTTGGTGGCTCAGCATCAACAAGGGTAAAGAAGCGTACGTCGTTCCGGAAGTCCGTGATGGAACGGTCGTGTACACGGTGCGTCGCGACGCCAACGGCCCGAAGGGCGACGATGACTGGACGATAAAGCACGGAAAGGGAGCGAAGGCCGTGGGCGATTCGACGCCCTTCTCTTACGATTACGTACGCGAGGAGGGCGTCAATGGCCGAATCGGGTATGACCTCATTGCGGTGGCGGCGAAGAGCAGGAATGGTCGAGAGTACCTGCCGCCCACCGATCGTGATCGCGAGGCTGCAAGCGTCGAGCGCCCTTCGTCTGATCTAGAAATTGAGATGTCCACCGATTCCCGGTGGTTCTCTCCTCCGGCATATGGGTACAAGAATTTCTCTGATCTTTACCTACCTCGTCAACTGACGATGCTGACGGCTTTCAGCGATACCGTCTCGGAGGTACGTGCCGAAGTCCTGCGCGATGCTGTCGCCGCTGGATGGGAGCACGGGGACGGACTCTCTGTCGCCGGGAGCGGTGCGGTCGCTTATGCAGACGCCATCGCTACGTATCTGGCAATGGCTATCGACAAGCTCGCTGACTTAAACAACTCCTTCTGTCGATGGGAGCCCAAGGCCCAGTGCCCGCGGAACATGTTCGGCGGGCAAGCCATCGCTATGGCATGGGATTTCGCAGAAGCGAATCCGTTCTCGGGCGCCTCTGGGTCGTTTCAGGTCGTGATTGAGGGAATGGTTCGAGCGCTGAGGAACCATTCATTCTCCATCGGCGATACTCGAGCTGGCACTGTTGAGCAAGCAGACGCCGCTTCGCGAGACTACTCAGGGTACGCGGTTGTGACGGACCCGCCTTACTACGACATGATCAGCTACTCCGACTTGTCGGACTTCTTCTACACATGGCTTCGGCGATCGCTCCACGGCGTCTACCCGGACCTCTTCCGGACGATGCTGACGCCGAAGACAGAAGAACTTGTGGCGAACCAGTACAGGCATGGCGGGCGAGAGGGCGCGCGCGAGCGTTTCGTTACTGGGTTCAACGATGTGTTCAAGCGTATTCGTGCTACCGCAAACCCAGATGCCCCGCTACTCGTCTACTACGCATACAAGCAGAAGGAGAGCAGTGACGGAAACAGCGCGTCGAACGGCTGGTACACGCTCCTCGACGGGCTAATCTCCGGCGGATGGGAAGTGACTGCGACATGGCCGATGCGCACCGAACGCGCCGGACGGCTGACAAGCCTGGGGGCGAATTCCATCGCCTCGACGATCCTTCTCGCCTGTCGGCCACGCCCTGAGAGCGCTGTGGCAACAACCCGGCGCGCGTTCACTGCAACACTCAAAGCAACGCTCCCTGAAGCGTTGCGGAAGCTGATGCAAGGTTCAATCGCGCCAGTCGACCTCGCGCAAGCGGCAATCGGACCAGGAATCGGAGTCTTCTCTTCGTATTCACGTGTTCGAGAGGCAGATGGCTCGGACATGGGCGTGCGAGATGCGCTGTTACTCATCAACGCCACACTGGACGAGGTCTTGGGTGAGCAGGAGTCCGATTTCGACCCGGACACGCGGTTCGCTGTCAAGTGGTATCGACAGTACGGCTGGGTATCGGAGAGCTCGGGTATCGCCGATCAGCTCGCGCGTTCTTCGGATACCTCGATTGGCGCCCTGGAGCGTGGCGGCATCTTCGAGGCGAAGGGCGGCAAGGCTCGTCTGCTCTCGCCGTCTCATCTCGAAGGAGCCTGGGACGCAGCAGCGGACGAACGAGTCAGCGTGTGGGAGGCGACGGTTCGGCTTGCCGCGGTGATGTCCAAGGACGGGGCGGACAAGGTGGCGGAGTTGCTGCCGTCAGTGCAGACGCGCGTGAACCTGGATGCGGTGAAGGAGCTGGGCTTCCTGCTGTTCCATGAGGCTGAGAGGAAGAATGACACGAAGGACGCGATCCTCTTCAACGGTCTGGTGAGCGCCTGGGGCGACGTGAACGAGCAGGCGCGCAAGTTTGCCTCGACTCCGCGCTCGTCACAGCAGGAGTTCGACTTCGACGAGGACGAGGATTAGGTCATGCCCGGAAAGCGAGATCAAGCCCAGAGCCGCGGCGCAGCCGCGCGCCGCCCTGGCGCGGACCTGACTCCGTTCCGGGCCATCGCGGAGTCGGTCAGCGCATCGGGTGGTGAGCTCGTCGATCAGG
The DNA here is from genome assembly GCF_059758455.1 of Cellulosimicrobium sp. GQ32. Taxonomy (NCBI): domain Bacteria; kingdom Bacillati; phylum Actinomycetota; class Actinomycetes; order Micrococcales; family Promicromonosporaceae; genus Cellulosimicrobium; species Cellulosimicrobium sp. GQ32. The sequence continues at coordinate 226,682 of NZ_JCAXEP010000008.1, read as the reverse complement.
TGTCGGCTCTGATTGAGCAGGCGCAGACGTTCGCGGCCACTCAGGTGGACGCGACGCTCACTCTCCGGAATTGGTACATCGGGCGGATGATCGACGTGGCCGTGCTGCGTGAGGGCCGCGCGGGACACGATCAGGAACTTGTTGCTTCACTGGGGCAACAACTGACCTCCAGGTACGGACGCGGCTTCGACCGGACCAACCTCTACCGGATGGTGCGGTTCTCTCAGCAGTTCGCCGAACCCGAACTTGTTGCCTCACTGGGGCAACAAGTGAGCTGGACCCACTTCAAGGCGCTACTGCCGTTGGCGAACGCGGAGGCGCGAGCGTTCTACGTGAAGGAGACCATCGACCGCCGACTCAGCGTTCGTGAGCTGCGGCACGCCATCGAACGTAAGGCGTTCGAGCGTCGCGAGATTGCCGACTCCCAGATTCCCGAGGGCTCGGCGGTCCCGCTGGACGCCTTCCGCGACCCGATGCTCCTGGACATGCTGGGCCTGGCCGACACCTACTTGGAGCGCGACCTCGAATCAGCACTGGTCCACGACATGGAGGCGTTCCTGCTGGAGGTCGGTCGCGGGTGGGCGTTCGTCGAACGCCAGAAGCGCATGACGTTCGACGGCGACGACTACTACCTCGACCTGCTGTTCTACTCCCGCCCGCTGCGCCGCTTGATCGCCGTGGAGCTCAAGGTCGGGAAGTTCAAGCCGAGCTACCAAGGGCAGATGAACTTCTACCTGAAGTGGCTGGATCGGCACGAACGCCAGCCTGACGAGAACCCGCCCATCGGGCTCATCCTTTGCACTACGGCCAGCCGTGACCAGATCGAGCTGCTCGAACTGCACAAGGACGGGATCGTCGTCGCGGAGTATTGGGCGACGCTCCCACCGAAGGCGGAGCTCCAGGCCCGCATCCAGTCGGTCTATCGGGAGGCACAGGAGCGGATCGCGCGGAGGCAGCTCACCGCAGCGGCGGAAGAGGACATTGATGAGTAGGGATTGGCCGGCGCTGGATGCAGCCTCGTCGGCAGGAAGTAGTGGGTTCTAGGAGACAACGATGGCGATGAACAACCGAGATCGAGTGGGCAAGGCTTTCGACCTGCTCTCCGAGGGGCTCCTGGACGAGGTCGATGAGGTCATGACGCGGGCCTACAAGACTGCTGATTGGCCGGCCGCGTGGGCGAAGGAGGATGCCCAGCGCCGGGGCGGGCCGCTGCGTACGCTGACCAAGCACGATGTGCAGGTGCAGCTCCGCGCGATCACCGAGCAGGGCTATCACTTCAAGGACGTGCTCTCCCGCGCCCAGCAAGGGTTCGCGTCCGAGCTGCGCGAGACCCGGAACCTGTGGGCGCACAACGAGCCCTTCAGCTCCGACGACGCGTCGCGCGCGCTCGACACGATCGAGAGGCTGCTGCACGCGGTCGGCGCGGTCGATTCCGCAGAGGACGTACGGAAGCTGCGCGTCGATCTACAGCGCACGGTGTTCGAAGATCAGACCCGCAAGCAGGTAAAGCGTACGAAGGTGTCGCTCGAACCTGGCTCCGGGCTGCGTCCGTGGCGTGAGGTGATCCGGCCTCACGATGACGTGGCGCGCGGCGCGTTCACCGCCTCGGAGTTCGCGGCCGACCTTCACCTTGTCCACACGGGTCAAGCGACGAGTCCCGAGTACGGCGATCCGGTCGAGTTCTTCACTCGCACCTACCTCACCGAGGGCTTGCGCGACCTGCTGTCGCGGGCGCTGCGACGCCTGAACGGGGAAGCCGGCGCGAGCCCGGTGGTGAACCTTCAGACCAACTTCGGTGGCGGCAAGACCCACTCGATGCTGGCGCTGTACCACCTGTTCAGCGGCACTCCGGTCAAGGACTTCCCGCAGGAGATTCAGGAACTCATCGCCGCGAACGGCAACCCCGACCTCGGCGCGCTCGATGTCCGACGGGTCGCGCTCGTCGGCACCTATCTGAAGGCCGGCTCGCCGATCATCAAGGACGACGGTACCGAGGTTCGCACGCTCTGGGGTGAACTCGCCTGGCAGCTCGGCGGGCGTGAAGCCTACGACCTGATCGCCGAGGACGATCGCGCTGGCACCAACCCCGGCGAAGCGTTGCGCACTCTGATCGTGCGCTACTCGCCGTCGCTGATCCTGATCGACGAGTGGGTGGCGTACGCCCGCCAGCTCGTCACGGACAAGGAACTCCCGTCCGGCTCATTCGAGACGCAGTTCACCTTCGCGCAGTCGCTGACCGAGATCGTGCGCTCCGTGCCTGGCGTGATGCTCGTGGTCTCGATCCCGGCCTCCGACACCGGCACCGAAGGGCGCGGCAGCGACATTGAGATTGGTGGCGCGAACGGCCAGCTCGCGCTTGAACGCCTCCAGAACGTGATCCGCCGTGTCGCCGACCAGTGGCGGCCGTCGAGCAAGGACGAGTCGTTCGAGATCGTCCGCCGCCGTCTGTTCCAGGCTCCGAACGCCGAGGGGCTCACGACCATCTCGGCTGTGGCGCGCAGTTTCACGAACCTGTACCGCAACAACACCGCGCTGTTTCCGCGCGATGCGGCGTCGCCGAACGACGACTACGAGAAGCGCATCCGCGCGTCCTACCCTCTGCACCCCGAGCTGCTGGATCGCTTGTATGAGGACTGGTCGACGCTGGAGCGGTTCCAGCGCACCCGTGGTGTTCTGAAGCTCGTCTCCTCGATCGTCCACGAACTGTGGGCATCCAACGACGCATCGCCGCTGATCCTGCCCGGCAACGTGCCGCTGGATGCGACGACTGTGAACACGGACCTGACGCAGTACCTCGAAGATCAGTGGAAGCCGATCATCGACTCCGACATCGACGGCCCAGGCTCGACCGCACAGCAGATCGACCTCGACCGTCCCAACCTCGGCCAGCGGTTCGTCACCCAGCGCATCGCGCGCACGATCTTCATGGGCGCGGCCCCTCGGATCAAGAGCACCCGCAAGGGACTCGACAAGCAGTACCTCTGGCTCGGCACCGCGGTTCCCGGTGACACCCTCGGGAACTTCGGCAGCGCCGTCGAACTACTCGCGCAGCGCTCGACGTACTTCTATGAGGAGCAGGGCCACTACTGGTTCGACACCCAGCCGTCGGTCACGAAGACTGCGAACGACTACGCCGAGCGGCTCCGTGAGGATGTCGAGACGGTGTGGAACGAGATCACCCGCCGCCTCCAAGGAGAGGAGCGCGTGCGTGGCGTGTTCGACCGGGTTCACATCGCCCCGTCGTCCTCCGCCGACATCCCCGACCTTGAAGACACGCGCCTGGTGATCGCCCACCCGCGGCACGCCCGTCGCAAGCAGGATGGTGCCGACTCGGCCGCGCATGCGTGGGTTCGTGACGCTATCGAGAGCAAGGGCGCGAGCCAGCGTATCCACCGAAACACGCTGATCTTCCTGCTCGCCGACAAGAGCGAGCTGGAGAGCCTCGAAGCCGCGACCCGCAGCTACCTCGGTTGGAAGCGAGTTCAGGCCACCAGCGACAGCCTCAACCTGTCCGCGCAACAGCGCAAGCAGACCGACGACTGGGTCTCCCGGCTCGATCAGACCGTCTCCGACCGCATCCGCGATACCTTCGTTTGGGCGGTCTACCCCGAGCAGTTCGACCCGACCAAGCCGTTCGAACTTTTCGCCGACCGCGTACCCGACTCCGGCGGACGTTCCCTGGCCGAGCGCGTCAGCGCAAAACTTGGGCGCGAGGATCAGCTCGTCACCGACTTCGGCGCGCCGATCCTCGGTGCCACGCTGCATCACGAACTTGGCGCGCTGTGGCGCGATGCGGGCGAGATCACCGTCGGTGAGCTTTGGGGCTACTTCACCCGGTACACCTACCTGCCCCGCCTCGTCCGACGCGAGGTTCTCGACAGCGCCATCGAACAGTCGCTCTCGGCGGTGCTCGTCGACAACGAACGGTTCGCTATCGCATCAGGCAAGGACGCGGAGACTGGCCGCTACCGCAGCCTGCTCGTGGCACCGAACCCGAACACCCGGATTCAGGTCACCGACAGCACACTGCTCATCGAAACTGAGCGCGCCCAGAAGCAAGCCGATGCCGACCGGATCGCTGCCGCGCGTGCGGCCGCGATGAACGCCGCCGCTGACGGTGACCTCGCTGCCGTTGGGCCGGTCGACTTCGTGTGGACGGGCAGTTCGTCCGCTGAGGGCGATGATCCGTCCGAGGCCGAATCCGCGCTGGAGACGGTGCTCGCCCGGTTCTTCGGATCGGTGAAGATCGACTCCGACCGCTACGCCCGTGACATCGGCAACGTGACCCGAGAGGTGATCGACCGCCTTGCCGGCGCAGGCGCGCGGCTTGACATCACCATCGACATTCAGGCCACCAAGCCCGGGGGCTTCGACGAGTCCGAGGTTCGCACCATCGGCGAGAACGCCCGAGTCCTCAAGTTCGACCCCAGCTCCGGCTTCGAGAAGAGCTGAGGGTAGCGGTGGCTCGATTCGGAAACGATCAGACGAACATCGGTCGCCTCGATGTCCGCACGGTGGACGAAGGTGGTCGAGTTGAGGCCTTCTTCGTTCCGACCGAGCTACCTCATGAAGAGTCGTCGGCACGCCAGCGCTTGGCTGAAGGTGTGAAGCTCGTGGAGCTCGACGCTGCAACGGGCATCCTGAAGATTCACCCCATCAACACACTCTCAAACCACAGCGAGTACCTTGGCCCGAAGTACGAGAAGGTGCAGACGCTTTCCCTGGAAACCTCGTTGCTGGATGAGTATTTCGAGGGCTCCGACTTGGAGTCAATCTTTGAGACGCTACCGCCCGGATTTGTAAAGGACTTCGCCTACGGCCTCGGGTTGCTCAAGGACTGCAACCGGCTGATTCGGTTGATCGAGACCAACACTCCCTGCACAGAGATCATCTTCACTGACGGCAACAGCGCCGCAATCAACGGGACAGGGTTCCACCTCGGCCTATCGCGGTTCGCTGCGATCTGGGCCGAGATCGGTCGGATCAATGACCGGGGAAATCGTGCGGCGGGTCGAGTGAAGGACGTATTCGTACACAACAACCTCGCCGCGACGCTTGGTCTCGCCAGCGCGGACTTCTCGCTTGGGCGACACCCGGACTCGCGCGTGATCGCGAAGGCCGCCGACGGGATCGAAGAACTCAGTAGCGTTGAACGTGATGCTTTGGTCGAAGCAGTTGCGTCCGAGTCGGCAGCGATAGCAGCTGGATCACCCCAGAAGTTTCAGCAGCTCAAGCGAGACATCGAGCTTGTCAGCCTTGACCGCCTCATCGAGGCGTACGCAGAGGCCTTGGAACAGGGCAAGGCCGAGCCATACTGGCAAGCCTTCTTCGATGACAACGCCTTCGCGCTGCAACAGGTCTTCGGAGCCCCGATGGTCAGTGTGCGCTCCGGAGCGACGGTAGGTGGTCGCGGCCTGTCGGGAAGCGGCGACAAGATCGCGGACTACCTGTTCAAGAACTCGCTCACGAACAACGTCGCTCTGGTGGAGATCAAGAAGCCGACCACGCAACTGCTGGAAGCTCGTGAGTACCGTCAGGGTGTGTTCGGTCCATCGAAAGAGCTCAACGGCGCAGTCTCCCAGGTACTCGATCAGGCGTACAACCTGACGAAGAACCTCACCGGCCTGAAGGAAAGCTCGCGTCAATGGGACTTGGAGTCCTACGCCGTCTCCTGCTTCGTGGTTGCCGGACGGACACCATCGGCCAGCGATCCTGCAAGGCAGAAGTCGTTCGAGTTGTATCGCGCGAACTCCCGCAGCGTGACGATCGTGACCTACGACGAGATTCTTGAGCGACTGCGACTGCTTCGCGACTTCATCACGCCAGCCGCGCCCACAGCCGAGGAGGTCTGATCGAGATGGCACGCCCACCTGCATGGAGGCACACGCTCGACGAGGCTCGGCGACAGGCTCTCGTTGCGATCGACTTCTACAACCGTCCTGGTGATCGACGCAGCTTCAGTGACTTCATCGTCCACATCCACCTCGCGTGGCAGAACCTGCTTCACGCTGACCGGATGCGCCGCAAGGCGGAGATCTTCTACCGTGAGTCAGGCGGGCGGCGACTCTTCAAACGAAACCCGGATGGCTCGAAGAAGACCTGGGACCTGACCCAGTGCCTCAGGCATGAGTTCAAGGAAAACGACCCGATCAGGGCCAACGTCGAGTTCTTCGTCGGGCTGCGGAATCACGTAGAGCACCGATTCCAGGACTCGGTCTTGGTCGCTACAGCCGCAGAGGCGCACGCCTGCATCATCAACTTCGAGGCGGAACTCGTACGCAGGTTCGGCTCCCGCGAGACGCTGGGTTCGGAACTGAAGTTCCCCGTCTTCGTGCAGTCCCTCAGCCCTTCGAGGTACGAGGAACAACGCAACCTCCGTCGCGGCCTACCCGCGGCCGTCTCAAGCTTCATCACCGAGTTCCAAGTCGGCCTACCTGACGAGGTGCGCAGTGACGAGCGATTCGCCTACCGCCTCCTGCTGCTTCCGATGAAGGGACCAAAGACGGAGGCGGACCTCGCACTCAACTTCGTGCGACAGGAAGACCTCAGCGAGGAGGAACTTCAGGCGCTCCTCGGGCAGGAAGGCAGCGTGATCGTTGCCGAGAAGTACCGCGAAGCAGTGCACGGCGATGAAATGCTGCCCAAGGCGGCTGCGGCTGCGGTGGAGCAGCGCATTCCCTTCAGGTTCAGAGTCAACGACTTCACCGCCATCCGGAAGGCGTGGCAGATCGGCCCGGCCAAGAGCGGCGACAAGGAGCAGTTGCCGAAGTCAGACGGCTACTGCGTCTACTCACCGGCGTTCAAGCAGTTCGTATACCGGCCGAAACTCGTCGACCGGATAGTCGGAGCGGTCGATACTGCCGAGAAGTACCAAGCGCTACTTGGCCGCGCACCGACCATGAAGGCCTTGGACGGAACCTGAGCGGGCTTCCAGAAGATCGAGTGCCTGCGCAGCCTGTAGTGGCAGGACTCCGTTGCCGAGCGCCGTGATCTGCTGGTTCTGCGTCAGGTGGTCGGTGTCGGTAACCCAGCCTGCGGGCAAGCCCATGAGCCATTCGACGAATGCCGGTGCTGGGCGGGGGCCGTCGGCGTTGTCCAGGAGGGCTGGTGCTGGCGCGGGTCGCCCGGTGGGGCTGCTGCACGGATCTGTGACATCTCAGATCGCTTGCTCGCCGAGCAGGCTGGAAGGATGTTGCTGTGCCCAGGCCCTATCCCCGTGAGTTTCGTGAGGACGTCGTGCGGGTCGCCCGGAACCGTGGTCCCGGTGTGACGCTGGCACAGATCGCCCAGGACTTCGGGGTCCATGAGATGACGATCACGAAGTGGTTGCGTGCCGCCGATGTCGAGGACGGCGTGAAGCCCGGCGTCGCCTCGGAGCACGCACGGGAGTTGCGTGAGGCTCGACGTCGGATTCGGTTGCTGGAGCAGGAGAACGAGGTCCTGCGGCGGGCGGCGGCGTACCTGTCCCAGGCTCAGCTGCCGGGAAAAGGCTCTACCCGCTCGTGAGAGAGCTCGCCGCGGCCGGTGCCCCGATCAGGGTGCCGGTCGCGGTGGCGTGCCGGGTGCTCAAGCTCCACCGCCAGCACTACTACGCCTGGCTCGCCCAGCCGGTCACCGGCGGCGAGCTCGAGGAGGCGTATCTCGCGAACGCGGTCTTCGATGCCCACCGTGAGGACCCCGAGTTCGGCTACCGGCTGCTGTTCGACGAGGTGAACGCGGCCGGGCACAAGGTCAGTGAGCGCACGGTGTGGAAGATCTGCTCGGCGAACCAGTGGTGGTGCGTGTTCGGCAAGAAGCGCCGCGGGAAGAATGGGCGGCCCGGCGCGCCCGCGCACGATGACCTGGTGCGTCGCGAATTCACCGCTCCTGGCCCGAACCGGTTGTGGTTGACGGACATCACCGAGCATCCCACCGCTTGAATTCCAGCGGTCGTCGCAACGGCTATGAGGCGTCCAGTAGAGCAGCGAGGCGCTCGGCCGGGGTGTCCCAGTCCAGTGATCAGCGTGGTCGGGCGTTGAGTTCGTCGGCGACGATCTGGAGCTCGCCGCGGTCGTGGGCGCGCAGGTCAGTGCTCTTGGGGAAGTACTGGCGGAGTAGTCCGTTGGTGTTCTCGTTGCTACCGCGCTGCCAGGGAGATGCCGGATCGGCGAAGTAGACACTCATCCCGGTAGCCATCGCGAAGGCGCGATGTCCGGACATCTCGGCACCCTGATCCCATGTCAGCGAGCCCCGCAGTGCTGTTGGCAGAGCCGAGACGGCAGCGATCAAAGAGTTGCACACGGCCTCGGCCGTTCGCTCGCCAGCAAGGTGGCCGAGCACGACGAACCTGCTCGATCGTTCCACGATCGTGGCGATCGCCGAAGCGCTGGAAGCGCCGACGATGAGGTCGCCTTCCCAATGACCCGGTACCGCTCGGGACTCGACTTCCGCGGGGCGCTCGGAGATCGGGGTCATCGGGTCGACGAACCGCGGTGTGCGCGAACTGGCGTCGCGACGGGGACGACGGGCCACCCGACCGCGGCGCAACTGACGGGCGAGCTCTCGTTTGAGCTCGCCGCGGGCATGCACGTAGATCGCCTGATAGATCGTCTCGGCGCTCACGCGCATCTCCGGGTCGTCGGGGAAGTCCTTGATCAGCCTGTGGCTGATCTGCTGCGGTGACCACTTCTTGCCCAGTCTGGTCCGCACGTAGTCGCGCAGCGGCCCCTCGTCGGCGAGCTTGGCCGTCTTGGGCCGCCGCCGGCGCTGCACCGAGGCCCGGTGCGCCCCGTGGGGCATGTACCCGTGCACGGTGGTCGTGTTCCTCGCGAGCTCCCTACTGATCGTGGACGCGGACCGTCCCATCGCTCCAGCGATCGCACGGATAGACAGCCCGTCCTTTCGCAGGTCGTGCAGTCGTTCGCGTTCGAGAAGGCTCAGGAATCGTGGGTGGATCACCCGCTCGACCCGCTCCAGGTCGATCCGTTCACCCAGCACATACTTCGTCCGCGGCGCCCTCACGGCGGCAAGTCTCTCGGCTGGTCGATACCTCACGACGCGACCGTCCGGATAGACCCGGCCCCCGTAGAAACTCCGGATGCCCTTGTCCCAGTCCGCCGCTGAGCGACGATCCACGCCGACCTGCGCTGCCGCTTGGGCGCGCGTCATCCCCGCCGCGCGCAGGCGGTCGAACTCCTCGCGCTGCGCGTCGATGCTCTTTCCCGTGAAGATGCCGGCCTGGTGGGCCCACTTGTAGCAGGTGACACGCACGAACCCGAGCTCGCGGGCGACCCCCGAGACGTTCCCGCTCTCGGCGAGCAGCTCGAAGAACCGGTCCTTGTCCGCCTGGGAGTACTCCCGAGGGGAAGGACGCGGTGTCGCCATGCCCGCCGCGCGAACCCATCGGTAGCCCGTGTCCGGCGGGACCCCGACCGCCCGCGCCGAAGCCCGTACCGTTCCCCCACGATCGACCAGCGCCAAGAACCGGTCGCGCTGCTCGTCGCTGTACTTCTTCGCTGGCACCGCCAACACCTCCACGATGGTGTTGCGACGACCGCTGGAGTTCAAGTGGTGGGATGCTCGGTGATGTCGGTGACCCACAGCTCGTTCACGCCATCACGGGCGAACTGCCGGTCTACCAGGTCGGTAGAGATCAGGTCGGGGCGGGCCCGACGCCACTTCGGTCGCCCACCGACGCCCTTGAGCCCGGCGCGGGCCATGAGTATCTCAACGGTCCCGTGCCAGATCTGGATGCCGTGGCCCCTGGCGAGCTCGGCGTGCACCCGCCGGGCGCCGTAGATGCCCCAGAGGCGGTGTGGATGGCGCGGATGGTCTCGGTGAGCAGGGTATGCCGCACATGACGGGCTGAGGGTGCCCGCACTAGCGAGGCGTAGTAACCGGACTCCGAGCAGCCGAGAGCCCGCACTGCGGGCTGAACTGGCAGCCCTTCACCGGCCATCACCGCGATCGCTTCGAACCGCCTTTTGGGGGCACCACCCTCCCCAACAGCTCGCTCGCGCGCCGGTGGATCGCCAGCTCGGTCTCGAGCTCGACGATCCGCTTCCTCGCCGCGGCCAGCTCGGCCTTCTCCGCACTGCTCAGGCCCGGCTCGAGGCCCTTGTCGATGCGGTCCTGGCGCCGCCAGGCGTAGATCGTCTGGTCGCTGATCTCCAGATCACGCGCCACGTCCGTGACCTTGCGGCCCGATTCGAGCAGGTCCAAAACCTTGCGCCGGAACTCCGACGGATACCCACGACGTCCCACGAGGCCCCTCCTACACGGTCAGGTGGCACAAGAATCCAGTAATCCGACTCCACGGAACGCGGGACACACCAACCTCGAGATCCAGCCCGCGTAACCAAGAACGCCCGACAACCAGGCGCCGAGTACTACCCACAACCGATTACGGGACAGCCTCTAGAAGCCAAGAACGGAGTTGTCCGTTCCGACGCGTCGACCGCCGAGTGCCTCCGTCCAGGATCACGTCAGTGGTCGACGGTCTCTCAAGCTCGCGGCCCCTCGTACGTCGCCGACCAGTCTCGGAGCAGCACGCGGAGGCGCTCGGCCCGGGGGTCCTGCTCCCCGTCGGGGCCCCCGGGACTTGTTGCGTGTGCGACTACGGCGTCGAGGTCCACGTTCGACGCGAGCTGATAGAGCAGGCCGATCATCAAGTCGACCGCACTCCAGTCCGCGACCTTTGCCCCCGCTTCCGTGTACGGAATGCGCAGGTCAATGTCAGAGTACGTGGCGGCGTTGACCGCTCCCCGCAGTCCCGTCAGACTCAGCGCGCGCCGAATTGCGGCGTCCGAGATCGACCGCGTGACGCGTGGAACGCCTCCCGTTGCCACCGCGCGCGTCGCTGGCGAAACGTCGGATTCGGGGACGTGCTGGATCACCGCACCCCAGGCTCCACCATCTGGCTCGGTCCCGGCGAGGGTCGCAATGGCCGCTGGAACGAACACCGCCAGTGCTTCAGCTGCCGCGACAGCCTCGATATCGCCGTTGAAGCGGATCCGGTGCATGAAAACTCGGGCGTCGGTATCGATTGCCTCGCGCGAGTATGGCGTCAGTCCAATAGCGGTCAGGCGTGCTCCTTCAGCGAGTTCGAGTCGTCCACCCAGGAAGCTCATGACGTCTCCTTCCCGTTGAGATGGGCGGCGACGAGCTCACGAATCTCGTGGGCGGCCATCACTAGCGCGGCTCGGCTGATGTCGAAGGTGAGACCATCGGGCTCTACGATATCGGCGTCAAGGTCCGGCTTGACCAGCACTTCGATCGTGACGCCAAATGGAGTCGAATCCAACACCGAGAGCGCGACGCCGCTTGCCTCGTCCGCAACCGTCGGCACGGACTGTTCGGGGTATTGCTCGTGCGCTCCAGCCATATACGCGTCAGCGAGAGCGGAGAGGAATCGACCAGAGACCGATCGAGCGAGGTAGCGCACGAGTCGATCCGGCGAGAGCATCTCAATGTCGACCAGTAGGCTCGACTTCGTCCCAAACTCTGTTGCGGCCATCAGGTCAGGCACAGGCACGAGCGCGAAAGATGCGCCATCGCGGGAGAGTAGTCGGACGTTCACGCCGAGAACGTCTCCTCAGCCTGCGATGGCGGGCACCAGACCATGACCACGCGGGTCATGTGATGCTCGCACTCCTCGGTCAGGTGCAGCTCGAAGTCGCCGTCTTCGGAAAGTCCAGTCCGAGTACCTTCCGTCAGGGTGACGTATGAGCCGCACACCGTGCACGGCTCGTACGTCGTGCGCGCGATCCTCGCGCCGTATCGGTCCGCTGACACGGTGTTCCTCCGCTCGATCACAACTCCGCACGCCGCGACCGGCGCTCGTTTCGAAACCCACAATAGGCGGACCAACTGACAAGAGTTCGGGCGGGAGCCGACTTGAGGTTGTCCCCTCAGTCGCCCAAAGGGACAGGGCACCATCCGCAGCGCCGTCGGAGGCGCCACGTGCGTACCCGGGGGCGCATGCCCGGGCAGAACGGGTCACGCGAACGCGGCTTCGGCTCCCTGAAGTACGAACGACTGTTCCTCGAAGAGATCGACGACGTCCTACAACTCGCCGCCCACGCCGACGCCTATCGGACCGAGTGCAACACCGTCCGCCCGCACGAGGCGAGCGCCTGGAAGCGGCCCCCGGAGGTGCAACCTCGGCCACGCCGACCTCCTGACCGCCACCTTTCCCGAGACCCAAACCTGCCAGCAGTTTGACGCGGGACACATGCCGGCGTGGTTGCTGCGCCCCGTGGCGGATGCGGCGTGTCCGAGGTTCGGGGTCGAGCCCTACCCATCGCTGCTCAGGCCGTGCGGGGCGTCCGAAACCGGGCGATCGCCGCAGCCATTGCTGCAACGGCGCCGACGATGACCGCCGCATCGTCGGTGAGGCCTGCCGGACCGAACGCGGCCTCGGGGACGGCGTCGACGGGATTGACGACGTACAGCAGTGCAGTGACGAGGAGCGTGATCTCCTGCCAGGACATCGGGAATTCACCCGAGCGATATGCGCGGAGCATCGCCACGAGCGTCTTCACGGACGAGACGAACTCCTGGAAGCGCCCACGATCGCCGGCGATTCGCTCGGCGTGGTTGGCAGCCTCCTCAGCCCGGTTGTGCTCAGAGTCCCCGAACTGGCCGTGCGCGTCGTTGCTAGTCATCGAACACCTCTCCGATACGATGTATCGGTACCCTGTGGTACCGATGCAATACTTAGTTGTACATGTACAAGTTGGGAGGTGCAACCCCATGACCGACACCACAGTGGGTGAACTCGTCTCGGTGGCGCGCCAGCGGAAGCTCTGGACCCGCGAGCAGCTCGCAGACGCCACGGGCTACAGCGCGGTGATGATCGCGAAGATCGAGAATGACGAACGGCTCCCCCGGGGCGACAAGCTCCCCAAGCTCGCGGCCGTCCTCGGGATCGACGAAGACGTTCTTCGGAGCGCGGCAGCTGGGACGGGGACGGACCGCAGGAAGGTCAATGCGCCCAAGATCGCGAAGGCCGTCCAACTGGCGCGGCGGAACGCGGACCGTGCGAGCGCACTCAAGGCACGCGCCAAGCAGCTTGAGCAGGACGCGAACGAGGAGGCGAAGGCTCTCGACGCACTGGTCCGCAACTTCGACGCGGATGTGATCGCACCCTTTGCCGATCTGGTCTCGCGGTTGAAGAACATCCCTGAAGACGTCGTCGTCAACGTGAACATCGATGCCGCAGGTCGGGACGCCGAGTTCGTGGGCTCCCTCCGCGAAGCGCAGGTGAAGACGAGCAAGAGCATCTACGCGCTTGTCGGGGCCGGCGTTCTCGGGGGAGGTGCTGGCGCTGCCGTCGGTGCTGGCGCCGCGACGGCGACGTACATGACGGTTGCGGCCATTGCGTCCGCGTCGACAGGAGCCGCCATCTCTTCGCTGTCTGGTGTGGCCGCGAGCTCCGCCACGCTGGCCGCGATCGGCGGCGGGAGCCTCGCCGCGGGCGGAGCCGGTATTGCGGGTGGGACTGCGGTCCTGACCAGCATCGTCGCCTTGCCGGTCCTCACTCTGGCGGCCGCGGCTCTCTTTGCGAGTGGAGGACGGGTGCTCGAGAAGCAGGAGTCGATCTCTCGCCAGCTCGATGACGCAGAACGCGAGCTCGAGGATGGGAAGAATGCCCGAGTAGTTCGCAAGTTCATCGCTCGGCTCTCCGATATTCAGCAGATCCTGACCGTCGCACTGGTTGCGTCACGGTCATACCGTCGAACGATCGAGCGTGCGCTGCCGGTGGGGAACGATGCCGATTGGTCAGACATCGATGGTCAGGCGCAGGCCGCTGTCCGCCGATTGGCAGAGATCGTCCTGGCTTGCTTGACCGTCCTCTCGATGCCGATCGGCATGTCCCTGAAGCAGGGCGCAGCACCCGAGGAAGGCACGAGCGACGGCGATGCTCCGAAGGTCGCTCCGGTCCTGGACGTTGAGGACGATAGGGAGGGCGAGTTCATCGACTTCGCGATCGAAGAGGTACTCACACAGGTCGCACGCTAACCATGCACGCGCAGGGCGTCTGCTGGTGCATGGGTGAGTCGTGCCGGGCCGCCAATCGGACTGCTACAGGGTCAGTCTCAGCCCTGATAAACCACCACAAGGGGTCAGGGCCCGGCCACGCCACCTGCGCCGCAAAGGGCCACGTAGCCGCTGTCCAGCCACTACGCTGCGTGAAGCCGACTCACCCGAGTCGGAAAGAACGACCTCCTCCGGGAGAAGGGCGCAGCGACCAATGAAGGTCATCTTCTGGCTTCTCGGCGGCATCTTCCTGATCGTCGGGATCACGACCGTCTTTGGCGGAGGCTGGGGCGATGGTCCCGGTGGTGCGGCTTCCGCCGCTGACGATGGCGCGCAGGTGCTCGACGCGCTGCTGCAGTTCGGCGCGGCCGCCGGCTTCTTCATACTGGCGTCGCGGAAGAGGAAGGCACCCAATGAGTCGAAGCGCCCCGAGTAGGAGTGCGCCATGCCGCATAGGGGGTTCCCGCCGCCCAAAGTGGTCATCCTGGCGCGGCGGTGGACCCCGCATCGCCCCGGGCAGTGGCCGTTGGTGGCCTCGTGCCTGCGGGGCCCAGGCGATCTGACGCGCCGAGGAGCAGAAGGGCAGGGAGCCCTCCAAGATCCCTCCACTTCACTTCAGCGAACAGTCTCGTAGTAGCTCGCAACGGCTCGATAGACTCGGTTCGTAACCGTCCACCGCTCTGGGTGAATGGCGAGGTAGACGGGTGTTTTTGCGAAGCAGTGCGTAACTGCTCGCAGGTGGAGGGGCCGCCGGTGTACATCAGGGGGTCAGGGGTTCGAGTCCCCTCAGCTCCACCGGTTCGAAGCGGGGCGTCGTTCATCGGCGCCCCGCTTTCGTCGTTTCTGCGCTGCGTCGGGTCGTGGCTCTCGCTCTCCTGCTCGGCGCACCCGGCGGCCGTGAGGCCTGGCAGGTAGGGTCGGCCCCGCCCGTCCTGCCGTCCGGCGGCCGGGTGGTCCCGACGGGAAGCGGAGGCTCGCATGCCGGGTTCGACAGACGTCCTCGCCGTGCTGGCGGACGCGATCGGCGCAGCACGCGCCGAGCAGGTGCTGACCCGGTTCGACCGGTACTCGAACCAGCCGAACGCCATCAAGGGGGCCGTGCGCCTCCCGAGTGACCCCGCACTGGAACGAGCCGCGCTGCGGGTGTTCGACGACCCGGACCTCGGGGCGCTCGCCGGTCTCGACGCGTCGAGCCTCGCCGAGGCGCTCGGTGCGCGGACGCTCTGGGCGCTCCTCGCGCTCGCGGCCCGGGCCGACGTGACCGTCCTCGATCGGCTCCCGGCCGACACGGCGGAGCGGAGCGCTCCGAAGATCGCGACGATCCGCCGGGCGGCCGCGAAGCACGCGGCGGCGCTGGCGTCCGTGTCGGCGGCTCCCGCATCGGTTGAGGCTCCTGACTTGCCGCTCGCGCCCGCGGGGAACGACGTCCCGGCGCTCCCCGAGAAGGTGGCGCAGGTGGCGTCGTGGCTCGCCGCGCACCCGGACGCTGACCCGCGGTGGTTCGGCGCGCGCTCCGGGCAGCGGGCGGCCGAGCGGCGGGTGGCCCTCCGGGCGCTGGGGAGCATCGGGACCCCAGCGGCGCTCGACGTGCTCGCCGGGTACGCGCGCGACGGCTATCCCGACGTCGAGCTCGCGGAGCTGCACCGCGCGTGGGGGCGGTTCGACCGGCGGGCCTTCGCCGCGACGATGTTCCGGCCGGAGGACACCATGCTCCAGCTCGGTGCGTGCTCCACGCTCGAGGGGATCGGCGCGGTGCAGGGGCTCACGGGCGTCGGTGTGGCCCTGACCGGTCCCGCCGACCTCGCGCCTCTGGTGGAGTGCACCGACCTCCGGCGGCTGCACGTGAACGTCGCCGGCGGAGGGCTCGCGGGTGTCGAGGTGCTGTCACAGCTGCCCGCGCTCACCGAGCTGTACCTGGTCGGCACGACCCGTGGAGCCGACCTCACGGCGCTGCGAGACACCGCCGTCGAACGGCTGTCGCTGAGCCTCGACGGCGCCGACGGCGCGTTCCTCACGCGGCTGCCGCACCTCAGGTCGCTCAAGCTCTCGGGCGGGTCGGCTCCTGAGGACTCCGGGTACGACGGCGAGGACGGTACCGTTCCGCTGTCCGCGCACCCCGGGCTCGTCGACGTCGTGCTGCGGCTGGTCGCCGACGGCGTCCAGGTGGTCGCCTTCCGCCACGAGCGCTCGTGGGTGTCACGGCTGACGGCCGCGGTCCCGTCCGACGTCTTCGTCGTCGAGCGCAGCGGCTACGTGGGCCTGACCCGGGACGGGTCGGACGTGGAGGGTCTCGGCAGGAGGCTGTTCTCGAACGTCGTGCCGTGACGGGTGGCGGCGGAACCTACGACGTGCTGACGTGCACGTGGTCGAAGTGGTTGGCGGTCGTGCCGCCGCGGTCCTCCATGCCGGACCACGCGCTCGCGGGGTCTCCGGCCATCCAGATCTGCTGCTGGTAGATGAGGTACGTGATCCCCAGCGCCCCGGCGTTGGCCTGGAGGTAGCGGGCGATCTCCCAGCCCGTCTCGCCCGTGATCATGATGTCCAGGGCGCGGCCGGTGCCGTGGTCGCCGCTGTCGCCCGGGCGGATCCCGCCGTAGGAGGTCACCTGCGGGAAGATCGCGCACACCGCGCGGTAGACCGCACGGGCGTTGGACTGGAGCGACGACTCGATCCCGGAGCTCACCCCGCACGCGGCGTCGGAGATGCCGCTCGCGCTGGACCCGCCGCCGCTCGCGGCAGTCGCCGCCGGCGCCTCGGGCTGGGAGTCCGCGAGGAAGCTGGACTTGATCCAGGCCGCGGCGCCGTCCCAGACGATCTGGCTCCACTCGCCCTCGGTGGCGCCGGTGACGTCGACGGCGGTGGCGAACGCGGCGGTCGCGACGCGCGCGGCGTCGGCCGACGGCCCGGTACGGACGTTGACGGCGTCGGTGGTCCAGAGCTGGCCGGTGGCGACGGGGACGACCGGGGCCGGCGGGGCGACCTCGGCGGCGGGGACCACGGTGATCTTGGCCGCGGTCTCGACGACCGGGGACTCCTGGGTCGCCGCCGGGGGAGCGACGCGCTCGGCGGAGCGGCTGGCGGCACCCGTGCCGCGCTCCACGGTCGACCCGGATGCGGGCTCGACGCTCAGCGGTGCGAGGTCCGGGTTCCCCTCGGCGGGCTGGGGGCCTGCGCCGACGACGCCGGCGCCGAGCAGGCCCACGAGCGCGAGCGCCGGGAGCTTGAGGGCGCGCGCCGGGAGCGCGGGGAACGACGGCAGGGCAGGGAGCCGGAGGGAGCGCGCGGGCGCTGCGGGTGCGGCGCTGTGGCGGCCTCGGGACATGGTGCGCTCCGGTTCGTTCGTGGTCAGGACCGCGCCCATGTAACCAAACCGTGATCTACAAAGTCCAGCCCGGATCTCGCCGTGCAGGTCAGGGACTCATGAGCGCGAGCGCTGAGTCGCATGCCCGGCAGTCGTTGGACGCCTGGACGGCCGGTTCCTAGGCTGGAGGGCATGACCGCTCCCTCTGTCCCGACCGTGACGCTCAACTCCGGTCACACCATCCCCCAGCTCGGCTTCGGCGTCTTCCTCGTCCCACCGGACGAGGCGGAGAAGGCCGTGAGCGAGGCCCTCGAGGTCGGCTACCGCCACATCGACACGGCCGCGATCTACCGCAACGAGGAGGGCGTCGGCGCCGCGATCGCGAAGAGCGGCGTCCCGCGCGACGAGCTCTTCGTCACGACCAAGCTGTGGAACGACCGTCAGTCCGGCGAGCAGCCGCACGACGCGATCCGCGAGAGCCTGGACAAGCTCGGCCTCGAGTTCGTCGACCTCTACCTCACGCACTGGCCGGCGCCCGCCCAGGACCAGTACACGAACGCGTGGGCCAAGCTCATCGAGATCCGCGACGCCGGCCTGGCGCGCTCGATCGGCGTCTCCAACCACCTGCCCGAGCACCTCGACCGGATCGTCGCGGACACGGGCGTGGTACCCGCCGTCGACCAGATCGAGCTGCACCCGGCCTACCAGCAGCGCGACGTGCTCGCGTGGGCCGATGCGCACGGCATGAAGATCGAGGCGTGGGGCCCGCTCGGCCAGGGCAAGTACCCGCTCTTCGAGCGGCAGGCCGTCGTCGACGCCGCGGCCGCGCACGGCGTGACCCCGGCCCAGGCGGTCCTGCGCTGGCACCTTCAGCGCGGCTTCATCGTCTTCCCCAAGTCGTCGCGCAAGGAGCGCATGGCGGAGAACTTCGACCTCTTCGGGTTCGAGCTCACGGCCGACGAGGTCGCGGCGATCGACGCCCTCGACACCGGTGACGGCTCGGGCCGCGTGAGCGCGCACCCGTCCGAGGTCAACTGACCCGGTCGCCCGCGGCCCCGCGGGCACTCGCGGCACGACGAGGGGCGCCGTCCGGTAGGACGGCGCCCCTCGTCGCGCGCGGGGAAGACCCGGTCAGCCGCAGTCGTCGCAGATGCCCGTCGCGGGCAGCACCGTGAAGCACGTGGGGCACACGGCCGGCGGCTTCTCGGGCTCGGACGCACGCGGCGTCGTCGTGCGCCGCGGGGCGCGGGGCGCGGTCGCGGCCTTCGCCGCGGTCCGACGCGCGGGTGCCGGCGCTGCGGGCGCCGCGCCCGGCACGTCGAAGCCGCGCTTGCGCAGCAGGTCTGCGACGCTCACGGGGCTGTTGCGGAACTCCTCGGCCGTCGCGACGCGACCGGTCGCGTAGCGGTGCGCGACGCCGAGGATCGCCTGGGCGTCGTACGCACGGTCCTCGTGGAGGAGGGGGGTGCCGGGGCTCGCGGTGAACCCGTAGACCCCGAGGAACGCGTCCCGGCCCCGGTCGTCCCAGTCCGCGATCGCCTGGAGGATGTGCTGCCGGGTCACTGCCGAGAAGGTTGCCACGGCACGAGCCTAGACCGCCACGTGGGGCGGCCCGGACGGCCGGTGCGTGACCTCCGACACCAGCGTCCGGGCGCGCGCGTCAGGGGACGGTGTAGCCCGCGGCGCGGAACAGCTCGTACCACTCCGCGCGCGTGAGCGGCACCTCCGAGCCGAGGGCCGCGCCCGCCACGCGATCGGGGCTCGTCGTGCCGAGCACGACCTGCATCCGCGCCGGGTGCCGCGTGATCCAGGCGGTCGCGATCGCGATGGGCGGGACGTCGTACTTCGCGGCGAGCCGGTCGATCACGGCGTTGAGCTCGGGGTACTTCTCCGAGCCCAGGAAGACGCCGGTGAAGAACCCCGCCTGGAACGGCGACCACGCCTGGACCGTGATGTCGTGCAGGCGGCAGTAGTCGAGGATCCCGCTGTCGCGGCTGATCGACTGGTCCAGGGCCTGCATGTTCGACGCGACCCCCTGCGCGACGATCGGCGCGTGCGTGATCGAGAGCTGGAGCTGGTTCGCGACGATCGGCTGCTCGACGTACCGGCGCAGCAGCTCGATCTGGCCCGGCGTGTGGTTCGAGACCCCGAACGCGCGCACCTTGCCCGCGGCGTGCAGGTCGGCGAACGCGCGCGCGACCTCCTCGGGCTCGACGAGGGCGTCGGGCCGGTGCAGCAGGAGGATGTCGAGGTAGTCCGTGCGCAGCGCGTCGAGCGAGCCCTCGACGGACGCGACGAGGTGCTCGTAGGAGAAGTCGAAGTACGGGCCGTCGGGCACGATCCCGGCCTTGGACTGGATGACCCACTCACCGCGCTCGGCGGGGGAGAGGTCGAGGGCCTCGGCGAACCGGCGCTCGCAGCCGTGCAGGTCCGTGCCGTAGACGTCGGCGTGGTCGAGGAACGTGATGCCGGCGTCGCGGGCCGTGCGCACGAGCGTGCGGACCTCGTCGTCGGTCTTGTCCTGGATGCGCATGAGGCCGAGCACGACGTCCGGCACGACCAGGTCGGTGCCGGGCAGGGTGAAGGTCTTCATCGGTGGAGCTCCTTCGCGGGGGTGGGCGGGTTCCGGCGGGTCGTCACGCGGCGGAGAGCCGCGCGACCTCCTCCGGGGTCAGGACGAGGTCGGCGGCGGCGGCTGAGTCACGGATCGACTCGGGCCGCGAGGCGCCGGGGATGGGGATCACGACGGGTGCGAGCGCGAGCTCCCACGCGAGCGTGACCTGGTAGACGCTCACGCCGTGGGCGTCGGCGACGTCCTGGAAGACGGCGTGGCGCGCGCCGAGCTCGGCGGCGTTCGCGATCCCGCCGAGCGGGCTCCACGGCAGGAAGGCGACGCCGAGCGCCGCGCAGTGCTCGAGCTCGCCCTGGCTGGAGCGGAAGCGCGGCGAGAACTGGTTCTGCACGGACGCGAGCCGCCCGCCCAGGAGGTCGTGCGCGAGGTCGATCTGCTCGACGTCCGCGTTCGAGATCCCGGCCTGCTGGATCACGCCCTCGTCGAGCAGCTCGACGAGCGCGCCGACCGAGTCGGCGTAGGGAACCTCGGGGTCGGGGCGGTGGAACTGGTACAGGCCGATCGCGTCGACGCCGAGCCGGCGCGCCGACTCCTTCGCGGCCTGCTTGAGGTAGGTCGGGTCGCCGTTGCGGGTCCAGGTGCCGTCGCCGGGGCGCAGGTGTCCGCCCTTCGTCGCGACGAGGACGCCGGCCGTGTCGCCGCCGTACGAGCGCAGCGCGCGGGCGATCAGCTCCTCGTTGTGCCCGACCTCGTCGGCGCGCAGGTGGTAGGCGTCGGCGGTGTCGATCAGCGTGACGCCGGCGTCGAGCGCGGCGTGGATCGTCGCGACGGACCGGGCCTCGTCCGGTCGGCCCTCGATCGACATCGGCATGCCGCCGAGACCGATCGCGGAGACCGTCCGGGATCCGAGAGTGCGCTGCTGCATGGGGACTTCCTCACGGTTCAGGGGTAGGAAGGGTCGTCGCCCGCCTGCGAGGGCGGAGCGCCGGGCAGCGCGAGACGACGGACCGGGACTGCTCAAGCGTAGGAAGCGATAATCTAGAAGTCCAACAACTAGTAGTTGTCAAATAGAGAAGTGCGAGTGGTCAATGGATCTTCGTCAGATGGAGTACCTCGTCGCGCTCGCGGACGAGCGCCAGTTCACCCGCGCGGCGCAGCTCGTCGGCGTCTCCCAGTCGGGCCTGTCCGCCGCGGTCCGCAGCCTCGAGGAGGAGCTCGGCGCGAGCCTGTTCACGCGCACGACGCGCCGCGTCGAGCCCACCGAGGCCGGCCTGGCGCTGCTGCCGCACGCACGCTCCATGCTCGCGCAGGCGGCCGCAGGTCGCGACGCGGTGGTCCGCGCGACGCGCGCGCTGTCCGGCTCGCTGCGCGTCGGCTCGGAGCAGTGCCTCGGGGTCCTCGACGTCACGACGCTGCTCGAGCGCTTCCACCGCCGCTACCCCCAGGTGGAGATCCACTTCGCGCAGGCCGGCTCCCACGACCTCCTCGCGCGTGTGCGCGAGGGTGACCTGGACGTCGCGTTCGTCGCCACCACCGAGCACCTGGGGTCGCTGTCGCAGACCGTGCTGGGCAGCGAGCCGCTCGTGCTCGTGTGCGCGCCCGAGCACCCGCTCGCCATGCGCGGTCGGGTCGACTGGGCCGACCTCTCCGGCCAGGAGTTCGTCGACTTCGACCCGTCGTGGGGTGCGCGTCCCGTCAACGACGCCACGTGCGCCGCGCACGGCGTGCACCGCCGCGTGCGGTGCTCGGTCAACGACGTGCACACGCTGCTCGAGCTCGTCGACCGCGGCCTCGGGATCGCGCTCGTCCCGCGCCACGTCGCGGCGAAGCCTCAGGCGGAGCGCCTCGTCACGCTCGCGCTGCCCGAGGCCGGGGCACCGAGCTGGGTCGTCTCCGTCGTGACCGGACGCTGGGACAGCGGGGCCTCCGCGGCGCCCCAGCTCCTCGAGCTCCTCGCCGACGCGCCCGCGTGCCGGGGCGTCGAGGTCGCACGACCCGACGACGAGCGATCGGGCGTCGAGGTCGTGGCGGAGGTGCGGTGACCGCCCGCGCGGGCGCCGACGCACCCCTCTTCCCCCTGCGCAGCGTCGTCCTCGGCGCGTTCGTCCCGACGCTCGTCCTCGAGATCGGCATCGGGGCGATGCTGCCCGTCGTCGCGGTCACCGCGACCGGGCGCGGGGCGAGCCTCACGGTCGCGGGCCTCGTCGCCGCGCTCGTCCCGATCGGCAAGATCCTGTTCGACCTCCCGGCCGGGGCGCTCGCGCAGCGGATCGGCGACCGGGCGGCCATGCTGCTCGCGGGCGGCGTCGCCGTCGTCGCGTTCGCGACGATCGCGCTCAGCCCGAACCTCGGGGGTTTGGCGGCGGGCGTCCTCGCCCTGGGGGCGTCGACCGCCGTCTTCAATCTCGCCCGCCAGGCCTACCTCACGGAGATCACGCCGCCCCTGCGGCGGGCGCGCGTCCTGTCCACGCTCGCCGGCGTGCACCGCATCGGGCTGTTCCTCGGCCCGTTCGCGGGGGCGGCCGTCATCGCGGCGACGGACGTGCGCGGCGCCTACTGGCTCGGCGCCGTGGCCGCGCTGGTGGCGGTGGCGGTGCTCGCCGTCGTGCGCCCGGAGCCGACGGCGCAGGGCGAGCCGGGCCGCGTGCGCACGCGCGGTCGCGGCGCCGCGGCGGGACCGCGGGTGACCATCGCCCGTGTGGCGCGCGAGCACCGGCGCCTCTTCGCGACCCTCGGTGTCGCGATCCTCCTCGTGAGCGCCGTGCGCGGGGCGCGCCAGACCGTCATCCCGCTCTGGGGCGAGCACCTCGGGCTGGACGCGGAGGTGACGTCGCTGGTCTTCGGCGTCTCCGGCGCGCTCGACATGCTCCTGTTCTACCCGGCGGGCAAGGTCATGGACCGGTTCGGGCGGCTGTGGGTGGCCGTGCCGTCGATGCTCACCATGGCCGCCGGGCTCGCGCTCCTGCCCTTCGCCCACACGGTGGGCGCGGTCACCGTCGTCGCGGCGCTGCTCGGGGTCGGCAACGGGATGGGGTCGGGCATCGTCATGACGCTGGGGGCCGACGTCGCACCCGCAGAGGTGCGCCCGACCTTCCTCAGCGTGTGGCGGCTCTTCCAGGACACGGGCGACGCGCTCGGGCCCCTCGTGCTCTCGGCGGGGGCAGCGCTGGGGTCGCTCGCGGCGGGGGTCTGGGCGACGTCGGTGCTCGGCGCGGGGTCCGCGGCGGCCCTCGCACGCTGGGTGCCGCGCTACTCGCCGCTCGCGAACCTCGTGCGACCGCGAGCGGGGCAAAAGGCCGTGCAGGTCCCGTCCGACGCGCCCTAGCGTGGTGGGATGGCGAGCGACCGCACCCTCCGCGCCCCGTTCCCCGACCCGTTCGACCACCAGGTGACCCAGGACGGTCGCGTGCGGGTCGCGCGCGGCGGGCGCGTCGTCGTCACCGTCGCGGGGGCCGCGGCCGACCGGCTCGTCGCCGCCCTGGAGCGGGCCGAGGCGCGCGACGACGAGGGCGAGGTCCAGCTTCTGCTCGCCCGGGCGACGGGGAACTACCGGCGCGGCAACGAGAGGCGAGCCCACCGGGCGTGACGCAGGTCACGCGCGGGCATGTCACGCGCGGACCGCGGCCTGCGTCTGGATGGTCGACCCCGCGCACGACCGGCGCGCACCGCGCCGGCTGACGGAAGGAGACCGTCGTGGCCCGCATCTCGCTCGACCCGCCCCGGACCCTGCTCAACCGCACGCTCGCTGCGCTCTCACGGCGCCGGTACGGCGCGGTGCTCGAGCCGCTCGCCGCCGTCGGGCACAACCCGCGCGTCGCGGCGACGTACTGCGTCCTCGAGGCGGGCGTCGCGCGCTGGCGGGCGCTGGACCCGACGCTCTCGGCGCTCGCGGTCATGGCGTCCGCTGTGCAGATCGGCTGCTCGTGGTGCGTCGACTTCGGCTACTGGGAGTCGGAGCACGGTGACGTCGACCCCCGCAAGCTTCACGACGTGCCCGCGTGGCGCGAGAGCGCGGCGTACACCGCTGTCGAGCGGCGCGTGCTCGAGTACGCCGAGGCGGCGACCGCGACCCCGCCGACGGTGACTGACGAGCTCGCGGTCGCGCTGGTCGACGACCTGGGCGAGCCCGCGTTCGTCGAGCTCACGGCCCTGGTCGCGCTCGAGAACCTGCGCAGCCGGATCAACGCGGCCCTCGGCCTGTCCAGCCAGGGCTTCAGCGACCGGTGCGAGGTCCCGCTCGGCGGGGGGCTGCGCGCGGCAGGCACGGCTGGCAGGCTGGCCGGGTGAGCGAGAGCGCCGGGTCCCCGCCGCCCGACCGCGCCGCGGGGCCACGCGGTCCCGGTGCGGTCCTCGCGCCGTTCGCGACGCACCGTCGCCTGCTCTTCACGGTCGCGTACGAGATGACGGGCTCCGCGGCCGACGCCGAGGACGTGGTCCAGGAGGCGTGGCTGCGCTGGTCGGCGGCGGACCGGTCCGGCGTCCTTGACCCGCGCGCCTACCTCGTCCGTGTCACGACCCGGCTCGCGCTCGACCGGCTGCGCACGCTGCGGACGCGGCGCGAGACGTACGTGGGGTCGTGGCTGCCCGACCCGCTCCTCACGACGCCGGACGCCGCGCTGCAGGTCGAGCGCGCGGAGGACGTGTCGATGGCGCTGCTCGTCGTGCTGGAGACGCTGAGCCCGCTCGAACGCGCGGTGTTCGTGCTGCGCGAGGTGTTCGACG
The DNA here is from genome assembly GCF_059758455.1 of Cellulosimicrobium sp. GQ32. Lineage (NCBI taxonomy): Bacteria > Bacillati > Actinomycetota > Actinomycetes > Micrococcales > Promicromonosporaceae > Cellulosimicrobium > Cellulosimicrobium sp. GQ32. The sequence continues at coordinate 202,068 of NZ_JCAXEP010000008.1, read as the reverse complement.
TCCCCTACGACGAGATCGCCGACGGCCTCTACCGCTCGCCCGACGCCGTGCGCCAGACCGCGCACCGCGCGCGCGAGCACGTGCGCGCGCGGCGACCGCGGTTCACCCCGCCCGACGACGCGCAGCGCGCCGCCGTCGAGCGGTTCATGGCCGCGTGCGCGACGGGGGACACGACCGCGCTCGTCGAGATCCTCGCGCCGGACGTCGTCGTGGTGAGCGACGGCGGCGGCAAGGCGCGCGCGGCGCTGCGGCCCGTGACGGGAGCGGACAAGGTGGCGCGGATGCTCGTGGGTCTCTCGGCGAAGCCCGAGACGACGGCGATGGCCTTCGAGCCCGCGCTCGTCAACGGCGCTCTGGGCGGCGTGTGGACCGTCGGCGGGGAGCCCGCCATGGCGGCCACCGTCGAGTACGGGGGCGAGCGCGTCGTGCGCGTCCTGCTCTTCCGGAACCCGGAGCGGCTGGCAGGGCTCAGACGAGCGTGAGGACGCCGAGCACGCCGACCGTCAGGGCCAGCACGAGCGAGACCGCGATGAGCACGACGTGCACCGTGAGGAAGCGCGTCGCGCGCCCCTCGGCGTCCCGCGCGCGCGGGTCCTTGGCGATGCGCTGGAGGAACCGCGGCCAGATGAGCAGGTTCCACGCGGCGGTGACGAGCAGGACGACGGACCAGGCGACGGGGAGCTCCACGCCCCGAGCATGACACTGGACGACGGTGTCCCCGGGCGGGGGAGGGGCGCGCGGCATGTGGCATCGACCACATCGACGCGCGCCCGAGGTGAGGCTAGCCTTGCCTACGGTTCCGCGCTCGCGGGGCCCTCGTCCGCCCGGCGCGCCGGGCCGCACCCCCGAGGAGCCACCGGTGGCCACCTTCAAGACGGTCAAGCCCGCCGACGCCCACGTCGTCACGCTGAGCGTCGTCGGGAGCAAGCGGGTGAGCCCCCACGTCGTGCGGGTCACGCTCGGTGGCGACGACATGGAGCTCTTCACGCCGATGGGCTTCGACCAGTGGTTCCGGCTCTTCCTCGCCCGCGACGACCAGGACTCCCTCCGGCTGCCGACGCGCACCTCGGGCATGTGGTACGTCCAGTACCTCGCGACACCCAAGGCGCGCCGGCCCTGGGTCCGCAACTACACGGTGCGCGCCGCGCGGCCCGACCTGCGCGAGATCGACGTCGACTTCGTCGTCCACGGCGACGCAGGGCCCGCGTCGTCGTTCGCGCTGTCAGCCCAGCCGGGCGACCGCGTCGGCCTGCTCGACCAGGGGGTCGGCTACAACCCGCGCGTCCCGCACGACTGGACGCTCGTCGTCGCCGACGAGACCGGGCTGCCGGCCGTCGCGGGCATCTGCGAGTCGCTGCCCGACGACGCGCGCGGTCTCGCGATCGTCGAGATCCCCGAGGCGGCAGATGCGCAGGACTTCCGCGTGCCGGCGGGCGTCGAGCTCCGCTGGGTCGTGCGCGAGGGTGCGGCGCCCGCGGGCACCGACCCGCACGAGCTCCTGCCCGGCGCGCTCGCTCTCGAGGCCGTGCGGTCGGCCGACCTGCCGTCCGGGCCCGTCTACGCGTACGCGGTAGGGGAGTCGACGCTCGCGACCGGGGTGCGCCGCCACCTCGTCAACGACCGCGGCGTCCCCAAGTCGCACGTCGACTTCGTCGGGTACTGGCGGCACGGGCACGCGGCGTCGGCCTGACCCGGGCGCGCGTCGTCGGCCACGCAGGGCCCCGGGGCGCGCCTCGGCGCCGGTCAGACCTTGCGGAGCTGGCGGAACATCGGGCAGTCGAACGGGTCGCGCGCGGAGAGCCCGACGCGGTTGAGGTACCGCACGACGATGCCGTAGGACTGCACGAGGCTCGTCTCCGTGTAGGGCAGGCCGAGGTTCGCGCAGTGCTCGCGCACGATCTCGCGCGCCCGCGCGAGATGGGGCCGCGGCATGCTCGGGAACAGGTGGTGCTCGATCTGGAAGTTGAGCCCGCCCATGAGGATGTTCATCCACCAGCCGCCGCGGATGTTGCGCGACGTGAGGACCTGTTTCGAGAGGAAGTCGATCTTCGTGTTCTCGGGGATGATCGCCATGCCCTTGTGGTTGGGCGCGAACGACGCCCCCATGTAGACGCCGAACACGGCGAGCTGGACGCCGAGGAACGCGAACGCCATGCCGAGCGGCAGGAACCAGAAGATCGCGCCGACGTAGAGCGACAGGCGCAGCGTGAGGATCACGAGCTCGACCACGCGGGTGCGGAGGTTGCCTCGCGCCCGGCCACCCGCGAGGAGCGAGCGGTACGCCTGGACGTGCAGGTTGAGGCCCTCGAGCGTGAGCAGCGGGAAGAAGAGCCAGCCCTGGTAGCGGTTGATCACGGAGCGGAAGCCCTTCGCGGCGGCGGCGTCCTCGTCGAGGAAGACGACGACGTCCGGGGCGATGTCCGGGTCCTTGCCGCGCTGGTTGGGGTTCGCGTGGTGGCGCGTGTGCTTGTTCATCCACCACGAGTGGCTGATCCCCACGACGCCGTTCGCGAGGATGCGACCCAGGCGGTCGTTCGCCGGGCCGGACGCGAAGACCTGGCGGTGCGACGCCTCGTGGGCGACGAACGCGAACTGCGTGAAGATCAGGCCGAGCGCCCCGGCGATCAGGAGCTGGAACCACGAGTCGCCGAGGAGGACGAACCCGGCGACGGAGCCGCCGAGCGCGAGCGTCAGGACGGCGAGGGTCCAGAGGTAGTAGCCGTGCGTGCGGTGGAGCAGTCCGGCGTCGCGCACGGTGCGCGACAGCGCGCTGTAGGTGCTGGTGACGGCGCCCGGCTCGTCGGTGCGGGGACGGGTGGCCCGGAAGCCCGGGCGCACTGCGGCAGAGGTCATGTGCGGCCTCGCAGGGTGTCGGTGTCGACTTCCCAGCCGCGGAGGTGAGCGGGTGCTCGTGGTGCAGATCACCCCACCCTACGGGACCGTAGGTTGCGCGCGCGAGCGCGGGACGTGAAGAACTCGCGCAGGAGCCTCGGGGGCCGCGTCGTCGTCAGGCGGCGAAGCGGAACGTCTGGCGGTACTCCGTCGGCGTGATGCCGACCGCGCGCCGGAAGTGGTGGCGCAGGAGCGCCGCGGACCCGAACCCGCAGCGCCGCGCGACCTCCTCGAGGTCCAGGGTCGACTCCTCGAGCAGGGACTGTGCGTGCCCCACGCGCTGCGACGTGAGCCAGGCGAGCGGCGTCGTGCCCGTCTGGGCGACGAACGAGCGTGCGAACGTGCGCTCCGACGTGTGGGCCCGGCGCGCCAGGTCCCGCACCGTGAGCGGCTCGTCGAGGTGCTCGGTCATCCACTCCAGCAGCTCGGCGAACGAGTCCTCCTCGCAGTCCGGGACCGGGCGTTCGATGAACTGGCGCTGCCCGCCGTCACGCTGGGGCGGCACGACCATGCGCCGCGCGATCGTGTTCGCGACCTTGGCCCCGAGCTCGCGCCGCACGAGGTGCAGGCACGCGTCGATCCCCGCGGCGGTCCCGGCGCTCGTGACGAGGTTGCCGTCGTCGACGAACAGCACGTCCGGGTCGATGTCCAGGCTCGGGTACCGGCGACGCAGCTCGTCGGCGTGCATCCAGTGGGTCGTGACGCGCCGCCCCTCGATCACTCCGGCCGCGGCGAGCACGAAGACGCCGGAGCACACGCTGAGCAGCAGCGCGCCGCGCTCGGACGCGCGCCGGACCGCGTCCAGCACCTCGGGCGGGTAGTGCGAGCCGATGCGGATCGCCGGGACGATGAGGAGGTCGACGTCGTCCGTGGCGTCGAGCCCGTGCTCCGGGACCACCTGCGCGCCGACCGACGTGCGCACGGGGCGCCCGGCGACCGGTCCGCACACGCGGAAGTCGAACGACGGGACGCCGTCCTCGCTGCGGTCGAGGCCGAACACCTCGCACACGACGCCGAACTCGAACGGGGCCAGGCCGTCGCACACGACGGCCGCGACGGAACGCACCATGCACGGCACGCTACGCCCGTGGCGGGATCTTGTCGAGAGGTGTCGGTCCTGCCACTCGTCGCCCTGCACGTGCGACGACAAGGTGGAGGCATGGACATCTTCTGGGGTGTGGTGGTTCTTCTCCTCGTCGTCGGCCCGACGGTCGCGGCGCTCGCGGTGCGGCGCGCGGACCCCGCGCGCCCGTGGTTCCCCGCGGGGTCCGACGGCGCCTGGCCGGGCGCCGACGCCTGGGGCGACCGGTCGGTCCACGGCGAGCGCTGGGACCGCGACGCGCAGCGCCTCGACGCCGACCTGCGGGCCGTGGCCGCCCGCCCGGACGGTCAGCCCGGACCGGTCGACCCGCACGAGGTCGCGACCGAGCTCGTGCTGCGGCGCGTCGTCCCGAACCCCGCCGTGCGGGACGGCGTCCGCGGACTCCCGCCGGCTCCCGCGACGCCTGCCGAGCCGGCACCGTCGCGCGCGGGGCGGCGCGTGCGGCTCCCGCGCTGACCGTCCCGGAGGCCGGCGCAGACCGGTGGGAGCATCCGGCCGCCGACGGGCGGACGAGCACCGGCCTGGCGGGCTCGGCGCCCGGGCGTGGGACGCACGACGGCCCGGACCTCGTGGAGGTCCGGGCCGTCGCGGGGGAGGGGCGTCAGATCGTGGTCAGGCGCGCGAGCCGACGGCGTCGACGTCCGCGCCGCCCGTGAGCTGGTCCAGGCCCTCGAGCTCCTCGGCCTCCCACGGCGCCTGGCCGAGGCTCGGGATCATCGTGGCGAGCTCGGGGCGCCACTTGGTGAAGCGGGCGGGGAAGCAGCGCTCGAGCAGGTCGATCATCGCGGGGACGGCGGTCGACGCGCCCGGGGAGGCGCCGAGCAGGCCCGCGATGGAGCCGTCGCCCGCAGCGATGACCTCCGTGCCGAACTCGAGGACGCCCTTGCCGTCCTTGTCCTTCTTGATCACCTGGACCCGCTGGCCCGCGGTGATGGTCTCCCAGTCCTTCGGGTGCGCCGTCGGCATGAAGCCCTGGAGCGCCGTGAACTTGGTCTCCGGGCTCGCGAGGAGCTGGCCGACCAGGTACTGGGTGAGGTCGAGGTTCTTCAGGCCCGCGCCGACCATCGAGCCGAGGTTGTGCAGGCGCAGCGACGTGAACAGCCCGAGGTACTTGCCCTTCTTGAGGTACTTGGGGCTGAACCCGGCGTACGGGCCGAACATCAGGTACGTCTTGCCCTCGACGACCCGCGTGTCCAGGTGCGGGACGGACATGGGCGGGGAGCCGACGTCGGCCTTGCCGTAGACCTTGGCCTGGTGCTGCGCGACGAGCTCGGGGCTGTCGGTGCGCAGGAACTCGCCGCTGATCGGGAAGCCGCCGTAGCCCTTGGCCTCGGGGATGCCCGCGGCCTGGAGCAGCGGCAGGGCGCCGCCGCCCGCGCCGACGAACACGAACCGGGCCTCGACGGTCGAGCGGCGCTTCGGGGCGTTCCACGAGCGGTCCTTGACCGTCAGGCGCCAGCGGCCGTCCTTCGTCTTCTTGAGGTTCTTCACCTCGTGCTCGAGGAAGAGCTGCGTGCCCTGCGAGACGAGGTAGTCGACGAGCTGCTGGGTGAGGGCACCGAAGTCGACGTCCGTGCCGCTCGTCGCGCGCGTCGCCGCGACCGGCTCGTCGCCGTCGCGCTCCGCGACGAGGAGCGGCGCCCACTCGGCGATCACGGCGGGGTCGTCGCTGAACTCGAGCTCGCTGAACAGCGGGTGCTGGCGCAAGGTCTCGAACCGGCGACGCAGGTAGTCGACGTTCTCCGCGCCGCGCACGAACGTCATGTGCGGCGTGCGGGAGATGAAGCTCGCGGGCCGCGGGAGGGCGCCCGTCGTGAGCAGGTGGTGCCAGAACTCGCGCGACACCTCGAACTGCTCGTTGATCTTCACCGCCTTGGTGATGTCGATCGAGCCGTCTGCCTTCTCCGGCGTGTAGTTCAGCTCGCACAGGGCGGCATGACCCGTCCCGGCGTTGTTCCACGGGTTCGACGACTCCTGCGCCACGGCGTCCAGACGCTCGTAGATGCGCACGGTCCAGGAGGGCTCCAGGACCTTGAGGAGAGCCCCCAGCGTGGCACTCATGATGCCACCGCCGATGAGGGCTACGTCGATCTGGTCTGCGCTGCTTGCGGGGTTGCTCGCTCGACTCGACACGCTCCGATTCTACGCTTGTGAAAGAGTGCACTAGCTGTGCGGTGCGTCACGGGCGTGCGTCACACTTTCGCGGGACGAACGTCCCGAGCGGCACAGGCCGGACGTCTCGCCCCTCGTGGCGCCGCCTTTCCGCGCCGAGGTAGAGCCGTGGTCGCGCGAGGTAGAGCCGTGGTTGCGCGAGATAGAGCCGTGGTTGCGCGAGGTAGAGCCGTGGTCACCCTGCCCGACGGCGTGTGGTCGCCCTGGGTGGTCGGGGTGGGTGGTGGTGCCGCGTCTACCATCCGCGCCGCTCGTTCCTCGCGTCGCTCCCGCCAGGCCCGCCACGACGCGGCACCACCACCCACCCCGCCCTACGTCGTCTTGCTCTGGTCGTTGCTCACCCGGGCTACCGCCCGCGGTGTCGGTTCGTCCGCCTCGTCGCCGCCCGTCGCCTGGGGGTTGCCGCTGGGTCGCGCGGCGGGCCTGAGAACCACCGCCGTTCTCCCTTGGCGGAACAGGGTTCTCTCTCGCGTGAACAGGGCTCCACCTCGGTGCACAGAGCTATCTCTCGCGTGACCAGCGTTCTACCTCGGTGGGGAGTAGGGCGAGGGCCAGGGGCCGATCTGGGGGATCGGTGTGGGTTCGCCGCCGCGGAAGGCGTCGGGCTCGGCGTCGGGGGTGCGGCCCGCGAGCCAGGCTGCGACGTCGGTCAGGCGGCCCCGGACGACGACGCCGTCTCGCGCGTCGATCCCGGGGTCGCTCCCCAGGGGAGTCTCTGTGCGGGGAGCGACCCCGGGTTCGGCGTCAAGGCGGAGGCCGGCCGGGCCCACCCTGAGTCCGGTGGGCTCCGCGGGGAGCTCGACCAGGACGTCGTCCGTGAGCCGGACCCCGAGGAAGTCGAGGAGGTGGAGTCCGAGCGCGCGCGACCAGGTGTCGAGGCCGAGACCGGCATCGAGGTCGACGGCGTGGATGCGGACCTCGCGCCACCATGCGACGAGCGCGTCCACGACGGTCCCGTCGCGGTAGGTGACGCGGGCGCTCCAGCCCGGCGCTCCGGTGGCGGGCCAGGCGGCGTCGAGACGCTCGGCGAGCGACTCGAGCGCGTGCACGTGCTCCGCGACCGACCGGCGCGCGCCGGCCTGGATGCCGGCCTCGCGGCCGGCCGCTCCGCCGTCGTAGACCTCGACGAGCTCGCCGTGGGCGGCCTGCTCCGCCTGGCGGGCCATCGCCTGGCCGATCGCCGTGACGTGCGCGAGCACGTGGCTGCGCGACCAGCCGGGCAGTGCGGACGGGCCCGTGAGGCCGGCGTCGTCGAGGCCACGCGTCACGGACGTGACGGCGTCGAGCGCGGCGCGCGCGTCGCGACGTACCTCCTCGACGTCCGGCGCGGTGGGTGCGGTGGGGTCCGTCACGGCCACAGGAGCTCCTTCGTCCAAGGGAGAGGGGTCGCGGCGCCTGCGTCGGGCGCCGCGGTGTAGCGCAGGCGGACCTGGCCGTCGGGTGAGGAGGCCCAGAACTCGACGCTCGTCGGCTCGAGCGCGTACGCGGTCCAGGCGTCGAGGACGAGGTCGGGCTCGGCGCGGACCCGCGCGAGCGCGGCGTCCCACGCGGTCCGGTAGGCGGCCCGCGACGCGAGCGGGGCACTCTGCGGCCCGGCGAGCGCGGTGGCGCGGGAGAACTCGGAGCGGGCGAGGAAGTCGGCTACGGACGCCTCGTGGCCGAGCGGGACGACCGGCCCGCGCACCCGGACCTGGCGACCGTGCTCCCGCCAGAAGAACGTCAGCGCGGCGTTCGGGTTCTGCGCGAGCGCCACGCCCTTGGGCGAGTCGGCGCGCGTCGCGAAGACCCAGCCGTCGCCGTCGACGTCCTTGAGGATCAGCGTCCGGGCGTCGACCCGGCCGCTCGCATCGGCGGTCGAGAGGGTCGCGGCGTGCGGTGCGGGCAGACCCGCGCCGATCGCGTCCTCGAGCCAGCCGACGAAGAGCGTGCTCGGCTCGTCCGGTGCCGCGTCGACGTCGAGGCCGGGCAGGTCGGTGCCGAGCACGGGCAGCGCACGCAGTCGCTCGCGCAGGGACGGACGGTCGGTGGTGTCGGTCATGCGTCCTCCGGGGTGGTCGGGCCGGGATCGAGCAGCGCGACGAAACCCCGCGCAGCGGCGGTCATCGCGTCAGGGTCGACGAGGGCGCGCGCGAGGACGTACCCGCCCTGCACGATCGCGACGGCGGCGTGCGCGCGGTCGCGGGCCACGTCGTCGGGCAGCCCGTCCTCCGTGAGGACGGTGGCGGCCAGGCTGACGAGACCGCGGAAGTAGGCGCGGACCTCCGCGGCGAGCTCGGCGTCGTCCATGACGGCCTGGTCGCTCACGAGGCGCCCGACCTTGCACCCGGCGAGCGCGGGACGCGGCCGCTCGAGGTAGCGGACCAGGCGCTCGACGGCGGACCCGCCCGCGTCGAGGTCGCGGTGCGCGGCGTCGAGGCCTGCCGTCGTCGTGGCGCGCACGGCGGCCGCGGCGAGGTCGTGCTTGGTGGGGAAGTGGTGGTAGAGGCTGCCCTGGCCCACGCCGCTCGCGGCGAGGACCTGGCGTGGGCTGGTCGCGCCGACGCCCTGGGCCCAGAACAGGTCCTGCGCGGCCGCGACGAGCCGCTCGCGGGCGTCGGTCGTCGTCATGCGGACCACCGTACCTACCTCTAGGTATGGTGTCGAGTCGTCGCTCCGCGGACCACCTCGCGTCACACCTCACCGTCGCGCTCGGTCAGGACGGCATGAGAGTCGAGTCGTACGGTGGGTCGGTGACGGTGCAGCAGCGGGTGCTGGTGGTCGCGGTCCTCGCGTCGTTCGTGTCGTTCCTGGACGGCTCGGTGGTCAACGTCGCGCTGCCCGCGATCTCCGCCGAGCTGACGACCGGGCCGGTCACGGGCCTCGCGCTGCAACAGTGGGTCGTCGACGCCTACATGATCACGCTCGGCGCCCTCATCCTCCTGGCGGGCTCGCTGTCCGACGTCCACGGCCGGCGCCGCATCATGGGGATCGGCCTCGTCGGCTTCGCGGTGACGTCCGTCGCGTGCGCGCTCGCACCCGACGGGCTGTTCCTCGTCGTGGCCCGCGGGCTCCAGGGCGTCGCGGGTGCGCTGCTCGTGCCCAGCTCGCTCGCCATGATCATCTCGACGTTCGACGGCGAGCGGCAGTCCCGCGCGATCGGCTCCTGGACCGCGTGGACGAGCACGGCTTCGCTCGTCGGGCCGCTGCTCGGAGGGATCCTCATCGACACCATCTCGTGGCGCTGGGTGTTCTGGATCAACGTGCTGCCCGTCGCGGTGACGCTGTGGCTGCTGCGCGGGGTGCCGCGGTCCGCCGCGGAGGAGCCGGGTGCCGCGGGTGGCCCAGACGGGCGACGGCGCATCGACGCCGCCGGGGCGACGCTCGCGGCGGTCGGGCTCGCGGGGACCGTGTTCGCGCTCATCGAGCAGGGCCGGTTCGGCTGGGCGAGCCCGGTCGTGTGGGGGCCGTGCGTCGTCGGCGTCGCGTGCCTCGTCGTGTTCGTGTGGTGGGAGCGGCGCGCCCCCGACCCCATGCTCCCGCCACGGCTCTTCCGCGTGCGCAACTTCGCGTGGGGCAACCTCGCGACCGCCGCCATCTACGGCGCGCTGTACTTCGGCGGGTTCGTCGTCACGCTGTTCCTCCAGCAGGTCGGTGGGTACAGCGCGACCGCCGCGGGCCTCGCGCAGCTCCCCGTGACGCTCGTGCTCCTCGCGCTGTCCACGCGGTTCGGGGCGCTCGCTGGCCGGTACGGTCCGCGCCTGTTCATGACCCTCGGGCCGATCATCGGCGGGGCCGGCTACCTCCTCCTGCTCACGACGACCGACGACGCCGTCTACGTCACCCAGGTCCTCCCGGGCCTCGTGCTCTTCGGCCTCGGCCTCGCGATGACCGTCGCTCCCCTCACGTCCGCGATCCTCGGCTCCATCCCCGCGTCCGACGCCGGCATCGGGTCGGCGGTGAACAACGCCGTGTCGCGCGTGGCAGGGCTCGTCGTCATCGCGTTCGCGGGCGTGATCGTCGGGGGCGTGCTCGACCTCGACGGCTTCCACCGCTCGCTCGTCGTCACCGCCGCGCTGCTGGTCCTGGGCGGCGTCCTGAGCTGGGTCGGCATCCGCAACGAGAACGTGCGCGCGACCGCGGACGCCGTCCCCGGAGACCGCTGAGAGGCGCGCGCCCCTAGCGCACCGTCTGGAGGTCGTGCGTCGAGGTGTTGAGGCGACGTGCGCCGTCGGGCACGTCCGGCGGGAACGCGACGACGATGTCCTCGATCCGCACGCCGAACCGCCCGGGCAGGTAGACGCCCGGCTCGACGGAGAAGCACATGCCGGGCTCGATCGGTCGGTCCTCGCCCTCCACCATGTACGGCGGCTCGTGGGTCGTCGTGCCGATGCCGTGCCCGGTGCGGTGCACGAAGTACTCGCCGTAGCCTGCCTCGGCGATGACGGCGCGCGCGGCGCGGTCGACGTCCTGGCACGTCGCGCCAGGGCGCACGGCCTCGACCCCGGCCTGCTGGGCGCGCCGCACGACGTCGTAGACCTCGCGCTGCTGTGCCGCGAGGGCGTCGTCGGTGCCGCCCTCGACCAGGACCGTGCGCGTCGTGTCGGAGCCGTAGCCGTCGCGGAGCCCGCCGAAGTCGAGCACGACGAGGTCGCCCGGCTCGATGGTGCGGTCGCCCGCGTCGTGGTGCGGGTCGGCGCCGTTCGGGCCCGCGCACACGAGCGTGAAGTCGACCTGCTCGTGCCCGTGCTCGCGCAGGAACCGGTCGAGGTCGGCCGCGACGTCCCGCTCGCGCCGGCCCGCGAAAGCGACCTCGCGGATCTGGGCGAACGCCGCGTCGGCGGCGGCGCCCGCCGCGGCGAGACGCTCGACCTCCTGCGCGTCCTTGACGGCGCGCAGCGTCGGGACGGCGTCGGTGAACGCGGTGAACCGCGCGTCCGGGAGCGTTCGCTGGAGCCCGAGCACGTGCAGCGCCCACGTCGAGTCCGAGACGGCGTAGGTGCCGGTCCCGTCGAGGAGCCGCGCCGCAGCGGCGTGCTCTTCGTCGCCGTCGCGCCAGGTCACGATGTCGAGCCCGTCCGCGCCCGGGGCCGAGACCAGGTCGCCGCGCTCGAGCAGCGGCACGACGACGGACGCGCCGGCCTGCGCGCCGGGCTCGCCCGCGGGGATCGCGAGCAGCGTGAGGCGCTCGGTGTCCGGCGGCGCGTAGCCGGTGAAGTAGGCGAGGTCAGGCCCGGGCGAGACGAGCAGCCCCGCCAGATCGGCCTCGCGGGCGTGCGCGGCGGCGCGCTCGCGGCGAGCGGCGTAGACCTCGGGGCCGAACGCGGCCCCCGGACGTGCGGCATCCGTGCTGCTCATGGTGTCAGCCTGGCACCGCTCACTCGCGAGATCGACCCGAACGGCCCGACGTCGCCCCTCGGAAGGTCGATCTCGGGCGTGCAGGTCGAACTCGTGGCGGGCAGGGGAGTGGCAGGGTGGGCACATGACCGACGTGCGCAACCTTCTCGCCGCCCTCGACGCCTTCGACGGGCACTGGCAGCCACACCGGGTGGTGACCCTCAACGACCAGGACCTCAAGGTCGTCAAGGTGCTCGGCGAGTTCGTCTGGCACACCCACCCCGAGACCGACGAGCTGTTCCTCGTGCTCGCGGGCGAGCTGACGATCGACCTGCGCGAGGACGGCGTCGAGCGGGCGGTCGTGCTGGGGCCGCACGACCTGTTCGTCGTGCCGCGCGGCGTCGAGCACCGCCCGCGGGCCGCCGTCGAGACCTCCGCGGTGCTCGTCGAGCGCCGGGGGACGGTGAACACGGGGGACGCGGGTGGCGACCTGACGTCGCCGCTGCGCGAGCTGCCGGACGCCTGACCGCGGCGAGATCGACCCGAACGTCTACCCCCGGTGGGGTCGACCTGGCGACGCTCGGGTCGATCTGGCGGGACTCAGACCCGGACGACGACCTTGCCGCGCACGTGGCCGGACTGGCTCGCGCGGTGCGCGTCGGCGGCGTCGGCGAGGTCGAACACCTCCGCGACCTCCGGACGCAGCAGGCCCTCGTCGCCGAGGCGCGCGAGCTCCGCGAGGTCCGCCGCGTCGGGGCGGACCCACACGTAGTGCCCACCGAGCTCGTCGCGGGCGCGGGCGTCCGTGATCGAGGCGACCGTGCCGCCGTCGCGCAGCACCTGCGGGACCGAGTCGAGCGCGTCGCCGCCGACGTAGTCGAGGACGACGTCGACACCCTCCGGCGCGAGCGCCCGGACGCGGTCCGCGAGCCCGTCGCCGTACGTGACCGGCTCCGCGCCGAGCGAGCGCAGGAAGTCGTGGTTGCGCTCCGACGCCGTGCCGATCACGCGCGCGCCGAGGGCCCGCGCGATCTGGACGGCGAACGACCCGACGCCCCCGGCCGCGGCGTGCACGAGCACCGTCTGCCCCTCGGCGACGCCCGCGCGCCGGATCGTCTGGTACGCGGTCAGACCGGCGAGCGGCACGGCCGCCGCCTCCTCGAACGACCACGCGGCGGGCTTGCGCGCGAGCGTGCGGACCGGCGCCGCGACGAGCTCCGCGAACGTCCCGCCCGACACGTCGCCGCCGACGACGTCCTTGCGCACGTACCCGTACACCTCGTCGCCGACCTGGAGCTCGGGGGTGTCCAGGCCGACGCGCTCGACGACGCCCGCGACGTCCCAGCCCGGGACGACGGGGAAGACCACGTCCATGATCTGGTCGAGGTAGCCCTCGCGGACCTTCCAGTCCACCGGGTTGACGCTCGCGGCGCGCACGCGCACGAGCACGGAGTCGGGCCCGACCTTGGGGGTCGGGAGGTCGGTCGTCTCGAGGACGTCGGGGCCGCCGTAGCGGGAGTAGGTGATGGCTCGCATGACGGCGGCAACGGCATACGCGCCCTCTCGATTCCCGGGCCGCCGCGGGAGAGGCGCGGGTCACACCGGTGCACCGCGGCGGCGCGCAGCCCTCTCCCCGTCTCTCGGGGCGGTCAGCCCTCGAACGCCGTCGGGTCCATGAAGAGGACCTCCCACTGGTGGCCGTCGAGGTCGGCGAAGCTCCGCGAGTACATGAAGCCACCCTCTTCCTGCGGGTCCTTGACCGCGGTGGCGCCCGCGGCGAACGCCGCGTCGGCGAGGCGGTCGACCTCGGCGCGGCTGTCGACGCTCAGCGCGTTGATGACCTCGGTCGTCGCGGTCGCGTCGGCCACGGACTTGTTCGTGAACTGCTTCGCGAACTCCTCGGTGAGGAGCATGACGTAGATCGTGTCGCTGATGACGATCGAGGACGCGTTCTCGTCGGTGAACTGCTCGTTCACGGTGTAGCCGAGCGCCGTGTAGAACGCCTTGGAGGCGTCGAGGTCCTTGACGGGCAGGTTGACGAAGATCTGCGTGCTCATGAGTGCGCCTCCGGCGTCGTGGGCGGTTCGCCCGGTGCGTGGTGTCGTGGGGGTAGACGACCGGTGCCTCACGAACTCATCGCCCGGCCGCGCACGAGTCGCGGCCGGGCGACGGAGCGCCGCGCGTGCCTCAGACGAGCACGTCGCCGTCGCGGGCGACGACCCGGCCGCCCGCGACGACGAGCGCGCGGCGCGGGGCGCGCACGACGGCGTCGGGCACGTTCTCGGCGTCCACGAGCACGACGTCCGCGGGCGCGCCGACGACGAGGTCGTGCACGTCGCGGCCGACGAAGCGGGCGGCGTCGGACGTCGCGATGCGCGCCGCGGTGACGAGCTCCTCGTCGTACCGGAACCGCGACAGGCGCGCGAGCTGCGTCGTGAGGGCGAGGAGGTCTCCGGTCCCGTACGGCGACCACAGGTCGCGGATCCCGTCCGTGCCGAGACCGACGGCGACGCCCGCGGCGCGCAGCGCGTGGACCGGCAGGGGCGCGGCGCCGACCGGTGCGACGGTCGTCATGGTGATGCCGGCCTCGCCCATCGCGGCGACGAGGTCCGCCTGGCGCGACGCCGGGACGTCGCCGACCGCGAAGCCGTGCGCCACGTTGACCTTGCCCTGGAGCCCCGCGCGCAGCGTGCGGTCGATCATGAGCTCGACCTGGAACGCGCCGAGGTCGCCGCCGTCGTGCAGGTGCACGTCGATCCCGACGCCACGGCGCTCCGCGATCGCGAACAGCCCGTCGAGCTGGCCGACCGGGTCGCGGTCGATCGACGCGGGGTCGAGCCCACCGATGTGCTCGGCCCCCGCGGCGGCGGCCGCGTCGAGCAGGTCGAGGACGCCGGGCCGGCGCAGCACGCCGTCCTGGGGGAACGCGACGATCTCGGCGTGCACGGCGCCACCGAGCGCGGCGAGCGCCTCGCGCACGACCTCGATGCCGCGCAGGCCCAGGCCGAGGTCGACGTCCACGTGGGTGCGGATCGCCGTCGTGCCGTGGCGCACGAGCTCGCGCAGCACGGCGAGCGTGACGTCGACGCCGGGGATGCCGAGCTCGTCGCGGTGCGCGCGCTCGTGCGCGATGCGGCCCTGCGTCGTCGCCTCGCCGCCGTAGCTGACCCACGGCTTGCCCCACCAGCTCTTGTCGACGTGCGCGTGGGCGTTGACGAGGCCGGGCAGCGCGAGCAGGCCGCGTCCGTCGACGACACCGGTCGCGTCACCCGTCGGCGAGACCACCGGCGCGCCCGACGGCACCGTGACGGTGGGGTCGTGCGGCGTCACCGCGGCGATGCGCCCCTCGGCGACGTGCAGGTCGACGCGCTTGCCGCCCCAGGGGCGGACGTCGCGCAGGACGGTGACGGTCTCGGGGGTGCTCGGGCGGGTCATGCGGCGGGTCCTTCCGGGAGCGGGGCGACGACCTGGGGTCGTCCGGGGATCTGGATCTCGTACGTGGCGAGGGTGTCGAGGTCGACGACGGTCGCGCCGTCCCACGCCTCGGCCTGGGTGTACCCGCCGGCGAGCACGGCGCTCAAGGACCCGCTCGCGGGGTCGGTCCACGTGGTCGCGGTCTCGTGCCGGCGCGTGAGGGGCGCGACCTGCTCGGCCCCGGTCGCGGGGTCGAGCACCGTCACGTTCGGTCCGCCCGCGGCGTTGCCGAACGGGCCGTTGCCCACCACGACCACGCGGCCGTCGGGAGCGCGCGCGACGCCGTGCTGGTGGCTGTCGGCCGCGGAGGGCACGCTCGTCGTCGTGCCGGTGGCGGGATCGAGACGGACCAGCACGCGGCCCTGGTAGGGGAGCAGGAGGGAGCCGTCGTCGTCGAGCACGGCGTAGTGCGGCTTCTCGAACGACGCGAGCCCGCCCTCGGTGCCGAACGGCGCGACCTCGATGCGCCGCGCCTCGAACGTCGTGGCGTCGACGACGTGCACGGAGAACTCGTCGTGGTCGACGGTGTAGACCTCGCTGCCGTCGGCCGCGACGAGCACGTCGAACGGGCGCAGGCCCACGGGCGTGCTCGCGAGCACCTCGCGCGACGCGACGTCGACCGTCTCGAGCGTCGACGAGTCGCCCCGGTGGACGGCCACGTAGACGCGGGCGCCGTCGGGCGACACCGCGATGCCCATGCCGCCGCGGCGGTACTCGCCGAACCCGACCCGGGCGGGCACGTCCCGGTAGGGGATCAGGTCGACGCGCTGGCGCGTCACGAGGTCGACCACGGCGACCCCCTGCGCCGTCGAGACGTACGCGCGCATCGTCGGGGCGTGCACGGCGACGCCCCACGGCGCCGCCCCGACCTCGATGCGGTCGACGACGGCGCTGCCCTCGCGGACCGTCGGGTCGACGACGGCGAGCCCGTCGGACTCCGCCTCGGTCGCGAGCAGGTAGCGCGCGGGCGCCTGGGCGGGCTCCTCGGGAGCCGCGGGCTCGCCCGACGGGTCGGGCGCAGGGGGCGGGGCGGGGGACGTGACGTCGGGGGTCGGCGTGGGATCGGGCGAGGCGGCGTCGCCCGCGCTGCCCGGCGAGCAGGCCGCGAGCACCGCGACGAGCGCGGCGGTCGCCCACGCCGTGACGGCATGCCGGGTGCGGCGCGTGCGACGGCTCGGGGGCGCGGCACCACTGGCAGCGGAGAGGGGAGCCATGGTGAAATGGTATACCAATCGACCGTGGGTCTTCCCGACACCTCTCGCGGTGACCGGACCAGGCCGACTGCCCCGTGCCGACCCGGGAGGACGCGTCGGCAGCGCTCCCGGCCTACGCGCGGTCGCCCGCCGGCGCCTCCACGGTCCGAGGCTCCAGCACGACGACCGCCGTCTCGGTCGGGCGCCGCGCGGCGAACCCGTCCAGCGCGTGGTCGAACGTGCGCCACCGCTCCCAGAGCCGGGCGCGCTCCGACCCCTCGGCCGCGCGACCGTGGACGGCACGCGTCTCGCCGCGCAGCTCGACGGTCGTGTCCGGGTGCGCCTGGAGGTTGAGCCACCACGCGGGCTCGGGCGCGGCCCAGCCGTTCATCGCGAGCGTGACGAGGTTCGGGCCGTCCTCGAAGTACCCGACGATCACGTCGTGCTCGCGGCCGGTGCGTCGCCCGACCGTACGGAGCAGGAGCGTGCCCCACTTCTCGGGCTGAGGGCGCCACAGGCCGCGGCGGTGCCCGGTGACCCGGTAGTACGCGCGGTGCACGACCCAGGCCGTGCGGACGAACCAGCGCGGCGGGAGCCGCGGCGGGCGCTCGGGGGCGGGAGGTGCGGAGGACGTGTCGGTCATGGTCGCCGTCCTGCGTCGGAGGGAAGTCGAGGAACCTCGACGCAGCAACGGTCCCGCGGGCGGGGATCGACGTCAACGGTCCGTCACCGGTGGAGCGTCGCGGGCTCCTCACGCACGACGTCGGCCGGCGACTTGTCGCGCCGCCACCCCTTCCACACGGGGTGCCGCAGCTTGCCGAACGGGATGTCGTCGCCCTCGCCGGGCCCCGTCCACTCGGCGTAGACGACCTCGGCGACCCGGCGCGGCGACACCCAGCGCGCGTCTCGCGCGTCCTCGCGGGGCACTCCCGTCGCGGGCGACGTCGTGCGCTCGATCCGGCCGAGCTCGGCGACGAGGTCGCGTCGCTCCGCGTCCGTGAAACCCGACCCGACGCGGCCCACGTAGACCAGCCGCTCGCCGTCGGGCACCGCGAGCAGGAGCGACCCGACGAGGTGCGTCCGGTCGCCGTGCCCCGGCCGCCACCCCACGACGACGACCTCCTGCGACTGCGCGTGCTTGAGCTTGAGCCACAGCGCCGAGCGGCGACCCGACGAGTAGGTGCCGTCGCGCCGCTTGGCGACGACGCCCTCCAGGCCGAGCCGCCGCGACGTCTCCATCGCCGCGTCGAGGTCGCCGTCGAACGCGGGCGGCACGTGGACCGGTGCGCGCGCGTCGCCCAGCACCTCCTCCAGCACCAAGCGCCGCTCGTCGTAGGGGCGCTTGGCGAGCGACCGGCCCGCGGTCTCCAGGAGGTCGAACACCATGAGGTCGACCGTGACCTTGCGCCGGGCCGCCGCGACGTCCCCCGGCTTGGCGATGTTCGCGCGCTGCTGGAGGCGCCGGAAGCTCGGCCGCCCTCGCGCGTCGAGCGCGACGATCTCGCCGTCCAGCACGACCGGCAGCGCCTCGGCCGGGACCTGCTCGGCGAGAGCCTGGAGCTCCGGGTACGTCACCGTCATGTCCTTGCCCGAGCGGCTCACGAGCCGCACCTGCCCGTTCGACACGTGCGCGAGCGTCCGGAACCCGTCCCACTTCATCTCGAACGCCCACGCGTCGCCGTCGTGCAGGTCGCCCGCCGACGCGGGCGACGCGAGCATGGGTCGCCAGTCCGTCCGGGCCGGCGTTGGCTCGGCGTGGTCGTGGTCGTGGTCGTGGTCGGGTTGGGTGGCGGGTGGGGCGCTCGCGCCGGGTCTACCATCCGCGCCTCGTTCCTCGGCGCTCCCGCCAGGCCCGCCACGACCCGGCGCGAGCGCCCCACCCGCCTTCTTCGTCTCGCCCTGGTCGCGGCCTCCCGCGGACGCCGCCCCCGAGGTGCCGCCGCGCGGGGCCATGAGGTGGATGAGCCAGTTGTCCTCGTCGCGGCCGTCGCGGCCGCCCGTGTGGATGAGTGCGAGGCGGCGCGTGCCGTGCTGCTCGCCGTGGAGGGTGACGATGACCTCCTTGCCGTCCCGCCACTTCTCCAGCTCGTACGTGCCGGCGTCCCAGATGGTCACCTCGCCCGCGCCGTACTCGCCCTTGGGGATCGTGCCCTCGAACGCCCCGTACGCGAGCGGGTGGTCCTCGGTCTGGACGGCGAGGTGGTTCTTCTTCGGGTCGGTCGGCTCGCCGCGGGGCAGCGCCCAGCTCACGAGGACGCCGTCGTGCTCGAGCCGGAAGTCCCAGTGCAGGCGCCGGGCGTGGTGCTCCTGGATGACGAAGCTGTTGCCCGCGCTCGGCGGCGGGGCCTCGTCCGGGACCGGCTCGGGCGTGCGCTGCGCGTCGCGCATCGACCGGTAGCGGTGCAGACGGTCGGGGCGGTCGCCGTCGCTCGTCCCGCGGTCGCCGTCCGACGTCGCAGCGCCCTTGCGCTCGAACGTCGCCATGCGCTCGGGCGTGGGCTCGAGCGCGGCGAGGTGGCCCAGCGTGAGCGCGGCGAGCGGGTCGCCGATCGTCCGCACGCGCTCGATCACCTCGTCCTTGTCGAGGTGCCGCAGGTCCGGGTCGTCCAGCTCTTCCCACGTGCGGGGCGCCGCGACGGTCGGGTGCTCGCGCCCGCGCAACGAGTACGGCGCGATCGTCGTCTTGTTGCCGTTGTTCTGGCTCCAGTCGACGAGCACCTTGCCTCCGCGCAGCGACTTCTTCATGTCGCTCACGACGAGGTCGGGGTGCTCGGCCTCGAGGTAGCGCGCGAGCTCGTGCGCGACGGCCGACACGGCCGCGGCGTCCTGCTTGCCGTCGAGCGCGGCGTACAGGTGGATCCCCTTGGACCCGCTCGTCACGGGCAGGGGGTCGAGCCCCATGCCCTGGAGGATGGTCCGGGCCAGGCGGGCGACCTCCGCGCACTCGGGCAGCCCGGCCCCCGGCCCGGGGTCCAGGTCGAGGACGAGCCGGTCGGGGTCGAGGTGGACGCCGGTGCGGCCGAACTGCCACTGCGGCACGTGCAGCTCGAGCGACGCGGTCTGGCCGAGCCACGTGAGCGTCGCCAGGTCGTCCACGAGCACGTAGTCGTTCGCGCTGCTCTTGTGCTGGATCCGGCGCGTGCGGACCCACGACGGCACGCCCTGCCCCGCGTTCTTCTGGAAGAAGACCTGCCCCTCGACGCCGTCGGGCCAGCGCTTGCGCGTCGCGGGCCGGTGGGCGCAGTGGGGGAGCATGACGTCGGCGACGGCCGCCAGGTAGGCGAGGACGTCCGCCTTGGTCGTCCCGGTGGCGGGGTAGAGGACCTTGTCGAGGTTCGTGAGCCGCAGGCGGTGGCCACCGACGCTCACCGTCTCGCCCGCGCCGCGGCTCGATGAGGTGGCCATGGGCCCATCGTGGCGCGCACGGGGCGGCGCCGCCCGCGGGACGTACCGGACGAGGGACCAACGACCCTGTCCGCGGGCCGTCGTGGGAACTTCCCGGCGTCCCCGACCGTGCACACTGGAGGAGGCGGCCCGACCGACCCGGGGAGACCGCCGTGACGAGGCAGGACCGAGAGGAACACCGTGACCCACCTGACGACCGACGACGTCCCGCCCGCCGGGGAGATCCGTCCGCGGGTGCGCGAGTTCCGCCGGCTGATGATGACGTACAAGTTCGGCATCGACGAGGTGATGACCAAGATCACCGTCCTGCGCGACGAGTTCCGGCACATCCACGACTACAACCCCATCGAGCACCTCGGCTCGCGCCTGAAGTCGATCGACTCGATCTTCGCGAAGGCGCAGCGCAAGGGGATCCCGCTCACCCCGGAGGGCGTGCAGGAGAACATGTTCGACGTCGCGGGCGTGCGCGTGACGTGCAGCTTCGTCTCCGACATCTACCGCGTGCGCGACATGCTCGTCGGCCAGCGCGACCTCACCGTGCTCGAGGAGCGCGACTACATCGCGCACCCCAAGGGCAACGGCTACAAGAGCCTGCACCTCATCGTGAAGGTACCGGTCTTCCTCTCGGACCGGGTCGAGGACGTCGTCGTGGAGATCCAGCTCCGCACCATCGCGATGGACTTCTGGGCGAGCCTCGAGCACAAGATCTACTACAAGTACCAGCGCGACGTGCCCCAGCACCTCACCGACGCCCTCAAGCTCGCGGCCGACGTCGCGGCGACCCTCGACACGACGATGGAGCGCATCCACGACGAGGTCCGCGAGCTGGACGGCGAGGCGGAGCCGGTGGAGACGGCGGACGCGCTCGTGTCGCCGCGCGAGATGGTCGAGAACTTCATGCGCACGGTGCAGGTCGCCGACGAGGCCTTCCACGAGCGTCGACACGACGGCTGACGCCGCCCGCGCGAGGAGCGAGCGGCGACCGCCGGCGGGGCCCGCTCAGGTCCAGCGGAACCAGCGCGCCGCGCCGGCGGCGCCCACCGCGACCGCGACGCCGAGCGCGACGAGGTGCGCGGCCGCCACAGGCTGCCCCGCCCACGCGTCGCCGAGCGCCTGCACCGCGGCGCCGAAGGGCAGCAGCTCGCCGACGCGAGCGACCGGCTCGGGGAGGTTCGACACGGCGCCGAACATGCCCCCGGTCGCCCCGAACGCGAAGAACGCGACGAGACCGAGCGCGAGCGCGGCGTTCGGGGTCGGCGCGACGGCGGCCACGAGCATCCCCACCGCGTACATCGCCGCCGACGCCAGGGCGAGCACGCCGAGCGCGACCCCGGGGGACGCCGGGAGCCGCGCGTCGAACGCGGCCGTCGCGACGACGAGCGCGAGCGCGACGCCCCCGGCGGTCTGGGCGAGGCTCACCACGACCTGCGCGACGAGCACCATCGCGGGCGACGCGGGCGTGACGGACAGGCGCTTGAGGACGCCGGACCGCCGGTAGTAGGCGAGGAAGCTCGGCATGTTGATGACGCCGACGATCCCGACGACGATCGCGAGCACGACCGGGATCACGAAGACGTCGAACGCCGTCCGGCCCCCCGAGCCCGGGACGACCATCGTCGTGGCGTCGCTGACGCCGTACATGACGAGGATCAGCACGGGCATGCCGAACGGCATGACGAGCCCGGCGGTGTCGCGCACGACCATGCGTGCCTCGGCGCCGATCAACGCGACCCACGCGCGCGGACCGGGCCTGGTCGGGGCGCGCCGCCCGGACGGCGTCGTGACGGCGGGGACGGTGGTGGTCATGCGGCCTCCTCGGTCGGGGCGGTCGTCGCGCGGGGCCCGCCCGACGGGTCGTCGGTGAGCGGGCGTCCCGTCAGCGCGAGGAACGCGTCGTCGAGCGTCGCGCGCTCGAGCCGGGTCTCCGTCGCGACGACGCCGGCCCGCACGAGCGCGGTGCTCACCTCCTGGAGCAGGTCGCCGCGGCCGGTCACCACGACCTGGTCGCCACGGACCGCGACGTCCTCCACGCCGGGGACGCGGTCCAGGAGCACCGGCGCGAGCGGCTGCGCGACGCGGAAGCGCACGCGCTGGTCGAGCCCGGCACCCGCGACCAGCCCGGCCGGGGTGTCGTGCGCGACGACGCGGCCGCTCTCGAGGAGCGTCACGCGGTCGCACAGCCGCTCGACCTCCTCCATGAGGTGCGAGACGAGGAGCACGGTCGCGCCGCCGTCGCGCAGGTCCTCGACGACGCCCCACACCTGGCGGCGCGCCTGCGGGTCGAGCCCGGTGGTGAGCTCGTCGAGGATCACGACGCGCGGGTCCCCGACGAGCGCGAGGACGATCGCGACGCGCTGCTGCTGGCCACCCGAGAGCCGCTCGTAGCGCACGTCGCGCTGCTCCTCGAGCCCGAGCATCGCGACGAGCTCGTCGGGGTCGCGGCCCGCTCCGTAGAACGTGCGGTAGAGGTGCGCGAGCTCGCGCACCGTCAGCGCGCCGTGCATGAACCCCGACTGGAGCTGTACCCCCAGCACCTGGCGCACCGCGGCGCGGTCCGTGAACGGGTCGAGGCCGAGCACCCGGACGGACCCGTCGTCGGGGCGACGCACGCCCGCGACCACCTCGACCGTGGTCGTCTTGCCCGCCCCGTTGGGGCCGAGGATCCCCAGGACCTCGCCCTCGACGGCGACGAGGCTGACGTCGTCCACCGCCGTCGTCGTCCCGCCCTTGCGGCGGTAGCGCTTGGTGAGGTTCCGTGCGTCGACGGCGTCCATGTCGTCCTCCTGCTCGTCCGGGGCGTGGACGCAGCCGGTCGGGGCGGTCCCGGCCGGGTGCTCCTGACGACGCTAGGGACCGGCGGGACGGGCTCGCGCGTGCCGGTCGTCACCGACCGGGCCCATGACTTCCGGCACGTCGCGCGCGGGCGGCGGGTCCGTAGGGTGGAGGGATGCGACGGACCGACCCGGAGGTGTGGGCGGGCATCGCGATGCTCGTCGTCATCCTCGGCATCGGGGCGCTCGTCCCGATCGCCGCACCCGGCGCCCTGACGGTCCCCGTCGTGGCCTGGCTCGCGGTGTTCGCGGCGTTCGTCCTGGTCACCGTGGGGATCGTCCTCGCGTCGGGGTTCGCGACGCCCCGCGCTCTCACGCTGCTCGGCGCGCAGGTCGTGCTCGTCGCGACGCTCGTGCTCACGGCCCCCGGTGCGGGCTGGCTCCCGATCCTGCTCGTCGTCGTCGCGGCGCTGAGCGTGTACGTCGTCCCGGTGCCCGTCGTGGCCGCGGTCGTCGCCGTGAACGTCGTCGTCGTGGGGGTCGCGTCGGGCCTGCGCGGCTCGGTCACCGACGCCCTGCTCACCGCGACGATCTACCTGCTGCTCCAGGTCGCGAGCGTCGGCTCGACCCTCGCCCTCCAGCGCGAGCGGCGCATGCGTGAGCAGCTCGCCGTCGCGCACGTCGAGCTGCGCGCCGCGGCCGTGCTACGCGACGAGTCGACGCGCTCCGAGGAACGCCTGCGGATCGCGCGCGAGCTGCACGACGTGCTAGGCCACCAGCTCACCGTGCTCGCGCTCGAGCTCGAGACGGCGAGCCACCAGGACGACGAGCGGGCCCGCGAGCACGTCGTGCGGGCCAAGGACGTCGCGCGCGAGCTGCTCGGCGACGTGCGCGCCACCGTCGGCGAGCTCCGGCGGCACGCGCCGAGCCTGGAGGAGTCGCTCGGCTCGCTCGTCGAGCGGGTGACCGTGCCACGCGTGCGCGTCGCCGTCGACGACGACGTCACGGTCGACGAGGAGCAGACGGTCGTGCTCGTGCGCGTGGTCCAGGAGGCGCTGACCAACGCGATCCGGCACGCCGAGGCCACCGAGCTCGTCGTCACCGTCGTCGCCGAGGAGGGGCGGGTGCGGCTCGTCGCCCGCGACGACGGGCGGGGCGCCGCGCGCGTGGAGCCCGGCAACGGGCTGCGCGGGATCGAGGAACGGGTCCGCGCCGCCGGCGGGACCGTCCGCCTCGACGGGCGGAGCGGGTTCCGCGTCGAGGTCGAGCTCGCCCCCGAGCGCGTGGCCGCCCGCGCCGAGCACCGCCGCGCCGGGGGAGACGTGCCGGCGGTCCCGCACGGCACCGCTCCGGTGCGCCCGACGGTGCCGGGCGCATGAGCGACGACGCGGTGCGCGTCCTGCTCGTCGACGACCAGACCCTCGTGCGACAGGGGATCCGCAGCCTCCTCGAGCTCGCGCCCGAGGTCGACGTCGTCGCCGAGGCCGAGGACGGGATGGCGGCGCTCGCGGCCGTGCGCGAGCACGAGCCCGACGTCGTGCTGCTCGACCTGCGCATGCCGCGCCACGACGGGATCTGGGCGCTCGAGGCCCTGCGTGAGAGCGGCGACGACACCCCGGTGCTCGTGCTCACGACGTTCGACGACGACGCCCTCGTCCTGCGGGCGCTGCGGGCCGGCGCGCGCGGCTACCTCCTCAAGGACGTGACGCTCGAACAGCTCACCGGCGCCGTCCGGACGCTCGCCTCCGGCGGCTCGCTCGTGCAGCCGTCGATCACGGACCGTCTGCTGCGCGCGGTCCGGGCGGGGGAGCCCCCGGCGGAGGAGGCGGACGAGGGTCCGGTGGTCGTCCAGGACCTCACGGAGCGCGAGCTCGAGGTGCTCCGCCTCGTCGCGGCCGGATTCTCCAACCGCGAGATCGCGCACGCGCTCTTCCTCGCCGAGGGGACGGTGAAGAACCACGTGTCGACCGTGCTGCTCAAGCTGGGGGCGCGGGACCGCACGCGCGCCGTCCTGCGCGCGCTGCACCACGGTTTTCTCGGCTGACGCCGTCGAGCGGCGCGGGAGCCCGGCACCGCCCGACGTCAGAGCAGGGTCTCGACGCCGATCCGCACCCGGTCGCCGACGTCGACGCCCTCGGCGTGCCGCACCGCGGCCTTGATGGGCACGACGAACGTCTTGCGCTGCGCGTCGGGGAACACCGACGTCGACCAGCGCTGCGCGCCGAGCGTCACCTCGACCTTGACGGAGCCGAACCCCGCGGGCGGGAGCGGTAGCTCCGCGATCTCGTCGCTCACGTCCTCCGGCAGCGCGGCGAACACCCAGCTGTCGGTGCGCGCCTCCCACCGCCACAGCTCTGCCTCGAACTCGAACCTCGTCCCCGCCACGCGACCATGGTGCCGCGGGCCACCCACACGCGCGCCGCCGTCGGGCCGCCCGCGGCCGTCGCCCGCACGCGAACCAGCGCCGCCACCCCTCGCGGGCGGGCGCGCGGCGCGCCACCATGGACGGATGAGGGCCATCTGGAAGGGCGCCATCACGTTCGGTCTCGTCAACGTCCCCGTCAAGGTGTACTCCGCGACGGAGGACCACGACGTGCCGCTGCACCAGGTGCACGACAAGGACGGCGGACGCATCCGCTACCGGCGCGTGTGCGAGATCGACGGCGAGGTCGTGCCCTACGAGCACATCGACAAGGCGTACGACGACGGCGAGCGCACCGTCGTGCTCACGAGCGAGGACTTCGCCGCGCTCCCCGCCGAGCGCAGCCGCGAGATCGAGGTCGTCGAGTTCGTCCCGAGCGAGCAGATCGACCCGCTCCTGCTCGACCGCAGCTACTACCTGGAGCCCGACTCGAAGTCCAACAAGGCGTACGTGCTCATGCGGCGCACGCTCGAGGAGACCGACCGCACGGCGATCGTGAAGTTCGCGCTGCGCCAGCGCACCCGGCTCGCCGCGATGCGCGTGCGCGACGACGTGCTCGTGCTCCAGACGCTGCTCTGGGCCGACGAGGTGCGCGAGGCCGCGTTCCCGTCGCTCGACGACGAGGCCAAGGTGACGGACAAGGAGCTCGCCATGTCGGCACAGCTCGTCGCGAGCTTCGAGGCCGACTTCACGCCCGAGGAGTACGAGGACGACTACCAGGCGCAGCTCCGCCAGCTCATCGAGGCCAAGCTCGAGCAGGGCGACGCGCTCGACACCGCCGAGACCTTCGGCGAGCAGCCGGAGGAGGGCGAGGGCGCCGAGGTCATCGATCTCATGGAGGCCCTGCGCAAGTCCGTCGCGTCGTCGAAAAGCAGCCGCGCGAGCGGGTCCGGGCCGTCCGGCGGGTCGACGGCGAAGGGCGGCTCGGGCCGCAAGTCCGCCTCGTCATCGGGCAAGAGCTCCTCGGGCTCCCGGGCGAAGAGCACGGGGACCAAGGACGAGGGGTCGAAGCCCGCCGCCAAGAAGACCCCGAGCCGGTCGTCGTCGAAGGAGAAGACGACCGCGAAGACCACGGCGAGGACGACGCGGAAGAAGGCGTCCGCGTAGGGTCGGGACCTCGCTCTCCGGCGCCACTGCGCGCCGCGCGATGAGTTCGGTGCCCGGCGCGCGTCGGAACGGTGAGGGCGGTCGCCCGGCCGCCTCGCGACCTGTGACGAACGGAGACGACGATGCGCGCGATCGTGCCGAGCCTGTGGTTCGACGGCAACCTCGAGGAGGCCATCACCTTCTACTCGAGCGTCTTCCCCGACGCGAAGGTGGGCGACGTGTTCCGCCAGCCCGACGGCACGGCGGTGTCGGCCGACTTCGAGCTCGCGGGGCACCGGTTCGCGGCCATCAACGGCGGGCCGCAGTTCCCGTTCACCGACGCAGTGTCGTTCGTCGTCGAGTGCGAGTCGCAGGACGAGGTCGACGAGTACTGGGCCGCGCTCACCGACGGCGGCCAGGAGTCGCAGTGCGGCTGGCTCAAGGACCGGTTCGGGCTGTCGTGGCAGGTGGTCCCCGTCGAGTTCCTCGCGATGCTGCAGGACCCGGATCCCGCCCGCGTCCAGCGCGTCGTCGACGTGATGATGACGCAGGCCAAGCTCGACCTGGGACCGCTGCGGGCGGCGTACGAGGACTGACTGGCTCGACTTCTTTCCCTCCCCGCGAGGGCCGCTTTGTGAGCGGGATTGCATCGCTTGACTACAAGGCGCTACATTCTGGCCACCATCGCTGGTTGTGAGCATGCTGTGAGCCAGGCTGGGGCCAGGTCCGTAGGGGGCGTTGGCTTGGGTTCTGCCGCCCGTCGAGGTCGACGGGCGCCCTGGTTGTAGGAGCGGTGACCTGTGGTCGCTCGTAGTTCGCATGCCCGGATCAGTGTTGCGCGACGCGTTGGGGCGGGGATCAGCGTGGGTCTCCTCGCGTCATTCCTGGTGACCGGAACCAGTGCCGTAGCGGACGAGACGACGGGTGACGCGCTCACGGCCGTGTGCACGGACACGGCCGCGACCGTGCAGGATGCGGCGGCCATGGCGGCATCGTGCGGCCAGGACGTCGAGGTCGTCTCGCAGCGCACCGAGTGAGAGACGGTGTACGCGACGCCAGAGGGCGCCACTCGGCTCGACATTTCCTCGACGGCCGTGCGTACTGCGGTGAACGGTTCATGGGAGCCGGTCGACACGTCGGTCGTCCCCGCCGACGGCGAGCTGCGGGTGGCGGCGCCGACGTTCGAGATGGCGTTCTCGAACGGCTCAGGCGACGAGCCGTTGGCGCGGATCGTCAAGGATGGCCACGAGCTGACGTTCGATGTTCCGTTCGCGCTGACCGTTCCCGTCGTGGACGGGTCGCAGGTGACGTATCCGCAGGTGCTCGACGGTGTGGACCTGGTGGTTTCCGTTCACGAGGACGGGACCGGATTCTCTGAGGTGCTGCGGGTCGAGTCGGCGGAAGCAGCGGCGAATCCCGCGCTGGCCGAGCTGTCGTTCCCGGTGACGACGAGTGACGAGCTCACGATCTCGCAGGCCGGGGGTGGTTTCGAGGCTTCTGACAGCACGGGGGAGCGGGTGTTCTCCTCGCCGACACCGCTGATGTGGGACTCGTCGACGCCCACCGTGGACGGGCCATCGACGGGGGTCGCGCGTCGTTCGAGCGGATCCGTGCGGTTCGCCGAGGAGTCGGCGGCGGGTGCGCCGGCCGCGTCTGATCGTGCTCGAGGGCCGCTGGGCGGGGACGAAGTTCTCGAGATGCCGGCGCGAGTCGGCGATGGAGCCGTGACCGTGGTTCCGGACGCGCGGATCATCGATGATCCTGAGACGCAGTGGCCGGTGTTCATCGACCCGAGCGTCAGCGGTGGGCTGCATGAGCGGACGCTGATTCGCTCGGGGAATCCGAGCGTCGTGGCCGGGTACAACTGGTCGGGGAATGCAGGGTTGGGGTTGTGCGACCCGGGCACGGACTCCGCGTGCTCGAAGTGGAACGACGTGCACCGCCTCATCTTCGAGTACAACGGCCTGACGACCATCGGTTCGATGACGGGGTCTGACGTGATCTCGGCGACGTTCTCGGCGTATGGCGCGCACTCGTATGGGTGCACGCCCACGGGTGTGGAGGCGCACTGGGTAACCGGGATCACGTCAGCGACGACCTGGAACAACTACGGCAACAACTTCTCCAGCCTGCTCCAAGCACAATCGGTCGCGCACAAGCCGGCGTGCTCGAACGAGCGGTGGATCGAGTTCGATGTGACGCGACTGCTCAGGGGGACCGCGGACGGGGACTACTCGACGGCGGCGATCGGTCTGCGGGCCTCGAACGAGGGTTCGATGGCCGGGAGCTGGAAGCGGTACCGGGGTGACGCAACGTTGTCGGTGACGTATAACCGAGCCCCCGCGACGCCGACGGGCTTGGTGACGACCAACCCGGACACGCTGTGCAAGGCGGGGGCCGATCACCCGTTCATCCGCTCTGCGACCCCGACTCTGCAGGCGAAGGTCTCGGATCCGGACGCTGGACAGACCGTGCGAGCGAACTTCGAGATTCGCAAGTACGCGGACAATGCCCTGGTGTGGTCGACCAGCACCGGCTACGCCGTGTCCGGGACCACGCTCAGCGCAGCCGTGCCGTCGGGCAAGCTCGTCAACGGGACGAGGTACCGGTGGTGGGCTTCCTTCACAGACAACGAGGGGCGTTCCGGTCCGGCGAACGCGACCGGCTGTGAGTTCACGGTGGATGTGACGCGTCCGGACAAGGTGCCAGGTGTTGCTGCGGTGGCTGGTTTGGCGGGGGTGTATCCGGAGAATGCGGTGTCTGGTGGGGTGGGTAAGGGTGGGCAGTTCCAGTTGTCCAACGGTGGTGTGTCGGACGTGGTGTCGTACAAGTACTCGTTCAACTCCGACGCCCTGAACCAGTCGGTGACAGTCGCGGCAGGCGCGAAGGTGACGTTCACACCGACGACGCCGGGTTCGCAGCGGCTCTATGTGCAGTCGGTGGATCGTGCGGGGAATACCTCGGATGTGCGGTTGTACCGGTTCAGTGTCGAGTTCCCTGAGCTGGATGGGTTCTGGCGTCTGGACGAGGGGGCCGGGTTGACCGGGGCGAGCTCGGCCGGTTCGGCCGGGTCGTTGGCGGTCTCGTCGTCGGTGCAGTGGGTGGACGGGCCGTTGGCGGAGTTCGGGTACGACCTGTCAGACCGTGCGTTGCGGTTCGACTCTGCGACTGACACGGCGCAGAGCTCTGGTCCTGTCCTGGACACCAGTGGTAGTTACACGGTGTCGGCGTTCGTGAAGCTGGAGAACACGAACAGCATCTGGGGCGCGGTATCGCAGAACAGCCAGATCGTGTCCGGGTTCAAGCTCGGGCACCGCACCGACGCGGGGTGCCCAACCGGGACGGGATCATGCTGGGCGTTCTGGGCACCACCGGTGGACACGCCGGGAACGGTGATCAAGTCGATGAGCGCGGTCCCGGTGAAGACGGGTGAGTGGGTGCACCTGACCGGTGTGCGTGACGCGACCGTCGGCACGTTGACCCTGTGGGTGTGTGAGTGGGGTACTCCGGACAACCCCGGACTCGCCGAGCCCGTGCGCGCGGCACAAGTCCCGTTCGCCGCGACGAACTGGTCTGCCGGCGGGCCCCTGCAGGTGGGGCGCGCTCAGACGAACGGGTCACCAAACGACCACTGGCCCGGCACGGTCGATGACGTGCGGGTCTACAACGGTGTGGCCTTGGGTGAGAACGAGATCTTCGACCTGTGCCAGAAGCAGGCCGCATGAACGCCAGGACAACATTCAGCACGTCTTCTCGACACATAACGAAGGGCACCTCGATGGTGAGCAGTGGTTCTCGTCCCGTCCGGCTCGCCATCAGCGGCGCGGTCGCAGCGTCCCTGGTCGTGACTCTGCTGGGGGCCGCACCAGCGGTAGGAAGCGACGAGATCTCAGAGCCCGCCGCGTCCGTCTGTGGTGATGAGGCTGCTTCCGCTGACGCGGCGGTGGCCCTGGCGTCGAACTGCGGCCAGGACGTCGAGATCGTCTCGGAGCGCTCGCCTTGGGACACGGTCTATGCGACTCCCGAGGGGACGACGCGAGTAGAGACGTCGGCGACCGCGGTGCGCACCGACGTGAACGGGATCTGGGAGCCCGTCGACGCGCAGGTGGTCGAGGGCGATGGCGGATTGAAGGTCGCGGCGCCTGCGCTGGAGATGGAGTTCTCCGACGGGACAGGCGAGAGCCCGTTGGCGCGCATTGTGCGAGATGGTCACGAGCTGACCTTCGACGTGCCGTTTGACCTGACTTCGCCCGTGGTGGACGGGTCCCAGATCACCTACCCCCAGGTTCTCGAAGGGGTTGACCTTGTCGTGACGGTCGACGAGGACGGCACGGGTTTCTCCGAGGTGCTGCGAGTCGAGTCGCCCGAGGCGGCAGAGAACCCGGCGCTTGGGGAGTTGTCGTTCCCGGTGACGGCGACGGACGGTCTGGAGATCTCCGAGGCGGAGGGCAGTTTCCAGGCAGTCGATGAAGCAGGCGAACCGGTGTTCACTTCCCCGACTCCGCTGATGTGGGATTCCGCGGCGCCGGCTGCCGACGGCGCATCGAAAATGCCCGCGGCTCGGACCATGGGCACAGCTGCTCTCGCAGACACGGAAGCGGTGCATGGTGACCTTCGCGCTGAAGACCGTGCGGCTGCGCCGCTGAGCGGCGATCGCGTCGCCGAGATGCCCGTGGACCTGGGCGCAGACGCGGTCACGATCGTGCCCGACGCAGACATGCTCACCAGCCCGCAGACGCAGTGGCCGGTCTACATCGACCCGAGCATCAGCGGCAGCCGCAACCACTGGACGGTGATCCGGTCTGGTGTGCCGGGAACGGTAGCTGGCTACAAGTTCTCTGGAGACCAGGGAATGGGCCTATGTGATCCCGGGGCGACGTCGGCATGTACGCGCTCCAACGACGTCTACCGGTTGGCGTGGCACTTCTACGGGTTGGATGTGCTCGGCACGATGGGACCCCTGGACATCGCCTCCGCAGAGTTCCGTGTCTACGGGCAGCACTCGTGGGACTGCACGGCACGTGGTGTGCAGGCGTACGCGACGGGACCGGTGACCGCGTCGACGACATGGAACAGCCATGTCTCCAGCTGGGGACGCCTGCTGACCACGCAGAGCCTGGCGCACAAGGAAGGGTGCTCGAACCAGCGCTGGGTCGAGTTCAACGTGATCGAGGGCGCGAAGCTCCAGGCGAGTTCGGGTTGGCAGACCCTTGCTATCGGTCTGAAGGCGTCGGACGAGTCGTCGATGGCGGCGGGGTGGAAGCGGTATCGCAACGACGCGACGCTGTCGGTGACGTACAACCGCGCCCCGAACGCACCATTGGGCATGAGCACGCTGGACCCTCAGTCCTCGTGTGTGACGGGGGCCGATCGGCCGTACCTTCGCTCGACGACTCCGGAACTGCGAGTGACGGTGTCAGATCCCGACGGGGGGACGCTGCGCGGCAACTTCCAGGTGCGACGCCTGGGCGACAACGCCGACACGTTCTACGCCAACTCGAGCTTCATGACCTCGGGCAGCACCCACGCGATGCGGGTCCCCGCCGGGAAGCTCGCCGACAACACGACCTACGTCTGGTGGGCGTCGGCGACCGACCCCGAGGGACGCCACGGCACCGCTGGTCGATGTGAGTTCACGGTGGATGTGACGCGTCCGGACAAGGTGCCAGGTGTTGCTGCGGTGGCTGGTTTGGCGGGGGTGTATCCGGAGAATGCGGTGTCTGGTGGGGTGGGTAAGGGTGGGCAGTTCCAGTTGTCCAACGGTGGTGTGTCGGACGTGGTGTCGTACAAGTACTCGTTCAACTCCGACGCCCTGAACCAGTCGGTGACAGTCGCGGCAGGCGCGAAGGTGACGTTCACACCGACGACGCCGGGTTCGCAGCGGCTCTATGTGCAGTCGGTGGATCGTGCGGGGAATACCTCGGATGTGCGGTTGTACCGGTTCAGTGTCGAGTTCCCTGAGCTGGATGGGTTCTGGCGTCTGGACGAGGGGGCCGGGTTGACCGGGGCGAGCTCGGCCGGTTCGGCCGGGTCGTTGGCGGTCTCGTCGTCGGTGCAGTGGGT
This sequence comes from Cellulosimicrobium sp. GQ32, assembly GCF_059758455.1. NCBI lineage: Bacteria > Bacillati > Actinomycetota > Actinomycetes > Micrococcales > Promicromonosporaceae > Cellulosimicrobium > Cellulosimicrobium sp. GQ32. The sequence goes on along the minus strand of NZ_JCAXEP010000008.1, from coordinate 170,175 downwards.
GGACGGGCCGTTGGCGGAGTTCGGGTACGACCTGTCAGACCGTGCGTTGCGGTTCGACTCTGCGACTGACACGGCGCAGAGCTCTGGTCCTGTCCTGGACACCAGTGGTAGTTACACGGTGTCGGCGTTCGTGAAGCTGGAGAACACGAACAGCATCTGGGGCGCGGTATCGCAGAACAGCCAGATCGTGTCCGGGTTCAAGCTCGGGCACCGCACCGACGCGGGGTGCCCAACCGGGACGGGATCATGCTGGGCGTTCTGGGCACCACCGGTGGACACGCCGGGAACGGTGATCAAGTCGATGAGCGCGGTCCCGGTGAAGACGGGTGAGTGGGTGCACCTGACCGGTGTGCGTGACGCGACCGTCGGCACGTTGACCCTGTGGGTGTGTGAGTGGGGTACTCCGGACAACCCCGGACTCGCCGAGCCCGTGCGCGCGGCACAAGTCCCGTTCGCCGCGACGAACTGGTCTGCCGGCGGGCCCCTGCAGGTGGGGCGCGCTCAGACGAACGGGTCACCAAACGACCACTGGCCCGGCACGGTCGATGACGTGCGGGTCTACAACGGTGTGGCCTTGGGTGAGAACGAGATCTTCGACCTGTGCCAGAAGCAGGCCGCATGAACGCCAGGACAACATTCAGCACGTCTTCTCGACACATAACGAAGGGCACCTCGATGGTGAGCAGTGGTTCTCGTCCCGTCCGGCTCGCCATCAGCGGCGCGGTCGCAGCGTCCCTGGTCGTGACTCTGCTGGGGGCCGCACCAGCGGCGGGAAGTGACGAGATCACGGCGTCGGAACGTGCTTCGTGGTCTGAGGAGGAGCGTGCCGCGCACGGGCAGTCGCTCTGGCCGGACCGAGAGAGCGAAGACCTGGTCGAGTCGGTGCCTGCACGGCCGACTGAGCGGCTTACGACGCCGGATGCGCCGGCTTCGTCTGCTTCTGCGGAGCCAGCTGTGGAGTGGCCGGCGGCAGCGGAGGCTGTTCTCGACCCCGCTGCCGACGGAGCTCAGCCCGAGGGTTCGTTGCCGGTGACGGTGGCTGCGGTTCCCGGTGCGGACGACCAGCGGCTGGACGGCGAGGAGCCCGAGTACGAGGTGCAGGTCGGTGAGGCCGAAGCCGCCAGTACGGTCGGTGTGGACGGTGTGCTGTTGAGCGTGGAGCCGGAGGGAGGCGCCAGTCAGGGCACTGCCCCGGTCGAGGTCCAGGTGGACTATTCGGGTTTCGCGGATGTGCGTGGTGGGGACTGGGCGTCGCGCTTGAGGCTGGTCGCGCTGCCGGACTGTGATGTTGCTGATCCCGAGGCGGGTTGCGCGCAAGAGGTCGTGCCGCTGGAGTCGACGAACGATGTCAGTGCGTCGAGGGTAAGTGCGGTGGTGCCCGCGGAACAGATGGGCACGCTCGCGGTGACGTCGGCGGCGTCTGGTTCGACGGGGGACTGGTCGGCGACGTCGCTGGCGGCGTCGGCGTCGTGGCAGGTGTCGGAGCAGACGGGTGACTTCGCCTGGTCCTACCCGATGCGGGTGCCGCCGGCGGCGGGCGGGCTCGAGCCTGAGGTTGGGCTGAACTACTCCTCGGGGTCGATCGACGGTCGTGTCGCGTCGACAAACAACCAGACGTCCTGGGTCGGAGATGGGTGGGACCTGACGTCGGGGTATGTGGAGCGCAAGTATGTGGCGTGCGCGGACGACCGGGAGGGGTCGGCGAACAACGCGACGCGGGAGACGGGTGATCTGTGCTGGAAGTCGGACAACGCGACACTGGTGTTCAACGGGTCCGCGACCGAGCTCGTCAAGGACGCGACAACCGGGGTGTGGAAGCCAAAGTCGGACGACGGGACAAAGGTCGAGAAGCTGACCGGGGCGTGGAACACGGGTCAGTCCGGTGAGCACTGGAAGGTCACCACGACCGACGGGACCCAGTACTTCTTCGGCCGAGACAAGCGGTCGGCCACCGACACGCTCGCGCTGAACTCCGCCTGGACGGTGCCGGTGTTCGGCAACCACCCGGGGGAGCCGTGCTACAACGCGGCGTTCGCGTCCGCGTCGTGCAACCAGGTGTGGCGGTGGAATCTGGACTATGTCGTGGACCCGTCGGGGAACTCGTTGACGTACGTGTACGCGAAGGAGACGAACAGCTACGGGCGCAACCTGGGCACCGCGGTGTCCTCGTACGTGCGGGGTGGGTACCTGGCGCGGATCGACTATGGGCAGCGTGCCGGTGAGGAGAGCGCGAGCTCGCCCGCGCGTGTGGAGTTCACGGTTGCGGAGCGGTGCCTGCCGTCTGGTGCGGTGACGTGTGATCCGGCGCAGCTGACGTCGGCGAATGCGTCGAAGTGGCCGGACGTGCCGTTCGACCTGATCTGTTCCTCGACGACGTCGTGCCCGAACCAGTTCTCCCCGGCGTTCTTCACCCGCAAGCGCCTGACCACGGTCACGACCAAGGTCCTGAGCGGCTCCGCGTACCGCAACGTCGACTCCTGGACGCTGGGGCAGCAGTTCCCGGACCCGGGTGATGGGCAGGACCCGGTGCTGTGGCTGGCCTCCATCGAGCACAAGGGCCTGGCGGCCTCGAGCGCGATCACGCTGCCGAAGACGACGTTCATCGGGGCGCAGATGGCTAACCGTGTGGACACGTTGGGTGACCTGGGGCCGGCGATGAACCGGTACCGGGTGATCGGGATCAACACCGAGTCTGGCGGCAGCACCAGCATCAACTACACGCCGGTCGACTGCACCACGACGAACCTGCCTGCCGCGCCCGAGTCGAACACGCGGCGCTGCTTCCCGGTGTACTGGGACCCCGAAGGATCGATCGGGCTGACCCAGGAGTACTTCCACAAGTACCTGGTGTCCTCCATCGTGGACGCAGGGCGCGACAGCCAGTCCGAGCCTGTGGTCACGAGCTATTCCTATGTCGGTGGTGCGGCGTGGCATTACGACGACAACGAGCTCGTCCAGCCCAAGTACCGTACGTGGGGGCAGTTCCGCGGGTACGCCACCGTGGACGTCGTGACCGGCGCCAGTGGGAACCCGGACTACCCCCAGCTCAAGACGCGGTACCGGTTCTTCCGCGGCATGCACGGCGACCGCGCCGCACCCGCGGGCGGGACGAAGACCGTTGCGGTGGACGGGATCACCGACCACGACCACTTCAACGGGTTCGCCCGCGAAGAGATCACGTACAACGGCGCCGCCGAAGTATCCGGCACCCTCACGACTCCCTGGGCGTCGGACCCGACCGCGACCGGAGCGAACGCGATCACGGCCCGGCACACCGGGGTCGGGACGAGCGAAACCCGCACCACCGCGCCGGCACTGCCCGGCGGCAAGCGCACCACCCGCACCGTCACGACCTACGGCGACTACGGAATGCCAGTCCAGGTCGAGGACCAGGGCGACATCGCGACCGCGGCCGACGACCGGTGCACCCGCATCGAGTACGCCCGCAACACCACCAAGCACATCCTGAGCACGGTCTCGCGCACCGAGACCGTCGCCAAAGCCTGCGCGAGCACCCCGGCACGTCCCACTGACGTGATCAGTGACGCACGCATTGCCTATGACGGTCTTGCGGTCGGCGCAGCGCCCACGCGAGGGCTGGTGACCCAGTCCCAGGAACTCAAGGCGTACTCCGGGACCACGGCGCAGTACGCCACCACGGCCACGAACACCTACGACGCGCTCGGACGCGTGACCAAGGTGACCGACGCCCTCGGGCGTCCCACGACGACCGCCTACACGCCCACGGGCGCAGGCCCCGTAACCAAGACCGTGCTGACCGGGCCGGACCCCGACGGCACTGGGCCGTTGACCGCGCACGTCACCACCACGGACCTCGACCCGGCGTGGGGGACACCGACCAAGACGACGGACCCGAACGGGAAGGTCACCTCGGGCGCGTACGACGCTCTCGGGCGCCTTGTCGGGGTGTGGAAGCCGGGGCGGGTGCAGGGCACGGACACCGCACACACCACGTTTGCGTACACGATCAGCGCGACCGGGCAGAACGCCGTCACCACGAAGAGCCTCATCCATGACGGCACCTACTCCACGTCCGTGGCCTTGTATGACGGGCTGCTGCGACCGACCCAGACCCAATCCCCGACCGGGGACCGCAACACCGCGGGCCGTGTCGTGACCGATCAGGTTTACGACTCGCGCGGCCTGCTGACCCGGACTAACAGCCCCTGGTACACCACCGGAGACCCCGCCACCGCGCCCGTCATCCCCACCACGGCGCTGCCCGGGCGCACCCTGACGTCCTACGACGGGGCAGGGCGGGCGGTCGCGGAGATCTTCCAGGTCACCGAGCAAGAGCGTTGGCGCACCACCACCACCTACGGCGGCGACCGCGTCAGCGTCGACCCGCCCACCGGCGGCACCCCGACCACCACCATCACCGACGCCCGCGGGCAGACCACCCAGCTCCTGCAGTACACCGGGCCCGCGCCCACCGGTACCCACCAGGCCACGACCTACACCTGGGACAAGGCCGGGCGCCTGGCATCCATGACCGACCCCGCCGGGAACCAGTGGACCTACACCTACGACCTGCGCGGCCGCCAGACCGGCGCCTCCGACCCGGACAAGGGCGCGAGCACCTCGACCTACGACGACGCCGGGCAGCTCCTGACCTCGACCGACGCACGCGGGGTCACGCTCGCCAACGTGTACGACCTCCTCGGGCGCAAGACCCAGCTCCGCGAAGGTTCCGCCACCGGGACCGTGCGCGCCTCGTGGGCCTACGACACTCTCGCCAAGGGGCAGCTCACGTCTTCCACCCGCAACGACGGTGCTAGCGCCTACGTCACCGCGATCACCGGGTACGACGAGGGCTACCGTCCACTGGGCACGAAGGTCACGCTCCCCGCCGCTACGGGTGCCCTGGCCGGTAGCTACACGACGAGCTACACCTACACCCTGGACGGACAACCGCGATCGGTCACCTACCCCGCTGCCGGTGGGATGGGCGCCGAGACCGTCACCACGTTCTACGACGCCCGCTCCATCGCCCAGCGCATGGGTGGCGGACCTGGGTGGGGTTCCTACGTCTCGGGCACCCAGTACTCCGTTTACGGCGAACCCCTCGTCACCGACCTGGGCTCCGGGTACTCCCAGATGCTCAACCACTCCTACGAGCACGGCACCCGCCGCCCCGACAAGACCTGGCTGCAACGCGAGGGCCAGACCTCCTACGACCTCGACGTGCAGTACACCTACGACGATGCTGGGAACATCACCTCCATCGCCGACACCCCCGGCACCCGTGCGGCGGACGTCCAGTGCTTCACCTACGACGGGCTGCGCCGCCTCACCGAAGCCTGGACACCCAGCACCACTGACTGCGCCACCACCGGACGCACCACCGGCAACCTCGGGGGCGCCGCCGCGTACTGGACCAGCTACACCTTCGACACCGTCGGCAACCGCACCACCACCACGGCCCACGCCACCGCCGGCAACACCATCGATACCTACACCTATCCCGCCGCGGGCACAACGCGCCCCCACGCCGTCAGCAAGGTCGTTTCCACCGGCGCCAGCACCGGCACTGACACGTACACCTACGACGCCGCAGGGAACACCACCACCCGCAACGTCGCCGGTAAGCCTGCACAGACCCTGACCTGGGACGCCGAGGGCAAGCTCGACACCCTCACCGAAGCGGGCACCGTCAAGGGCGACTACATCTACACCGCCGACGGCGACCGACTCCTGCGCAAGGAAGGCAACACCACCACCGCCTATCTGCCAAGGTTCGAGCTCACCACCACCGGGACTACCACCATCGCGACCCGGTACTACACCTTCGCCGGCAGGACCATCGCCACCCGCACCACGACTGGCGCCTCCGGCGTCAACACCCTCGTCGCAGACCACCACGGCACCGCCGAGATCGCGATCAACAACGGCACCAACCAAGCCACCCGCCGCTACCACGACCCCTACGGCAACCCCCGCGGCACCGCCACCCCCTGGATCGATGACAAGGGCTTCCTCGGCAAACCCACCGACACCACCGGACTCACCCACATCGGCGCCCGATACTACGACCCCCAGATCGGCCGATTCATCACCGTCGACCCGATCATGGACCTCACCGAACCACAACAATGGCACGCCTACGCCTACGCCAACAACACCCCCGTCACCATGTCCGACCCCACCGGACTCCTCGGCATGCGCCCCGACGGCATGGCCTCAAAGCCGGGGCCCGTCAAGCGGCCACCCTTTTGGCAACCGGTTTCACCGTTTGCGTCAAAGAGGACGAACGCGTTCGGGTTTCGCCCTGCGCCAGCATTCCGGCCTCAAGGTAGCCGCCCGATGCCGAACCAGCGCTACGTCCCCAGCCGGTTCGAAAGCGCAGCAAGTAATGCGTTCTTGGAGTTTAGCGGCATCAATGATGGACGGAACTGTGGCGCTGGCTCGGCGATTGCGTGCGTCACATTCGGCGCTGGCTTGGTGCCCATCTCAAAGTTCAAAAAATTCGAGCACGTTGGCAGCATTTTCGGCCGCAGCCCACTGAGCGCCCTTCCAGGGGGCAGTTTGCGGGCAAATGAAGTCGGCACATCGCACACCTTGTTGAAGCACGTTGATGTCGACGACGGCTACCTCGTCAGGAGGGCGAATGGCCAACTGCCAGGGCAGAAGGGGCCCCAGCGTGCGTCAAGGTTCTTCAACGAGGCCGATGCGGAAATAATGATTGGTCGTAGCATCGATGCTAGTGCATCGCAAATTGACGATTGGCTCGCGAGTGCCTCCAAGAAGCCACACACGATCTATACTAAGTTCGACACGCCCACAGGCTGGTCCGTGCCGCCCGGCGGCTCCGCGCCAGAGGCCGTCCATGGCGTAACGACCGTTCTGACGCGAGACCCCAACTTTGAGAGCGGCTATCGGATTCTGACTGCATTTCCAGACATCACTTCGTATTCGTGAGGGGAGGCCTAGTGGCACAGAGTCGGCGCTCAGCCGCTTTAGAGTTTTTCGGGGCTTATTTTCATCAGGATTGGAGAGATCTCTATCCGACTGCCGACGACGCAGTGCGCGAGTATTGTGCGGATGCCACTGCTGAGGAGAAGATCCAGGCCTGCAATGAGATTCGCGCCGTACTTGCGCAGAGGCCATCGAGCGAAGCCTTGGCTGCTACAATGCATTTGTCGTGGGGGGCTGACGTGTATGAGAGCGATGTCGACATGCCTATCTCAGGGTGGCTGGAGCATGTCTGCGATCTACTGACCGGGTAGGTGATCTGATTCACCTGACTTATCGGGTTGTTCACGGTTGCCATCTCAAGAGGAAGGGATCGAGGTTTGTGGCGATGCGGATTGACCCTGGGGCCTCGGCAAGTCGGCCGCGGAACCGCGGGCGAGGGTATTCCAGCTCTTCAGATGGTTCAGTGCCGCCTTTCACCGGATGACCCATCGTGCCCGACCGCGGCCTGTCGGGTCCAGGGATCGGGTCACGAGGTAGAGGAACTACAGGGCGGCGTCGTTGGGATGTGCCTAGGGCCCGCACCGCGCAACGGGAGCTGGCGATCAGGCTTTCGATCGCGTTCTTGGTGCAGATGATCTTGCGGATCTAGACGTCGTAGCCGAGAAAGGGATGAACTCTCCCCGGCGGACCGCCACAGCTTGACGGCGGCCGGGTACTTGGTGGCCCACCTCTCGGCGAAGTCGCCCATCTGGGACCTCGTCTGATTGGCGTTGACCGCGGTGTAGATCGGCTTGACGTCCCGGGCCATCTGCTCCCCGTGCCGCCGGGCGGCATGGTGGAGAGTGTTACGAATGTGGTGGATCACGCAGGTCTGCACCTGCGCGAGCCCCCAGACCGTGGCTTTCGCGTCAGATCGAGCGTATGACCGCGTGGCGCGGGTGTGTACTGTGCTTGCGCGCGTGGGTGCCGGCTGGTGTCGAGCGCTCAGTTGTCGAGAGGTCCCCGTGCTCCTCCCGGTCGCCGCAGTGCGACCAGCTCGCCGATGAGCCGGAGGAGGTCGTCGACGTCGTCGCCGGGTCGCGGTCCGCGGAAGGCGAGGTCCTCACCCGCGGCGTCCGCGGCGTCGTCGGCCTCCGAGGCGCCGCCGGTGACGCGCCCGAGCACGTCGCTGCTCAGCGCGGCGTGCGCGTAGAGCCCGTCGCTGAGCAGGACGATCGCGTGCGCGACGACGGGGTCGCCGACCTCGTCGAGGACGGCGCGGGTCCAGGCGTCGTGCGCGCCGTCGAGCGCGGCGCGGGCGCGCGGGTACGACCCCTGCGCGAGCCGGGACACGGCGAGGTAGACGAGCTCGAACTCGGTGTCGACGAGCGTCGAGGTGCGGATGAGGTAGTCGACGGCGCCCGCGGGTGCGGCGCGCATCGCCTCGACGTCGGCGGCCGTGAGCTCGCGCAGGTGCTCGGTGAGGCCGTCGGCGAGCGCGTCCTTGGACCCGAAGTGGTAGAGCAGCCCGCCCTTGGAGACGCCGGCACGCTCAGCGACGGCATCGAGCGTGGCGGCGCGCTCGCCCTGCTCGACGAGCAGTGACGCGAACGCGCGCAGGACCTTGGCGCGGGCGGCGGGGGGCGGCGGCATGGTTCCGAGGGTAGTGGGAGGGCGTGGTGCGCCGGCCGTCGGACCGGGGGCGGCGTCGCAGGCGACGGCCGACAGGGGAGAGGCGGCGGTGCGCAGCGTCACACCGTGCTCGGGATGACGGTGAGGCTCGAGATCGTTACTGTACCGTCTGGACGGTTTGGAAGGTCGACGCCACCGCGTCGCCCCGACCGTCCGCAGAACGTGGAAGGACCTCTCGCCGTGACGACCCCCGTGACGACGACCTCGACGGCCGGCCGGACCGCGCCCGCCCAGCACGCGCCCACGACACGCGGACCCGCGCGCGGCGCCGCCGGCCGCTGGTTCGCGCTCGCCGTGCTCATGCTCCCGGTGCTGCTCGTGTCGATCGACAACACCGTGCTGAGCTTCGCGCTGCCCCAGATCTCCGAGTCGCTGCGACCCAGCGGGACGCAGCTGCTGTGGATCATCGACATCTACCCGCTCGTGCTCGCCGGCCTGCTCGTGCCGATGGGCTCGTTCGCCGACCGCGTCGGCCGCCGCCGGCTGCTCCTCGTCGGCGCCGTGGGGTTCGCGGCCGTGTCGGTCGTCGCCGCCTACGCGCCCACGGCCGGGGCGCTCGTCGCCTCGCGTGCGGCGCTCGGCTTCTTCGGCGCGATGCTCATGCCGTCGACGCTCTCGATCCTGCGCAACGTCTTCGTCGACCGCGAGGAGCGCCGTCTGGCCATCGCGATCTGGGCGGCGGGGTTCGCCGCCGGGTCGGCGCTGGGCCCGATCGTCGGCGGGTTCCTGCTCGAGCACTTCTGGTGGGGCTCGGTCTTCCTCCTCGCGGTCCCGGTGCTCGTGCTGCTGCTCGCGCTCGCGCCGTTCTTCGTGCCCGAGTCGCGCGACCCCGCGCCGGGCCGCATCGACGTGCTCTCGATCGTGCTCGTCATGGCCACCATGACCCCCGTCGTGTACGGGATCAAGATGCTCGCGAAGTCCGGGGTGAGCACCGTTGCGCTCGGGAGCGTCGTGGTCGGTCTCGTCGCCGGGGTGCTGTTCGTGCGCCGCCAGCTCCGCCGGCCCGACCCGATGATCGACGTGCGCCTGTTCACCCACGGGGCCTTCAGCGGCGCGGTGCTCGTCAACCTGCTGTCCGTGTTCTCGCTCGTCGGGTTCCTGTTCTTCGTGTCCCAGGACGTGCAGCTCGTGCTCGGGCTCACGCCGATGCAGGCGGGCGTCGCGCTCCTGCCCGGCCTGATCGTCATGATCGTGGCAGGCCTCGGCGTCGTGCGGGTCGTGCGCCGCGTGCGCCCGGCGCACGTCGTCGCCGTCGCGCTGCTCTTCTCCGCGACGGGGTACGCGATCGTCGCCGCGGGCGCGGGGGAGAGCACCCTCCTGCTGCTGGTCGTGGCGTTCGTCGTCCTGTCGCTCGGCGTCGGCGCGGCCGAGACCGTGTCGAACGACCTCATCGTGTCGTCCGTCCCCGCCGCGAAGGCGGGCGCGGCGTCCGCGATCTCCGAGACCGCGTACGAGGTGGGGGCCGTGCTCGGCACCGCCGTCCTCGGGAGCATCCTCACGGCGTCGTACTACGCGAACGTCGTCGTCCCGGCGGGCGTCCCTGCGGCCGACGCCGTCGCCGCGGCCGAGACGCTCGGGGGCGCGACCCAGGTCGCCTCGACCCTGCCCGCCGGGCAGGCGCAGGCGCTGCTGGACTCCGCGCACGCCGCGTTCGGCAGCGGCGTGGGCACGACGTCGCTCATCGGCGTGGTGCTCATGCTCGTCGCCGCGGGCGTGGCGCTCGTCACGCTGCGGAACGCGAAGTCCTGACGACGCGCCGTCCCACGCGCCCCGCCGCACCCTCGCGGCGGGGCGCGCGGCGCTCGCGGTTGGCGGCGAGAGCCGCGATCCGGGAGGCTGGGCGGTGATGAGCCGTCCGCACCGCACCCCGCCCCGCTGGGTCCGCTGGACCCTCGCCGTCCTGCTCGCTCTCGTGCCGTGCGTCGTGTGGGGGGTCACGACCGCGACCGCCGAGCGCAGCCTCGGCCCCCACGAGGCGCTCTACGAGGTCACGACGAACGGCCTCGTCACCGTCGACCTCGGCCCGCTCGGGACGATCCAGATCGACTCCCCGCTGCCGCTCGGCCTCGGAGCCGACGTCACGGTGGAAGAGATCCCCGCCGACCTCACGGCCGTCGGACAGGCGGACACACTGGAGGGTCTGTCGCAGGACCTCGAGGACTACCTGCGCTTCTTCGGCGGCCCGCAGGAGACGATCGGCTCGGTCGCGCGGGCCCTCGTCGTCGACGCGCTGCGCCGGACCGGGTTCGCCATCCTCGTCGTCGGGGCCGTCGGCGCAGGGCTCTACCTCCTGCTCGGCCCGCCGCGCCGGCGTGAGCTCACCGAGCGCGTCGCGCCGCGCACCTACGAGATCACGGCGGGGGTCGTCCTCGTCTCCCTCGTCGGCGTCTCGCTCGTCGCGAGCGACCCCGGCACGACGACCGGCCCGTCCCAGCGCGCGTCCGCCGTCTTCGACGGGACCCCGCTCGAGGGTGCGCGCATCACCGGCCGGCTCGCGGGCGTCGTCGACACCTACGGCGCGATGCTCATCGACCTCTACCGCGAGAACGAGGACTTCTACGCGCGCGCGGACGCCAATCTCGTCGCCGCGTGGGACCGGCGCGAGCGCATCCAGCGCCTCACCGCGCCGCTGCCCGCGGCGAGGGCGACGTCCGACGACGAGCCCTCGCCCGACGAGGCGACGTCGCCCGACGCGACCACCACGACGGGGGACGAGGCCGGTGCGACCGACGCCCCGCCGTCGGGCACCGGCGACGAGGACGCGGGCGGGGACGTCTCCGGCGCCGAGGGGTCGGCCGACGCCGAGGCGACGGAGGAGCCCGCCCCGGAGCCCGCGGCCGAGGAGGACCTCGTCACGCTCCTGGTCGTGAGCGACCTGCACTGCAACACGGGCATGACGCCGCTCATCCGGACCGCGGCCGAGCGCTCCGGGGCGTCGATCGTGCTCAACGCCGGGGACACGACGATGAACGGCACGGCGGTCGAGTCGTTCTGCGTCGACTCGTTCGCGTCCGCGGTGCCGAAGGGCGCGACCATGGTCGTCTCGGACGGCAACCACGACAGCGTCGAGACCTCGGCGCAGGAGCGGGCCAACGGCCAGACCGTGCTGGACGGGAAGGTCGTCGAGGTCGAGGGGATCCGCATCCTCGGCGACCGCGACCCGCTCGAGACGCGCCTCGGCCTGGGTAGCCAGCCCCCGCGGGAGGAGACCCCCGAGGAGTACGCGGCCCGGCTCACCGAGGTCGCGTGCGCCGAGCAGGAGGACGGCGACGGGATCGACCTCCTCCTCATCCACACGCCGCGCATGGGGAACGAGGCGCTCGACTCCGGCTGCGTGCCGAACCAGATCTCCGGCCACATGCACACCCGGTCCGGCCCGGAGCGGATGGGCGGCGGCGTCCGGTACGTGAGCGGCAGCACCGCAGGGGCGGTCAAGGACCAGCTCCGCATCGGCCCGCTCAAGGGCACGGCCGAGATGACGGTGCTGCGCTTCGACCCCGAGCGGCGCCGCATCGTCGACTGGCAGCTCGTGCAGATCGGGACCGACGAGTCCGCGAAGGTCTGGCCGCGCATCGCCTGGCCCACGCCGTCGGGCGTGCCGGTGGTCGAGGAGCCGGCCGGTGACGGCAGCGAGGAGGGCGTCGAGGGCGGGGAGGCCCCGGCCGACGAGCCCACCGACGACGTGCCCGCCACCGAGGGCTGAGCCGGCGCGCGTCGGTCCTGGCCGCACGCGGTCGGACGCGGCAGGATGTGCCGTATGAGCAGGTCCACGCGCTGGATCGTCGTGTCGGTGGTCCTCGCGCTCGTCGTGGTGCTCCTCGCGCCGTTCGTCTACTCGGAGGTGCGCGAGGGTCGCACGCCACCGCCGCTGGGCCTGCAGTCGCCGGGGGAGTCGACGGCGTCGGCGGCGCCCGCCGTGCCCGGTCCGTTCGACGTCGACGGCGAGTGGGTCGTCGGCCCCGGGTCCGAGGCGGGCTTCCGCGCCGACGTCCTCGACGTGCCGGCCGACGAGGCCGTGCTCCTGGGCGTCACCCCGGGCGTCAGCGGGACGTTCCGCGTGCGGTCGGGGTCGTTGGAGACCGCGACCGTGACGGTCGAGACGACGACGCTCCGGACCGGGTCCTCCGTGGCGGACCGCCAGCTCCAGCAGGCGCTCGAGACCGATCTCTACCCGACCACGCTCTTCTCGCTCACCTCGCCGCTCGACGTGAGCGAGCTCTCGTCCACGACGGCGCCGGTGCGCCTCGAGGCATCGGGTGCGCTGACGATCCGCGACGAGACCGAGGCTGTGACGGTGGCGCTCGAGGCGCAGCGGTCCGGTGACGGCGTCCTCGCGACCGGCGCGATCGGCGTGCGCTTCTCCGACTTCGGCATCGCGGTGCCGCCCGTCGCGCCGGTCCAGGTGCGCGACGAGGGCACGGTCGAGGTGCGGCTTCAGCTCGTCCGACCCGCGACACCCTGAGGACCGCGGACGAGCCCGTGACCTAGGGTGGTCGGGTGGACCACCCGACCGACCTGACGCCCGTCGCCCAGGACTACCTCAAGGTCGTCTGGGCCGCCCAGGAGTGGTCGGACGAGAGGGTGACGACCAAGCTCCTCGCCGAGCGCATCGGCGTCGGCGCCTCCACGGTCTCGGAGACCGTGCGCCGCCTCAGCGCCCAGGGTCTCCTCGAGCACGCGCCCTACGGGGCGATCACGCTCACCGAGCGCGGGCGCAGCCTCGCGCTCGCCATGGTGCGACGCCACCGGCTCCTCGAGACCTACCTCGTGTCCGAGCTCGGCTACGGCTGGGACGAGGTCCACGACGAGGCCGAGGTGCTCGAGCACGCCGTCTCCGACCTGCTCATGGAGCGGATCGACGCCCGCCTCGGGCATCCGACGCGCGACCCGCACGGCGACCCGATCCCGGGGGCGGACGGGAGCGTCGTGCGTCCGCCCGCGGTGCCGCTCGCGGACCTCGTCGTGGGGGACCGGGGGACCGTGGCGCGGATCTCCGACGCCGACCCGGACGTCCTGCGCTACCTCGCGGAGATCGGCGTCGGCCTGGACACCGGCGTCGAGGTGCGCGAGCGCCGCGAGTACGCCGGCATCCTCTCCGTCGTCTGGTCGCCGCCCGCCGCTGCCGGGCCGGGCTCCGGCCCCGACGCCGCGCGCCCGACGCCGCCCGCGCAGCTCGGCCTGCGCGCCGCGGACCACGTGTGGGTCGTGCGCGCGGAGCCTGTCTCCGCCTAGACTGACGGTCTGCCCCAGTTCTCGTCGCCGACGTCGCCGACACCCCTCGAATCGATTCGATCGTGACCCGGTCCGAGGTCTCCACCGCCGCCCTGCCCACGACGCCCGACGCCCGAGGACACCATGACCGACAGCACCGCCACGCCCGCGCCTGCCGCGGACGCACCCCCCACGGGTACGCCCCCCGCGAGCGCCGGGCGCCTGCGCGGGGCCGGACCCGCGCTGCTCGCGCTCGCCATGGGCGGCTTCACGATCGGTACGACCGAGTTCGCGACGATGGGCCTGCTGTCCGACATCGCGACCGACCTGGACGTGTCGATCCCCACCGCGGGTCACGCCATCACGGCCTACGCCGTCGGCGTCGTCGTCGGGGCCCCGCTGCTCACCGTCGTCGCGGCACGCCTGCCCCGCAAGACGCTGCTCGTCACCCTCATGGCGTTCTACACCCTCGGGAACCTGTTCTCCGCGACCGCCGGGAGCATCGAGACGCTCGTCGCCGGCCGGTTCCTCGCGGGGCTGCCGCACGGTGCGTTCTTCGGCGTCGGGGCCGCGGTCGGCGCCGCCGTCGCCGGCCCCGGGCGCCGCGGGCGCGCCGTCGCGACCATGATGGCCGGGCTGACCATCGCGAACGTCGTCGGCGTCCCGCTCTCGACCTTCGCCGGGCAGCAGCTCGGCTGGCGCGCCGCCTTCGTCGTGGTCGGCGCGCTCGGCCTCGTCACGCTCGCCGCCCTGTGGTGGCTCGTCCCGGCAGGTGCGGGGAACGAGGACTCGAGCGTGCGCCGCGAGCTCGGCGCGCTGCGCAACGGGCCCCTGTGGCTCGGGTTCGTCGGCGCCGCGGTCGGGTTCGGCGGCATGTTCGCCGTCTACTCCTACGTCGAGCCGACCATCACGCGCGTCACCGGCCTGTCGTCCGCCGCCGTGCCGCTCGTCCTGGCGATCTTCGGCGTCGGCATGACCGTCGGCACGGTCCTCGGCGGCCGGCTCGCCGACCGCTCCGTCATGCGCACCGTCTACCTGGGGTTCGTCTCCACGGGCGTGACGCTCGCGCTGTTCGCCCTCACCGGCCACCACCCCGTCCCCGCCGTGCTGTCGCTCTTCCTGCTCGGCGTCACCTCCCAGGTCCTCGGCCTCTCGCTCCAGACGCGCCTCATGGACCTGTCACCCGCCGCGCCCTCGCTCGGCGCGGCGCTGTGCCACTCCGCGCTCAACGTCGGCAACGCGAACGGTGCGTTCCTCGGCGGCCTCGTCATCGCCGCCGGCTGGGGCTACCTCGCCCCGGCCTGGACCGGCGTCGTCCTCACCGTCGCCGGCCTCGCGATCATCCTCCTCGTCGGCCGCCGCCCCGCCGGCGTCGTCGCCACCACCCTGCCCGACGACGCCCGCTCGCCAGCGATGGAGCCGGTCAGCCCGCCGAGGTAGAGCCCCGGTCCGCCGAGGTAGCGCCCTGGTCGTGGTGAGCACCGACCCGGGTGAGTCGACACCACCCACCCCGACCACCCAGGGTGACCACACGCCGGGAATGGCGACCACGCCTCTACCTCGGCGGGCTCCCAGCCGGGACCCAGCGACGCGCGGTAGGTTGTGCCCTGCGCGCACCGCCGTGCGCCCCGTCACGTCCGGCGCGAGCCGGTGACCCACGAGGAGCGTCCCCGTGAGCAAGAGCGCCACCGCCGGTGCGAGCGTGTCCGCCGACCACGACGACGAGCTGCTGCCGTCGTCCGGTCCCCGCCCGATCAGCACGCGCACGATGGGCTGGTTGCTCGTCGTGCTCGGCGCGATCGGTCTCGCCGGCTCGGCGGCGCTGGCGATCGAGAAGTTCCTCAAGCTCGCGGACCCGAACCACGTGCCGTCGTGCAGCCTCAACGCGCTCCTCGACTGCGGCGACGCGATGGACTCGTGGCAGGGCTCGCTCCTCGGGTTCCCGAACCCCCTGCTGGGCATCGCGGCGTTCCCGGTCGTCATCACGACGGGCGTCGTGCTGCTCGCGGGCGCGCGGCTCCCGCGCTGGTACTGGCTCGCGCTCCTCGGCGGGACGACCCTCGGCATGGGCCTGATCGTCTTTCTCATCTGGACGACGATGTACGAGATCTCGGCGATGTGCCCCTACTGCATGGTCGTGTGGTTCGCCATGCTCCCGCTGTTCTGGTACCAGGTGGTCCACGCGGTCCAGGAGGGGTACCTGCCCGCGGGTGACGGCGTGCGACGCACGCTCGTGGGCAACCGGCACCTGTTCCTGGCGATCGGCTACGTCGCGCTCGTCGCGTGGATCCTGCTGGTCAAGGGCCCGATCATCATGACGCTGTTCTGACACGCGCTGGCGCGCCGCGGCCCCGCGAGGGTCCGGCGGCGCGCCCCGCGGAGTGCGTCAGGGCCAGGCCGGCTGGTCCGGCGCGGCGTCCTGCGGGTAGCCGTGACCGCCCGGCTGCTGGGGTGCGGGCGCGCCTTGCGCCTGGTGGGCGGACTGCGCCGTCGCGCCGGGCTGGCCCGCCGGGATCGGCGTGACCACGACCGCGGTGCCGTACGCGCACACCTCCGAGAACGACGCCGCGATCTCGCCCGTGTCGAAGCGCATGCCGACGACGGCGTTCCCGCCACGACGCTGCGCCTCCTGGACCATGCGGTGCATGACCTCCTGGCGGGACTCGTAGACGAGCTTGGTGTACTCGGTCACCTCGCCGCCGCCGATCGAGCGGAACGACGCGACGAAGTTCGCGCCGATGTTCGCGCTGCGCACGGTCATGCCCATCACCTCGCCGAGCACCGCGTCGATGCGGTAGCCGGGCACCTCGTTGGTCGTCACGATGATCACGGCGCACATCCTCGCACGGGGTGGACGGCCCGCCGTCGGGCCGCCCGCCGGCCGGTAAACTCGGCCGGGTGACCACGCCTGACACGACCTCGATCCCGCACGCCTCGGACGCCCCCGCCGCGGGCGGCCCCGCCCACCGCTACACGCCGGCGCTCGCGGAGCAGATCGAGCTCAAGTGGCAGGAGCTCTGGGAGCAGCGCGGCACGTTCTTCGCCGCGAACCCCACGGGGGAGCTCACGGACGGCGACGGCAACGGCCCCGAGGGCGCGAGCCCGTACTTCATCATGGACATGTTCCCGTACCCGTCGGGCGCGGGCCTGCACGTGGGGCACCCCCTCGGGTACATCGCGACGGACGTCGTCGGGCGCTTCCGGCGCATGCGCGGTGAGAACGTGCTGCACGCGCTCGGCTACGACGCGTTCGGCCTGCCCGCCGAGCAGTACGCCGTGCAGACGGGCCAGCACCCCCGCGTGACGACCGAGGCGAACATCGCGAACATGCGTCGTCAGCTGCGCCGCCTCGGCCTGGCGCACGACTCCCGCCGCACGTTCGCGACGATCGACCCCGACTACGTGCGCTGGACGCAGTGGATCTTCCTCCAGATCTTCGACTCCTGGTACGACGCCGACGCGCTGCGCCCCGACGGCGGTCGCGGCCGTGCGCGCCGCATCGCCGAGCTCGAGGCCGAGCTCGCTTCCGGTGCGCGGCCGGTGCCGGGCGGCGTCGACGGTGTCGAGGAGGGCGCGGACTGGGCGACGCTCACGCCGGAGCAGCGCCGCGCCGTCGTCGACTCCCAGCGCCTCGCGTACGTGGACGAGTCCCCGGTGAACTGGGCCCCCGGCCTGGGCACGGTGCTCGCCAACGAGGAGGTCACGGCCGACGGCCGCTCCGAGCGTGGCAACTTCCCGGTCTTCCAGCGCAGCCTGCGGCAGTGGAAGATGCGCATCACCGCCTACGCGGACCGCCTCGCCGACGACCTGGACCTCATCGACTGGCCCGAGAAGGTCACGGCGATGCAGCGCAACTGGATCGGTCGCAGCGAAGGCGCGCTCGTGCGGTTCGCCGTGCTCGGCACGCCCGACGGCGCGAACGACGCCGCGGCGGAGTCCGGCGGCGAGATCGAGGTCTTCACGACGCGCCCCGACACCCTGTTCGGTGCGACGTTCATGGTCGTCTCGCCCGAGCACCCGCTGCTCGACGAGGTCCCGGCGCACTGGCCGGACGGCACGTCGAGCGCGTGGACGGGCGGGCACCGCTCGCCGGTCGAGGCGGTCGCCGCCTACCGTCGCGAGGCCGCCGCGAAGACGGCGGTCGAGCGCCAGGCGGACGCCGGCAAGAAGACGGGCGTGTTCACCGGGCACCTCGCGGTGAACCCGGTGAACGGGCAGACGATCCCGGTCTTCACCGCCGACTACGTCCTCATGGGCTACGGCACCGGCGCGATCATGGCGGTCCCCGGCGGAGACGAGCGCGACTTCGCGTTCGCCGAGGCGTTCGGGCTGCCGGTCGTGCGCACGGTCGAGCCCGAGGGCGGGCTGCCGGAGGACTTCACGGGCCCGTACACGGGTGACGGGATCGCCGTCGGCTCGTCGAACGACGAGGTGTCGCTCGACGGGCTCGGCGTGGCGGAGGCCAAGCGTCGTATCACCGAGTGGCTGGTCGGCAAGGGCCTCGGCGAGGGCACCACGACCTACCGCCTGCGCGACTGGCTGTTCAGCCGCCAGCGCTACTGGGGCGAGCCGTTCCCGATCGTGTGGGACGAGAACGACCAGCCCGTCGCGATCCCCGACGCGCTGCTGCCCGTCGACCTGCCCGACGTGCCCGACTATGCGCCGCGCACGTTCGACCCGGACGACGCCGACTCGTCGCCCGAGGCACCGCTCGGCCGCAACGACGAGTGGGTCAACGTCACGCTCGACCTCGGTGACGGGCCCAAGCAGTACCGCCGCGACACCAACACCATGCCCAACTGGGCCGGGTCGTGCTGGTACTACCTGCGCTACCTCGACCCTCGGTGGGACGGCGGCGCGGACGATGTCGTGGTCGACCAGGGCCTCGAGCGCTACTGGATGGGCCCGGAGCACAACCCGAGCGCGGGGCGCGCCGGGGGAGTGGACCTGTACGTCGGCGGCGTCGAGCACGCCGTCCTGCACCTGCTGTACGCGCGCTTCTGGCACAAGGTCCTCTACGACCTGGGCCACGTGACGAGCGTCGAGCCGTTCCACAAGCTCTTCAACCAGGGCTACGTCCAGGCGTACGCGTTCACCGACGCGCGCGGCCAGTACGTGCCGGCCGCCGAGGTCACGGAGGAGCCCGCGTCCGACGGCTCGGGCGAGGTCGTATACCGCTGGAACGGCGAGGTCGTGCAGCGCGAGTACGGCAAGATGGGCAAGTCGCTGAAGAACGTCGTGACGCCCGACGAGATGTACGCCGAGTACGGCGCCGACACGTTCCGCGTCTACGAGATGTCGATGGGTCCCCTCGACCTGTCGCGCCCGTGGGAGACGCGCGCCGTCGTCGGGTCGCAGCGGTTCCTCCAGCGGCTGTGGCGCAACGTCGTCTCCGAGGAGACGGGCGAGCTGACGGTCGTCGAGGAGCCCGCCGACGCCGCGACCCTGCGCGCCGTGCACCGCGCCATCGCCGACGTCCGCGTCGAGATGGAGCACATGCGCCCCAACACGGCGATCGCGAAGCTCATCACCCTCAACAACCACCTCACGTCGCTCGACCGGGTGCCGCGCGAGGCCGTCGAACCGCTCGTGCTCATGACCGCGCCCGTCGCGCCGCACATCGCCGAGGAGCTGTGGGAGCGCCTGGGCCACGAGCGCTCGCTCGCGCACGAGCCCTTCCCGACGGCGGACGAGCGCTACCTCGTCGAGGACACCGTGACGTGCGTCGTCCAGGTCAAGGGCAAGGTGCGCGCCCGCCTGGAGGTGCCGCCGTCGATCTCCGAGGAGGACCTCACCGCCGCCGCGCTC
Organism: Cellulosimicrobium sp. GQ32; assembly: GCF_059758455.1. NCBI lineage: Bacteria > Bacillati > Actinomycetota > Actinomycetes > Micrococcales > Promicromonosporaceae > Cellulosimicrobium > Cellulosimicrobium sp. GQ32. Next base: position 150,549 of record NZ_JCAXEP010000008.1, on the reverse strand, counting down.
GCGGAGCCGAACGTCGTGCGCGCGATCGACGGCGCCGAGGTCCGCAAGGTCATCGTCCGCGCCCCGAAGCTGGTCAACATCGTCGTCTGACGCACGCCCCCCGTCCGTTGAGTGCTGGGTATTTGTCGTGATCCTGTCTTCAGGACGACAGAAACCCCGCACTCAACGGTCGAATCACCGTGCTCGACGGCGTTCCCTTGCCGCACGTACGCGGCGCACCAGGCGCTCGGGGTGCCGGATCACGTCGTCGGCCGTCGCCGTGACGATGATCCAGCCGGCGTCCTCGAGACGCTGCCGTCGTTCCACGTCCCGCCGCCACGTCGCCGGGTCGGTCCGATGGACGTCGCCGTCGTACTCGATCGCGATGCGCAGCTCCGGGTAGGAGAGGTCGGGCAGGGCGAGGAAGAGACCGGCCTCGTCGTGCGCCGGGACGTTCACCTGTGGGCACGGCAGCCCAGCCTGGACGAGCAGCAGTCTCGCCCGGGTCTCCATGCTCGAGTCCGTCCCCGGCCGGACGAGGTCGATCGCCTCTCGGCACCGCACGATGCCGCGCATCTTGTACGTGGCCTCCATGAGCTGCCGGAGCTCTCGCACGGTCGTCGCGGGGTTCTTCCGGCGTGTCATCGCGTCGGCGAGCACCACGACGGCATCCGGCGGAAGCGAGTGAGCGAGCTGGAGCCAGGTCTGGGAGGGGGACGTCACGCGCAGCCCACGGACCTCGATCACGTCGAGGCCCGCCTGCCCGCAGAAGTGCGAGACCACCGCGGCCCGCTGCGCACGACCGCCTCGGCGCGCGGAGACCACGTGGATGCGATCGTCGTCGGCGATCTCCCACGGCACCTCGACGCCGAGGAGCCGGAGCGCTGTCGTGCGAGCGAAGGCGGCACCGGGCTCGAGCATCTTGGAGACGGCGCGGCATCGCTCGTCGAGCGAGGGGACGGCGGCACCGATCACACGAACCCCCGACGTCGGCGCATGAGCGCGACGGCCGCGCAGGACGCCGGGCGTCATCCCGGCGGCGAGCGCTTCGGCCGTGGTGAGAATCGTCGCCGACATGTCCCGACCTTGGCGGTCGGATCCGCCGTGACGGTACCCCGCGATGCGAATCTGTGGACGACGCCCGTTGAGTGCTGGGTATTTGTCGTGAGACCGCCTTCGTGACGACAAATACCCAGCACTCAGCGGTTGGGGTGGGGGCGGTGGGGGCGGGTCAGCGACGGCGGGTGCCGAAGATGGTGCGGGTGAGCTCGCGGCCGAGCTGGGTCCCGGCCGAGCGGAGGAACGAGTCGAGCGGGCTCGACGACCGTGACGACCCGCTCGACCCGGAGCGAGGCTTCGCCGCGTCGCGCTCGAGCTTCGCGCGCATCTTCTCGAGCTCCGCCTGCTCCTTCTTCGCCGCGCGCTCGGCCTCCTTGGCGGCCTCCTTCGCCGCCTTCTCCCGGGCCGCCGCCTCGGCCTCGGCGGCCGCGGCCGCAGCCCGCGCGGCCGCCTGCTCCTGAACGCGCACCTGGAGCAGCTCGAACGCGGACTCGTTGTCGACCGCCGTCCCGTAGCGCGCGAACCCCGGCGACGCCGCGACGATCCCGTCGAGCACGGCGGCGGGCGCCGGCTCCATCGACGACTGCGGCGCCCGGACGCGGGTCCAGGCGACCGGCGTCGGCGCGCCCTTCTCCGTGAGGACCGTGACGACGGCCTCGCCCGTGCCGAGCGACTGGAGCAGCCGCTCCAGGTCGTAGGGGGAGGTCGGGTAGGTGCGCACGGCGGCCCGCAGAGCGGCGGCGTCGTCGGGCGTGAACGCGCGCAGCGCGTGCTGCACGCGGTTGCCGAGCTGGGCCAGCACGTCGGCCGGGACGTCCTTGGGGCTCTGCGTCACGAAGAACACGCCGACACCCTTCGACCGCACGAGCCGCACCGTCTGCACGACCTGCTGGAGGAACTCCTTCGACGCCCCCGAGAACAGCAGGTGCGCCTCGTCGAAGAAGAACACGAGGCGTGGCTTCGCGGCATCCCCGACCTCGGGGAGCTCTTGGAACAGGTCGGCGAGCAACCACATGAGGAACGTCGAGAACAGCGCGGGGCGGTCCTGCACCGCCGGGAGCTCGAGCGCGGAGATCACGCCCCGGCCGTCGGGGGCGGTGCGCAGCAGGTCCGACGTCGCGAACGCGGGCTCGCCGAAGAACACGTCGGCCCCTTGCGCCTGGAGCGCGACGATCTCGCGCAGGATCACGCCGGCGGTCGCGCTCGACACCCCGCCGATGCCCTTGAGCTCCGCCTTGCCCTCGTCCGACGTGAGGTAGGCGATCGTCGACTGGAGGTCCTTGAGGTCGAGCAGCGCGAGCCCCTGCGAGTCGGCCCAGTGGAAGATCAGCCCGAGGCTCGACTCCTGCGTCTCGTTGAGCCCGAGCACCTTCGAGAGCAGCAGCGGGCCGAAGTCCGTCACGGTCGTGCGGATCGGCACGCCGGCGCCGAGCCCGCCGAGCGAGTAGAACTCGACGGGGAAGGTCGTCGGGCTCCAGTCCTGCCCGATCGACGCCGAGCGCTCCACGATCTTCTCGTTCGACGCGCCGGGCACGGCGAGCCCGGACAGGTCGCCCTTGACGTCTGCGAGGAACACGGGCACGCCCGCGGCCGACAACCCCTCCGCCATGCCCTGGAGCGTCTTCGTCTTGCCGGTCCCGGTCGCGCCCGCGACGAGCCCGTGCCGGTTGAGCATGCTCAGGGCGAACCCCACCTGCACGTCGGCGCGCGGCGCGGGGTCGGCGCCCGGCTCGCCCTCGAGCAGGGCGCCGAGCGTGAGCGTGCCGCCCCGGTACGCGTATCCGGCCGCCACCTCGGCGGCGTAGCCCTCGAGCGGCCCGGCGCCCGACGGCGCAGCCTCCTCTCGCGAGCCGTTCGCCTCGGCGGTGTCAGCGGCTGCGGCAGGGGCGTCGGTGGCGGGAGCGGCGTCCGCCTGCGCGGCCGCCTCGGCGGCCTCCAGGGCCGCCTGTGCGGCGACGGCCTTGGCCTCGGCGGCCTCCGCGGCCGCCTGTGCGGCCGCCGCGCGCAGGGCGGCGAGCTCGGTCGGGGACTGTGCGGCGTCGTCGGCCATGCTCGGATCGTAGGGGCGGCACCGCGCGGGCGCAGCCGGGCCGGGATGCGCGACGGCCCGCGCGCGCCGTAAGGTGGCGCGGCCATGACCGACCACCGCGTGCACGTCGTCACCGACTCGACGGCGTCCCTCCCGCCCGTCCCCGACGAGCGGCTCCGCTCCGTCCCGCTGCACGTGATCGTCGACGACGTGTCCTCTCTCGAAGGCGTGGGCCTCACCGCCGAGGACGTGGCGGCGCACCTCCAGGCCGGTCGCCGGGTCACGACCTCGCAGCCGACGCCGCGCGCCTTCGCCGAGGCGTACGCCGCGGCCGCCGCCGCGGGGGCGCGGGAGATCGTCTCCGTCCACCTCTCGGGCGAGCTGTCGGGCACGGTGCACGCGGCCGCGCTCGCGGCGGCTGACGCACCGGTCCCGGTCCGGGTCGTGGACTCGCGGACCGTCGCGATGGGGCTGGGCTTCGCGGCGCAGGCCGCCGCACGGGCCGCGGCGGCGGGGGAGAGCACGGACGCCGTCGCGCGGCGCGCGATCGAGGTCGCCGACGCGAGCCGTGCCGTGTTCCTCGTCGACTCGCTCGACCATCTCCGCCGCGGCGGCCGGCTCAGCGCGGCGTCGGCGGCGCTGGGGACCGTGCTCGGCGTGCGGCCGCTGCTGGCCGTCCGGGACGGGAAGATCGAGGTCGTCCAGAAGGTCCGGACCAAGGCCGCGGCGGTCGAGCGACTGACGACGGTCGCGGTCGAGTCCGCCGCGCGCCGCACGCGGCCGGCGCTCGCGGTCCACCACGTGGGGGACGACGCCGGCGCGCACCGGCTCGCGTCCGAGCTGACCGCTCGTACGGGCCTGGACGTCGTGGTGACCCCGGTGAGCGCCGTGCTCGGCGCACACGTCGGACCGGGAGTGCTGGCCGTCGTCGTCGCGGAGCTCGCGGAGCTCGCGGACCGCGGATCGGGCGTCGGGGACCGCTCGACGGCGCACTGAGACCCGTCGCCCCGGTCTGCCACGCTGGTCCTGGCCGTGCACAGGACCGCTCGCGGACGGTCTCGTCCACAGGAGTGTCGCGCGCCCGGGCCCCGCCGTGCCCGACCTCCGTACGGTGCGCGACGTGAGCACCCCACGACCCGAGCCGCGCCAGCACGCCCGTCCCGCCCGTGACCTCGTCCGGGAGGGAGCCGTCGTCCGGCAGCGTCTGCGCGCCGTGACCGGCACGGGGCGACCAGCGCTCGCGTGGCACCCGGCGACCGCGGCCCTTCCGCAGGTCGGACCATCGGGTGACCCCGAGGCCGCGCCCGACGCCGGTCCGTGGCCGGGCGGTCCGGGGGCGCCCTCGCTCGGCCCCGTGGACGACGGCGCGGCACCAGTGCATGGCGGAGAGGCGTCCGACGGCCGGGGAGAGCCGCCTGGGTCCGAGGGGGGTGATCGCCGCGGGCGCGGTCGTGCGGGAGGGGTGGACGACACGGCCACGGGGTGGCTCCCGCCGCGTCCCGACGTGGACGAGAGCAGGCGCGCGGACGTCGCGGACGACGCCGGGACGGACGACGCCGGGACGGACGACGCCGGGACGGACGACGCCGGGACGGATGACGCCGGGCTCGCCGGTCCCGCGAGCTCGGGCGACGTGGCGGTCGACCGCCTGCGGTCCCGCGCGGCCCGGACCGCGGCGACGGCGTACACCGCGACGTACGGGCACCCTACGTCGCACGCGGGGTTCGCCGGGCTCGGCGAGGAGGGGCACCGCCGGTGGGCGCTGCGGCCCCGGACGGCGGTGGTCGCCCTGGTGGTCGTGCTCCTCCTCGCGGCCGGGGTCGTGCTGCTGCGGTCCCCGGCCGGAGGGGTCACTGAGGTCGCTCCGCTCGACGCGACGTCTGCCGGCGGTCCGGCGGCGGGACCGGACGCGGAGGCCGGCGCCTTGTCGGGCGCCGGCGCGACGACCGACGACGGGGCCGCGGAGCCGGCCGGAGCCGGGGTCGTGGGAGGGGGCACCGAGGCCGAGGGTGCGCCGTCGGGTGGCGTGGTCGTGCACGTCGTGGGTCAGGTCGCCACGCCGGGTCTCGTGACGGTCCCCGCCGACGCGCGCGTCGCGGACGCGCTCGAGGCGGCCGGCGGGGCGACCGCCGAGGCCGACCTCGCTGCCCTCAACCTCGCCCGGACGGTGACGGACGGCGAGCAGATCGTCGTCCCACGACCCGGCGAGGCCGCGCCCGCCGCGGGGTCGGCACCCCCTGCGGCCGGGACCACCGCGGGCGCAGCGGTGGACCTCAACGCGGCCGACGCTGCGGCCCTCGACGCGCTGCCCGGGATCGGGCCCGTGCTCGCCGAGCGCATCGTCGCGTGGCGGGAGGAGAACGGTCCGTTCACGACGGTCGACGAGCTCGGCGAGGTGAGCGGGATCGGACCCGCCGTCCTCGCGGACGTGCGCGACCTCGTCCGCGTGTGACCGACCTGCGGCTCGTCCCGGCGGCGCTCGCGGCCTGGGGGACGGCGTTCCTCGCGGTCGGCGCGGCGCCGGCGGCGCTCCTGCGCAGCGCGTCGCTCACCGTCGTGCTGCTGGGCGTCGTGCTCGGCGGGGTGCTGCTCGGCTTGCGACGGGCCCGCCGCGGGACGGCGGCAGGCCCGGGAACCGCCACGTCCCCGGGCGCTGCGCGCCTGCCGTCGGGGCCTGGAGACCGACGACGCCCGCGGGGTCCGGACCGGTCCGTCCGGTCGGGCCCGACCGCGCGTGTGCTGGGACAGGTCGCCCTGGTGGCCGCGTGCGTGGCGGCGGTGCTCCTGTCCACGGGCGCGCAGCTCGCCGACCGACAGGCGCTCGTCGACCTGGCCGACCAGGGCGCGACGGCGACGGTCACCGCGACCGTGCGCTCCGCCGTCGTGCCGCGGTCGAACCCGTGGTCGGGCGCCACCGACCGCCACGAGGTACGCGTCTCTCTGCACGACCTCACCGCACGTGGCGTGACGACCGCGGCGGCGGGCACGGTCGTCGTCACCGGGACCGGCGACGGCTGGGAGGACCTCCCGTACGGGGCGTCCGTCATGGCGACGGGCCGGCTCGCCGTCCAGGGCGACCGGACGATGCTGCGGACGGAGAACCCGCCGCGGGTCGTCGAGCCACCGGGCGCGTTCCTGCGCGGCGTGCACGCGATGCGTCGCGGGCTCCTCGACGCGACCGCGGGCCTGAGCCCGCAGGCGCGCGGTCTCGTCCCGGGCGTGGCGGTCGGCGACACCTCGCGGCTCGACCCCCTGCTCGACGACGCGATGCGGACGACGTCGCTCACGCACGTCACGGCGGTGTCCGGCGGGCACTTCGCGATCGTCGTGGCGTGCGTGGCCGGGCTGTGCGTCCTCGCCCGCGCGCCCCGCTGGGCGCGCGTCGTGATCACCGGTGCGGCCATGGCGGGCTTCGTCGTGCTCGTCCACCCGGAGCCCAGCGTGCTGCGGGCGGCCGCGATGGGAGCCGTCGGGGTGGTCGGCATCGCGCTCGGCAGGCCGTCGCGCGCGGTGGCTGCGCTCGCGGCCGGGGTGGTCGTGCTGCTCGTCCTCGACCCCGCGCTCGCCCGCTCGTACGGCTTCGTGCTCTCGGTCGCAGCGACGGCCGGGCTCGCGCTCCTCACGTCGCCCCTCGCGGGTCGGCTCGCGCCGTGGTGCGGGCGCACCACGGCGCACGTGGTCGCGGTGCCCGTCGCCGCCCAGGCGGCGTGCGCGCCGGTCCTCGTCCTGCTCGACCCGAGCGTGAGCACCTGGTCCGTCCCCGCGAACCTGCTCGCGGCCCCGGCGCTCGGTCCCGCGACCGTCCTGGGCGTCCTCGCCACCCTGGTCGCGCCGTGGTGGCCCGCCGCGGCGACGGCGCTCGGGTGGGCCGCCGGGATCTTCACCGGGTGGATCGCCGGCGTCGCCGAGGTGTTCGCGGCTCTGCCCGGCGCGCGACTGCCCTGGCCCGGGGGTGCCGGCGGGCTGGTCCTGCTCGCGCTCGGGACCGTCGTGCTGCTCGCCGTCGTGCTCCGCTCTCGCGCGCTGCGCGAGGCCGGAGAGCGTCGCGCCGCCCGGCGAGCGTCGTCGCCGCCCCTGCGCGACCGCGCCGCCCGGGTGGCCCGCGTCACCTGGCGCCGCTGGTCCGGCGACCGCCGAGGCAGGGGCTGGCCCGGCACGACGCCGAGGCGATCGCGCCCGTCCCGGGGGCGGGTCGTGTCCGGAGCGCTCGCCGCCGTGGGCCTGGTGGTGCTCGTCGTCGCGCTCGTGCGCCCGCTCGTCGTGACGGCCGGCCCGGTGCCGCAGGACTGGGCCGTGGTCGCGTGCGACGTCGGGCAGGGCGACGCCCTCGTGCTGCGCTCCGGGCCCCGGTCGGCAGTGGTCGTGGACGTGGGGCCACCGGGAGCCGCGGCGGGCGACTGCCTCGCCCGGCTCGGCGTCGACCGCGTCGACCTCCTCGTCCTCAGCCACTTCCACGCCGACCACGTGGGCGGTCTCGACGCCGTGCTGCGGGGCCGCACGGTCGTGCGCGCCCTCGTGACCGCGACGGCCGATCCTCCGGAGCAGGCCGAGGGCGCGCTCGCCGCACTCACGGACGCGGGCGTCCCGGTCCAGGTCGCACAGCCGGGCGCCACCGGCAGCGCGGGAGGCACGGACGACGTGGACGGTCGTCAGGACGCCGGCGCGGCCGGAGACCCCGGCGCCGGCGGTGTGCGGTGGGAGGTGCTCCAGGCCGGGGTGGGCGGCCGGCCGACGAGCGCCGCGCGCCCGAGCACGGCAAGCACCGCCGTCGCGGAGTCCGACGGCGGTGCGAACGACGCGAGCGTGGCGCTCCTCCTGCACGTGGCAGGGATGGACGTCGTCGCGCTCGGCGACCTGGAGGACGCCGGCCAGGCGGCGCTCGCCCGGACCCTCGCGGAGCGCGGCTCCGGCGGCCCGGTCGACGTCGTCAAGGTCGCGCACCACGGCTCGGCGACACAGTCCGACCGCCTCGCCGAGCTGCTCTCCCCGACGGTCGCGCTCGTCAGCTCGGGGGAGAACACCTACGGCCACCCGACCGACCGGGCCCTCGACCTCTACCGGGGCGTCGGCGCGACGGTGCTGCGGACGGACACGTGCGGGACGTTCGCGCTCGTCGTGCGTGACGACGTCCTTGCCGCCGCGGGCTGCAGCTGACGCAGCAGGAGCGTCGCGACCACGAGAAGCATGCCGCCCGTGACGGGGCGGACAGAGCAGGGGAGCCAGTGAACCGGGGAGCCGGGGTAGCTCGGGGAGCGAGGCGAGCGGTGGATCGGGCGAGCCGGGGGCCCAGGACCCGGCGGGTCAGAGGCGCAGGACGCGCCGGCGTTCTCGCGCGGTGGGTGGCTCGTGGGAGGCTGGTGCCATGCCCGCTCCGACCCGTACCGCCCGACCGTCCGCCGGCCCGTCGCTCGCATGGGACGACGTCCGGATCGCGCCGGTCGTGCTGGTGCAGGGACCCGAGTCGCTCCTGGCCGAGCGTGCCGTGGACTCGATCGTCGGGCTCGCGCGGGAGCGGGACCCGGAGGTCGAGAAGGTCACGATGGAGGGGGCGACCTACCAGGCGGGCATGCTCACGGTCGCCGCGAGCCCGTCGCTGTTCGGTGAGGCCAAGGTCGTGGTCATCGAGGGTGCGGAGGCGGCGACCGAGGCGCTCGTCGCCGACGTCGTGGACTACGTCCCGACGGCCGACCCGGAGACGACCGTCGTCGTCGTGCACGGGGGCGGCGTGCGCGGCAAGCGCATGCTCGACGCGATCAAGGCGAGCGGCGCGCCGGTCGTCGCGGTCGAGGCGATCAAGAAGGACTCCGACAAGACCGCGTTCGTCACCGCCGAGTTCCGTCGTGCCCGCCGCCGCATCGACGCGTCGGGGGTGCGAGCGCTCGTCGAGGCGCTGGGCAACGACCTCCGGGAGCTCGCCGCCGCGTGCAGTCAGCTCGTCACCGACACCGACGGCACCGTGAGCGAGGCCGTCGTGGACCGCTACTACGGCGGCCGGGTCGAGGCGACCGGCTTCCGCGTCGCCGACGCGGCCGTCGCCGGGAACGCGGGGGAGGCCGTCGCGCTCCTGCGCCACGCGCTCGCGACCGGTGCCGACCCCGTGCCGCTCGTCGCCGCGCTGGCGATGAAGCTGCGCGTGCTCGCGAAGGTCGGCGCGATGCGCGGCCGCGGCGGCATCGCCGCCAAGGACCTGGGGCTAGCCCCCTGGCAGGTCGACCGCGCACGCCGCGAGCTCGCGGGGTGGACCCCGGAGGGCCTCGCCACGGCGATCAGCGCCGTCGCGCAGGCCGACGCCGAGGTCAAGGGCGCCGGGCGGGATCCGGTGTTCGCCGTCGAGCGCGCGGTCCTCACCATCGCCCGCGCCCACGGTCGCTGAGCGCCCTCGTCGGGCCGACGACGGCGGACCGCGACCACGCCTCTACCGCGCCGGACCAGGGCTCTACTTCGCCGGGTACGGATGTTCTCTCACTGCACGCACGGAGGGGCGCCGACCCGTGCGGGTCGGCGCCCCTCCGTGGGAAGCCTGTGCAGCCGTCGTGACGTTCAGCGTGCCACGCCGACGCGGGCGAACCGTGCGCTCAGAGAGCGTTGACGGCCTTCGCGATGGCCGACTTGCGGTTCGCGGCCTGGTTCGCGTGGATGACGCCCTTCGAGACGGCCTTGTCGAGCTTGCGCGAGGCAGCCTGGAGCGCGGTGCTCGCCGCGTCCTTGTCGCCCGCGGCGACGGCCTCGCGCACGCGGCGCACGTACGTCTTGAGCTCGGACTTGACCGCCTTGTTGCGCAGGCGAGCCTTCTCGTTCGTACGGATGCGCTTGATCTGGGACTTGATGTTTGCCACGTGTGGACTCTCTGGTTCTGTTCGCCGGAGCGAGCGGATAGGTCGTAGAGGGCGGCTCCAGCTCCGGGACTGGGGTGGGGAACCCGTGGAGAGGTGCTGGGGCTGTGCCCGCCGACCTGGGCGGACACGCGACCACCAAGACTACCAGCGGTCGTGGCCCGAACTCCAATCCGCCGGAGTTCGGGCCGGACGACGTCGTGAGGTCGCCGCGTCGCGTCCCCGTCGGGATCCCCGTCTGTGGCGTCAGCGGTGCTGCGAGATGCCCGCCACCACGCGGTCGAAGACGTCGCGCCCCACGACGGCACCCTCGCGCCGCACCGCGCCCGCCTCGACGCGGATCACGCGGTCGAGCCGGACCTCGCTGTCGCGACCCTGGGCGTCCCACGGGCCCGAGCCGATGTCGAGCCAGTAGCGACCCCACCGGGCCTCGTCGCGCGCGTCGCGCGAGTGGTCCTTGCTCGTGAGCATGACGCCCAGCAGCCAGTCGCCGTCGGACCCGACGAGCAGCACGGGCCGGTCCTTGCCCTGCGAGAAGTCCTCCTCGAAGGGCACCCAGGTCCAGACGATCTCCCCGGGGTCCGGGTCGCCGTCGAGCCGCGGCGCGTACTGCGCGCGCACACGGCCTTCGTAGTCGCCGGGATAGCCGCCGCTGGTCGTCCGCCGAGCGGGAGCTCCGGGCCGGGCCGGGGCCGTCGGTCGCGGTCCCGGGCGCGGGGACGGGGTCCGGCCGGAGGCCGTCCGCTCCCTCCCGGGAGCGCGCGTCGCCGCGGTGCCCGCGCGCGAGCCGCCCTGCGAGCCCTGCGACGAGCGCGTGAGCCCGGAGACGACGGCGCGTGCCGCGTCGGTGAGAATTCCCAGCCATCGGTTGCGTGCCACGCGCGCAATCTACCCGGACGGACGCGCCCGGCGGGGCCGCCTGCGCCGTTACCGGGCGGACACACGGTGGTGACACCCGCGCCTCCGTCGCGCCCTAGCGTGCGGCCATGGCGGACCTGTTCGACGACTACCCGGTCTCGCGGGCCTGGGACGAGATGCTCGACCGCGACGGCTCGCTGCGCCCACGCTACGAGCGGGTGCACGCGACGATGACGCGTCTCACGGCGGGCGAGGTCGCCGCGCGCGCCGACGCGCTCGCGCGGGCGTACCTCGCGCAGGGGGTGACGTTCGACTTCGCGGGGGAGGAGCGTCCCTTCCCGCTCGATGTCGTGCCACGCGTCGTGGAGCCGGACGAGTGGGACGTCGTGACGGCCGGCGTCGCGCAGCGGGTCCGGGCGTTGGAGGCGTTCCTCACCGACGTGTACGGGCCGCAGCGGGCCGTCGCGGACGGCGTGGTGCCGCAGCGGCTCGTCCTGTCGTCGTCGGAGTTCCACCGCGAGGCGTGGGGGATCGAACCCGCGAACGGTGTGCGGGTGCACGTGGCGGGGATCGACCTGGTCCGCGACGAGGCCGGGGGCTTCCGCGTGCTCGAGGACAACGTGCGCGTGCCGAGCGGCGTGAGCTACGTCGTCACCAACCGCCGCGCGATGGTGCGCACGTTCCCCGAGCTCTTCTCGAGCCTGCGCGTGCGCCCGGTGGTCGACTACCCGCAGCGGCTGCTGGCCGCGCTGCTCGCGTCCGCGCCCGACGGCGTCCCCGACCCGACGGTCGTCGTGCTCACCCCGGGCGTGTTCAACTCCGCGTACTTCGAGCACTCGCTGCTCGCGCGGCTCATGGGCGTGGAGCTCGTCGAGGGCCGGGACCTGTTCTGCGCGGGCGGTCGGGTGTACATGCGCACGACCGAAGGTCGTCGCCGCGTGGACGTGGTCTACCGGCGGGTGGACGACGAGTTCCTCGACCCGGTCCAGTTCCGGCCCGACTCCGTGCTGGGCGTGCCGGGCCTCATGACGTGCGCCCGGCTCGGGAACGTCACGATCGCCAACGCCGTCGGCAACGGCGTCGCCGACGACAAGCTCGTCTACACCTACGTGCCGGACCTGGTCCGCTACTACCTGGGCGAGGAGCCCGTCCTCGCGAACGTCGACACGTGGCGGCTGCAGGAGCCCGAGGCGCTCGCGGAGGTGCTCGACCGGCTGGACGAGCTCGTGGTCAAGCCGGTCGACGGGTCGGGCGGCAAGGGGATCGTCGTCGGACCGGCGGCGTCGCGCGCCGAGCTCGACGCACTGCGCTCACGGTTGCAGGCAGACCCGCGCGGCTGGATCGCGCAACCTGTCGTGCAGCTCTCGACCGCTCCGACCTTCGTCGACGGCGCGTTCCGCCCGCGTCACGTCGACCTGCGCCCGTTCGCGGTGAACGACGGCCGGGACGTCTGGGTCTTGCCGGGCGGGCTCACGCGCGTCGCGCTGCCGGAGGGCCAGCTCGTCGTCAACAGCTCGCAGGGCGGAGGATCCAAGGACACCTGGGTCCTCGCGCGCGACGAGCGCCGCCCGTCCGAGGTCGCGGCGTCTCCCGGGGCGGCGGGGGCCCCGGGGGCCGGGGCGAGCCCGGGCCTGGACGGCACCGCGGTGTCCGGCGCCTCCGCGCCCGGTGTCCCGATCGCGGCCAACCCCGAGGACGAGGGCGGGGGCAGCGCCCACCAACAGCAACAGCAGCAACAGCAACAGCAACAGCAGCGGCGTGCGGGAGCGAGCGGTACGGAGGCGGACGGATGCTGAGCCGGATCGCGGAGTCCCTGTTCTGGATCGGTCGCTACGTGGAGCGCGCCGACGACACCGCGCGCATCCTCGACGTCCACGTGCAGATGCTCTCGGAGGACCCGTGGGCGGAGGAGGACCTCGCGTGCCGCTCGCTCCTCGCCGTCATGGACCACCCCGTGCCCGACGACGGCGCGCTCGTCGACCGCGACCACGTCCTGCGCCTGCTCGCGCACGACCAGCTCGACCCGTCGTCGATCGCGGGTGCGCTCGTCGCGGCGCGCGAGAACGCGCGGCGGGCTCGCGAGATCGTCTCGACCGAGCTGTGGGAGTGCCTCAACACGACGCGCAACCAGCTCTTCGGGTCGATCCGCACCGCGCCGCCGCACGAGTACTTCTCGTGGGTGCGCGAGCGGGCGGCGATCGTCGCGGGGCTCATGGACTCGGCCACGAGCCGGGACGCGACGTGGCACTTCATGATCCTCGGCCGCTCGATCGAGCGCGCCGACATGACCGCGCGCCTCGTCACGACGCAGGCGCGGCTCGGTGCTGCCGGACCGGGCTGGACGACGCTCCTGCGCTCGTGCGGCGCGTACGAGTCGTACCTGCGGGCAAACCGCGGGCTCGCCTCGGACGAGCGCGCGGCCGGGTTCCTGCTGCTCGACCGGCTGTTCCCCCGCTCGGTCGTGCACGCGCTCGACTCGGCGGAGGCGTGCCTGCGCGAGCTCGGGCCGTTCGAGGGCCGGCACGGCGTGGCGGACGAGGCGCGGCGCGAGCTCGGGCTCGTCCGCACGGGTCTCGAGTACGCGCGGTTCCCGGACCTGCTCGCGACGCTCCCCGACGCGATGGAGCAGGTGCAGCGGGCGTGCTCGCGCGCGTCCGACGCGGTGCGGGCCCGGTACTTCCCGTCCGGTGCCGTGACGACCTGGGTGGGGGAGGCGCTGTGAGCGTGCTGCACGTGGTCCACACGACCGGGTTCTCGTACGCGGACGACGTCACGGCGTCGTACAACGAGGCCCGGCTCACGCCGTCGTCCGGCCGGGGGCAGCGCGTGGTCTCAGCCGCGGTCGACGTGCGCGCCGAGACGTGGTCGCACGAGTACGTCGACTACTGGGGCACGACCGTGACGGCGTTCGAGGTGCTGGAGCCGCACCGCGAGCTCGTCGTCCGGGCGGAGAGCACGGTCGAGATCGAGGAGCGTCGGGGCCCGGCCGTCGCCGCCGTCTCGTGGACGGAGCTCGGGGGCGACCGCGTGCTCGACGCCTATGCCGCGTTCCTCGGGGACACGCCCACGACCGCGGTGCCCGACGACGTCGCAGCCCTCGCGCTCGATGTCGCCGGCGGCCGCGACCCGCAGGCCGCGGCCGAGGAGATCTGCCTCGCGGTGCGCGACCGCCTGGAGTACGTCCCGGGCGTGACGACCGCCCACACGCCGGCGCGCGAGGCGTGGGAGACGCGCCAGGGCGTGTGCCAGGACCTGGCGCACCTGTGCGCGGGCGCGCTGCGCAGCCTCGGCATCCCCACGCGATACGTGTCCGGGTATCTCCACCCGCGCCCGGACGCCGAGACGGGCGAGACGGTGGCGGGCGAGTCGCACGCGTGGGTCGAGTGGTGGGTCGGGGGCTGGTACGGGTTCGACCCGACCAACCGGCGGCCCGCGGGCCGTGACCACGTCGCGCTCGGGCGGGGGCGCGAGTACCTCGACGTCGCGCCGCTGAAGGGCGTGTACGCGGGCACGGGCGGCAGCGAGCTGGACGTGACCGTCGAGGTGACACGGCTGGGTTGACCGGCTCGGGTCGGTCTCAGGGTGTGATGTGCTCGGCGAGCGCCGCGCGCAGCGCGTCCGTGTCGCCGTCGACCACGACTCCTCCCTCGTCGGGCCCGAGCCGCCCCCACACGACGAGCGCGAGCTCGCGCGCGGGAGCGGACGCCGTCGCGACCGGGTCGGTGCCGCGGAGGAACCACGAGCGTCGGGACTGGCGTCGGCGTCGGGAGCGGCTCAGGCCGCCAGGACGGCGTCCACCTCGCGCAGGAAGTCGTCGAGGTCGCCGGGATCGCGGGACGTGACGAGCGTGTACCCCTCGTCGTCGCGCACGACGGACCGGTCGACCCACGCGCCGCCCGCGTTGAGCACGTCCGTCTCGAGCGACGCGTAGCTCGTGAGGGTCTTGCCCTCGACGGCGGCCGCCTCGACGAGCGCCCACGGGCCGTGGCAGATCGCCGCGACCGGCTTGCCGGCGGCGGTGAACGCGCGGACGATGCTCACCGCGTCGTCCTGGAGGCGCAGCGCGTCGGCGTTGATCGTCCCGCCCGGCACGAGCAGCAGGTCGTACCCGGTGGGGTCGGCGTCGCCGAGCGTGAGGTTCGGGGTCACGGTGCGGCCGGGGTCCTTGTCACCCACGAGGGTCTGCACCTCGTCGGCGGACGTGGCCGCGACGTCGACCTCCACCCCCTCGCCGCGCAGGTGCTCGAGCGGGACCACGAGCTCGTCCTGCTCGACGCCGTAGTTGGTCACGATCGCCAGCACGCGGCGCCCCCCGGGGCGGCCGGAGGTGCGGTGCGGGGTGTCCTGGGCCATGAGCGCTCCTCTCGTCGCCGGTCGGCCCGGTGCGGCCGGCCGGTCCTCCACGCTAGGTCGGCTCGCGGCCCCCCGCAGGGCGGGCGGGTGCGCGACGCCGGACGTGGGACAATGGACGTTCCCGCCCGCCCGAGAGCGACCGTCGGCGCGCCGCCCCCGAGCGCGCGGCCCGACCCGCACGCCACTCCCAGGAGCGCACCCGCGTTGTCCCCGATCCCCAGCGCCCAGCTGAGCACCCGCATCCAGCCCGCGGCCACGCCGCCCGAGCTGATCCGGAACTTCTGCATCATCGCGCACATCGACCACGGCAAGTCGACCCTGGCCGACCGCATGCTGCAGCTCACCGGTGTCGTCGAGCCGCGCGCCATGCGCGCCCAGTACCTCGACCGCATGGACATCGAGCGCGAGCGCGGCATCACGATCAAGTCGCAGGCCGTCCGCATGCCGTGGGCGGTCGTCGCGGACGGGGTCGAGACCCCGCACGCGCTCAACATGATCGACACCCCGGGCCACGTTGACTTCACGTACGAGGTCTCTCGCTCGCTCGCCGCGTGCGAGGGCGCGGTGCTGCTCGTCGACGCCGCGCAGGGGATCGAGGCGCAGACCCTCGCGAACCTGTACCTCGCGATGGAGAACGAGCTCGAGATCATCCCCGTGCTCAACAAGATCGACCTCCCGGCGGCGCAGCCCGAGAAGTACGCGGAGGAGCTCGCGAACCTCGTGGGCGGCGACCCGGACGACGTGCTCAAGGTCTCCGGCAAGACGGGCGCGGGCGTCGAGGCGCTGCTCGACCGCATCGTCGAGCGGGTGCCCGCCCCCGTCGGGAACGCGGACGCCCCCGCGCGCGCCATGATCTTCGACTCGGTCTACGACACCTACCGCGGCGTCGTGACCTACGTGCGCGTCGTCGACGGCAACCTCAACCCGCGCGAGCGCATCCTCATGATGTCGACGCGCGCGACGCACGAGCTGCTCGAGATCGGCGTCATCTCGCCCGAGCCCATCGTCACGAAGGGCCTCGGCGTCGGGGAGGTCGGCTACCTCATCACGGGCGTGAAGGACGTGCGTCAGTCGAAGGTCGGCGACACGGTGACGAACTCCGCGAAGCCCGCGGCGGAGGCGCTCGGCGGCTACTCCGACCCCAAGCCGATGGTCTTCTCGGGCCTGTACCCGATCGACGGCACCGACTACCCGGTGCTGCGCGACGCGCTGGACAAGCTCAAGCTCAACGACGCCGCGCTCAACTACGAGCCCGAGACGTCGGTCGCGCTCGGCTTCGGCTTCCGCGTCGGGTTCCTCGGCCTGCTGCACCTGGAGATCGTGCGCGAGCGGCTCGAGCGCGAGTTCGACCTCGACCTCATCTCGACCGCGCCGAACGTCGTCTACGACGTCACGCTCGAGGACGGCACGGTCATCAAGGTGACCAACCCGTCGGAGTTCCCCGGCGGCAAGATCAAGCAGGTCAGCGAGCCGGTCGTGCGGGCGACCATCCTCGCGCCGAGCGAGTTCGTCGGCACGGTCATGGGTCTGTGCAACGACCGCCGCGGGCAGATGCTCGGCATGGACTACCTGTCCGAGGACCGCGTGGAGCTGCGCTTCACGCTCCCGCTCGCCGAGATCGTGTTCGACTTCTTCGACCAGCTCAAGTCCCGCACGCGCGGGTACGCGTCGCTCGACTACGAGCCCTCGGGCGACCAGGTCGCGGACCTCGTCAAGGTCGACATCCTGCTCCAGGGCGAGCAGGTCGACGCGTTCAGCGCGATCGTGCACAAGGACAAGGCGTACGACTACGGCGTGATGATGACCGCCAAGCTCAAGGAGATCATCCCGCGCCAGCAGTTCGAGGTGCCGATCCAGGCGGCCGTCGGGGCGCGCGTCATCGCGCGCGAGACCGTGCGCGCGATGCGCAAGGACGTCCTCGCCAAGTGCTACGGCGGCGACATCAGCCGTAAGCGCAAGCTGCTCGAGAAGCAGAAGGAGGGCAAGAAGCGCATGAAGAACATCGGGTCCGTCGAGGTCCCGAAGGACGCCTTCATCGCCGCGCTCTCCTCCGACGCCGCGGGCGGCAAGGACGCCAAGGACAAGTCGAAGAAGTGAGCCCGGCGCTGCCCGAGGGCGAGCCGGTCCCGCCCGACGGCTCGCTCCCCGCGTGGGTCGCGGCGGGCGGGGGCGGGTCCGTCCCGGGGGTGCCCGGCCCGACGGCGTCGCGTGGGTTCGGCGTCTACCTGCACGTCCCGTTCTGCTCGGTGCGGTGCGGGTACTGCGACTTCAACACCTACACCGCGTCCGAGCTCGGCGGCGGCGCGAGCCAGGCGTCGTACGCGAGCACGGCGCTCCTCGAGATCGACCTCGCGGCACGCGTCCTGCGCGACGCCGGGCTGCCCGAGCGGCCGGTGTCGACCGTCTTCGTCGGCGGCGGCACGCCCACGCTGCTGCCCGCGGGGGACCTCGCACGCCTGCTCCACGGCGTGCGCGACGCGTGGGGCCTCGCGCCCGACGCCGAGGTGACGACCGAGGCCAACCCCGACTCGGTGACGCCGGAGTCTCTCGCGGAGCTCGCGGCGGCCGGGTTCACGCGCGTCTCGTTCGGCATGCAGTCGGCCGTCCCGCACGTGCTCGCGACCCTCGAGCGCACGCACGAACCGCGCCGTATCCCCGACGTCGTGCGCTGGGCGCGCGACGCGGGCCTCCAGGTCTCGCTCGACCTCATCTACGGCACGCCGGGGGAGAGCCTCGACGACTGGCGGGCGAGCCTCGACGCCGCGCTCGCGACCGGTGTCGACCACGTCTCGGCCTACGCCCTCGTGGTCGAGGCGGGCACCAAGATGGCCGCCCAGGTGCGCCGCGGCGAGGTGGCGCTGCCGAGCGAGGACGACCAGGCGACGAAGTACGAGCTCGCCGACGAGCTGCTCACCGCCGCCGGGCTCACCTGGTACGAGGTGAGCAACTGGGCCCGCACCGACGACGACCGCTGCCGCCACAACCTCGCGTACTGGCGGGGCGACGACTGGTGGGGGATCGGGCCCGGTGCGCACTCGTACGTCGCCGCGCCGACGGTCGCCCCCGCGCACGCGACGGCCGGTCCGACGACGGACCGGGCGACCGTGACCGACGACACGGGCGCGTCGGCCCGGGACGCGCGGGTCGGCGTGCGATGGTGGAACGTGAAGCACCCGCGCCGCTACGCGGCGCTGCTCGAGGCGGGCACGAGCCCCGCCGCAGGACGTGAGCTCCTCACGCGGGACGAGGGCCGGCTCGAGCAGGCCATGCTCGGCGTGCGGCTGCACGAGGGTCTCGACCTCGCGGTCCTGTCCCCGGCCGGACGGCGCGCCGTCGCCGGGCTCGTCGCGAACGGGCTGCTCGACGGCCGCGCGGCGGTCGCCGGTCGCGGAGTGCTCACCCTACGGGGGCGGTTGCTGGCGGACACGGTGGTACGGGAGATCACGGACGAGTGACGACGACCCACGAGGCACCTCGACCCGGGACGACCCCTGCGGGGGCCGGTCGCTCGACGCTCGAGGAGCCTCGCGTCGTCGGGCACGTGCGCGCCCCCGGCGCGGGCCGACGGCCGGGCCGGCCGACCGTGCGCTACCGCCGGATGCCGGGGCTCGACGGCCTGCGGGCGCTCGCCGTGGCGGTCGTGGTGGCGTTCCACCTCGCCCCTGCCACCTTCCCGGGCGGGTACGTCGGGGTCGACGTCTTCTTCGTGCTCTCAGGCTTCCTCATCACGACGCTGCTCGTGCGCGAGCACCGCGACCGGCACCACGTGGGGCTGCGCTCCTTCTGGGCGCGACGCGCCCGGCGCCTGCTGCCTGCGCTCGGGCTGGTCGTCGCGGTGTGCACGGCGGCCGCGGCGGTCGTCGGCGGCGACGTCCTCGTCGGCATCGGCCCTCAGCTCCTCGGCGCCGCGACCTTCACGAGCAACTGGGTCGACGTCGCGAGCGGCGCCACCTACTCGGGAGCCCTGCTCCCGCACCTCTTCGGCAACCTGTGGTCGCTCGCCGTGGAGGAGCAGTTCTACCTCCTGTGGCCGCTCGCCGTCGTGCTCCTGAGCGTCGTGCGGCCCCTGCGCCGCCGGGCGCCGTGGATCGTCGCCGGGCTGGGGCTGGTGTCCGCGGCCCTGATGGCGCTGCTCTACGTGCCCGGCACCGACCCGACGCGCGTCTACGTCGGCACCGACACCCATCTCTTCGCGCTCATGGCCGGGGCGGCGCTCGCGTTCTGGCACCTGCGCCCCGTCCGGCGGCCTGACGGCGACGCGCGGTCCGTGGCGGACGCGCACGCCCTCCTGCCGGGCGGGCCGCGCGTGCGCACGCCGCGCGGCCGGCTCGCGGTCCTCGCGGCCGGGGTGGGGGGCGCGGTCGTGCTCGGGGTCGCGGTCGCGACGATGCGCTGGGACGACGCCCTCGCCTACCGGGGCGGCCTGCTCGTGTGCGCCGTCGCCGCGACCGCGGTGCTCAACGCCGTCGTGTGCCTGCCCGGCCTCGGCACGCAGCTCGACCGCGGCCCGCTCGGCTGGGTCGGGCGGCGGTCGTACGGGCTCTACCTGTGGCACTGGCCCGTGCTCGTGCTCGCCGCGGCCTCGCTCGGGACCGTGGTCGGGCCTGTGCCGCCGGGCACGGTGCACCCGGTGGTCGTCGTCGTGACGCTCGGCGTGACCGTCGTCGCGGCGGCGCTGTCCTTCCGGTACGTCGAGCGGCCCGTCCTGCGGCGCGGGCTGCGCGGCGCGGTGCGTGACCTCGCGCACCGGCTCCAGCCGACGTCCGGCGAGGCCGGGCCGCGCGTCCTCACCCGCCGGGGCTGGGCGCTCGCGGCGTCGTGCGCGCTCGTCGTCGGCCTCTCCGCCGCCGGGG
The DNA here is from genome assembly GCF_059758455.1 of Cellulosimicrobium sp. GQ32. Taxonomy (NCBI): domain Bacteria; kingdom Bacillati; phylum Actinomycetota; class Actinomycetes; order Micrococcales; family Promicromonosporaceae; genus Cellulosimicrobium; species Cellulosimicrobium sp. GQ32. The sequence goes on along the minus strand of NZ_JCAXEP010000008.1, from coordinate 130,585 downwards.
TCCTCACGGCACCCTCCACGACGAGCGTGGAGCAGCAGATCGCGGCGGGGGAGCAGGCCGCGCGGGCGACGCAGGCCGCGTCGGACGCCCCGGCGGAGGCTGCTCCGGAGGCGGACGCGCCCGAGGGAGGGGCACCGGCAGACGGGACCGGGCCGGACCCGGCCACGTCGCCCGCACCGGACCCCGAGCCCGGGACCGACGAGGCGCCGGCGGCGCCGGTCGCCGCGCCGACGGGCGACCAGGTCACCGTCGTCGGCGACTCGGTGACGCTCGCGAGCGCGCCCGCGCTCCTGTCCGCGCTCCCGGGCGCCTACGTCGACGGAGCGGTCTCGCGCCAGGTCAAGGACGGGCCGGCGGCGCTCGCCGCCGCACGGGACGCGGGCGCCCTGCGGCCCTACGTCGTCGTCTCCCTCGGGACGAACAGCACCGCGAGCGCCGCGGCGATGGACGAGCTGCTCGCGGCGATCGGGCCGGACCGCCGCGTCGTGCTGGTCACGGGTTACGCCGACCGGCCGTGGGTCCCGGGCACCAACGCCGAGATCGTCGCCGCCGCGGGCCGGCACCCCGGTGTGGTCGTCGCGGACTGGTCGGCCGCGGTGGCCGCGGACCCGTCCGTGCTCGGCCCGGACGGCGTGCACCCCACGGACGCCGGCGCGACGACGTACACGGCGGTCGTCGTCGACGGCCTGACCCGCGCGGCGGCGCTGGGTTCCGCGACGAGCTGACCCTGCGGCACGGCCCGCGGTCACGCCCGTGCCGAGGCGCCGGGTGACTTTCAACCGCCGCGGCCGTCCCGCCCGGCGTTTCCTCTAGCGCCGGCGACGGAATCCCGACAGGCTGTACGGCGACAGCGAAATGTGCGACCGACACACGACGTCCACATCCGGTGCGTGGCGGCGGCTCCACCGCAGCCCGTCGACCGTCCGAGGAGACCCATGAGCGAGAGCACCGCAGGCGGCCCGCGGCCCGACGAGAACGAGCCGCAGCTCCCGTCGGACGCCCCGGCGCCCGAGAACCCGTACGCGGCGGCCGAGCCGCCTGCCCCGTCCCAGGAGCCCGCCGCGCAGGAGCCGCCGGCGCCGCACGCACCTCCCGCACCCCAGGGCCCGCCTGCCCCGCAGACGCCGCCCGCGTCACCGCCCGCGGCCTCGCCCTACGGCGCTCCCCCCGCGGGTGCATACCCGCCTCCGGCCGGGCCGCCGCCCGCACAGCCGTACGGCCAGCAGCCGCCGGGGCAGCCGCCGTACGGCGGGCAGCCCGGCTACCCGCCGCCGGCCGCGCCGTACGGGCAGCCGGGCTACCCGGGGCAGACGGTCCAGGTCCAGGACGCCTTCTCCTACGGCTGGAACACGTTCACGCAGAACGTCGGGGTCATCCTCGGCGGCGTCCTCACGTACGTCGCCGTGCTCGCCGGGCTGTCGATCGCGTTCTGGGCGATCCTCGTCGGGACGGCGCAGACGACCGTCGACCCGGTCACGGGCGAGGTCAGCACGGCGGGGGGGTTCGCGTTCGGGTTCGGCACGTTCCTGTTCGTCGCGGTCCTCGTCGTGCTCGGGTTCCTCGTCCAGGCCGCGGTGGTCAACGTGTCGCTCCTGGTCACCCGGGGCAAGAAGCTCGAGTACGCGGACTTCTTCCGGTACCCGAACCTCGGCACCGTGATCCTCGCCGCCCTGCTCATCGGGCTCGCGACGGGCGTGCTGGCCATCACGATCGTGGGACCGATCGTGTTCGTCTTCTTCGCCCAGTTCACGCTGTTCTACGTCATCGACAAGAAGCTCGGCGTCTTCGACGCGTTCAAGGCGAGCTTCACCGTCGTGAGCAGGAACCTCGGCACCGTCGTGCTGCTGTTCCTCGGCGTGTACCTCGCGCAGCTCGTCGGGACGCTCCTGTGCTACGTGGGCCTGCTCGTCGCGCTGCCGGTCGCCCAGATCGCGACGGCGTACGTGTACCGCCGCCTCAACGGCGAGCAGCCGGCCTGACCCGAGGTGGCGCGGTGCTCGCCGCGCGCACAGGCCTCTGAGCAGCCAGGATAGGACCGAGCACGTCGAGGACGCGTGCTGCCCGCAGCACGTGACGACGAGGAACGAGGTGCACCATGACGGACCCCACGAACCCGGGCGGTCAGCCGCCCCGCGACGACGAGCCGACGCCGACGGACGGTTCCGGCACCCCGCAGCAGCCCGCAGAACCGCCGGCCGGTCCCGCCCCGGACCAGCCCGCAGGCCCACCACCCGCGACCCCCGACGCTCCGCCGACCTCGCCCTACGGTCCGGGCGGGGCGACGCCGCAGGATCCCGCTGCGCCGCCGTCGGGCCCGCCGGCCTGGGGTGCGCCGCAGGACCCGGCCGCACCGCCGTCGGGCCCGCCCGCGTACGGCGCACCCGGAGCGTACGGCGCACCCGCGGGCGCGCCGGGCGACCCGACGGCCCCGGGACCGACCGCCCCGCCGCCGGGCGCCTACCCGCCCCCGTCCGGCGCCTACCCGCCGCCGCCGGGCTCCTTTCCCCAGGGGGCCGGCGGCTACGGCGCCCAGCCCGGGTACACGGGACCCGCCTTCGCGGTGGGTGAGGCGATCTCCTACGGCTGGCGCAAGGTCACCTCGAACCTCGGGCCGTGGATCCTCGTCGCGCTCATCTTCATCGCCGTCAACGTGGCCTGGAGCTGGATCACGGGCGGGTTCGACCAGTTCCAGGACCAGTTCGACTACACGGACACCAACTTCGCCGCCGTCAGCGGCATCACGTTCACGAGCATCCTGCTCGGGATCGTCGGCACCGTCATCGGCTACCTCATCACCGCGTTCTTCACGCGCGGCGCGCTCGACGAGGTAGACGGGCGCCGCCCGGACGTCGCGGCGTTCTTCCGCATCGGCAACGTCGTCAACGTGCTGCTCGCGGCGCTGATCGTCGGCATCCTGACGGGCATCGGCTTCGTGCTGTGCATCCTGCCGGGCTTCGCGGTGCTGCTCTTCTCGGCGTTCGTCTACTACGTCGCGCTCGATCAGGGCGTCGACGCGATCACGGCGATCCGGACGAGCTTCTCGCTCGTGGCCAAGAACTTCGGCCAGGTGTTCCTGCTGCTTCTCGCGCTCTTCGGCATCAACATCCTCGGCGCGATCCCGTGCGGCCTCGGACTGTTCGTCACGATCCCGCTGAGCTACGTGGCCGTGGGCTTCGCCTACCGCCGCCTCACCGGGGGCGTGCCGGCCGCCTGACGGCCGGTCGTCGTCGCCCGTCCACCGCGCCCCGGTGCCGCTCGTCGGTGCCGGGGCGCGGCGCGTCCGGACCCCGGAGCGGGGTCAGGGCGCGGTGACGAAGTCGATGAGCTCCTCGACGCGGCCGAGCAGGGACGGCTCGAGGTCCGCGTACGTGCGGACGGTGCCGAGGATGCGCTGCCACGCGCGGCCGACGTCCTCGGCGGACTCCGCCGGCCAGCCCAGCTCGCGCAGGATGCCGCGCTTCCACTCCGTGCCCCGCTCGATCACGGGCCAGCGCTCGAGTCCGACGCGCGCGGGCTTCACCGCCTGCCACACGTCGACGTACGGGTGCCCGAGCACGAGCACGGTGCCCGCGGGGGAGCGGCGAAGGGCCTCGTCGGCGATCCGCCGCTCCTTGCTCCCGGGGACGAGGTGGTCCACGAGCACGCCCACCCGGCGCTGCGGCGTCGGTCCGAAGTCCGCGAGCGCCGCCGCGAGGTCGTCGACGCCGTGGAGCGGCTCGACGACGACGCCCTCGACGCGCAGGTCGTCGCCCCACACCTTCTCGACGAGCTCGGCGTCGTGCTTGCCCTCGACCCAGATGCGGCTGCCGCGGGCCACGCGCGCCCGCTGCCCGACGACGGCCCGCGAGCCGGACGCGGTGCGCGCGGGGGCCGCGGGAGCGCGGGAGGTGACGGGCGCGGTGAGCTCGACCGGCTCGCCGTCGACCCAGAACCCGGGCCCGAGCGGGAACGTCCGCGTGCGGCGCGCGCGGTCCTCGAGCACGACGACGTGCATGCCGCCCGACTTCTCGACGCGGACGACGGCGCCGACCCACCCGGTCTGCACCTCCTCGACCACGAGCCCGCGCTCGGCGGGCTGCGGTCGGGACACCGGTCGTGCGCGGTGGTGGGCGGGGGCGGGCGTGCCGCCGAGGACGTCGGAGCCGTATCGGTCGAAGGACACGCCGTCACCCTAGGTCAGCGCCGGACGCGCCCCGCCGAGATCGGGCCGTGCGTCGCGACATCGACCTTCCGAGGGCCGGTCTCGGACGCTCGGGCCCGTCTCGGCACCCGGCCCCGGGTGCGGCTCCCGGCGCGCGCGGTGCCGGGCCGGGGTGGTACCACGGAGCGGTGAGCCCGCAGCGCGCCGAACCGGACCCGAACCGCTGGCGCGTGCTGCCCGTCTGCCTCGCGGTGGGCTTCGTCACGACGCTCGACGTCTCGATCGTCAACGTCGCCCTGCCGTCGATCGAGTCGTCGCTCGACGCGGGCCCCACGGAGCTCCAGCTCGTCGTCGCGGGCTACACGCTCGCGTTCGGGCTCGCCCTGGTGCCCGCCGGCCGCCTCGGGGACGCGGGCGCCCGGCGCTCCCTGTTCATCGCGGGCCTGGTGGGCTTCGCGCTCATGAGCCTCGCGTGCGGGCTCGCGCCGACCGACACGTGGCTGGGCGTCGCGCGGCTGCTCCAGGGCGTGAGCGCGGGGATCCTCAACCCGCAGGTCGTCGGGCTCATCCAGCAGCAGTTCTCCGGGTTCGAGCGCGGCCGGGCGTTCGGCATGTTCGGCGCGACGATCGGCGTCTCGACGGCGCTCGGCCCGCTGCTCGGCGGCCTCATCATCGCGGCGGCCGGCTCCGCGGCCGGCTGGCGCTGGGTGTTCCTCGTGAACCTCCCGGTCGTCGCCGTCCTGCTGCCGTTCGCGTGGCGGCTCGTGCCCGGGCCACCGCCCGCCGACGCGCGGACCGGGCGGGGCCCGCGCCGCCTCGACCTCGTCGGGCTGGCGCTCCTGGGCGCTGCGACGCTCGGCGTCATGATGCCGTTCGTCACGACCACGGGACAGGGCGACGACGCGTCGCGCTGGTGGTGGCTGGCCGCGGCCGCCGTGGCGGGGGTCGCGGCCGTCGCCTGGGAGCGGCGCTACCAGCGCCGCACGGGCGAGGCGGTGCTCGACCCGCAGGTGGTCGGGCTCGGGTCGTTCCGCAACGGGGCGCTGCTCGGGCTCGCCTACTTCGCGGGCTTCACGGGCATCTTCCTCGTCGTCACGCTCTACCTCCAGGACGAGCTCGGGTACACGCCGCTCCAGGCGGGGCTCGTCGGGACGCCGTTCGCGGTCGCGTCCGGGGTCTCCGCCTGGTTCTCGGGCCGGTGGGTCGCGCGCTGGGGCCGTCAGCTCGTCGTGGGCGGCGTGCTGCTCGTCCTCGTCGGGGTGGTCGCGGCCGACGCCGTCGTGCGGCTGCTCGGGGACGACCCGGGAGCCGTCGGGCCGGCGCTCGCGGGCGCGCTGCTGGTCGCGGGGGCGGGCAGCGGCACGGTCATCGCGCCGAACCAGACCCTCACGCTGTCCGAGGTCCCGGTGAGGCGCGCGGGCGTCGCGGGGAGCATGCTCCAGCTCGGCCAGCGCATCGGGTCCGCGGTCGGGATCTCGGTCGTGCTGTCCGTGTACTACGGCGGGCTGGCGAGCGGCGACACGGCGGCGCACGCGACGGGGCGCGCGCTGCTCGTGACGATCGTGCTCGTCGCGCTCGCGCTCGTCGTCGGGCTCGTGGACCTGCGTTCGCGACGAGCGGAGGACCGCGGGACGGGCCGCGCGGACGCGTAGGATTGGCACTCGGAGGTCGAGAGTGCCGACGCCCCGCGCGCCCGCCCGGGGCGGCGACGGTGCGGCACGCGGGAGGTGGACGTGAGCGAGGAGCGCCGGCTCGAGGTCCTGCGGGCCATCGTCGAGGACTACGTCCTCACGCGCGAGCCCGTGGGGTCGCGCGTGCTCACCGAGCGGCACAGCCTCGGCGTCTCGCCCGCGACGATCCGCAACGACATGGCGGCCCTCGAGGACGCCGGGTTCATCGCGCAGCCGCACACCTCCGCGGGCCGCATCCCGACGGACAAGGGCTACCGCCTCTTCGTCGACCGCCTCTCGGGCGTCAAGCCGCTGTCGGGGCCGGAGAAGCGCGCGATCGAGACCTTCCTCTCCGAAGGGGTCGACCTCGACGACGTCATCGCCCGCGCCGGCCGCCTGCTCGCGCAGCTCACGGGTCAGGTCGCGGTCGTGCAGTACCCGTCCCTGAGCCGGTCCGGGTTGCGTCACCTCGAGCTCGTGCCGGTCGGGGAGTCGCGCCTGCTCGTCGTGATCATCACGGACACGGGGCGCGTCGAGCAGCGCACGCTCGAGGTCGCGAGCGTGCCCGACGAGGGCACGCTCGTCGAGGTCCGCGCGCGGCTCAACGCCGCCGCGGCGGGCAAGCGCCTCGCCGACCTCGCGCCGGGGCTCGCCGCCGTGACGGAGAGCTTCCACCCCGACGACGCCCCGCTCGTGCGCGCCGTGGGCGACCTCGTCGCCCAGACGCTCGCGGAGGAGAGCGAGGAGCGCCTCGTGCTCGCGGGCACGGCGAACCTCGCCCGCGCGGGCATGCGGTTCGAGCACGCGCTGCGCCCGGTCCTCGAGGCGCTCGAGGAGCAGGTGGTCCTCCTCGGCCTGCTCACGGAGATGGCCGCGGAGTCCGGCGTGAGCGTGCGGATCGGGCACGAGACCCAGCTCGAGGGCCTCGTCGAGACCTCCGTCGTGACGACCGGCTACGGTAACGACGGTGACACGGTCGCCCTCGTCGGCTCGATCGGGCCGACCCGCATGGACTACCCCGGGACCATCGCGGCGGTGCGCGCCGTCGCGCGCTACCTGTCACGGGTGCTCGGCACGTGAGCCCCGCCGCGGCCTCCCCGCACGCGGCAGGCACCCTCGACGACCGGCCCGGTGCCGGTCTCACGACCCTCACCAGACCCTTCACGACCGGCCCCGTGCCGGCCTCACGACCCGCACCAGCAGAGAGTGACGTGTGAGCGACTACTACGAGATCCTGGGCGTGGCGCGCGACGCCAGCCAGGACCAGATCAAGAAGGCGTACCGCAGGCTCGCGCGCGAGCTGCACCCGGACGTCGCGGGCGAGGAGGCGGGCGACCGCTTCAAGGACGTCGCGCGTGCGTACGAGGTGCTCTCCAACCCCGAGAAGCGCCAGCAGTACGACCTCGGCGTCGACCCGAGCGCGCCCGGCGGCGGCAGCGGCCCCATGGGCGGCGGCTTCGGCTTCCAGGACATCTTCGAGACGTTCTTCGGCGGCGGGCAGGCGCAGCAGGGCCCCATCCCGCGCGCACGGCGCGGCCAGGACGCGCTCGTGCGGCTCGACATCGACCTGTCCGAGGCGACGTTCGGCGCGCAGCGCGAGCTCCAGGTCGACACGGCGGTCGTGTGCGGGACGTGCGGCGGCTCGTGCTGTCGTCCGGGCACCTCGCCGCGCACGTGCGAGGTCTGCCACGGGCGCGGCACGGTCCAGCGCGTGGCACGCTCGTTCCTCGGCCAGGTCATGACGAGCGCCCCGTGCGCCGCGTGCCAGGGCTTCGGCACCGTCATCCCCGAGCCGTGCGCCGAGTGCTCCGGCGAGGGTCGCGTGCGCAGCCGCCGGAGCATCACGGTCAACGTCCCCGCGGGCGTCGACACCGGCACGCGCATCAAGCTCACCGCGCAGGGCGAGGTCGGCCCGGCCGGCGGCCCCGCGGGCGACCTCTACGTCGAGATCCGCGAGCGCAACCACGACACGTTCGTGCGCCGCGGTGACGACCTGCACTGCACGCTCCAGGTACCCATGACCGCCGCCGCGCTCGGCACGGTCCTCGAGCTCGAGACGCTCGACGGCGCGCAGGAGATCGACCTCCGCCCGGGCACGCAGCCGGGCCAGATCGTCACGCTCAAGAACCTGGGCGTCGGGCACCTGCACGGCAGCGGCCGTGGCGACCTCAACGTGCACATCGAGGTCCAGGTGCCGCGCGAGCTCGACGAGGAGCAGGAGCAGCTCCTGCGCACGCTCGCGACGCTGCGCGGCGAGGAGCGGCCCGAGCCGCGCCTGTCCGCCGCGCACCCGGGCGTGTTCTCGCGCCTGCGCGACAAGCTCTCCGGGCGCTGAGAGGGGCGGGCGCGTGAGTGCTCCGGTGTTCCTCGCCGAGACCGGGCTCGACGCCGTCGCGCCCGGCGACCGCTACGTCCTCGACGGGGCGGAGGGGCGCCACGCAGGCGTCGTCCAGCGCCGCGGGACGGGTGAGCGGGTCGACGTCGTGGACGGTGACGGGCTGCGCCTGCGGTGCGTCGTCGAGCACGCCGACGCGGGCCGCGTGACCCTGCTCGTCCAGGAGGTCGACCGCGAGCCCGCACCCGCCGTCGTCGTGACGCTCGTCCAGGCCCTGGCCAAGGGCGACCGCGACGAGATGGCGATCGAGGCGGCCACCGAGATCGGGGTCGACGTCGTGGTCCCGTGGCAGGCGGAGCGCTCCGTCGTCGTGTGGCGGGGCGAGCGCGCCGCGAAGTCCCGCGCGCGCTGGCTCGCGACCGTCCGCACCGCGACCAAGCAGGCGCGGCGCGCGCGCCTGCCGCACGTGGAGGTGGCCCTCGACTCGCGCGGCCTCGCCGCCCGGGCGGCCGACGTCGTCGCGCGCGGCGGGTGCGCGATCGTGCTGCACGAGGAGGCGGCGATGCCGCTCGCCGACGTCGCGCTGCCCGACGGCGCGACCGCGGACGGCGGGCCGGCGCCCGAGGTGCTGGTCGTCGTCGGTCCCGAGGGTGGGATCTCCGACCGTGAGGTCGCCGACCTCACGGCCGCCGGCGCGGTCGCGGCCCGGCTGGGGCCGCACGTGCTGCGCACGTCGACCGCCGGGCCCGTCGCCGTCGCGCTGCTCGCCGAGCGCCTCGGCCGCTGGGGCGTGGCGGCCGGCCCTGGACTAGCCTCGGGGTCATGACGAGCACCGACGCGCGCACGGACCCGGACTGCCTCTTCTGCCGCATCGTCGCGGGCGAGCTCCCCGCCGACGTCGTGGCGACGAGCGAGCGCTCGATCGCCTTCCGGGACATCGACCCCCAGGCCCCCGTGCACGTGCTCGTCGTGCCGCGCGACCACCACGGAGACATCGCCCAGCTCGCGGCTGCCGACCCGGAGCTGCTGAGCGACGTCGTCGCGCTCGCCGACGAGGTCGCGGGCGACCAGGCCGACGGCCAGTTCCGCCTGATCTTCAACTCCGGCCCGCGCGCCGGGCAGAGCGTGTTCCACGTGCACGGGCACGTCATCGCCGGCGCCGAGCTCGGGTGGACGCCCGCCTGAGCCCTGCGCGAAAGGACGTGTGGGGCCCGGGCACGCTCGGTACGATGGAGGCGATCTGCGGGGCCCTGGCGGCCCCGGCCCTACCGTCCGACCGAAGGAGCGCAGCGGCGCAAGCCGGCTCATGACCTCTCCGTCCCGAGAACCCGACCCCCAGCCGCACCGGGTCGAGCACCGCATCGTCATCCCGAACCACGTGCCGATGGTGGCGCTCCTCGGCAGCCGCGACTCCGTGCTCCGCGCCGTCGAGGAGGGGTTCGGCTCGGTCGACGTCCACGTGCGTGGCAACGAGATCGCCGTCTCCGGCCCTCCGGGGGACGTCGCGCTCGCCTCGCGCCTGCTCGACGAGCTCGTCGAGGTCGTCGAGGCCGGCACGCAGCTCACCGCCGACGTCGTCTCGCGCTCCATCGCGATGCTCACGGCGGCGACGGCGTCCCGCCCGGCCGAGGTGCTGACGCTCAACATCCTGTCGAGCCGCGGGCGCACGATCCGGCCCAAGACCGTCGGGCAGAAGCGCTACGTCGAGGCGATCGACGCCAACACGATCACGTTCGGCATCGGCCCCGCGGGCACCGGCAAGACGTACCTCGCGATGGCCAAGGCCGTGCAGGCGCTCCAGTCCAAGCAGGTCAACCGGATCATCCTCACGCGCCCGGCCGTCGAGGCGGGGGAGCGGCTCGGGTTCCTGCCCGGCTCGCTCACGGAGAAGATCGACCCCTACCTGCGCCCGCTGTACGACGCGCTGCACGACATGATCGACCCCGACTCGATCCCCAAGCTCATCGAGGCGGGCACGATCGAGGTCGCGCCGCTGGCCTTCATGCGCGGCCGCAGCCTCAACGACTCGTTCATCATCCTCGACGAGGCGCAGAACACGACGACCGAGCAGATGAAGATGTTCCTCACGCGCCTCGGGTTCGGGTCGCGCATGGTCATCACGGGCGACGCGACGCAGGTCGACCTGCCGGGCGGCACCCAGTCCGGGCTGCGCGTGATCGAGGACGTCCTCACGGGCGTGGACGACGTCGAGTTCTGCCGCCTCACGTCGTCCGACGTGGTGCGCCACCGGCTGGTGAGCGAGATCATCGACGCGTATGCGCGGTGGGACCTCGCGTCCGGGACCGGCGCCGGGGTGCGACAGGGGACGGGCGGCGGACCGCGCCGCCGCGACGACGAGCGCCGCGGACGCCCCGCGGGCAGGGACCGACGGACGAGGGACGACGCGTGAGCATCGAGGTCAACAACGAGACCGAGACCGAGGTCGACGAGGCCGAGTTCGCGGCGCTCGCGCGTTACGTGCTCGACGCGATGCGCGTGCACCCGCAGAGCGAGCTGTCGATCCTCTTCGTCGACACCGACGTCATGACCGAGCTGCACGTGCGCTGGATGGACGAGCCCGGCCCGACGGACGTGCTCTCCTTCCCCATGGACGAGCTGCGGCCGGGCCGCGACGGCGAGACGTCCGGCCCCGGCCAGCTCGGCGACGTCGTGCTGTGCCCGGAGGTCGCCGCGCAGCAGGCGGTCACCGCCGGGCACTCGACGGCGGAGGAGATGCTGCTGCTCACGACGCACGGCATCCTGCACCTGCTCGGCTACGACCACGCCGAGCCGGAGGAGGAGAAGGAGATGTTCGCGCTCCAGCGCAAGCTGCTCCTGACCTTCCTCGCCGGCCGGTGAGCGGCGAACCCGTCGCGCTCCTGGCGGTCCTGACCGTCCTCACGGTCGTGCTCGCCGCGGCGCTGAGCGCCGGCGAGGCGGCGGTGCTGCGCGTGACGCGCGCGGCGGTGAGCGAGGCCGCGCTCGGCGACGACCTGACGACGCCGCCGCGTCCCTCGGGGCGTCGCGCGCTCGTACTGCTCGCGGACCCGGCCGCGACGGCCCGCTCCGTCGGCTTCGTGCGCGTCGTCGCCGAGGTCGCCGCGATCACGTGCCTCACGCTGCTCGTCGCCGCGTGGCTCGAGCCGTGGTGGCAGGTCCTGCTCGTCGCGCTCGCCGTGAGCGTCGTCGTCGGGCTCCTCGTCGTGCGCGTCAGCCCGCGGTCGCTCGGTCGCCGGCACGCCGTCCGCGTCCTGCTCGCCCTCTCGGGCCTCCTGACGGGGATCGTCGCCGCGACCCGCTGGCTCACGCGCCTCGCGCCCGCGCCCGACTCCGGGGCGCACGAGCGCGAGCTCCAGGACATGGTGGACCGGGTCAACGAGTCCGAGGTCATCGAGGACGAGGAGCGCGAGCTCATCCGCTCGGTGTTCGAGCTCGGGAGCACGCTCACGCGCGAGGTCATGGTCCCGCGCACGGACATGGTCACGACCTCGCGGGACACGCCGCTGCGCAAGACGCTGTCGCTGTTCCTGCGCTCCGGGTTCTCTCGCATCCCCGTGACGGGGACGTCCGCGGACGACCTCGTCGGCGTCGCCTACTTCAAGGACGTCGTGCGCGTCCTCCAGGGTGGCCCGGGTACGGACGCGCGACCCGTGGGCGACGTCGCGCGCGCCGCGATCTTCGTGCCCGAGTCCAAGCCCGTGGACGACCTGCTGCGCGAGATGCAGGCGTCGTCCTCGCACATCGCGATGGTCGTCGACGAGTACGGCGGCATCGCCGGGCTCGTGACCATCGAGGACGCGCTCGAGGAGATCGTCGGCGAGCTGACCGACGAGCACGACCGGCCCGAGCCCGAGGTCGAGGACCTCGGCGAGGGCGTGCTGCGCGTCCCCGCGCGGCTGGGCGTCGACGAGCTGGGCGAGCTCTTCGGGCTCGACCTGGACGACGACGACGTGGACACCGTCGGCGGCCTGCTCGCCAAGACCCTCGGCAAGGTCCCGCTGCCCGGCTCCGTGGCCGACGTCCACGGCCTGCGGCTCGAGGCGGACCGGGTCGAGGGGCGACGCAAGCAGCTCGCGACCGTCCTCGTCTCCCACGCCGCCGCACCGCCCGAGGCGCCGCGTGAGGCGCCCCTCGAGCCGGAGACCCCGGCAGACACCCGACCCTCCCTCCCGACCGTGAAGGACACCCCGTGAGCACGACCACCCCTGAGCACCGCTCCGGATTCGCCTGCCTGGTCGGGCGGCCCAACGCCGGCAAGTCGACCCTGACCAACGCCCTCGTGGGCCAGAAGGTCGCCATCACCTCCGGGCGGCCGCAGACCACCCGGCACACGATCCGTGGGATCGTGCACCGGCCCGACGCGCAGCTCGTGCTCGTCGACACCCCGGGCCTGCACCGGCCCCGCACGCTGCTCGGCGAACGCCTCAACGATCTCGTGCGCGAGACGCTGACCGAGGTCGACGTCATCGCGTTCTGCCTGCCGGCGGACCAGAAGATCGGGCCGGGCGACCGGTTCATCGCGAACGAGCTCGCCGAGCTCATGCGCGGGCGCCGGGGCACGCCCGTGGTCGCCGTCGTGACGAAGGCCGACCTCGTGGACCGCGGCACGCTCGCCGCGCACCTGCTCGCCGTGGACCGGCTGGGAGAGACCGCGGGCGGCTGGGCGGACATCGTGCCGGTCTCGGCGCAGGACGGCTACCAGGTCGACGTCCTCACCGACGTCCTCGTCTCCCACCTGCCCGAGGGGCCGGAGCTCTACCCGGGCGGGGAGCTCACGGACGAGCCCGAGGCGGTGATGGTCGCGGAGCTCGTGCGCGAGGCCGCGCTCGAGGGCGTGCGCGACGAGCTCCCGCACTCCCTCGCCGTCCAGGTCGAGGAGATCGTGCCCCGCGAGGGCAGCGGTGACGAGGCCACCGGCCGCCCGCCCCTGCTCGACGTGCGGGTCAACCTCTTCGTCGAGCGCGACTCGCAGAAGGCGATCGTCATCGGGCGGGGCGGCTCGCGGCTGCGCGAGGTCGGCACGCGCGCCCGGCACGGCATCGAGGCGCTCCTCGGGACCAGGGTCTTCCTCGACCTGCACGTCAAGGTCGCCAAGGACTGGCAGCGCGACCCCAAGCAGCTCCACCGGCTCGGGTTCTGAGGCCGGCCGGACAGGACCGGGCGGGGGAGGGCCCCCGTCCGCGCGTCGGGGCGGCACCAGGGACCCGCGCCCGGGGCGCGACGTACGATTCCCCGGTGATCTTCCGGACCGCCGCGACCACCGCCGCACTCGCGATCGTCCTCGCGATCGTCGGCGCGGTCACGGGACCGCAGTGGGACCCCGTGCCCGTGACCGAGCACCTGGAGCCCGCGACGCCCGACACCACGATCGGCGGCCAGCCCTCCGGCGGCGCCGCTCCGGTCGGCACGTTCGACGTGCGGGAGACGGACGTGACGATCCGGCTCGACGGCGCGACGGTCGGCGGCATCCTGCGCGAGCCGGTCGACGCGGGCGACGACCTCCCGGGCGTGGTGTTCGTGCACGGCGCGGGCACGGGCCTGGCGACCGAGGCCTTCGTGGACGTCGCGGCCGACCTCGCGAGCGCCGGCGTCGTCACGCTCGTGCCGGACAAGCGCCTCGACACGTACACGACGCGCCACCGCGACTACGAGGCCATGGCGCGCGACTACGAGCACTCCGTGGACCTGCTCCGGGCGCGACCCGGGGTCGACCCGGACCAGGTCGGCCTCTACGGGGAGTCTGAGGGCACGTGGATCGTGCCCGTCATGGCGGTCGAGGACCCGACGATCGCGTTCTCCGTGCTCGTGTCCGCCCCGGTCGTGCCGCCGCGCCAGCAGGCCGCGTTCGCGGTCGACAGCTACCTGCGCAACACCGACGTCCCGCACGGGGTGTTCCGGGCGATCCCGCGCGCGGTCGGCATGGCGATCCCGGGAGGCGGGTTCGAGTACGCCGACTTCGACGTCGAGCCGTTCCTCGAGCGGCTCACCCAGCCGGTCCTCGTCGTCTACGGCACCGCGGACCCGTCGATGCCCGTCGAGCAGGGCGCGCAGCAGATCCTCGACGCGACCGGACCGTCGTCCGGGTCCGGCGGCGCCGACGTCACCGTGCGGTTCTACGAGGACGCGAACCACGGGATCAAGATCGACGACGTGCTCGTCCCCGACTTCCCGCGCGACCTGGGAGCCTGGATCACGTCCCTACCGGCCAGCGCGACCGCGCTGCCGCAGGTCGCGGGCGCGGAGCCGAACCAGCAGTACCTCGCCGGGCCGGTCCCGACGCCGCGGTGGCTGGGCAACGGCGACCTCCTCGTCGGGCTCGTGCTCGGTGCCGTGGGCCTGCTCGTGCTCGGGCCGGTCGTCGGGCTCCTGGGCGGGCTCGTCCGGCGCTTGCGTCGCGTGGGCGGGCGCCCGAGCGCGCCCGCCGGTCTCGCGCCGGGCTTCCGGCTGCCGCTCGCCGGGCTCGGGGCGGGGGCCGTCGGGACGACGGTGGCCCTGGTGGTCTACCTCGTCGCCGTCGCCCGGCTCGCGCTGGACTACGAGAAGGACGCCTGGGTCGTGCAGGGCGGCTGGGTCGGGGTGCGGCTCGTCGGCCTCGCGACGCTCGTCGCCGCGGCCCTCCTGATCAACCGCTCCGCGGAGGTCCGGGCGGCGCGACGAGCCGCGGCGGAGCTCGCCGCGGGCGGCACGGACGTGCTCGAGGAGGGCCGTACCGGAGTGCTGCGGGTCGCGCGAGGCGTGACGACGCGCGTCATGCTGTGGTGCGTCGTCGCGGGTGCGGCGATCCTCCTCGTCATCCTCGCGTACTGGGGCGTGTACCAGCTCGGCATCTGACCACCCGCCCGGGCGCGGGGGCCGCCGCGTGCGTATCGTGGACAGGTGAGGCGCCGTCGGCTCGCGCAGGACCGGGCGGCTCGTGCCGGGCACGTCACCCACGAGCCGACGACGGACGGTGCCAGCGCCCCGGCGAGCTACGTCAGCTTCGAGCTCCTCCCGCCCGAGCTACGCACCGACGACCGCTTCGACGCCGTGTTCGACGGCGAGCCCGAGGCTGCGCGTCACCGCGGCGCCCCCGCGGCGACCACCCCGGGCGCCCGGAGCGACCGACGGCGCACCCCGCACCCTCAGGGCTCCGGGAACGCGCTCCGACCCTCGGCGGCTGCGAGACCGACCGCGCCGGTCGGCCGCGAGCGCGGGTCGTCCCAGGAGGACGGCGACGCGGACGCGCCGCGGCGTGCCTGGTACGCCCACCCCGTGCCGTGGGTCGTGGTCGCGGTCGCGGCCGCGTTCGCGGGCTCGGTCGCCTTCACCGCCTCGATGGAGGACGCGCGTCCCGTCGACGTCACCGCGCTCGCGGGCGGGCTGCGCCCGCTGGAGGAGCCGCCCGCGCCGCGCTGGACCGTCCCGGTCGCGCCGGGCTCCGAGATCGTCCCGGCGGCGGGCGCCGTCGTCACGGTCGACGGCGGGCTCACGGCGTACGCGGTCGAGGACGGCTCGGTGCTCTGGCGGTCCGAACGTCTCGGCGATAGGGCCACGTGCCTGCCGGCGCAGGGCGAGCCCGCGCGCGAGGTGGTCGTGTGCGCCGTGCCGTCGGGGTGGCGCGAGCGGGTCGCCCGGCTCGTCACCGTCCGGTCCGCGACGGGCGAGGTCGTCGGGGACCGGACGGTGGAGACAGCGGGTCGCCTGTCCGTCGTGCCGATCGGTGCCACCGACGTCGTGCGCGCCTGGTGGCGGGGTGGGGAGGTCGCCGTCGTGCGCGAGGACGCGGCCACCGGAGAGGTCCGCTGGGACCGGTCGTTCCGGCACGACGGGCTCGGGCGCGGGGGCGACGTCGTGCTCGACGTCCGCCGCGGGGTGGTCGACGTCCTGGCGCCGGGCGTCGCCGCGGCGCTCACCGAGGACGGCCGCTCGCTCGTCGAGGACGACGTGTGGACCATCGTGCGGCTCCAGGACGGGCGCTACGTGGGGAACGAGTACGGGCGCGGCACGGCGACCGTGTTCACGGCCGCGGGCGAGCCGGCCTTCCGGATCAAGGGTCGCGTCCTGGAGGCACCGCTATCCGACGGCTCCGCTCCCGGGGTGATCGTCACGAACACGTTCGGGAGCATCGTGGGGGTCGACGCGGCGACCGGCTCGGAGCTCTGGTCCCTCCCGGGGACCGGTCTGCGGGCGGTGGCACGCGTCGACGGGCGGGTCGTCGTGCAGACGGACTCGTCGTACCGCAGCGTCGACGCGCGCACCGGGGAGGAGGCCTGGGCCGTGGACCTCGACGACAGCGGGCCCTGGCCGGTGCTCACGGACGGGCGATCTCTCTTCGTGACCGAGCGCGGCCGGGAGAGCCAGGGGCTCGTCTCGCTCGCGCTCGACGACGGGGCCGTCGAGTGGCGTTGGACGCTGCCCGAGGACACCTACCACGTGGTCGCGGTCGAGGGCCGGCTCTTCCTGCTCGGCGCCGACCGGCTGACGGCCGTGTCCTGAGTCGTGCCGTCGGATCGGGGCCCGCGCCGCGTGGGCGCTTGAAGACGCACGTGATGAACCGGTAGAAACGGTCGGGGCCCGTCGGGCCGGCGTGCGTGCGTACGGCACGGCGCGACAGCGTAGGGAGTGCACGATGACCAACCAGACAGAGCCGGCCGAGGACCCGCAGCCCCGTGCTGCGGGCACCGGGCCGACCACGGCGCCCGACGGCGTCGCGGTGGGTGACGGGGACTCCTCGACCGAGCGCGCGCCGGTCGGGACGCCCGCGGAGCCGGGCACCGGAGACGGCGGACCTGGCGGCGAGGAGAGGGTCGAGACGCCCGCCGAGCCGGTCGCCCTGTCGGGAGCTGCCTCGCCCTTCGCCGGGATCCCCGTGAGCGACTACGTCCGAGACGGCGTCGCCGCGCTCCTGCTCCTCGTGTCGCTCGCGTTGCCGTGGGACGCCGCGAGCCGTGCGTCGGACAAGATCGAGGTCGTCCTGCTGACGATCCTCTCCCTGCTGACCCTCGCGTTGCCGTACCTGGCTCGCACCGGGGTGCTCCCCGCGACCTGGACCGTGCACACGACGCGGAAGGTCCGCCTGCTCGCCAACGCGCCGTACGTCCTCCTCGTCGGCGTGTACCTCGTCGTCGACGTCGTCGGGGGCGGGGACTTCGGCGACGGCTGGGGCGGCGTCGGCTCCGCGGCCGCGCTCGGGCTCGCGGGCGCGTTGCTCGCAGCGCAGCCTCGCGAGAGCGAGCTCGGACCGCAGGACCAGGACCGTGCGGTCACGAGCCGCTGGCTCCAGGCGCTCCTCGTCGGGGCCGCCGTCCTGGCGGTGACCGTCCTGCTCACGGTCATCCTCACCGTCACGGGGCCCCACCTCGGTGGTGCGCGCTTCGTCCTGCTCGTGCTCGTCTCCGCGCTGTTCGTCCTCGCGCTCGCCGGGCTGCCGACGTACGGCACGTGGCGCCGGTCGGAGGCGGCGCGCCTCACGCTCGTCGGCCTGGGCGTCATCCTCGCGGTGGCGTTCGTGCTCGGCTCGGGCAACAACGGGCTCGTCACCATCGAGAGCACGCACCGCGGCCGGTTCGGGCTCGTGCTCGTCCCGGCGCTCGCCGCGATCGCCGCCGCGCCCGCCGTGCACCGGGCGATGGCCGCCGTCGACCCCGTGAAGACGTGGGTGCGCGTCGCCGTGAACGCCCTCGACCTCGCGCTCGTCGTCGCCGGGTACGTCGCCGTGAGCGCCGTCCTCACGCTGGCCGAGGGCGCTCGCGGCGTGCCGGTCGTGCTCGCCGTCGTGGTGGGCGTGCTCGCGGCGGCCGTCGCGTTCGTCGCTCGCCGCTCGCTCGCCCGCGACGCGACGTCGGGTCGCCCGCTCGCGCTCGGCGGGGCCGGGGTCGTCGCCCTGCTGGGCATCGTCCTGCTCGTCGTGACGTCCAACCGGGTCGTGTTCGGCGGCGGCGTCGAGCACGTGCTCCTCGCCTTCGGGCTCCCGCTGCTCGTCGTCGGCGCCCTGACCGTCCCGCGCGAGGTGCGCGCGTACTTCGCCGAGCACCGTCCGGTGCCCGCCGCTGCCGCCGGGGAGGCGGCGCAGGCGTACGTCTGGCAGCCGCCCGCGCCCAAGCCGGTCCGCCGGGCGCCCGCCGCGCCGTCCGGACCCGTGGCGGCGCAGCCGCCGGCCGGCTCCTACGCCGGGTCCTTCGAGGGGACCGCGCAGGGTGGTGCGGCGTACCCGGGTGCCGCGCAGACCGGTCCGGTCGCGGCGCGGCAGCCGGACCAGGGCCGTTGGGCGCCTGCGGGCGGCGACGCGACCGAGGTGCTGCCGGTACAGCAGGTCGAGCCCGAGCGCAGCGGGTACGCGGCGCGCCCGGGGCTGGACCCGGACCAGGGCCCCTCGACCGCCGTCATGCCGGCGTACCAGGAGGGGCAGCCGGGCACCGGACCGCAGCCGTCCGCGCAGCCCGGCGCCGCGTCGCCCGCGCAGGGCTACCAGGGCTACGGCCAGCAGGGCTACCAGCAGCAGCAGCCGCAGCAGGGCTACGGCGGCTACGGGCAGCAGCCCGCTGCGCGGCCGCAGCAGCCGTACTCGCCGCCCGCCCAGGCGCCGGGCTTCACGGCCGCCCAGGCGCTCGACCCGAGCACGCCGCTCGAGGTCCTCGCGCAGATCGTCCAGGACGCGCCGCACCTGCGCCCGCAGGTGGCGGCGAACCCGTCCACCTACCCGGCGCTGCTGGAGTGGCTCGGCAACCTCGGCGACCCCGCCGTCGACGCCGCGCTGCGCTCGCGCCGCTGACCACCCCACGACGCCCGGTCGACCTCCCCGCGGAGGCGGCCGGGCGTCGTCGTGCCGCTGCGCGGGCGAGGAAGAGCCTCCCACGGACGACGTGCCCGAGGAGCGGACGTCCTCGGGCCACGGGCCGTGGGGGAGTACAGTGGCGTCGTGCACCTGATGCGGCAGCTCCTCCTTCGTTGCCGCGGCGAGGCTCTCTAGCCGGTCCCTCGTCGCGGTGGTCGGTGTGCCGGCTGACACCCATCAGACGACCCGAAGGACCCACGATGAACGCCTCAGCCCCCTCCTCGACGCCGACCGCCACGGACGCGAACCCGCAGCAGCCGTCGGGCATGCCGATCCACAAGTACCTGCCGTTCCACCGGCAGATCGACGTGTCGGTGCCCGACCGTACGTGGCCCGACAAGCGCATCGAGACGGCCCCCCGCTGGTGCGCGGTCGACCTGCGCGACGGCAACCAGGCCCTCATCGAGCCCATGAACGCGGAGCGCAAGCTGCGCATGTTCGAGCTGCTCGTCGAGATGGGCTACAAGGAGATCGAGGTCGGCTTCCCGTCGGCCTCGCAGACCGACTTCGACTTCGTCCGGATGCTCATCGAGGAGGACCGCATCCCCGACGACGTCGTCATCCAGGTCCTGACGCAGTCGCGCGAGCACCTCATCGCCCGTACCTACGAGGCCATCAAGGGCGCCAAGCAGGTGATCGTCCACCTGTACAACTCGACGTCGGTGCTCCAGCGCGAGGTCGTGTTCCGCTCCGACCCCGAGGGCATCATCGCGATCGCCGTCGACGGCGCGCGGCTGTGCAAGAAGTTCGAGGAGACCGTCCCGGAGACGACGGTCTACTACGAGTACTCGCCCGAGTCGTACACCGGCACCGAGCTCGAGTTCGCCGCGCGCATCTGCAACGAGGTGCTCGAGGTCTTCGAGCCCCGCCCGGACCGCAAGGTCATCATCAACCTGCCCGCCACGGTCGAGATGGCGACGCCGAACGTCTACGCCGACTCGATCGAGTGGATGAACCGGCACCTGAACCACCGCGAGAACGTCGTCCTGTCGCTGCACCCGCACAACGACCGCGGCACCGCGGTCGCCGCCGCCGAGCTGGGGTACCAGGCCGGCGCCGACCGCATCGAGGGCTGCCTGTTCGGCAACGGCGAGCGCACCGGCAACGTGTGCCTCGTGACGCTGGGCATGAACCTGTTCAGCCAGGGCGTCGACCCGCAGATCGACTTCTCCGACATCGACCACGTGCGCCGCACGGTCGAGTACTGCAACCAGCTCGGCGTGCCCGAGCGCCACCCCTACGCCGGTGACCTCGTCTTCACGGCCTTCTCCGGCTCGCACCAGGACGCCATCAAGAAGGGCTTCGACGCGATGGCCGCCCACGCGGAGGCCGAGGGCAAGACGGTCGACGACCTCGTGTGGGCCGTCCCGTACCTGCCGATCGACCCCAAGGACGTCGGCCGGTCCTACGAGGCCGTCATCCGCGTCAACTCGCAGTCCGGCAAGGGCGGCATCTCCTACCTGCTGAAGTCGGAGCGCCACCTCGACCTGCCGCGGCGGCTCCAGATCGAGTTCAGCCAGGCGGTGCAGCACCACACCGACCAGCAGGGCACCGAGGTCACGGGCGACGACATCTGGCGGATCTTCTCCGACGAGTACCTGCCCGTCGAGCCCGACTCCGGCCTGGAGCCGTGGGGCCGCCTCAAGCTCCGTTCCACGCGCGCCTCGTCGAGCGAGGACGGGCCGGACACGCTGAGCGTCGACGTCGTCGACCGCGGCGAGCAGCTCACGCTCGAGGGCACCGGCAACGGCCCCGTCGCCGCCTTCGTCGACGCGATCGCCGGGGTGGGCGTGGACGTCCGCGTGCTCGACTACGCCGAGCACGCCCTGTCCGAGGGCGGCGACGCGACCGCCGCGGCGTACGTCGAGTGCCAGGTGGGCGACGACGTCCTGTGGGGCGTCGGCATCGACCCGTCGATCACCACGGCGTCGCTCAAGGCCATCGTGTCCGCCGTGAACCGCGCGGAGCGTGCCCAGGGCTGACCACCGCCTCGCCGATCTTCCGACGGCCCGGACGACCTCGTCGTCCGGGCCGTCGGTCTTTTGTCGACGCGGCGTTGGTAAGATGCCGACGCACTGTCGACAAAATCGGAAGGTCCCTCATGTTCCTCGCGTTGCGCGAGCTCGTCTTCGCGCGCACCCGCTTCCTGCTCATGGGCGGTGTGGTCGCGCTGGTCGCGGTCCTCGTCGTCCTGCTCTCCGGCCTGTCGGCCGGGCTCGTCAACGACGGCGTCTCCGGCCTCAAGCGCACCCCCGTCACCGACTTCGCCTTCGCCGAGGGCACCGGGACCGACGCCGCGTTCACGCGCTCCGTCATCGAGACGGCCCAGGTCGGCACCATGGCCGAGCAGCGGGGCGTGCTCGAGGCCGCCCCGTACGGCCTGCTCCTGGCCAACGCGCACCAGGAGGACGGCTCGCCCGTCGACCTCACCCTCGTGGGCGTCGAGCCCGGCTCGTTCGTGGCCCCGACCGCGATCGCGGAGGGTGACGCCGTCGGGGCGGCGGACGGCATCGTCGTCTCGGCGACCGCCGCCGAGGACGGCCTCGCCGTCGGGGACACCGTGGCCCTCGCACGCCCGGAACGCACGCTCACCGTCGTGGGCGTCCTCGAGGACCAGCACACGTTCGGCCACGTCGACATCGCGTACCTCCCGCTCGGCACGTGGCAGGAGCTGCTCGCCGGTGCCGAGCAGCCGGGGGCGGACGTCCCGGACGTCGCGACCGCGGTCGCGCTGCGGACCGACCCCGGGTCGTTCGACCGGGAGGCCGCCGACGTGGCGGCGGGCACGGTGACGCGCACGCTCACCGAGTCGTTCGGCGCCTCGCCGGGGTACACGGCCGAGACCGCGACGCTCCTGCTCATCCAGGTGTTCCTCTACGCCATCTCGGCGCTCGTCGTCGGGGCGTTCTTCACCGTGTGGGTCATCCAGCGTCGGCACGAGATCGCCGTCATGCGCGCCATGGGGGCGCGGCGCCGCTTCCTGCTCGCCGACTCCCTCGGCCAGGCTGCTGTGCTCCTGCTCGCCTCGATCGGCGTGGGCTTCGTCCTCGGCGTCGCGGCGGGCGCGGGTCTCGGCGCGTCCCCCATGCCGTTCGCGCTCCAGGCGCCCGACCTCGTGCTGGCCGGCGTCCTGCTCTTCGCCCTCGGCATGGCCGGAGCGGCCGTCGCCGTCGCCCGCATCACCTCCGTCGACCCCCTGACCGCCCTGGGAGGGCAGCGATGAGCACCACCACCCCCGCCACGCCCGTGCTCGAGATCGACCGGGTCACCGTCCGCCACGGCGACGGCGACACCACGGTCGTCGCGCTCGACGAGGTGAGCCTGAGCGTCGCCGCGGGCGAGCTCGTCGGCGTCGTCGGTCCCTCGGGCTCCGGCAAGTCGAGCCTGCTCGCCGTCGCCGGCGCGCTCACGGCGCCCGAGTCCGGGACCGTCCGCCTCGAAGGGGTCGGCCTCGGGGCGGCGGGCGACCGCGAGCGGGCCCGGCTGCGGCGCGAGCGCATCGGCTTCGTCTTCCAGTCCGGCAACCTCCTCCCGGCGCTCACGAGCGTCGACCAGCTCCGGCTCGCGCTGCGGATCGCCGGGATCGACGAGCGCGACCCCCGCGCCCGCAACCCCCGGGAGCTGCTGGAGTCCGTGTCGATGAGCCACCGCGCGGACCGGCGTCCGGACCAGCTCTCCGGTGGCGAGCGGCAGCGCGTGGGCATCGCCCGCGCGCTCGTCGCGAGCCCCGCGCTGCTCCTCGTCGACGAGCCGACGGCGGCGCTCGACCGGGCGCGCAGCCACGAGGTCGTGAGCCTCCTGGCCCGCGAGGCGGAGGCGTTCGGCGCCGCCGCGCTCATGGTGACGCACGACCACGACGTGCTCGAGCACTGCCACCGCGTGGTCGAGATGGTCGACGGGCGCCTCGGGGTCCCCACCGTCGCCGGGTGACCTGCCGGGTGCTCGAGGGCGGCGGCGCCGGCAAGGACGGCGCCGCCCCCGCGCCCGGTCCTCGGGCATGATGGTCCGGCCGGGCCGTCGTGCCCGGAGAGGAGGAGGCACCGTGCCGAAGATCGCCGCACCGACGGTCGCGGAGCACCGCGCCGCGCAGCTGCGTGCGCTGCTCGACGCCGCGCGCGAGCTCATCCGCGAGGACGGGAGCGGGCTCACGCTCGCGGCGGTCGCGGCGCGCGCCGGGCTCGCCCGGTCGAGCGTCTACCAGTACTTCGGTTCGCGGGAGGCGCTCCTGGACGCCGTCGTCGCGGACGTCGTGCCGCGTTGGTCGGCGCGCATCACGGCCGCGGTCGCCACCGCGGCCTCCCCGGAGGACGCGATCGTCGCCTACGCGCGCGAGAACCTGCTCCTCGTCGCCGAGGGCGAGCACGCGGTCGTCGCCGCGCTGCGCGCCGAGGCGGGCCGCGAGGCGCTCGCGCAGCAGAGCGCGGCGATGCACGCGACGATCCTCGTGCCGCTCGTGGAGGCCCTGGAACAGCGCGACGTCCCGGACGCCGCGCGCTCCGCGGAGCTCGTCAACGCAGTCGTCCTCGCCGCGGCCCGCCAGGTGGAGGCGGGCGAGGGCGTGGCGACGACGCTGGACCGCGTGCGGGCCGTCCTCGGGTGCCTCGCGCCCGCCTGAGCGTCGTCGGCGGGTGGTGCGCGCCGTGTCGGCGGCGTGACGGACAATAGGGGCGTGGTGCTGTACCGAGACGACGCGATCGTGCTGCGCGCCCAGAAGCTGGGCGAGGCGGACCGTATCGTCACCCTCCTCACGCGCGAGCACGGCAAGGTGCGCGCGGTGGGCAAGGGCGTGCGGCGCACGTCGTCGCGGTTCGGGGCACGCCTGGAGCCGTTCATGGTCGTCGACGTCCAGCTCTACGCGGGCCGTTCGCTGGACACGGTGACGCAGGCGGAGACGATCGGCCCGTACGCGCGGCGGATCTGCGAGGACTACGGCCTGTACACGGCGGGCGCGGCGATGCTGGAGACCGCGGAGCGGCTCGTCGCGGACGAGCGTGAGCCCGCGGTGCAGCAGTACTGGCTGCTCGCGGGCGCGCTCCGGGCGCTGTCCGAGCAGGCGCACGCGCCTGGCCTCGTCCTGGACTCCTACCTCCTGCGGGCGCTGGCGGTCGCGGGCTGGGCGCCGTCGTTCGTCGACTGCGCACGCTGCGGCGAGCCGGGCCCGCACCATGCGTTCGCCGTCGCGCAGGGAGGCGCGGTGTGCTCACGCTGCCGCCCGCCCGGTTCGACGGCGCCCGCCCCGCAGACCTTCGCCCTCCTCGCCGCGCTGCTCGCGGGGGAGTGGGAGACCGCCGACGCGTCGGACGCACGGCACCGCAAGGAAGCGAGCGGCCTCGTCGCCGCGTACAGCCAATACCACCTGGAGAGAACGTTGCGATCACTGCGCATGGTCGAGCGGGACGCGTCCGTCGCCCTGCCTGCCGCCTCGCCCGCCGGACCGGTCGGCGTCGCCTCGGACCGTCAGGGCCGCGGGGCGGACGCCTGATGGCGAAGCGGTCGTACGCGCCGCCGTTCCCGCACCCGAGCGGAGAGCGGGCACCGGCGATCCCTGCGCAGTTCGTGCCGAACCACGTCGCCGTCGTCATGGACGGCAACGGTCGTTGGGCCAACGCGCGCGGGCTGCCCCGTACCGCGGGCCACGAGGCGGGCGAGGCCGCGCTGCTCGACGTCGTCGCGGGCGCGATCGAGATCGGCGTCAAGCACGTGTCGGCGTACGCGTTCTCGACCGAGAACTGGAAGCGCTCGCCCGAGGAGGTCCGCTTCCTCATGGGCTTCAACCGCGACGTCATCCGGCGCCGTCGTGACGAGATGGACTCGTGGGGCGTGCGCGTGCGGTGGGCCGGGCGCCGGCCGCGGCTGTGGACGTCCGTGATCAAGGAGCTCGAGATCGCGGAGGAGCAGACGAAGCACAACGACGTGTGCACCCTGACGATGTGCGTCAACTACGGGGGCCGCGCGGAGATCGCCGACGCCGCGGCCGCCATCGCGCGCGAGGTCGCCGCAGGGCGGCTCGACCCGGGCAAGGTCACCGAGCGCACCGTCCAGCAGCACCTCGACGAGCCAGACCTCCCGGACGTGGACCTGTTCCTGCGCAGCTCGGGCGAGCAGCGCACGTCCAACTTCATGATCTGGCAGGCCGCGTACGCGGAGCTGGTGTTCCTCCCGGAGCCGTGGCCGGACGTCGACCGACGGTCGTTGTGGCGCGCGGTCGAGGAGTACGCCCGCCGCGACCGCCGCTACGGCGGCGCGGTCGACGCGGTGGGCGGTACCGCCTGAGGTCGCGGCCGGGCCGTGCCGGGGACGGCGTGGGCGGCGGCCGGTAGCGTGCGCGCCATGGCTCTGAGCATCGGCATGGTGACCGTCGACTCCACCGACCCGCGACCGCTCGCGCAGTGGTGGGCGCGCCGGCTCGGCGGGAGGGTCGTCGACGAGTCGGACGGATGGTTCCTCGAGGTCGTGCCTGCCGAGGGGGTGGCGGCCCCGGTCCTGGGCTTCCAGCGCGTCGAGGACCCGACGCCCGGGAAGAACCGGCTGCACCTCGACCTCGGGACGTCCGACCGAGACGCCGACGTCGCTGCGCTCGTGGCCGACGGCGCGACGTTCGTCGCCGAGCACACGATGCCGGGTTACCGCTGGGCCGTGCTCGCGGACCCGCAGGGCAACCAGTTCTGCGTCGGCGCGGCCGACGGCTCCGCGACGACGCACGGCTGAGCCGCGGTCCGGCGGTGTCGCTGCGCCGTCCTCCGTCAGCGCTGCTGACCGGCCCGGCCGTCAGCGGGCGAGGGCGTCGAGCCGGGCGGCGAGCTCGACCGGTCGGCTGAGCGCCACGAGGTGGCCGCCGGGCAGTGTCTCGACCTCGGTGCCGAGGCGTTCCCGAGCGACGGCGCGCTGGAAGGTCACCGGGAAGAGCCGGTCGTCGTCGCCCTGGAGCACGACCGTCGGCACGGTCGGCCAGGCGGTGGCCGGCCACGGCTCGGCGAACGAGCGCTCGGAGGGCTCACGGTCGCTCTGCTGGACGACGGCCGCGACGGCGTCGGGCACGTCGTGGAGGAAGTCGTCCACGGGGTCGAACGGCCCGAGCCCGGTCTCCGCGCGACGCGCGGCGTGGTCGGTGGCGCGCCACCAGTCGGCCCCGGTCTCGCCCGGCAGCGGGATCATCGGGTTGAGCAGCACGAGCAGGCGGACGGCCTCGCGCTCGCACACGAGCGGCCCCACGTACGCGCCCATGGACTGGGCCACGACGACGAGGTCGTCCCGCTCGGCCGGGCCCGCCGCGTGGTGCAGGGACGCGACGGCGACGTCGGTGAGGTCGGCCCAGCCGTAGCCCTCCTCGTGCTGGGGCAGGTCGACGGGGACGGGGAGGTGACCGAGCCGGGTGAGCTCCGGTGCGAGCAGGTCCCAGTACGCGGGGTCGCCGCCGGCGCCGGGCAGCAGGAGGAACGTGGTCATGCAGGTTCGGACGGTCGGGCGCGCGTCATCTCATCGGTCGAGGCGCGGCGCGTCCCGCGCGTCCTGGACGCGGCCGTCGGCCTCGAGGGCGATGCCGTTCCCGTCCAGGGCGACCGCAGAGCCCTCCGCGGTGGCGGGGCTCCGGACGGTGCGGCGTCGAACCGTGACGACCACTCCGACCACCAGGGCGAGGACCAGCAGGACCAGCGCCGCGACGCCCCACGGCGACCCGGTCGCCGCGGCGAAGGCGGCGGTCCACACGGCCCAGCCGACGGTCGCGTAGATGGTCGCGTGGATCGCGCACCCGAGCGTCATCGCGGCGAGGTAGCGGCCGAACGGCATCCGGACGACGCCCGCGGCCGCGTTGACGACCGTCTTGGTCCCGGTCGCGAGGAAGGACGCGGGGACGGCGAGGACGCCCCAGCGGCGGACGGTCTCGATCCCGCGCGCCGCCGAGCGTCCGGACAGCCAGGCGTGGACGCGCGCGACCCACGGCTTCACGGGCCGCGTGCGGTCGAGCGTCCACGTCGTGACGAGCCGCGCGATCCAGTACGTCGCCTGCGTCCGGACGAAAGCGATCGCGAAGAAGAACGCGAACAGCGCGGCGAACGGGGCGCCGTCCAGCGCGTCGGGCACGGCTCAGTCCCGCACGGACGCGCGTGCGCACCCCGCGCACGTGCCGAACAGCTCGATCGTGTGCTGGATGTCGACGAACCCGTGCGACGTGCCCACCTGGTTGGCCCACGCCTCGACGGTCGGGCCGTCGATCTCGACCGTGCGGCCGCACGAGCGGCACACGAGGTGGTGGTGGTGCTCGCGGCGCTCGCACCGGCGGTAGAGGTTCTCCCCCTCCTCGGTGCGCAGCACGTCGACGTCGCCGCCGTCCGCGAGGCTCTGGAGCGTGCGGTAGACCGTCGCGAGACCGACGTTGTCCCCGCGCGTGCGCAGGATCTCGTGGAGCTGCTGGGCGCTGCGGAAGTCGTCGAGGTCCTCCAGCGCGTCCGAGACGGCCGCGCGTTGCCGGGTCATGCGCTGCACGTGTCACCTCCGGGTGTGCGGTCCGACGCCCCCGAGGGTACGAGGTCGAGCTCGACGTCGTCGGGGATGTCCGGGTGCGGGTCCCGTGCCACGCGCGGGCGCCGGCGGACCCACAGCGGCCGCAGGACCGCGACGACGAGGTAGGTGGCGATCGCGAGGACCACGATGGTGGCGCCAGGGGAGACGTTGTTCCAGTACGTGAAGGACAGCCCGACGACGCACACGACCACGCCGACGACCGACGCGACGAGCATCGTCCGGCGGAACGAGCGCGTGACGAGCTGCGCGACCGCGACGGGCACGATCATCAGCGCGCTCACGAGCAGCAGCCCGACGACCCGCATCGACACCGTCACCGTGAGCGCGGCGACGACCGCGACCGCGATGTTGAGCGTCCGCACCGGCAGGCCCGACGCACGCGCGAACTCCTCGTCGTGGCTCACGGAGAACAGGGCCGCGCGCAGCCCGACCCCGACCAGCAGGATCACGGCGCTGAGCACGACGGTGAGGACGAGGTCCGACGACGTGACGGTCGAGATCGAGCCGAACAGGTACTGCATGAGGCTCCCGGACGAGCCGCCCGCGAGGCCGATGAGCAGCACGCCGCCGGCGATGCCGCCGTAGAAGAGGAGCGCGAGCGCGAGGTCGCCGCTCGTCCGGCCGCGCTCGCGCACGACCTCGATCGCGACCGCGCCGAGCACGGCCGCGACGACGGCCCCCGGGATCGCGAGCGCGTCGTTCGGGACGAGGCCCATCGCGGCACCGACGAGCCAGCCGAGCGCGACGCCGGTGAGAGCGACGTGCCCGATGCCGTCGCCGAGGAGCGAGAGCTTGCGCTGCACGAGGTAGGTGCCCACGACGGGCGCGCTGACGCCGACGAGGAGCGCGGCGAGGAGGGCGCGCTGCATGAGCGGGTCGGTGAGCATCAAGGAGATCTCGGAGAACAAGGTGGTCATGAGGCCGTCCTGGGTGCGTGGCCCGCGGCGAGGTCGGGGTTCAGCGTGTCGGTGAGGCCCGTCTCCGGGCCGGTGGCGCGGTTGCCGGTGTCCGCGGGCTCGTGCGGGTGCAGGTGCTGGTGCGTGGCGCCGGCGTGGGTCGACGACGCGCGGGGCGGGGCGCCGTCGTGCACGACACGGCCGTGACGCAGCACGACCGCACGCTCGATGAGGGGGGCGAGCGCGCCGAGCTCGTGGAGCACGACGAGCACGGTGAGCCCGTCGCCCACGAGCCGCGTCATGGTGGCGGCGAACGCCTCCTGGCTGGGCTTGTCGACCCCCGCGACGGGCTCGTCGAGGACGAGCAGGTCGGGGCGGCGGACCAGGGCGCGCGCGATGAGCACGCGCTGCTGCTGGCCGCCCGACAGCTCGGCGGTGGAGTCGTCCGCGCGGTCGGCGAGGCCCACGAGGTCGAGCGCCTCGACCGTGCGCGCCCGCCAGCCGCGGGGGAGCCGGAGGCGGCCGCCGCCGAGGAGGCCGGAGGCGACGACCTCGGACGCCGTGGAGGGCATGCCCGACGGCGCGGCGACGCGCTGCGGCACGTACCCGAGCCGCTGCCAGGGCAGGCGGGGACCGAGCGGTGCGCCGAACAGGTCGACGGAGCCGCGGGACAGCGGCACGATCCCGACGAGCGCCCGCACGAGCGTCGACTTGCCCGACCCGTTGGCGCCGAGGACCGCGACGACCTCGCCGGCGCGGACCGTCAGGTCGATGCCGCGCAGGATCTCGCTCCCGCCGAGGGTCACGTGGACGTCGCGCGCGGCGACGAGCTCCGCTGTGTCCGTCATGAGCAGACGAGGCCGGAGGTGAGCGCCTCGAGGTTGGACTCCATGACCTCACGGTAGTCCGTCGCACCCTCCGCGAGGCTCTCGATCGGGTCGAGGAGGGCGGTCTGCACGCCGAGGTCGTCCGCGAGCGTCTGGGTCACCTTGGGGCTCACGAGCGTCTCGAAGAAGATCGTGGTCACGCCGTTCTCGCGGACGATCTCGCCGACCTCGCGCAGGCGCGCAGGCGACGGCTCAGCCTCGGGGTCGATGCCCGAGATGCCCACCTGGTGCAGGTCGTAGCGCTCCGCCAGGTACCCGAACGCCTCGTGCGAGGTCACCAGCGTTGCCCCCGAGCAGGGCGCGAGCGCCTCGGCGAACTCGGTGTCGAGGTCGTCGAGGTCCGCGGTGAGGGCCGCGGCTCCCGCGGCGTAGTCGTCCGCGTGGTCGGGGTCGATCGCGGAGAGCTCGTCGGCGACGGCGTCGCCGACGGCGGCGAGGCGCGTCGGGTCGAGCCAGAAGTGCGGGTCGGTCGCGCCGTGGTCGTGGCCGTCCCCGGACTCGTCCGCGTGCTCGGCGTGCTCCTCCGCGCTCTCGTCGGCGTGCTCGCCCTCGCCGCCCGGGTGCTCCTCGAGCCCGGCGGGCTCGGCGGCGTCGACGACGTGCTCCGGGGCCCGCTGCTCGATGCCCTCGTCGACCGCGGGCTGGAAGCCCGAGAGGTAGACGACGAGGTCGGCGTCGCCGATCGCGCGCACCTGGGCGGGAGCGAGCTCGAGGTCGTGCGGCTCGGCCGCGGGCGGGGTGAGGTTGGAGACGTCGACGTGCTCGCCGCCGACCTGCTCGACGACGTACTGGAGCGGGTAGAAGGACGCGAGCACCTGGAGCCGCCCGTCGCCGCCTCCTCCCGAGCTGCCGTCCCCGGGGGAGCACGCCGCGACGAGCGCGGCCGTGGCGAGGGCGGCGGTGGTGGCGAGGGCGCGACGGCGCCGGGCGGGGGAGCGGTGCATGGCTCCAGTCTCCGCCTTCTTGAGAATGAATGTCAAAACCGTTCCCGGTGAGCCGGGTCACGGCCGGGTACGCTGGTCGGTCGGCGCCCGTGCGGGCGTCGCCCACCCGTCCAGCCCCCACGAGCCACGTGCGGGGCCGTGAGCACCAGGAGTGATGTCCGTGGCCGCAGCGCCCTCGCCCACCGCCCGTCTCGACGCCGTCGTCTCCCTCGCCAAGCGGCGCGGGTTCGTCTTCCCCTCGGGCGAGATCTACGGCGGCACCCGCTCCGCCTGGGACTACGGGCCGCTCGGCACCGAGCTCAAGGAGAACATCAAGAAGCAGTGGTGGCGCGCGATGGTCACCAGCCGCGACGACGTCGTGGGCCTCGACTCCTCCGTGATCCTTCCGCGCCAGGTCTGGGTCGCCTCGGGTCACGTCGGCGTCTTCACCGACCCGCTCACGGAGTGCCTGCACTGCCACAAGCGGTTCCGCGAGGACCAGATGATCGAGGAGTTCGAGGAGAAGAAGGGCCGTGCGCCCGAGGGCGGCCTCGCCGAGATCGTGTGCCCCAACTGCGGCACGCGCGGGCAGTGGACCGAGCCCCGCGACTTCAACATGATGCTCAAGACCTACCTCGGCCCGGTCGAGGACGAGTCCGGCCTGCACTACCTGCGTCCCGAGACGGCGCAGGGCATCTTCGTGAACTTCGCCAACGTCATGGGCGCGAGCCGCAAGAAGCCTCCGTTCGGCATCGGCCAGATCGGCAAGTCGTTCCGCAACGAGATCACCCCGGGCAACTTCATCTTCCGCACGCGAGAGTTCGAGCAGATGGAGATGGAGTTCTTCGTCGAGCCCGGCACGGACGCCGAGTGGCACCAGTACTGGATCGACACGCGCACCGACTGGTACGTCGACCTCGGCATCGCGCGCGACAACCTCCGCCTGTACGAGCACCCGCAGGAGAAGCTCTCGCACTACTCGACCCGCACGGTCGACATCGAGTACCGCTTCGGCTTCTCCGGCTCGGAGTGGGGCGAGCTCGAGGGCATCGCGAACCGCACCGACTTCGACCTGAAGACGCACGCCGAGCACTCGGGCAAGGACCTGTCGTACTTCGACCAGACCAAGAACGAGCGTTGGGTGCCCTACGTCATCGAGCCCGCCGCGGGCCTCACCCGCTCGCTCATGGCGTTCCTCGTCGAGGCGTACACCGAGGACGAGGCGCCGAACGCGAAGGGCGGCGTGGACACGCGCACGGTCCTGCGCCTCGACCACCGCCTCGCGCCGGTCAAGGCCGCCGTGCTGCCGCTGAGCCGCAACGAGCAGCTCTCGCCCAAGGCGAAGGACCTCGCGACGGAGCTGCGCAAGTACTGGAACGTCGACTTCGACGACGCCGGGGCCATCGGCCGCCGGTACCGCCGCCAGGACGAGATCGGCACGCCGTTCTGCATCACGGTCGACTTCGACACGCTCGACGACCAGGCCGTGACGATCCGGCACCGCGACTCGATGGCCCAGGAGCGCGTCGCGCTCGACAAGGTCACCGAGTACCTGGCCGGGCACCTGCTCGGCGCCTGACCGCCCGCCCGGCACGCGCCGGGCACGCAGGAGGGGCGGGACCGTTCGCGGTCCCGCCCCTCCGTCGCGTCGTGTCGGGACGCGTCGCCCCCTGCGGCCTCGCGCTAGCGGGCCGCCCCCTTCGCCCGGTTGAGCAGGCCGATCACGAGGCTCACGACCAGCACGATGATGCCGATCCAGATGAGGATCTTCGCGGCCTCGATGGCGACGCCGAGGATGAGCAGCACGGCGCCGACGATGACCAGGATGAGCCAGAGAGGCATGTCGTCCCTTTCGTCCATGTCCGGCCTGGATTGCCGGACCTCCTCAACATTGCCACGACCGGACGCTGCTCGCTCGTCGAACGCCTCTCGCGGGTGAGCCCGCTCCGGATGGGACAATGGAGCGCGTGACTGCTCCTGCCCCCGTCCTCAGCACGACGACCACCGAACCCGGCACGGCCTCCGCGGGTCCGCTGCTCGCGCCGCTGCGGATCGGCCCGATCGTGGTCGAGACACCGGTCGTCCTCGCCCCGATGGCGGGCGTCACGAACCGTGCCTTCCGCACGCTGTGCCGCGAGGCCGGCGCGAGCGGCGGCGACGACCCCGGCCTCTACGTGGCCGAGATGGTGACGAGCCGCGCTCTCGTCGAGCGCAACACCGAGGCGCTGCGCATCGTCACGTTCGGCGCGGAGGAGACGCCGCGGTCCGCGCAGGTGTACGGCGTCGACCCGGCCACCGTCCGCGAGGCCGTGCGGATCATCGTCGCCGAGGACCGCGCCGACCACGTCGACCTCAACTTCGGCTGCCCGGTCCCCAAGGTGACGCGCAAGGGCGGGGGAGCGGCGTTGCCCTGGAAGCGGGATCTCTTCACCGCGATCGTGCGGGGCGCCGTCGAGGCGGCGCGCCCCTACGGCGTGCCGGTGACCGTGAAGATGCGCAAGGGCATCGACGACGACCACCTCACCTACCTCGAGGCGGGCCGCATCGCGGAGGGCTTGGGCGTCGCCGCGGTAGCGCTGCACGCGCGCACCGCCGCCGAGCACTACTCGGGGACCGCGGACTGGACCGCGATCGCGCGCCTCAAGGAGACGGTCACGAGCGTCCCGGTGCTCGGCAACGGCGACATCTGGTCGGCCGAGGACGCCGTGCGCATGGTGCGCGAGACGGGCTGCGACGGCGTCGTCGTGGGCCGCGGCTGCCAGGGGCGGCCCTGGCTGTTCGCCGACCTCGCCGCTGCGTTCGCGGGCCGGCCCGAGCGCGTGCGCCCCGGTCTGCGCGAGGTGGCCGACACGATCTACCGCCACGGCGAGCTCATGATCGAGTACTTCGACGGCGACGAGGGCAAGGGCATGCGCGACCTGCGCAAGCACATGGCCTGGTACCTCAAGGGGTACGCGGTCGGCGGCGACGCGCGCCGCGCCCTCGCGATGGTCTCGACGCTCGACGAGCTGCGCGGGCACCTCGACGCCCTCGACCAGGACGCCCCGTACCCCGGCGAGGCCGCCGAGGGGCAGCGCGGCCGTGCCGGTTCGCCGAAGACGCCGCACCTGCCGTACGGCTGGCTCGACTCGCGCGAGCTCGACGCCGAGCACGAGGAGCGCCTGCGCGAGGCCGAGCTGAGCGTCTCCGGCGGCTGACGGCGGTCGGACAGCCACGGCGACGAGCGAGAGGGGTCCGCGGTGCGGTTCGAGGGTCGGCCGTCGTGGCGCCTGTCGGTGTCGGACGGCGGGGACCTCGACCTTCTGCTGTGGGTCCGCGACGCGCTCGGGCTCGTCGCCGCGGCCGACGACACCCCGCCGCACTGCGAGCCGGCACCGGCCGACCGGTCGGCGCTGCTCCCGGCGGACGCGCGCGATGCCGCGGCGTCGCGATGGATCGCCTGGTGGCACGCCGCCCTCGCGTTCGAGGCCGCCGGAAGGATCGCGGAGCCTCCGCCGGGGGAGGACGCGTTCCTCGGCTGGGTCCGCGCGCGGTCCGTGGCGCGGGAGCGGTCGGCTCACCGCCCGCGTTCGCGGCGCTGGACGACGTGCCCGCGCTGCGCGACGCCGTCGCGCGCCTGTTCCCCGAGGCGCACCGCGCCCGCGCGGCGCGCGAGGCGGACCGCGCCGAGGTGCTGCACCGACGAGAGGCGGCGGACGACCGTGGCCCGCTCGCCGCGGACGTGGCCCGCACGCACGGCGTCGGGATCGGTGACCTGCGCGGCGCCGTGCTCGTGGTCCCGGTCGCCGGATCGTGGTGGCGCGTCGCCGCCCCGGGGGCGGTCGTGTGCTCCGCGTCCGCCTACGTCGACGACGCGGCGTTCGCCACCGAGGTGGTCCGCGCCGCGTTCGAGTCCGGCCTGCGGGCATGAGGACGGCCGGGGCCCTCGCGGACCCCGGCCGTTGCTCGGCTCACCCGGTCAGAGCGCGCGCAGCCACACCGTCGTGTCGGACGGCACGCGGACCTGCGGGTCCGCGGACCGGTCGGTGAGGACGGGGCCCGATGCCACGAGGACCTCCACGCCGTGCGGCAGGACGACCGGCTCGGCGCCGAGGTTCGCGAGGACCACGACGTCGCGGTTGCGCAGCGCGACGACGTCCACGGAGTCCGCGTAGTCCTCGACCCACGCGAGCGTGCCCGAGCCGAGGCGCTCGGCGCGGCGCGTCGCGAGCGCGGTGCGGTACGTCTCGTACGTCGACCCCTCGACGCCGCGCTGCACGTCGGCCGCGTAGCGCGCGTAGGACGCGGGCTGGGGGAGCCACGTCTTCCCGGACGGGCCGAAGCCGTACCCGTCGGCGTCCGCGTGCCAGGGGAGCGGGATGCGGCAGCCGTCGCGGCCCGCCTCGGCGCCCTGGGTGCGGAAGAACGCGGGGTCCTCCCGCACGCCGTCGGGCAGGGCGGTGTGCTCGGGCAGGCCCAGCTCCTCGCCCTGGTAGAGGTACGACGAGCCGGGAAGGCCGAGCATGAGGAGCGACGCGGCGCGTGCTCGGCGCAGGCCGAGCTCCTCGTCGGGCTGCGGGTCGTGCGCGAAGATCCCGTTGGGACGCAGGCCGGGGTCCGCGAGGCCGAGTCGCGACGCGTGCCGCACGACGTCGTGGTTCGACAGGACCCACGTCGTGGGAGCGCCGACCTCGTCGTTCGCGCGCAGCGACGCCGCGATCACCGTGCGCAGGGGCGCCGCGGACCACGCGGTGGTGAGGAAGGAGAAGTTGAACGCCTGGTGCATCTCGTCCGGGCGGACGTAGCGCGCGAGCCGCGAGAGCGGCTCGACCCATGCCTCGGCGACGAGGGCACGGTCGCCGTCGTACTCGGCGAGGACGCGGTGCCACGCGCGGTAGATCTCGTGCACGCCGTCCTGGTCGAACATCGGACCGGAGTTGCCGGCGCCCGTCGACCCGTCCTCGGGAGCGCCGGGGTCCGTCTCCTCCTCGGCGGTGCCCTCCACCATCGACACCGTGCCGTCCCAGTCCGGGAGGCCCTCGGCCTTGATCATGCCGTGCGCCACGTCGACGCGGAACCCGTCCACGCCCTTGTCGAGCCAGAACCGCAGGACCTGCTCGAACTCCTCGCGCACCTCGGGGTTGTCCCACGCGAGGTCGGGCTGCGTGGAGTCGAACAGGTGCAGGTACCACTGGCCGGGCGTCTCGCCCTCGGCCCCGGTGACCGGGCGTGCGCCCGGGCCGGCGGTGACGCGGGTCCATGCGGGGCCGCCGAAGATCGACTGCCAGTTGTTCGGGGGCAGCTCGCCGTGCTCGCCCGCGCCCTCGCGGAAGACGTAGCGCGCGCGCTCGACCGAGCCCTCTGGCGCGGCCAGCGCCGCCTGGAACCACGCGTGCTGGTCCGAGGTGTGGTTCGGGACGAGGTCCACGATGATGCGGATCCCGCGCGCGTGCGCCTGGGCGAGCAGCTCGTCGAAGTCCGCGAGCGTGCCGAACAGCGGGTCGACGTCGCGGTAGTCGGCGACGTCGTAGCCCGCATCCTTCTGGGGCGAGCGGTAGAACGGGCTCAGCCAGACCGCGTCGACCCCGAGCTCGGCGAGGTGGTCGAGCTTCGAGGTGATGCCGGGCAGGTCGCCGACGCCGTCGCCGTCGCCGTCCGCGAACGAGCGCGGGTAGACCTGGTAGATCACGGCGTCGCGCCACCACTCCGGCGCCTCACCCGGGCCGGTGTGCACGAGCGCCCCGGTGCTGAAGGGTGCGGGCGCGGTGGCCGTCGCGGTGGTGCTGGCGGTCGGCGTCGAATCGATACGAGTCATCGAGCTGTCGGTCCTCACGTGCGTGGTGTCGGGGTTCTTCAGGGGGATCACTCGGCAGGCGGAGCGGGGGTGACGCCGACCCTCCGTCGAGTGTAAGCGCTTGCGGTGGCGGGACGACGGGTGCCGGGCGGGTGGTCCGGAAGGGGTGGTCGTCGTCGCCGGGGCGTGCGTCGTCCTGTCGTCAGGCGGTGGGCGCGCCCGCTGCCGGGGCGGCGCCCGTGGAGTCGCGGACGATGAGCTCCGGCTGGAACAGCAGCTCGGAGCGCGGAGCGCGCTCGCCCGCGATCTCGGTGAGCAGCGCGCTCACCGCGGCGTGCGCCATGGCGTTCACGGGCTGGCGCACCGTGGTCAGGGGCGGGTCGGTGAACGCGATGAGGGGCGAGTCGTCGTAGCCGAGCACCGACACGTCCTGCGGCACGCGCAGCCCTCGCGAGCGCGCGGCGCGGATCGCGCCGAGCGCCATGAGGTCGGAGCCGCAGACGATCGCGGTGTGGCCCGCGTCGATGAGCTCACCGCCTGCTGCCTGGCCGCCCTCGACGGTGTACAGGGTGACGACGACGTGCTGCGCCGCCTCGGACGCGTCGGCCACGAGCCCGTGCCGCACGAGCGACTCGGCGAAGCTCGCGAGCTTGCGCTGGGCGGGGACGAACCGGTCCGGCCCGATCGCGAGCCCGATGCTGCGGTGGCCGAGCGAGACGAGGTGGCGCACCGACAGCTCGACGCTCGCGACGTCGTCGGGCGAGACGAACGGCGCGTCGATGCCCTCGGCGAAGCCGTTCACCAGCACGATCGGGATGCCGCGGCTGCGCAGGCGTTCGTAGCGCTCGTGGCTCGCCTGGGTGTCGGCGTGCAGGCCGGAGACGAAGACGATGCCGTCGACCGCGTGGTCCATGAGCATGTCGACGTAGTCGTCCTCGGTCGTGCCGCCGGGCGACTGCGTGCACAGCAGCGGCGTGTACCCGTGCTCCGACAGGAGCGACTCGATGGTCTGGGCGAATGCCGGGAAGACGGGGTTCGTCAGCTCGGGGACGACGAGGCCGACGAGGCCGGCCGATCGGGTGCGCAGCGTCGAGGGGCGTTCGTAGCCCAGCACGTCGAGCGCGGCGAGGACCGCCTGGCGGGTCTCGCTCGCGACGCCGGGCTTCCCGTTGAGGACGCGCGAGACCGTCGCGGTGGAGACGCCGGCCTGGGCGGCGAGATCGCTGAGACGGGTGCGCACATGGGGAAGCGTAGGGGACACCGGACCTCCTCGTCCTGGTCGTCCGACCGGCGAGCCGCGAATCTCCGTACGGAGGCGCGCACCCGTCGGCCGGGGGAGGCGGGGCGGGCGCCGGTCGGCGCCCCTGCAAAGCGTTGCATGAAAGTTACCGCAACGACTTGCATCCGTGCCACCTCGCGCTCTACCGTCGTCGCATCAGGGCCCACGGTCGGTGCGAACCGACGTCGGCCGCCACCGCACTGCAACATGCTGGGAGTGACCACTGATGCGACGGAGCATCCTTCTTGCCGCCGCGCTGACCACGACGTTGGCGCTGGCCGCCTGCTCGTCCGGCGGCTCGGGAGACGAGAGCACCGACGAGCCGAGCGCCGAGGACACCTCCGGTGGCGGCACGCTCACCGTCTGGGTCGACGAGACCCGCCAGGACGCCGTGACCGCGGCAGCGGAGTCCTTCGAGACCGAGACGGGGACGACCGTCGAGGTCGTCCTCAAGAACTTCGAGGACATCCGCGCGGACTTCCTCGCGCAGGTCCCGACGGGCGAGGGCCCCGACATCACGGTCGGCGCGCACGACTGGCTCGGCGAGCTCACGACGAACGGCGTCGTGGCGCCGCTCGAGCTCGGCGACAAGGCTGCCGAGTTCGAGGACGTCTCGATCCAGGCGTTCACGCAGGACGGCCAGGTCTACGGCCTGCCCTACGCGATCGAGAACATCGCCCTGATCCGCAACACCGCCCTCGCGCCGGAGGCGCCCGCCACGTGGGACGAGGCTGTCGCCGCCGGCCAGGCCGCGGGGACGCAGTTCCCGATCCTCGTCCAGTCGGACGGTGACAAGGGCGACCCGTACACCCACTACCCGTTCCAGACGTCGTTCGGCGCCCCCGTCTTCACGCAGAACGAGGACGGCAGCTACACGTCCGAGCTCGCGATGGGCGGCCCCGAGGGCCAGGCGTTCGCGGAGTGGCTCGGCGCCCAGGGCGCGGCCGGTGTGCTCAGCCAGGACACCACGTACGACATCGCCGTCGAGGCGTTCAAGAACGGCCAGTCCCCGTTCATCGTCGGCGGCCCGTGGATGATCGACTCGTTCGAGGGGATGGACCTGTCGATCGACCCGATCCCGACCGCGGGCGGGCAGCCCGCGCAGCCGTTCGTCGGCGTCCAGGGCTTCTACCTCAGCGCCGAGAGCAAGAACGCGATCGTCGCGAACGACTTCCTCGTCAACTTCCTCTCGACCGAGGAGGCGCAGCTCGCGCTCTACCAGGCAGGCAACCGTCCGCCGGCGCTGACGGTCGCGGCCGACTCCGCCTCGGCGGGCGACCCGATCGTCGCGGGCTTCCGGGCCGTCGGTGCCGAGGCCGTGCCGATGCCCTCGATCCCCGAGATGGCGTCCGTCTGGAGCTTCTGGGGCGTCACGGAGGCCGCGATCGTCAGCGGTGCCGACCCCGTCCCCACCTGGGACAAGATGATCGCCGACATCCAGGGCGCGATGGGCTCCTGACCCGGCTCGGACCGGACCGCCGTCGCGGTGCGCAGGGTCACCTGCGCGCCGCGACGGCGTCACCGCCGATCCGGCACCGGCCGCGACACGGCACGGCACGACGACACACGGGACGACGCGGGACGAACCGCGTCACGACCTCGGAGGCACCAGGATGTCCGCCCCACAGACCACGACCGACGCGGAAGTCGGCCCACTCGGAACCGACGGGCCGCCGCCGCGGCGCACCCGTGGGCTACGCGCGGCGGACGCCTCGCACGCGCGCGACTACAGCCCCGGGTTCTTCGTCAAGCTCGCGCTCATGGCCGTCGTCGACGCGCTCGGCGTGTACGTGGTCTGGTCCGCGTGGACCGAGGGCTCGTACGGGATCCTCGCGGCGTCCCTGGCGATGCTGGTCGTCGCGAACTGGGTGTACTTCTCGAAGCGCGCGCTGCCGCTCAAGTACATCCTTCCCGGGCTGCTCTTCCTCCTCGTCTACCAGATCTTCGTGGTCGGCTACACCGGGTACGTCGCCTTCACCAACTACGGCACCGGGCACAACGCGACCAAGGAGCAGGCGGTCTCCGCGCTGCTGATCCAGAACGAGCGCCGCGTCGAGGGGTCGCCCTCGTCGGCCCTGACCGTGGTCGAGGACGGCGACGCGCTCGGCTTCGCGGTCGTCACCGAGGACGGCGAGGTCGAGGCCGGGACGGCGGACCGGCCGCTCGCCGTCGTGGACGGCGCGACGGTCGAGGACGGTCGCGCGACCGACGTCCCCGGCTTCACCGTGCTGCCACGCGACCAGGTGCTCCAGCGCCAGGCCGAGGTGACCGAGCTCCGCGTGCCGGTCTCGGACGACCCGGAGGACGGCTCGATCCGCACCACGGACGCGCGGACCGGCTACGTCTATACCTCGGCGCTCGAGTGGGACGCCGCGGCGGACACCATGACCGACACGACGACCGGGACCGTCTACACCCCGAACGACGAGGGCCAGTTCGAGGCTCCCGACGGCTCGACCCTCGCGGTCGGGTGGCGCGTGCCCGTCGGCTTCGACAACTTCGTCACCGCGTTCTCCGACGCTCGCTACGCGCAGCCGTTCGTCAAGATCCTCGTGTGGACGTTCGTCTTCGCGATCGGCTCGGTCGTCACGACGTTCCTGCTCGGCCTCTTCCTCGCGATCGTCTTCAACGACACGCGGATGCGCGGGCGCAAGGTCTACCGGACGCTCATGATCCTGCCGTACGCGATCCCGGGGTTCCTCGCGGCGCTGCTGTGGTCCGGCCTGCTCAACACGCGGTTCGGGTTCGTCAACGAGGTGATCCTGGGCGGCGCGCACATCCCGTGGCTCACCGACCCCTGGCTCGCGAAGCTCTCGGTGCTCGGCGTGAACCTGTGGCTGGGCTTCCCCTACATGTTCCTCATCTGCACGGGCGCGCTGCAGTCCCTGCCGTCGGACGTCATGGAGGCCGCGAAGATCGACGGCGCGGGCCGCTGGACCACGTGGCGCGCGATCACGCTGCCGCTCCTGCTCATCGCGACCGCACCGCTGCTCATCTCGTCGTTCGCCTTCAACTTCAACAACTTCACGCT
This sequence comes from Cellulosimicrobium sp. GQ32, assembly GCF_059758455.1. NCBI lineage: Bacteria > Bacillati > Actinomycetota > Actinomycetes > Micrococcales > Promicromonosporaceae > Cellulosimicrobium > Cellulosimicrobium sp. GQ32. Next base: position 90,314 of record NZ_JCAXEP010000008.1, on the reverse strand, counting down.
CATCTACATGCTCACGGGAGGCGGTCCACGCTTCGCGGACGCGTCGGTCCCGCTGGGGCACACCGACATCCTCATCTCGATGGTGTACTCGATCTCCGGCGTCGACGGCTCGGCGCAGAAGGACTTCGGGCTCGCGAGCGCCCTGTCGATCGTCATCTTCGTCATCGTGGGGACGATCTCGGCCATCGCCTTCCGCAGCACGCGCAAGTTCGAGGAGATCAGCTGACATGGCGACCACCCAGGCAACCCCCGTCGTCGACGGTCGGCCCGTCCCGTCCTCGGCCTCGCGGACCCGCATGAAGCCGGGCCGCTGGTTCTCCGAGCTCGGCTGGCGGCACGTCGTCGGCGTGATCGCCGTCGTCTACGCGGCGTTCCCGCTCGTGTACGTCCTCTCCGCGTCGCTCTCGGAGAACGGGACCCTCACCGGCTCCAACACGTTGTTCTCCGACGTGAGCGGCGCGAACTACGCCGAGCTCGGCACCACCATGTTCTGGACGTGGATGGGCAACACCCTCGTCATCGCGATCGCGACGTCCGTCGGCACGGTGCTCATGGGAGCGGCTGCCGCCTACGCGTTCTCGCGGTTCCGGTTCGCCGGACGCCGTGCGGGACTGACGTCGCTGCTCATCGTCCAGATGTTCCCGCAGATGCTCGCGTTCGTGGCGATCTTCCTGCTGCTCATCGGGCTCGGGAACGTCGTCCCGATCCTCGGCCTGAACAGCAAGATCGCCCTCATCGCCGTGTACCTGGGCGGCGCGCTCGGCGTGAACACGTTCCTCATGTACGGGTTCTTCAACACGGTCCCGCGCGAGCTCGACGAGGCCGCCAAGATCGACGGGGCCACGCACTCGCAGATCTACTGGACGATCATCCTGCGCCTGGTGGCGCCGATCCTCGCGGTCGTCGCGCTGCTGTCGTTCATCAGCACGTTCGGCGAGTTCATCATCGCGCGCATCGTCCTCACGTCGGAGCGCAACTGGACGCTCGCCGTCGGGCTCTACGGGTGGGTGTCGTCGCTCAAGGAGGCGAACTGGGGCCTGTTCACGGCCGGCGCCGTGATCTCCGCGCTGCCCGTGCTCGCGCTGTTCCTCTACCTCCAGAAGTACATCGTCGGCGGCCTCACCGCCGGCTCCGTGAAGGGCTGACCGCGTGCGCGACGTCGCGACCCCCGCCGCGCACCACGACGGCTCGGCGCTGTACGTCCCCGAGGGCGTCCCTGCCCTCGGCGACACGGTCCCCGTCCGCGTGCGCGTGCCCCGGTCGGCGGGCGTGCGCGACGTGTGGCTGCGCACCGTGCGCGACGGCGAGCCCCGGCTCGCGCCCGCGCGTCTCGACCGCTCGGACGAGCACGAGGACTGGTACGTCGCCGACGTGCTCGTGCACAACCCCGAGACCGGGTACCGGTTCTTCCTCGACGAGGGGGAGCGCGGCTACCGCTGGCTCAACGGCCGCGGGGTGTGGGACCGCGACGTGCCCGACGCCGCGGACTTCCGTCTCACGGTCCACGAGGGCGCGCCCGCGTGGATGCGCGACGGCGTCGTCTACCAGGTCTTCCCGGACCGGTTCGCGCGCTCGGCCGCGGCCGACGGGCGCCCGCTCCCGGAGTGGGCCGTCCCCGCGGCCTGGGACGACGAGCCGCACGGCGCGGGGCCCGACGTCGGCACGCAGTACTACGGGGGCGACCTCGCCGGGGTCGAGGAGCGGCTCGACCACCTCGTCGCGCTCGGCGTCACCACGCTCTACACGACGCCCGTCTTCCCGGGGCGCTCCAACCACCGCTACGACGCGAGCACGTTCGACCACGTCGACCCGCTGCTCGGCGGCGACGCCGCCTACGCCTCGCTCATCCGCGCCGCGCACGCGCGCGGGCTGCGCGTCATGGGCGACCTCACGACCAACCACACGGGCGCCGGGCACGAGTGGTTCACGCGGGCGCTCGCGGACCCCGGCGCGCCGGAGCGCGACTTCTACTACTGGACCGACGGCGAGCCCGGGTACGTGGGCTGGCTCGAGCACGCGTCGCTGCCCAAGCTGTCGTACGGCTCGACCGAGCTCGGGGCGCGCATGATCGACGGGCCGGGCTCCGTCGTCGGGCGCTACCTCGGCGAGCCGTTCGGGCTCGACGGCTGGCGCATCGACGTCGCGAACATGACCGGCCGGTTCGGTGCCGAGGACCGCACGCTCGAGGTCGCGCGGCGCCTGCGCGCGACGATGCGAGCCGCGAACCCCGACGCCGCGCTCGTCGCGGAGCACTTCCACGACGCCTCGGGAGACCTCGCGGGCGACGGCTGGCACGCGAACATGAACTACGCGGCGTTCACGCGCCCGGCCTGGACGTGGCTGTCGCCGCCGGACTCGCCCGTGCCCTACCTGGGGCTGCCGGTACGCACGCCGCGGCGCGGGGGGCGCGACGTCGTCGCGACCATGCGCGAGTTCGACGCCGTGCTCCCGTGGCGCGTCACGGCGTCGCAGTGGAACATGCTCGGCTCGCACGACACCCCGCGCCTGCGCTCGATCGTCGGCTCGCGCGAGATGGTCGAGGTCGCGGCGACGCTCCTGCTCACCTACCCCGGCACACCGGTCGTGTTCGCGGGCGACGAGGTGGGGCTCACGGGCCTCAACGGCGAGCACGGCCGCGCGACCATGCCGTGGGACGACGCGGCGACGGGTTCGGGCCGCTGGGACGCCGTGACGTTCGACCTGTACCGCGCTCTGATCGCCGTCCGGCGCGGCTCGGATGCCCTGCGGCACGGCGGTCTGCGCTGGGTGCACGTCGACGACGACACCCTCGTCTACCTCCGGGAGACGCCCGGCGAGCGCGTGCTCGTCGCGCTCTCGCGCGCTCCGTGGGACGGCGTCACGCTGCACCCCGCGCTCGTGGGGCCGGGAGGGGCGGAGCGACTGCACGGCTCGCTCGACCTCTCCCGGCACGACGGCGGCGCGCGGATCGCGGGCGACGGCCCGGCCGTCGGGGTGTGGCGCCTGGGCTGAGCGCTCAGCGGAAGAGGTGCGCGACCTGGCGCACGGCGTCGTCGTACTGCGTGCGGTCGAAGGTGAACGTGCCGAGCGCGGAGTAGTCCCAGTCGGGCCGGAACGGCTGGGTGAGGTCGCGCCAGACGACGGTCGTCGCGTCGGCGTCGACCGTCACCTCGAACGGCCAGCACCCCGCCTCGTGGCAGTCGCACGCGAGCACCCACGCGTGCCCGCCCGACGGCGTCCGACCGCGGCCGTACCACTGGTGCGCGGCGTCGCCGTAGCGGAAGTACGACGGGACGAGCCCCCCGTACGCGCCCGCGGGGGAGTAGCCGCACGCCGACTCGTGCCGCCGGACGACGTCCACGAGCGAGCGGCCGTCGACGTACGGGACCACCTCGACCAGGCCGTCGACGGTGACGGCCCGCAGCTCGAGCGCGCGCGTTGCACCCATGGGCGCGAGGCTACGCCCCGGCCCGGCAGCCCGCCCGTGGCAGGATCGGCGCGTGACCGTCGAGCGCATCGCGATCCTCTCGGACGTCCACGGCAACCTGTCCGCGCTCGACGCGGTCGTCGCCGACGCGCGGTCCCGCGGCGTGACGACGTTCGTCAACCTCGGCGACATGGTCGGCAAGGGCCCGCGCGGGCAGGCGGTGGTCGACCGGTGCCGGGAGGTGTGCGCCGTCACCGTGCGCGGCAACTGGGAGGACTTCCTGCCCGCCACGCCCGACGACGGCCCGCCCGAGCACGTGTGGTTCCGCGACGAGCTGCGCGCGGACCAGCGGGAGTGGTTCGGCACGCTCCCGCTGAGCCACGACCTGCTCCTGAGCGGTCGGCGCGTACGTGTGTTCCACGCCTCGGCCGCGTCGGTGCACACCAAGGTGCACCGCAACCACACGCCCGAGCAGCTCGCGGGCATGTTCGCCGCGACCGACCTCACCGGCCCCGGGCCGGAGCCCACCGTCGTGGGGTACGGCGACATCCACGACGCCTACGTCGAGACGCACCGCGGCCGCACGCTGTTCAACACCGGCAGCGTCGGCAACCCGCTCGACGAGCCGACCCCCGTCTACGCGATCCTCGAGGGCGTCCCCGGCTCGCCCGACCCAGCGCCGTTCTCGCTCCAGCACGTGCGCGTGCCCTACGACGTCGAGGCGGAGATCGCCGTCGCCTGCGACGTCGGCATGCCGACGGCCGACGCGTGGGCGGGCGAGCTGCGCACCGGCGTCTACCGCGGCCTCGCGGACCCGGCTGCGGCCGCGTCCTGACCGGCGTCGTTACGCTGGGGCCCGTGCAGACGTTCGAGCAGGAGGCGTTCGACCCCGCGGTCGTGGGGACCGGCCCGCGCCCGGCGCGCGGCGAGGAGGGCACGGCGTCGTACTCGGACGCCGACACCGAGCGGTGGTTCGTCGAGTCCGCGAAGTCCCGCGCGCGCACACCGTTCGAGCGTGACCGCGCCCGCATCGTCCACTCCTCCGCGCTGCGCCGCCTCGGCGCCAAGACGCAGGTGCTCGGGCCGGGCAGCGACGACTTCGTCCGTACCCGCCTGACGCACACGCTCGAGGTCGCGCAGGTGGGCCGCGAGATCGGCAAGGCGCTCGGCTGCGACCCGGACATCGTCGACACCGCGTGCCTCGCGCACGACCTCGGGCACCCGCCGTTCGGGCACAACGGCGAGCGGGCGCTCGCGGACCTGGCGGTCGACGTCGGCGGGTTCGAGGGCAACGCGCAGACGCTGCGCCTCCTCACGCGGCTCGAGCCCAAGGTCGTCGACGAGGACGGGCGGTCGTACGGGCTCAACCTCACGCGCGCGAGCCTCGACGCGAGCGTCAAGTACCCGTGGGGCGCGGGGGAGGCGCCGCTGCGCGCGGACGGCCGCCCGACCCACAAGTTCGGCGTCTACGAGGACGACCGCCCGGTGTTCGACTGGCTGCGCGCGGGCGCGCCGAGCCAGGTGAAGTGCCTCGAGGCGCAGGTCATGGACCTCGCGGACGACGTGTCGTATTCGGTGCACGACGTCGAGGACGCGGTGGTCGGCGGGCGCATCGAGCTCGCCGTCCTCGACGACCCCGACGAGCGGGCCCGGGTCGTGCGCGCGGTCCACTCCTGGTACGGCACCGCGTACGACGAGGCGGCGCTCGACGCCGCGATCACGCGCCTCCAGGGCACCGGGCACCTGGTCACCGGGTTCGACGGCTCGCGCCGCGCGCTCGCCGCGCTCAAGGACGCGACGAGCCAGCTCATCGGCCGGTTCACCGGGGCGGCGCAGGCCGCGACGCGCGCCCTCTACGGGGACGGGCCGCTCACGCGCTACGCCGCGCGCCTCGTGGTGCCGGACGAGACGGTCGCGGAGATCCTCGTGCTCAAGGGCGTCGCCGTCGCCTACGTCATGGCGCCGCGCGAGCAGGAGCCGCTCTACCAGCGCCAGCGCGAGGTCATCGCCGACCTCGTGCACGTCTTCTCCGACCGCGCGCCCGTCGCGCTCGAGCCGTCGTTCGCGGCGGACTGGGAGGCGGCGCCCGACGACGCGGCCCGGCTGCGCGTCGTCGTCGACCAGGTCGCGTCCCTCACGGACGTCTCCGCGATGCAGTTCCACGCGCGCCTCGTGCGCCCGCCGGCCTGAGCGGCCGGCGGACGGCACCGCCGTCGAGCCGGGCCCGGGTGTCAGCCGCGCTCGGCGACCCAGGCGTCGCTCGCGCGCTGGACGTCCTCGGCCGTCACCGAGTCCGCGACGGTCGCGAAGTACCAGCGGTGCCCGAACGGGTCGCGGACGGCGGCCTGGCGGAACCCCTCGAACCAGTCGGCGGGTTCCGCGAGGCTCGTCGCGCCGGCGGCGAGCGCCCGCGCGTACGCGGCGTCCGTGTCCTCGACGGGGACGGTGAACGACGCGTGCGTGGGCGCGCCCGGCTCCGGCGCGACCGAGTCCGGCGGGAACGCCTCCGCGACGGTGAACGTGCTCGTGCCCGCCGGGGAGGTGAGGCGCAGGTCGGAGTGGATGACGACGTCGCCCGCCGTGATGGTGTCGACCACCTCGGCGCCGAGCGCCGCCTCGTAGAACGCGATCGCGTCGCGCGCGCCGCTCACCGTGACGTTGGGGTGCAGTGCCGACATCTCCATGGTGTCCTCCTCGTCGTGGTCACCCGCAGGGTGCGGGCCGTCCCCCCATGCTCGTGTCGGCGGGTCGTGCCAGTCTTGGAGGAATGCGACAGGTGTTCGAACAGGGTCGCCCCGCCGACGGGGGCGCAGGGGCCCGTCGGCGGCCGACGACGTCCGTGCGTGGCCTGGTGGATCCCACCGCGGCGCGGCGCGGGTTCGAGCTCGTGCGCGTCGAGCCGGCGCCGGACCTCGCGGACCTCGTCGAGAGGCACTGGGTCGTGCGCTGGGACCTGCCGCCGGGGGAGTCGTTCACCCAGGTCCTCGTGCCGCACCCCGTCGCGAACGTCGTCGCCGAGGAGTCGGGCTACGTCGCGCACGGCATCCCGCCCGGCCTGTTCGAGCGCACCCTGACCGGCTCGGGCGCCGTGGTCGGCACCAAGCTGCGGCCCGGCGCGTTCCGGGTGCTGCTCGGGCACCCGGACGCCGTGCGCCCGGGGGCGCAGGTCCCCGCGGCCGCGTTCCTCGGCCCGACGGCGGAGCGCACCGGGTTCACCGCGCTCGGCCTCGCCCACGCGGGGCGGGACGAGGACGCGGCGCGCGCCGTCGAGCCGCTCCTGCGCTCGCGGGCCGAGCGCGTCCGGACCGTCCGCGCCGAGCGCGACCTCGACCGCGTCGCGCGCGCGTTCGCGGCCCTCGTGGGCGGCGAGCTCGGGCCCGCCGCGGGCGTCGGCGACCTCGCGGCGGTCGTCGGGACGTCGGCGCGCTCGCTCCAGCGCCTCTTCGCGGCCTACGTCGGCGTGAGCCCCAAGTGGGCGCTGCAGCGTCACCGCGTGCACCTCGCCGCCGACCTGCTCGCGGCCGACCCCGACCAGGACCTCGCGGCGCTCGCGACCGCCGTCGGCTACTACGACCAGGCGCACCTCGGCACCGACTTCGCCCGCGCGACCGGGTCCACGCCGGGCGCCTACGCGCGTCGCTGCGCGGCGTCGCGCGCCGCGCTCGTCCCGGCGGCGTCGGGGCCGGCCCGGGGGTGACGGACGACGCCGCCCAGCCACCCCCGGGCCACCGCCCGGGCGCATAGACTCGCTCCGTGGCAGGCCTGATTCGACGCGAGGACGTGGAAGCCGTCCGCGACCGCGCACGGATCGACGAGATCGTCTCCGCGCACGTCACCCTCAAGACCGCGGGCGTCGGCTCGCTCAAGGGCCTGTGCCCCTTCCACGACGAGCGCTCGCCGTCGTTCCACGTGCGCCCCGGGGTGGGTCGCTGGCACTGCTTCGGGTGCGGCGAGGGCGGCGACGTCATCTCGTTCGTCCAGAAGATCGACGGCCTGACGTTCGTCGAGGCCGTCGAGTACCTCGCCGACCGCGTGGGCATCCAGCTCCGCTACGAGGACTCCGGCGGCCCGCAGCGCCCGCGCGAGGAGCCCGGCCGCCGCCAGCGGCTGCTCGAGGCGCACCGCGTGGCCGCGCAGTACTTCTCCGAGCAGCTCTTCGCCCCCGGCGCGCAGGCGGCCCGCGCGTTCCTCGCCGAGCGCAGCTTCGACCGCGCCGACGCCGAGCACTTCGGCGTCGGGTACGCGCCAACCGGCTGGGACAACCTCCAGCGCCACCTCCAGGGTCGCGGCTTCACGCAGCCCGAGCTCGTCGCCTCCGGCCTCATGAGCCAGGGCCAGCGCGGCATCTACGACCGGTTCCGCGGGCGTCTCGTGTGGCCCATCCGCGACGTCACGGGCGAGATCGTCGGGTTCGGCGCGCGCCGCCTCTACGACGAGGACCAGGGACCCAAGTACCTCAACACGCCCGAGACCTCGCTCTACAAGAAGTCGCACGTCCTCTACGGCATCGACCTCGCCAAGCGCGAGATCGCCAAGCAGAAGCGCGTCGTCGTCGTCGAGGGGTACACCGACGTCATGGCCGCGCACCTGTCCGGCGTGACGACCGCCGTCGCGACGTGCGGCACGGCGTTCGGCTCCGACCACGCGCGCATCGTGCGCCGTCTCCTCGGCGACACGACGGCGGGGGGCGGCATGCAGCTCGCCTCGGGCGCGTCCGTCGGGGGCGAGGTCGTGTTCACGTTCGACGGCGACGCGGCGGGCCAGAAGGCCGCCGTCCGCGCGTTCGGCGAGGACCAGCGCTTCTACGCCCAGACGTTCGTGGCCGTCGAGCCGAGCGGCATGGACCCGTGCGAGCTGCGCATGGCGCGCGGCCCCGACGCGGTGCGCGCCCTCGTCGACGGGCGCCAGCCCCTCTTCGAGTTCGTCATCCGGACGACGCTCGCGACGTTCGACCTCGACACCGCCGAGGGCCGCGTCGGCGCCCTGCGCGCCGCGGCCCCGGTCGTCGCCGGGATCCGGGACGCCGCGCTGCGCCCCGAGTACGCGCGCATGCTCGCGGGGTGGATCGGCATGGACGCCGAGCGCGTCCGCCGCGAGGTGGCGGCCGCCGCCAAGCGGGGCAGCGCGCCGGGCCCGGTCCGCACCGCGCGGCCCGACGACGCGCGCCCGAGCGCAGAGGCGCCCGCACCCGAGCCGGAGGTCCCCGCGCTGCCGGCACCCGACCCGCGCGACCCCGTGGCGCGCCGTGAGCGCCTCGCGCTCGTCGCCGTCCTCCAGTACCCGCAGCACGTGCCGCCCGTCTTCGACGACCTCGGCGAGGACGCGTTCGCCGTCCCGGCGTGGCGCGCCGTGCACGCCGCGATCCGCGCCGCGGGCGGGGTGCGCGAGGGCGCGACGCTCGGCGCCGGTCACTGGGTCGAGGCCGTCGTCGAGCAGGCCGCCGAGCCCGTGCGCGGTCTCGTGACCGAGCTCGCCGTCGCGCCGCTGCCGGAGGACCGGGAGAACGTCGTCGGCGGCTACGTCGCCGGCGTCGTGCGCGGCCTGGTCGACCTCGGGCTCACCCGCCGCGTCGCCGACGCGAAGAGCCGCCTCCAGCGCCTCGACCCCACGGCCGACCTCGCCGCGTACCAGGAGGCGTTCGCCGCGCTCCTCGCCGTCGAGGCGGAGCGGCGCACGCTGCGCGAGGGCGAGATCGCCTGAGCCGTCCGGGAGGTCAGGCCGTCGCGTCTGCGGTCGCGGCGGCCGTCGCCGCCCGGCGGTCTCGCGCGGCCTGACGGTCCGGCGGCATGAGGGCCGCGAGGACGACGAGGACCGCGGCGCTCGCGGCGAGCAGCACGAACACGACGTGGATCGCGGCCATGAGGCCCGGGCCCTCGGGCGTTCCGTCGGGGCCGAGCGTCGTGCGGGCGTTGACGATCGCGCCGCAGACCGCGACGCCGACGGCCGAGCCGAGCGACCGCGCGAACATGTTGGTCCCGGTCACGGCGCCGCGCTCCGTGAACGCGGCGGACGACTGGGCGGCGATGAGCGTCGGCACGGCGGTCAGGCCCATGCCGACGCCGACGACGAACGTCGTCGCGGCGACGGCCACCACCGGCGACGACGCGCCCAGCAGCAGCGTGAGGGACGTGCCGGCGAGGACGAGCGCCGACCCGATGACGGCGGTCCAGCGGAAGCCGATCCGCAGGTAGAGGCGCCCGGCGTTCGAGGCGGAGATCGGCCAGCCGACCGTCATCGCCGCGAGCGCGAAGCCTGCGACGAGCGGCCCGACGCCGAGGACGCCCTGGGCGTAGATCGGCACGTACGTGGACAGCGCGAGGACGACCACGCCGACGAGGAGCGAGACGGCCGTCGAGACCCCGACGACGCGCCGGCGCAGGATCGCGAGGTCGACCACGGGGTAGCGCGTGCGCCGCGCGTGCACCGCGAAGCCGCCGAGCAGGAGGACCGCGGCGCCGAGCACCGCGAGCGACGCGGGGGAGGCCCACGCCCACGTGGACCCGCCCTCGAGCAGCCCGAGCAGCAGCAGCGTGCTGCCGGCGGTGAGGAGCGCGGCACCGGCGTAGTCGATGGGCTCGCGCGCTCCCTCGCGCGGCGACTCGTGGTACCGGCGGTGCAGCATCCACGCGGCCAGCGCGCACAGCGGCACGTTGACGAAGAAGATCCAGCGCCAGCTCACGAACTCCGAGAACACGCCGCCCAGCGTCGGTCCGACGACGGACGAGATCGCCCACACCGACGCGAGGTAGCCCTGCGCCTTCGCGCGCTCCTCGAGCGTGTAGATGTCCGCGGCGATCGTCTGCGAGACGGGCATGACCGCACCGGCCCCGAGGCCCTGGAGCACGCGCCCGGCGACGAGAGCCGGCATCGACCACGCGAACCCGCACAGCACGGACCCGAGGAAGAAGAGCGCGACCCCCGCCAGCATGAGGCGCTTGCGGCCGAGGACGTCCGACAGCCTGCCGAAGACCGGCGTCCCGACCGCCTGGGCGAGCAGGTAGCTGGAGAACAGCCAGGGGAGCTGCGCGAACCCGCCGAGCTCGCGTGCGATCGTCGCCGACGCCGTCGCGATGATCGTCGCGTCCAGCGCGACGAGGGCCGTGGACAGCATGAGGGCGAGGAGGACGGGGCCGCGCTCCGAGCGCAGGCCGATCCCGGCGGGGGACGTCGTGGTCACGACAGACGCAAGCCCCGGGCAACGGTCGAGTATTCCCGAGGCGCAGACGTGCGCGGGTCCGATCGGTCGACGGGACCGGAGAAAGAGCGCGGCCCCGGACCGCTGAGCGATCCGGGGCCGAACCCGTGGGCTCCCGCGGTAGGACTTGAACCTACGACCGTCCGATTAACAGTCGGATGCTCTGCCAGCTGAGCTACGCGGGATCGATCATGGCCGTCGCGGTGTGCACCGCAGCGACCGGGAAAACTCTAGCAGGCTCAGAGGGGTAGTCCGGACGCCGACCGGACCCTGCCCTCGGCGGCGTCCACGCGTGCCGTCACCTCCGGGTCGGTCAGGTCGACGCCCGGGTCCGCGACGACCTGGGAGAAGAGCTCGCCGTCGCCGTCGCGGCGCACCGCGACCCGGGCGGTGAGCCCTGCGGCGAACGTCACGGTCTCCGACAGGACCACCGACGACTGGACGCGCTCGCGCAGCGTCTGGGCGAGCGACGTGCGGCGCGCGTCGGCGAGCCGGAGGACGAGGGGAGCGCCGCCGTCGACCCACGAGACCGTGATCGTGGCCGTCTCGGGCGCGTACCCCGCCCGGTCGACGTCCGACCACGGGCGGCGTGCGACAGTCCCGCCCACGGCGTCGCTCGTGAGGAGCTCGGTGCGCGTCGCGACCGCCCACGAGCCGTCGGTCAGCTCGGCCGAGGCGAGCACGCGGTCGTCCGCCGGGACGTCGAGCGCGCGGCGGACGGGGTCGGGCAGGCTGGGACGGCGGAACCAGGACACGACCCCACCGTAGCCGCTCCGGGTCGGCCCGCCGGACGGGCGGTATGCTCGCCCGCGCGCCCCGTTAGCTCAGCTGGTCAGAGCAGGAGACTCATAATCTCTCGGTCGCGGGTTCAAGTCCTGCACGGGGCACCACCGGGGGTGGTCGTCCGTCTCGTGCTGCGGATGCGGTGCGGGAGACTGCGCGGTGTCATGGCCCCATGACGGTACGGATCAAGCGCGTGTACGAGCCGGCCGAGGATGGCGACGGGTTCCGCGTGCTCGTCGACCGGCTGTGGCCGCGCGGCGAGACCAAGGAGAAGGCACGCGTGGACCTGTGGCTCAAGGAGGTTGCGCCGTCCACGGAGCTGCGCCACTGGTTCCACCACGAGGAACGGCTGTTCGACGAGTTCGTCGAGCGGTACCGGGCCGAGCTCGACGCGAACGGCGAGGCCGTGGGCGAGCTGCGGGACGTCGTCGGGCAGCATCCCCTGGTCACGCTCGTGTACGGGGCGAAGGACGAGCAGCACAACCAGGCGGTCGTGCTGCGGGACTATCTGGCCGCGACCGGCTCGTCCTGACGCGCCGAGGCGCGCCGACCCGGGGGACCGGCATCGCGTCGGAGGTCGCGGTCGAGGGCGTGGCGCAGCCGCGGGCCGAGCGGGCGCTCGACGGCGCGGTGGACCACCCAGGCGAGCACCAGGCACACGGCGACGGCGAGGGTCAGCGTCGCGGCCCGGGACAGGTACGGGTGCACGGACTCGATCACCCACCGACCCCACGACGAGTGCACGAGGTAGAGCGGGTACGTCAGGGCGCCGAGCGCGGTGAGCCAGCTCCAGGAGATTCGCGCGAGCGGGGTGAGCGTCGCCGCCGCGACGACGGCGAAGCACAGGACGATCGCGACCCACCAGACCGTGGGGGACACGACGACGTCGGTGCTGTTCTCGATGCGGGCCGCCTGGATCCTGCCCGAGACGGCTGCCGCGAGCACCACGTCGAGCGCGAGCGCCAACCACAGGACCGGCGAGCGGCGCTCGCGCGTGAGGAGGTAGAGCACCATCCCGCCGGCGAAGAGCGGGGCGTCGGGCGCGACGAGGACGGTCGCGACGAGATCGGAGCCCGTCTGCGTGGCGATCGCCCCCGCGACCGGCCACAGCACGACGAACGCGAGCACCCGCGCGCGGGTGAGCCCGACGGCCACGAGCACGCCGACGAGGACGTAGAACCGCAGCTCCGACCAGAGCGTCCAGTAGACGGCCTCCAGGTCCGGGATCCCGAACGCGCGCTGGACCATGGTGAGGTTGGCCGCAGCCTGGGGGAGGTCGACGTCGCGGCGACCCGGGGTGACCAGGACGAGAAGCAGCAGGGTGAGGATGACCGCCGCCCAGTACGCGGGGAACAGCCGGCCGGCGCGCGAGGCGACGAAGCCGCGCACGTCGCGTCCCCACGCGGTCATGAGGATGACGAAACCGGACACGACGAAGAAGAGCTGGACGCCGAAGGAGCCGTAGGCGGCGACGCCCTGTGCGCCCGGCAGGGAGTCGCTCGTCCGCTCGCCCCACGCGTGGTGGTTGACGGCGACGAAGTGGTACACGAGCACCGCGGCAGCGGCCGCGAACCGGAGTCCGTCGAGCACGGCGAGGCGTGGAGTCGTGGAGGGCATTCGAAGCACGTTACCAAACCGTGATCTGACGAACCTGGGAGTGCCGTTCGACGTGCGTGCGACGCGCAGGACTGGCACCGTGTCCGGGCCGGAGAACCCGGCGACGCGCTGGGGGCGGCGTCCCGACGACCGAGGAGGTCCAGTGGCACCGAGCATCAGCTCGACGGGCAAGGCGGCAGCGCGAGGCGCACGAGGCAGCAGGACGCTCGAGCTCCTGGCCCGTGCCGGGTACGCGGTCAGCGGTGTGCTCCACCTCGTGGTGGGCGTCCTCGCGGTCCAGGTGGCGACGGGCTCGGCGTCGAGCGAGCAGGCGGACCAGACCGGCGCTCTCACCGCCATCGCGCAGACGCCGGGCGGGACCGCCCTGCTCTGGTTCGCCGTCGTGGCGTTCGCGGCGCTCGCGCTGTGGCAGCTCACCGTGGCGGTGAGCGGCGGGGCCGAGACGTCCGACCGGCTCAAGGCCGGCGGCAAGGCAGTCCTCTATCTCGCGCTCGGGGTGCTCGCCCTGCAGGTCGTGAACGGGTCGGCGGGCGGATCCGGCCAGGAGGAGAGCATGACGGCCACGCTCATGCAGAAGCCGGGCGGGGTTCTCCTCGTGGGTGCGGTCGGCCTCGGGATCGTCGCCGCCGGGGTCTACCACGTGGTCAAGGGCTGGCGGAAGAAGTTCCTCGAGGACCTCGAGGGCGGCACGGGCGGGCACGTCGGTCGCGCCGTCGTGACGCTCGGCCGGGTCGGTTACATCGCCAAGGGCGTCGCGCTCGGCGTGCTCGGCGCGCTCTTCGTCGTGGCCGCCGTGCAGCACGACCCCGAGCAGGCGGGCGGGCTCGACGCCGCGTTCGCGACCCTCGCGGCCCAGCCGTTCGGCGCGGTGCTGCTCGTCGCCGTCGGGCTCGGCTTCGCCGCCTACGGGCTCTACTCGTTCGCCCGCGCCCGGTACGCCCGCATGTGACGCGGTGGACAGGCGCGCCGGCCGTGAGGCCGGCCGCCCGTCCGCGCGCGCATGGAAGAATGGCGACCATGGCGATGAGAGAGATCCGGACCATCCCGGACCCCGTGCTCCGCACCCCCTGCGACGAGATCACCACCATCGACGACCGCGTGCGCTCGCTCGTCGCGGACCTCGTCGAGACCGTCGACCACGAGGGCCGCGCGGGCCTCGCCGCCAACCAGATCGGCGTGAACCTCCGGGCGTTCTCCTGGAACATCGACGACGAGATCGGGTACGTGCTCAACCCGCGCATCGTCGAGCTCTCCGACGACTACCAGGACGGCGACGAGGGCTGCCTCTCCGTGCCCAACCTCTGGTACCCGACGCGACGCGCCTGGTACGCGCGCGTCGTGGGGACGGACCTCGACGGCAACGAGGTGGTCGTGGAGGGCACCGAGCTCATGGCTCGCTGCCTCCAGCACGAGTGCGACCACCTGGACGGCATGCTCTACCTCGACCGCCTCGACCGCTCCGTGCGCAAGAAGGCGATGCGGGAGCTGCGCGCCCACCTGTGACGGCGCGCGTCCGCGGACCGCGGCCGGGCACGCCCGGCGAATCTCTCGCGCGACGGCGCGATGTCGTGCAAGATGGGCACGAGACACGCCGCGACGTACGTGTGACGTGCTGTGACACCACCCTCGGTGAGGACGTTGGGGAAGACGCAACCTCGACCTAGGGAGGCAGACATGGCCGGTGCCATCACCCGCGGTGTTCTTTACGTGCACTCAGCACCGCGTGCTCTGTGCCCGCACATGGAGTGGGCCGCGAGCAACGTCCTCGGCGTGCGCGTGTCGCTCGACTGGACCGAGCAGCCCGCCGCCCGTGGCCTCTACCGGGCCGAGTACTCATGGCAGGGCCCGCAGGGGACGGGGGCCAAGCTTGCCTCCGCGCTGCGCGGCTGGTCCCACCTGCGCTACGAGGTCACCGAGGAGCCCAGCCACGGGGTCGACGGCGGCCGGTGGTCCCACACGCCCGACCTCGGCATCTTCTACGCCCAGACCGACGTGCACGGCAACATCGTCGTCCCCGAGGACCGCATCCGCGCCGCCCTGGAGCAGGCGAGCGAGCCGTGGGCCATGCGCGACGCCCTGCACCTCGCGCTCGGCAAGGCGTGGGACGACGAGCTCGAGCCCTTCCGCTACGCCGGGGCCGGAGCCCCGGTGCGCTGGCTCCACCGCGTCGGCTGACGGCGCGCGTCCGCCGCCCGCGACACGAACAGAGGGCGCCTGCCGGGATCTCCCGGCAGGCGCCCTCCGTCGTGGTTCGCCTAGCTCGCTCGGCGTGCGTGGTGCGCGCGGAGCCGGACGCCGGCGCCGACAGCGACCAGCAGGAGCGCGGCGACCAGGAACAGGCCCAGGTCGTCCGTGCCGGTCTGGGCGAGGTAGCCCGAGCCGTTGCCGGTGCTGCTTCCCGACGTGCCGGAGCTGGAGCCGGAGCCCGAACCGGAGCCGGAACCGCCCGTGCCGTCGTCGCCCGAGGCGGTGAGGTAGACCTCGAACGACGCGACCGTGGAGTCGCCGACGTCGACGCTCGTCGCCGTGCCCGTGTGCGGGCCGACCTCGAAGTCCGCCGGGACGACGAACGTCCAGCTGACCTCGCCGCTCGCGTCGGCGGCCGCCACCGGCAGGATCAGCGGCTCCGAGTTGATGACGGCTTGGACCGTCTCGCCCGGCTCGAAGCCCGACGCGACGAACGTCTGCTCCGCGCCGCGCAGCACGCGCGGCGTGACGAACGACGAGACCAGGGCACGCTCACCGGCGTCGACGACCGCGAGCGGCGCCTCCGCCTCGTTCCCGGCGTCGTCGGACGCGTGCACCGTGTAGTCCCCCGGTGTCGCGTCCTCGGGGATCGTGATCGGGGTGGTGAAGCTCCCCTCCTCGTCGGTCTCCACCTCGACCGTGGCGACGACGTCGCCGTCCTCGTCCACGAGCTCGACCGTGACCGTGGAGCTTGGCGGCCAGCCCTCGCCCGTCACGGTGACCTCGTCACCGGGGCTCGCCGTGGTCGGGTCGACCGTGACGGTCGGCTCGGACACCCCGACGCCGCCGACGCCGAGCGGTGCCTCCGCCTCGGTGGAGGTGGTGTCGTCGATGCCGACGACGGTGTAGTCGCCGGGGGTGGTGCCCGCGGGGACGGTGACGGGGGTGGTGAAGTTCCCGTCTCCGTCGGTCGGGACGTCCTCCACGGTGGCGATGACCGTGCCGGAGCCGTCGCGGATCTCGACGGTGACGGTCGAGTCGGGGGTGTAGCCGGTCCCGTCGACGGTGACCTCGTCGCCGGGGTTGGCGGTGGTCGGGTCGACGGTGATGGTCGGCTCGATGGCTGCGGCCTCGACGGTCAGCGGGGTCTCCGCCTCGGTCTCGGTCGTGTCGTCGATGCCGACGACGACGTAGTCACCGGGAGTCGTGTCGACGGGGACGGTGATGGGGGTGGTGAAGCCGCCGTCGCCGTCGGTCGGGATGTCGGTCAGCGTCGCGACGACCGTTCCGGTCGTGTCCCGGACCTCGACGGTCACGGTGGCGTCGGGGGTGTAGCCGGTGCCGGTGACGGTCGTCGGGGTGCCCGCCGGGACGGTGGTCGGGTCGACGGTCACCGCCGGGGTGATGGCGGCGGCGTCGACGGTGAGCGGGGTCTCCGCCTCGGTGGAGGTGGTGTCGTCGATGCCGACGACGGTGTAGTCGCCAGGGGTGGTGCCCGCGGGGACGGTGATCGGTGTCGTGAAGTTCCCCTCGCCGTCCGTCGGGACGTTCTCGACGGTCTCGATCACGGTGCCCGAGCCGTCGCGGATCTCGACGGTGACGGTCGAGTCGGGGGTGTATCCCGTGCCGTCGACGGTCACGTCGTCGCCGGGGTTGGCGGTGGCAGGGTCGACGGTGATCGTCGGTTCGATTGCTGCTGCTTCCACCGTGAGGGGCGTCTCGGCCTCGGTCGAGGTCGTGTCGTCGATGCCGACGACGACGTAGCCACCCGGCGCGGTGTCGACCGGGACGGTGATCGGGGTGGTGAAGCCGCCGTCGCCGTCGGTCGGGACGTCGGTCAGCGTCGCCACGACCGTTCCGGTCGTGTCCCGGACCTCGACGGTCACGGTGGCGTCGGGGGTGTAGCCGGTGCCGGTGACGGTCGTCGGGGTGCCCGCCGGGACGGTGGTCGGGTCGACGGTCACCGCCGGGGTGATGGCGGCGGCCTCGACGGTGAGCGGGGTCTCCGCCTCGGTGGAGGTGGTGTCGTCGATGCCGACGACGGTGTAGTCGCCAGGGGTGGTGCCCGCGGGGACGGTGATCGGGGTGGTGAAGTTCCCCTCGCCGTCGGTGGGGACGTTCTCGACGGTTTCGATCACGGTGCCGGAGCCGTCGCGGATCTCGACGGTGACGGTGGCGTCGGGGGTGTAGCCGGTGCCGTCGACGGTGACGTCGTCGCCGGGGTTGGCGATGGTCGGGTCGACGGTGATCGTCGGTTCGATTGCTGCTGCTTCCACCGTGAGGGGCGTCTCGGCCTCGGTCGAGGTCGTGTCGTCGATGCCGACGACGACGTAGTCACCTGGTGCGGTGTCGACCGGGACGGTGATCGGGGCGGTGAAGCCGCCGTCGCCGTCGGTGGGGACGTCGCTGAGGGTGGCGATGACGGTTCCGGTCGTGTCCCGGATCTCGACGGTCACGGTGGCGTCGGGCGTGTAGCCCGTGCCGGTGACGCTCGTCGCGGTGCCCGCCGGGACGGTGGTCGGGTCGACCGTCACCGCGGGGGTGATCGCCGCGACCGTCGAGCCGCGGACGGTCGCGGAGGCGAGGTGGAGCTCCGCGAGCCCGGTGCCCGTCCCGACCTCGAGGATCGAGAGGGTCAGGGCACGCTGCGTGAACGCGGCGTCGGCGACGGACGGCTCGGGCTCCTGGACGTTGACGACGAGGCTCACGACCTCCGTGAGGATCTCGAACACCGGCGAGAGCGCCGTGAGGACGGGGCCGGTGACCTGCGACGTGATCGTCCCGGCGAGCGTGCTCACCAGACCGGTCCCGTCGGCGAAGAGCACGGTGTTGAGCGGACTCGCCAAGGCGTTGACGAGGTCGCCCAGCGCGAGCGTGAGCGGCAGGCCCGAGAGCGCGATGGTGATGGTGGCGTCGGCGGGGTCGACCGTCCCGTCGACCACGTCGCCGACGGTCGTGCCGAGGTCGATGCTCAGGTTCAGCAGGTCGGGTGCGAGCGGGATCGGGTTGTCGACGACGGCCTCGACCGTCAGCGTCAGGCTCGCGGCGTGCAGGGCCGTGTCGACCGCCTCGACGAGCGCCGTCGTGAGGTCGTCGAGGGCCGCGCTGAGCCCGTCGAGGATCGCGTTGATCGCGGCGTCGTCGAGGACCTCGGTGTTGGGGTCGAACCCGTTGAGCGACCCGGTGCCGCCGAGGATCGTGTCGAGGTCGACCGTGACGGTCCCGTCGCCCACGTTGATCACGACGCCCTCGTCGCCGAAGTCCTGGTCGAGCACGGGGGCCAGCGCGCTGTCGAGGTCGATGTCGATCGCGACGGTCGGCTCCAGGTCGCCGCCGAGGATCTGGAGGACGTCGGCGAGCGCGCCGATCGAGTTCAGCGCCTGGGCGAGCAGCCCGTCGGTCCCGACGAGCTGGCCGACGGCGCCGTCCACGAGCGGGACGACCTCGTCGTCGACCGCCGTGGCGATGCCGGAGACGGCCGGGCTGTCGAGCGTGAGGGTCGCGCCGGCGATCTGGTAGTCGCCGGTCGGCGCGGCCCCACCGGTCGCCTCCGCGGTCGCGGACAGCGCCCCGAGCGACAGGTCGAGGTCCGCGACGACCGACTCGAAGCCGGGGCCGAGGAGCTGCGTGAGGTTGAGCTGCGCGTCGGACGGGAACTCCTCGCTGCCGCCGACGGAGATCCCGCCCTGGTCCGAGACGGCGCCCGACGCGGCGCGTGCCGAGCCGTCGTCGTTCGCCTCGCCGTACTGGTTGACCGCACCGAGCTGGAGGATCCCGTTCGGCCCCAGCAGCTGGAGGGTGCCCGTCAGGTCGATCCCGAGCGACTGGAAGACGGAGGCGGCCAGAGGGTTCGTGACGACGGGGTTCGCTCCCGAGGGGTTCTCGGCCACGGCCCCCTCGAGCGCCGCGATCGTCGCGAGGTCGAGCCCGGCGACGGTGCCGCTGAGGAACTGCCCGCTGCCCTCGGAGTCGTCGGTCGGTGCCGCCGTCGCGGCGATCCCTCCCGCGAACGTCAGGGCGCCGACGACGCTCCCGACGGCCGCGAGCGCCGTCGCTCGCCTCCAGCGGGGTGGTGCCTGGGTGAAGAGATGTCTCGCCGTTCGGGTCACGTGCCTGTCCTTCCGCTCGCCTGCCTCGAGGTCGTGACGTGGCAGGCGCCACATCACGCCCACAGGGTCGGCGACGGGACGGAGGCGTGCTGGACGGGTGACAGGCGGCGCGGGGTGAAACCCGACGCGCGGCAGCAGGGCGGGGGGCTGCGTCCGGCTTTGGGGCGGCTTGTCCGGACAAAAGGGATGGGTGAAATCGCAACGATCTGGACGATCGTCCATCTCACGAGCCGAGACCTCGGCGTCCGGATCGTCCGGCCTTCGACGCACGCGAGCCCCGAGGCGACGGCGCTCGGCCGTCGCCCCGGGGCTCGAGGAAGAAGGCCGGTCAGACGCTCGCGACCGCGAGCGCGACGTTGTGGCCGCCGAAGCCGAACGAGTTGTTCACCGCGACGATGTCGCCCGACGGCAGCGGAGCCGGGGTGTCGCGCACGAGCGGCACCTGGAGCTCCGGGTCGGGGTTCGCGACGTTGATCGTCGGGGGAGCGAGCCGCTCGGCGACCGCCTTGATGGTGAAGATCGACTCGAGCGCGCCGGCGCCGCCCAAGAGGTGACCGGTCATCGACTTGGTGGCCGAGAGGAGCACGTGGTCCGTCTCGGAGCCCAGGAGCGAGCGGATCGAACGGGTCTCGGTGAGGTCGCCCACCTTGGTCGAGGTCGCGTGGGCGTTGACGTGCACGACGTCGCGGCCGGTCACCCCGGCCTCCTCGATCGCCCGGCGCATCGCGGCGACCTGGCCGCGGCCCTCCGGGTCCGGAGAGGTGATGTGGTACGCGTCGGAGGACAGGCCGACCCCGGCGAGCCGCGCGTACACGCGGGCGCCGCGTGCGGCGGCGTGCTCGGCGCTCTCCAGGACGACGACGCCCGAGCCCTCGCCGATGACGAAGCCGTCGCGGTCGACGTCGTAGGGGCGCGACGCGCCCTGCGGGTCGTCGTTGCGCAGCGAGAGCGTGCGCGAGGCGGCGAAGGCCGCGATGGGCATGGGGTGGATCGTCGCCTCGGTGCCGCCCGCGACGACGACGTCCGCGCGGCCCGCGCGGATCATGTCGACGCCGTAGCCGATCGCCTCGGCACCGGACGCGCACGCCGAGACGAGCGCGTGGGCGCCCGCGCGAGCACCGAGCTCGAGCGACACGTACGCGGTGGGGGAGTTCGGCATGAGCATGGGCACGGTCATGGGCAGCATGCGGCGTGCACCGCGCTCGCGCAGCGTGTCCCAGCCGTCCAGCGTGGTCCAGATGCCGCCGATGCCGGACGACACGACCGTGCCGAGCCGGTCGCCGTCGACCTCGGGGCTGCCCGCGTCGGCCCACGCCTCGCGCGCCGCGATGATCGCGTACTGCGTGGACGGGTCCATGCGCTTGATCTCGGGACGCGCCAGGACCTCGGCGGGGTCCACCTTGAGGGTCGCGGCGAACGTCACCGGGATCTCGTAGCGCTCCGCCCAGTCGTTCTCGAGCGTGCGGGCGCCGGACTCGCCGGCGAGCGCCGCGGCCCAGGTCGAGGGCACGTCGCCGCCGAGCGGCGTGGTGGCGCCGAGGCCGGTGACGACGACTTCAGTAGCGGCGGACATGGTGCTCCTCGGATGGGGTGAGGCGGGGGCGGGAGGACGGGCGGGCCGGCGTGGGTGACGCCGACCCGCCCGCAGGCCTGCGGGGCAGGCGGGGCGTGCTCAGGCCTGGGCGCCCGTGATGAAGGACACGGCGTCGCCGACCGTCGTGAGGTTCTTGACCTCGTCGTCCGGGATGCGGACCCCGAACTTGTCCTCGGCGTGCGTGACGATCGTCATCATCGACAGCGAGTCGATGTCGAGGTCGTCGGTGAAGGACTTCTCGAGCGCGACGGCGTCGGTCGGCAGACCCGTCTCCTCGGCGACGATCTCCGCGAGGCCGGCGAGGACTTCCTGCTCGGTGTAAGCCATGGTTTCTCCTTGTCGTGGGGCCGGCGGCGACCGGTCCCGGTGGCGGTGCCCGGTGGGTGTGCCGGGCGGTACAGCGGTAGACGGTGCGTGCGACGGACGGGTCCGCCGACGGCGTGGGTCCTCCCGCGCGGGAGGGCGGCCGTCCGTCCAGGGTGATTCTCCCTTACGGCAGGACGACCACCTGCGCCGCATAGACCAGCCCGGCGCCGAACCCGATCTGGAGCGCGAGGTCGCCGGAGCGGACCTGGCCCTCGTCGAGCAGGCGACGGGTGGCGAGCGGGATCGAGGCGGCCGACGTGTTGCCGGTCTCCGCGATGTCGCGGGCCACCGCGACGGTGTCGGGGAGCTGGAGCTGCTTGATCATCTGGTCGATGATGCGCATGTTCGCCTGGTGCGGGACGAACGCGCCGATGTCGCCGGGGGCGACCCCGGCCTCGGCCATGGCCTTGGCCGCGACGGGAGCCATCTGGAACGCGGCCCACTTGAACACGCTTTGCCCGTCCTGGCGCAGCGTGGGCCAGCCGAGCGAGGGGTCCTCGCGCAGGTCCGACCAGGCGTGCGTCTGGCGGATCGCCTGCGCCTTGCCGCCGTCGGAGCCCCACACCGTCGGGCCGATGCCCGGCGTGTCCGAGGGGCCGACGATCGCGGCGCCCGCGCCGTCGCCCAGGAGGAACGAGATCGACCGGTCCGTCGGGTCGATGAAGTCGCTCATCTTCTCGGCGCCGACGACGAGCACGTGCGTGGCGATGCCCGCGCGGACGAGCGCGTCGGCCTGCGCGACCGCGTAGGCGTAGCCCGCGCACGCTGCCGAGACGTCGAACGCGGCGGCCGGCGTGGCGCCGAGCCGCTCCGCGAGCACCGCAGCGGCCGCGGGCGTCTGGTGGAAGTACGTGACCGTGGAGACGATGACGGCGTCGATGTCGGCGCCCTGGAGCCCCGCGCGAGCGAGCGCGTCGCGCGCTGCCGCCTCGGACAGGTCGAGCACGTCGACGTCGGCGCCGGCGCGGCGGCGCGTGACGATCCCGGTGCGCTGGCGGATCCACTCGTCGGACGAGTCGATCGGACCGGCGATGTCGTCGTTCGTGACGACGTTCTCCCCCCTGACGCCGCCGATCGCGAGGATCCGCGAGTACGCCGGACCGGTGGCCTGGCGCAGCGTCACGCCGCTCACGCCTCGTCCCCCGCGGTGGCGGCGGTCGTCGCCGCGCCGCCGACCACGGAGTGACGGGCGATCAGGTCGCGGGCCGCCTCGACGTCGTCGGGCGACTTCACGGCCACCGACTCCACGCCCTTGAGCGTGCGGCGCGCGAGGCCCGTGAGGACGCCGCCCGGCGCGAGCTCGAGGATCGCGGTGACGCCCAGCTCCGCGAGCGTCTCCTGGCACAGGTCCCAGCGCACGGGCGCGGCGATCTGCGCGGTGAGGCGCCGGACGACGTCGCGCGCCTTGCCGAACGTGCTGCCCTCGATGTCGATCGTCCCGTACGACTCGCCGTCGGCGTTCGAGAGGAAGGGCAGGCGCGGGTCGGCGACGTCCCACGACGCGGCCACGGGCTCGAACGCCTCGAGCGCGGGCTGCATGAACGGCGTGTGGAACGCCCCGGCGACCTGGAGCGGGATGACGCGCGCCTTGGCGGGCGGGTTCTCGGCGAGGGCCGCGAGGTGGTCGAGCGCCCCCGCGGCCACGACCTGACCGCCGCCGTTGACGTTGGCGGGCCACAGGTGCGCTGCCTCGATCGCGGCGAGGACCTCCTCGGCGTCGCCCCCGACGACCGCGCTCATGCCCGTGGGCGTCGCGGCGGCGGCCGCGGCCATGGCGCGCGCCCGGTGCGCGACGAGCCCGACCGCGCCGACGTCGGTCAGCGCGCCCGCGACCGCGGCGGCGGCGAGCTCGCCGACCGAGTGGCCCGCGGTCACGTCGACGACGTCCGCGGTGTCCCGGCCGTCGAGGATCGCCCGCAGGGCGACGAGGGACGACGCGACGATGAGCGGCTGGGCGACCGCGGTGTCACGGATCGTGTCGGCGTCGGACTCCGTCCCGTGCGCGCGCAGGTCGAGGCTCGCAGCCTCGCCGAACGCGGCGACCTGGTCGGCGACGCCGGGCAGCTCGAGCCAGGGTGCGAGCATTCCGGGGGACTGGGAGCCCTGTCCAGGGCACAAGACGGCGAGCACCCGTCAACTGTGCCAACCCCGAGGTCCCGCGCCACGTCACGACCCGCACCAACCTTGCGGAGGGTGATTGTGCCGAACCTACAAGGGCGCGACGGTCCGGCGCGACGGCCGCCCTCTGGCGGCTGCGGCACCTCAGCGCGTCGTGGAGAGCTGGCCAAGCGCGAGCGCCACCTGGAGGACGAACGACTCGCGCGCGTCGAGCGGATCCCAGCCGGTGATCTCGGAGACCTTGCGCAGGCGGTAGCGCACCGTGTTGGGGTGCACGTACAGCGACCGGGCCGCCGCCTCGAGCGACCGCCCCGTGCCGAGGTAGGCCGACAGCGTCTCGAGCACGGAGCCCGTCGCCTCCGCGAGCGGCCGGTACGCCTGCGCGACGAGCGTGCGGCGCGCTGTCGTGTCGCCCGTCAGAACGCGCTCCGGCAGCAGGTCGTCGGCGAGGACCGGGCGCGGCGCCTGGGGCCACGCGGGCGCGGCGCGCAGGCCCGCGAGCGCCGCCTGGGCCGAGCGCGCCGCCTCCTCCAGGCCGGGGACGGTCGGGCCGATGACGACGGGACCGGGCCCGAATCGCGGCAGCAGCGAGGCTGCGGCGGCCTGGAGGTCGCCCTCCCCGCCGAGCACGAGGACGAGGCGGTCGCCGTGGATGCCCACGAGCGCGTCGCCCGCGGCGCGGCGCGTCGCGCGCCGCAGCTCGGCCGTGCGCACCTCGTCGAGCGTCGCGGCGATCGTGCCCGCCATGACCAGGGTCGGGCCGTGCCCGCCCCAGCCGAGCGCCGAGACGCGCGAGCGCAGCGAGTCGTCGCCGTCGCCGCGGATCAGCGCGTCGACGACGAGGGCCTCGAGGCGCGCGTCCCACGCGCCGCGCACCTCTGCGGCGCGCGCGTAGACCTCGGCCGCGGAGAACGCGACCTCACGCGAGTAGCGCAGGACCGCCTCGCGCAGGTCACGCTCGCCCCCGGGGGCCGCGAGCTGGTCGGAGTACGCCTCCACGACCTCGACGACGATGCGGACGAGCTGGAGCGTGTTCTGCAGCGAGATCGAGCGGGTCAGCTCCGGCGGCGCGGCGGCGAAGATGTCGCTCACGCCGTGCGGCGGGGCCAGCGGGTCCGCGTACCAGGTGACGAACGCGGTGATGCCGGACTGCGCCACGAGACCGACGTACGAGCGGTCCTCGGCCGGCAGCTCGCGGTACCAGGGGATCTCGTCGTCGAGGCGTCGCAGCGCGGCCGACATGAGCAGACCGCTCCCGTCGCGCAGGCGCTGGAGATTGTCCGCGTTGCCCGTCGGGCCGCTCGGGGCGGACGCGCTCGCGGGCGTCCTGGGGGTGGCCGTCACGCGCCGAGCATACGGTCCGCGCTTGTGGACAGTCCACAAATGGCGTCGCTCGAACGGAGCCCGACGGCGTCCGACCCGGCCTGCTGGGTGAGCGTCCGGACGACCCGCTAGGGTCGGGACATGGCCCTCATGCCCCGACTCCGACAGCTCATGCGTCGGCCGACGTCCGCGTCGACCGTCGGCACGCGCCGCCCGCGGTCCGGGGAGAAACGCGGGGACACGGTCCACGAGGACGCGCTGCGGGCGATGCTCGTCGACGACCCCAACGACGAGCGCGCGTTCCGGGCGCTCGCCGAGCTGGTGCGGCGCCGCGCCGCCGAGGGCCCGGCCACGGACGACCCGCTCGCCGCGCCGGTGGACGACACGGAGAAGCAGCGCGCCGCCGACCTGGCGGTCTGGGCGCTCGCGGAGGAGCTCGCCGGGCACCCCAAGGGGTGGTACCCGCTGGTCGAGCTCGGACGCCTGTCGCTCGAGGACGACCAGGAGGCCGCGCTGCGCCGGTTCGCGACGGCCGCCGAGCGCGACCCGTCGGGCCGCGCCCTGGCGCAGTCGATGGAGGTGCTGCGCACGGCGGGCCTGCCCGTCGAGGCGCTGGGCCTGGGCGTCGGGCACTGGCGCGCGCGCGAGCACGAGCCCGAGGTCGGGCGCCAGCTCGTCCTGGCGGCGCTCGAGGCCGACCGGCCCCTCGAGGCGCGACACCACCTCGAGTCGCTGGTCGAGTACGGCGACCCGCAGGGCGTGGCGTCCCTGCGCGCGGACCTCGAGCGCACCGTCGCGCAGGCCGAGCAGCACCGCGCCGGGACCTGACCGCCCGCCCGGGCGACGACGCGGTGCCACCGCTCGTGCGTCGTCGGGCCGCCCGCCTGCCCGTACGACGACGGCCGGTCACCCCGCGGGGCGACCGGCCGTCGTCGTGCTACCGGGCGAGGGTCGTCAGGACTCGCCGCCCGCGTTGCCGGACGTGCCGGCGGTGACGTCCATGAGGCGGTACTTCTCGATCGCCTGGGCGGACGCGTCCGCGGGGACCTTGCCCTGCTTGGCGAGCGCCTGCAGCGTACGCACGACGACGGACGGGCCGTCGATCTTGAAGTGCCGGCGGGCCGCCGCGCGCGTGTCCGAGAACCCGAAGCCGTCGGCCCCGAGAACCTCGAAGTCGCCCGGGACCCACTTGCGGATCTGGTCGGGCACGAGGTGGTCGTAGTCGCTCGTCGCGACGAACGGACCCTCGGCCCCGGACAGCTTCTCGGTCACGTACGCGACGCGCGGCTCGGCGGCCGGGTCGAGGAACGCGGCCTGGTCGGCGGCGAGGCCGTCGCGGCGCAGCTCGTTCCAGCTCGTCACGCTCCACACGTCGGCCGCCACGCCCCAGTCGTCATGGAGGAGCTGCTGCGCCTCCAGCGCCCACGGGACGCCCACGCCCGAGGCGAGGATCTGGGCGCGCGGCCCGTCGCCCTCGCCGACGGAGATGCGGTGGATGCCCTTGAGGATGCCCTCGACGTCCACGTCCTCCGGCTCGGCCGGCTGGACCATCGGCTCGTTGTACACCGTGAGGTAGTACATGACGTTCTGGTCGCGACCGTCCGCGCCGACCCCGTGCTCGCCGGGGCCGAACATGCGCTCGATGCCGTCCCGCACGATGTGGCGGATCTCGTACCCGTAGGCCGGGTCGTACTGGACGATCGCCGTGTTCGTGCCCGCGATGAGCGGCGAGTGGCCGTCGGCGTGCTGGAGACCCTCACCGGTCAGGGTCGTGCGGCCCGCGGTCGCGCCGATGATGAAGCCGCGCGTGAGCTGGTCGCCCGCTGCCCAGAACTGGTCGCCGGTGCGCTGGAAGCCGAACATCGAGTAGAAGATGTAGAACGGCACCATGATCTCGCCCTGCGTGGCGTAGGACGTGCCGACCGACTGGAACGCCGCCGCGGAGCCGGCCTCATTGATGCCGGTGTGCATGATCTGGCCGGCCTCGGACTCCTTGTAGCTCAGCATGAGCTCGCGGTCCACGGCGAGGTAGTGCTGGCCCTGGGTGTTGAAGATCTTCGCCGACGGGAAGATCGAGTCCAGGCCGAACGTGCGCGCCTCGTCCGGGATGATCGGCACGACGCGCTTGCCGAACTCCTTGTCCTTGATGAGGTCCTTGAGGAGCCGGACGAACGCCATCGTGGTGGCGATCTCCTGCTGGCCCGAGCCCTTCTTGAGGATCTCGTAGGACTTGTCGCCCGGCAGCGTGATCGCCTTGGGCGACGAGCGGCGCTCGGGGACGAACCCGCCGAGCTGCTGACGACGGTTCAGGAGGTACTGGATCTCCGGCGCGTCGGGGCCCGGGTGGTAGTACGGGGGCTCGTACGGGTTGGCGTCGAGCTCCTCGTCCGTGATCGGGATGCGCAGCGAGTCGCGCAGCGCCTTGAGGTCGGCCAGGCCGACCTTCTTCATCTGGTGCGTCGCGTTGCGGCCGGCGAACGTCGGGCCGAGCGCGTAGCCCTTGACCGTGTGGGCGAGGATGACCGTCGGCTGGCCCGTGTGGGCGCGTGCCGCCGCGTACGCCGCGTAGATCTTGCGGTAGTCGTGGCCGCCGCGCTTGAGGTTCCAGATGTCGTCGTCGGTCATGTTCTCGACGAGCTGCTTGGTCCGCGGGTCGCGGCCGAAGAAGTGCTCGCGGATGAACGCGCCGGACTCCGCACGGTACGTCTGGTAGTCGCCGTCGGGCGTGACGTTCATGAGGTTGACCAGGGCGCGGTCCTTGTCCGCGTTGAGCAGGACGTCCCACTCGCGGCCCCAGATGACCTTGATGACGTTCCAGCCCGCGCCACGGAACTGTGCCTCGAGCTCCTGGATGATCTTGCCGTTGCCGCGCACCGGGCCGTCGAGGCGCTGGAGGTTGCAGTTCACGACGAACGTCAGGTTGTCGAGCTGCTGCTGCGCCGCGAGCTGGAGCATGCCGCGCGACTCGGGCTCGTCCATCTCGCCGTCGCCGAGGAACGCCCACACGTCCTGCTGCTCCGTGTCACGGATACCGCGGTTGTGCAGGTACTTGTCCGTCCACGCCTGGTAGATCGCGCTCGCCGGGCCGAGGCCCATGGAGACCGTCGGGTACTCCCAGAAGTCGGGCATGAGGCGCGGGTGCGGGTACGACGGCAGGCCGCCGCCCGGGTGCGACTTCTCCTGGCGGAACCCGTCGAGCTGGTCCGCCGAGAGGCGGCCCTCGAGGAACGCGCGCGCGTACACGCCGGGGGAGGCATGGCCCTGGAAGTAGACCTGGTCGCCGCCGCCGGGGTGGTCCTTGCCGCGGAAGAAGTGGTTGAGGCCCACCTCGTACAGCGTCGCCACCGACGCGTAGGAGGAGATGTGGCCGCCGACGCCGATGCCGGGCCGCTGCGCCCGCGTCACCATGACGGCCGCGTTCCAGCGGATCCACGAGCGGTAGCGGCGCTCGAGCGCCTCGTCGCCGGGGAAGTAGGGCTCCTCGTGCACACCGATGGTGTTCACGTAGGGGGTGGTCAGGGAGGTCGGGACGGCGACGTTGCGCTCCCGGGCCCTCTTGAGCAGGTTCAGCAGGACGTAGCGGGCGCGCGGGCCCCCGCGGTCGTCGATCAGGCCGTCGAGGGCCTCGACCCACTCGCCGGTCTCGGCGGGGTCGAAGTCCGGAACCTGGCTGAGCAGACCGTTGATCAGCGGTCCGGTCTCGTCGTACGAAGCCACCAGCAACCTCATATCTCGTCGGATGCCGGGCGCCCGGCCGCGCGGTACACGGCCGGAACCCGTCTTGGGGCCACTCCGGGCACGCGGCCGCGGCCGCTGGTGGCGACCGCGCCTCTTCACGAGACCAGGGTGGTCTACCCATTGTGTTCACAACGCGCGCGTAAGTCACACCATCGAGTGGTCAAGAGGGCGTGATTTCGGCGACACGAACCGGAGTGGAGGCGTCCCGGCGTCGTGCGGGTGCGGTGCCCGCCGGTGGGCCGGGCACCACGTGCCGGACCGGGTGTCCGTGGCGGGCACCTTGCCAAGCAACGGATCCTCCGGTGGGCTACCTTTGCCAGACACGGCAGGTCGTCGTGCGCGCGGGCGTCCGCCCGTGCGTCGGGTGGCCGCGCCGGACGGATGTGCAGGACGAGGAAAGGAACGACACGACAGTGACCGACACCGCAGGGCCCCTCGGGGCGGACCGCCTGGGGTTCGCGCCCGGCAACGTGGTGCAGGAGTTCGGCTGGTCGGAGGACGTCGACGACGACCTGCGCGGTGAGCTCGAGCAGCTCGTCGGCGGCGAGCTCGTCGACGAGGACTACGACGACGTCACCGACGGTGTGATCGTCTGGTTCCGCGAGGACGACGGCGACCTCACCGACCTGCTCGTGGACGTCCAGACCGTGCTCGACGACGGCGGCCTCATCTGGGTGCTCACGCCCAAGCCGGGCCGGTCCGGGCACGTGGGCCACAACGACATCCAGGAGGCCGCGACCACGGCCGGGCTGCACGCGACGAGCACGTTCGCCATCGCGCCCGACTGGTCCGCGACGAAGCTCGGGACCCGTGGCCGCGGTCGCTGACGAGGGCGTCGCCGACGTCCGGGCCACGCCGCCCGGGCCGGGAGACCCTGCACCCGACTTCACGCTGCCCGACACGCACGGCACGCCCGTGCACCTCGCCGACCTGCGCGGCGGCCCGGTGCTCCTCGTGTTCTACCCGTTCGCGTTCTCCGGCATCTGCACGGGCGAGCTCTGCGAGCTGCGGGACAACCTCGAGGACTTCGAGGCGGCCGGCGTGACCCTGCTGGGCATCTCGTGCGACTCGGTGTTCGCGCAGAAGGCGTGGACGGCGCAGGAGGGGTTCGAGTTCGACCTCCTCTCCGACTTCTGGCCCCACGGTGACGTCGCCCGGGCCTACGGCGTGCTGGACGAGGAGAACGGCCTCGCGCTGCGTGGCTCGTTCCTGCTCGACGCCGACGGGATCGTGCGCTGGTCGGTCGTCAACCCGCGCGGGCAGCGCCGCGACCTCGACGGGTATCGGCGGGCGCTCGAACAGCTCTGACGCGGCGCGCCGCTCGACGAGGAGGGCGGAGCGGCCGACGGCGGCCCTCGCGCGGGCCGTCACGACACGGCGTGGCCGGTGGCGGTGTGCGCACCCGGTAGGCTGTGCTCCGCTGTTCCGGGGCCTGTAGCTCAGTTGGTTAGAGCGCCACGCTTACACCGTGGATGTCGGGGGTTCGAGTCCCTCCGGGCCCACCCCGACCGTAGGACGAGCGCGTACGTCGTCGCCGGGATCGAACGGCCGTCGCCCTGGAGGAACGACGGCGAACGTCCGATGTCGCGGTCCTCAGCCCACCCCTGGTCCTGGCGGGACGACGGGAGGCGATGGCAGTCTGACGCGGTGGCCCACAGGAAGCGGTACGGCGTCGTGATCGTGGTGCTGGTCGCCGCGGTGGTGGCGGCAGGTCTCGCCCGCGCATCTGGCAGAACGGTCCGCGCTGGGCGTGGAAGCTTGCGGACCTCGACCGGAACGAGCTGCTCCTCGGCGGGGTCGACGACGTCGAGGACGGTGAGGTCGTCACGGTCGACGACGACTCGGTGGTCGTGCGGTACACGCGACCGGAGCTCGACTTCTTCGGCGTCGACACCGGGAACGTGGGCCAGGAGGTGTGCTACCGGTTCCTCCTGCAGGACCCGGACTCCTTCCGTCGGGTGACCTGTCCCTGAGCAGCGCGGACGGCGTGTCGGAGCCCGCACCTAGCATCGGCCGCACCAGCAGCGACGACGTGACGGTGAGGTAGAGGGTGCTCGAGAAGGTCAAGGGTCTGTTTCGGCGCGACGAGGAGCAGGCGGGAGGTGGCCGCCCGAGCGCTCGGCTCGTCGACGCGCTCAAGGTGCTCGCCGTCGAGTCGTCGGGGCTCGCGGACCGCGCGGTCGCGTACGTGCACCGGGGGGAAGGCCCCGAGGTGCTGCTGGAGCTCGAGGCGCTGCGCGGCGGTGACGTCGAGGCGTTGCTGGGACGGCCGGGCCAGTCGGGGATCTACTCGTGGACGACGCCCGCGCAGGACGACCGTCTCAAGGCCGCGGTGCCGGGCTGGACGTCGGCCAAGGCCGTCACGGCTCGGTCCAACCTCTACACGCTGAGCGACTCGGTGACGATCCCCGAGCTCGTGCGGCTCGGCCGGGTGCTCAGCGCCGTGTCGTCGGAGGTCGACCGCGAGCGCCCTGCTGACCCGCGCTGGCTCACGGTGCTGGTCAACGACATGTCGCGCCGCGCGAACGACCGCCGCAAGGGCAAGAACGGCAAGCAGACGCCCGACCGCTGGACGCCGGACCTGCTGGTGGCGCTCGCGGTCGAGGGCGACGTGCCGGAGGCCGACGCGCCGGCGGTCGTGCTGCGCGAGCTCTTCGAGCGCCCGACGTCGTCGGGCTGGGCGTCGCGGCACCTCGGCCCGGCGCTGCTCGGCGCCCCGGCGCGCGACTTCGTGGTCGCGCACGTCGACGTGGCGACCCAGGCCTTGCCGGGCGTGAGCGCCGCGGGGCGGACGGAGCTGGTCGAGCTCGTGGCGTCCGACCCGACGGCGACGGACGCGCTCGCCCCGCTCCTGGCTCGGCTCGCGGCGGACACGAGCAAGGGCGTGCGCGAGGCGGCGGTGGCCGCCGTCGCACAGCTCCCGGGCGAGCGCCAGCGCGAGATCCTCACCCCGCTCCTCACGGCCCTCCCGCCGTCCCGGCTCGGGACCGTCGTGACGCGCCTCGCACAGGTCGACGGCGGGCTCGCCGACCTCGAGCGGGCCGCCGAGCAGTCGACCGGCGCACGCGCGACGCTCCTGCGCGACACCGTCGAGCGCGCCCGCGTGCTCGACGCCGCGCAGGAGGACGAGCCCACCATCGACGTCCCGCCCTACGGGCCGTTGCCGGAGACGGTGCTCGGCGACGAGTTCGTGCAGGCCGCGCGGGCCGCGATCGACACCGCCCTCGAGCGTGCCCGCGCCGAGCAGGCGGCCCACCCCGGCAAGGGCAAGGGCGACGACGACGGGTGGCCGCGCTGGCGTCGCCAGGCCGTCGAGCAGGACCTCAAGGAACTTCCCGGCATCACCGACGACGACGTCCGGATCTTCGCCGCGTTCCTGTCTGGGGCGAGCACGCGCCGCCCGGGCGGCGTCGCGATGCGCCGGTTGTCCGCACCGGGCGTCTTCTCGCGCCTCCCCGGCATCACGCTCCTGCACCGGCTGCGGCTCCAGGCGAACGAGGCGCGCGGCCACAGCGAGCGGTTCGGCTGGTACCGGCTCAACGAGGGCGACATGCTCGACGTCGACCTGCGCGTCCTCGACGAGGCGCTGCGGCGCATCGGTCGCGACGACGCCGAGTCGCTGATCGACGAGCTGTACTTCTCGACGTGGTGGGCCATGGACACGGTGACGCCCGAGAACGCGTGGCCGTACTACGCGGGGCACCTCGACCGGCTCGCCGCCGCGCTCGACGACCGCGAGCGCACGTACGGCAGCGCCAAGCCGGCCCGGGCGCTCGCGGTGCTCGCGCAGCTCCCGCACGTCCCGCGCCGGTTCCTGCCGCGACTGACCGAGC
The DNA here is from genome assembly GCF_059758455.1 of Cellulosimicrobium sp. GQ32. Taxonomy (NCBI): domain Bacteria; kingdom Bacillati; phylum Actinomycetota; class Actinomycetes; order Micrococcales; family Promicromonosporaceae; genus Cellulosimicrobium; species Cellulosimicrobium sp. GQ32. Next base: position 58,045 of record NZ_JCAXEP010000008.1, on the reverse strand, counting down.
TCGCGCTCGGCGAGGGCCGCACCTACCGCGCGACGGCGCAGGCTGCGCTGAGCACGCACCCCGGCGTGCGGGGGCTGGCCGAGCAGGGGCTGGGGAACGGCCGGTCCGAGGTGCGCCGGACCGCGGCGGAGTGGCTCGCCCGGCTCGGTGACGCCGAGGCGGTGCCCGCCCTGCGCGCCGCGCTCGCGAAGGAGCGCAGCGAGGTCGTCCGTGCGGCGCTCCTCACGTCGCTGGAGAGCCTCGGTGAGGACATCTCGGGCGACCTCGCGCCCGCGGTGCTGCTCGCCGAGGCGACCAAGGGGCTGCGCTCCAAGGCCCCGGTGAGCATGGCGTGGTTCGGCCTGGGCTCCTTGCCCGACGCGCGCTGGGCGGCGGACGGCTCGCCGGTGGACCCGACGATCCTGCGCTGGTGGGTCGTGCTCGCGGTCAAGCTCAAGGACCCGAGCGGCGCGGGGCTCCTCGAGCGGTACCTGTCCCTCCTCCAGGAGGAGGACCGGGCGCGCCTCGGCAGCCACGTGCTGAGCGCGTGGGTCGCGCAGGACACGCGCAACCCGTCGCCGCAGGAGAGCGAGGCGCACGCGTCGACCGGTGCGCAGCAGCGGTACGACCAGTACCGGGCGTGGGCCAAGCGCTCGCCGGAGTACTACTCGGTCGAGGCGTCCAAGACGGTCGAGGACCACCACCGCGACCTGTACCGGGAGCACCAGGCGACCTACCTCGGCTCGGCGGTCAAGGACAAGGGCATGCTCGCGCTCACGGTCGCGATGCCGGGCGGCGAGCTCGCCGCGACGTTCCAGCGCTACGCGAAGGCGCACGTCGGTCGTCGGGCGCAGACGGAGGCGCTCGTCCAGGCGCTCGCCGCGAACGGGCAGCCGGCCGCGATCCAGGAGCTCCTCGCCGTCTCACGCCGCTTCCGGCAGGCGACGGTGCAAGAGACGGCGCAGCGCCTCGCGGCCGAGCTCGCGGACCGCCGCGGCTGGACCGCGGACCAGCTCGCGGACCGGACGGTCCAGACCGCGGGCTTCGAGGACGACGGCCTGCTCCACCTCGACCTCGGGTCGCGCGAGTACGTCGGGCGCATCACGCCCGCGTTCACGCTCGAGCTCACGAGCGACGCCGGCAAGGTCGTCAAGGCGCTCCCGGCCGCGCGGGCGCAGGACGACCCGGAGCTCGTCTCGGCCGCGAAGAAGCAGCTCACCGCGAGCCGCAAGGAGCTCAAGGCGGTCGTCGCGCTCCAGACGCAGCGGCTCTACGAGGCGATGTGCGTGGGCCGCACGTGGACGGCGCAGGAGTGGCAGGAGTACCTGCTCGGCCATCCCGTGATGTCCCGGCTCGTCGAGCGGCTCGTCTGGGTCGAGAACCCCGGGACGGAGGGTGCCCGCCCGTTCCGGCCCGACGGCGGCGCGCTCGTCGACGCCGACGACGAGGACGTGGAGCTCGGGGCGGCGTCCACGGTCGGGCTCGCGCACGCCGTCCTGCTCGGCCCGGAGGCGTCGGCGGCCTGGACGGCGCACCTGGCGGACTACGAGGTCACCCCGCTCTTCGCACAGCTCGACGTCGCGACGCCCGACGTCCCCGCCGGCGCCTCGGCGATCGACGACCACAAGGGGTGGTTCTCCGACAGCTTCTCCATCCGCGGGCGCGCCACGAAGCGCGGCTACACGCGCTCACAGGCCGAGGACGCCGGGTGGTTCAGCGCGTACACGAAGTCGTTCGCGAGCGCGGGGATCGTGGTGCAGATCGAGTTCACGGGGTCGTTCGTCCCGGAGGAGAACATCCCGGCTGCGGTGACGGCGCTGACGTTCGAGCGGACGGCCCGCGGCTCCGGACGGGGGACCGCGCGGATCGCGGACCTGCCGCCCGTCCTCGTCGCGGAGGCGTACCGCGACTACGTGGCGGTGGCCGAGGCGGGGGCGTTCGACCCCGACTGGGAGCGGAAGAGCCAGTGGTGACCCGGTGGACGCTCCCGTGAGCGGCGGCGCCGACCCGTGATCGTCGTCGCGACGCTCGCCTGGCTGCTCGTGGCCGTGCTCGCGCGCCGGTCGCCCGCAGTCCGGTCTGCCGTGAGCACGGCGACGTCGACGCTGCTCGCCCTCGCGGGCGTCGCGGCGGTCGTCGTCGTGGTGGCCGTCGCCGCGGACGACGGCGGGACGCGGGCGGCCGCCGCGCTCGCGAGCGTGCCCGTCGCGGCCGGCGTGGTCGCCGTCGGGACGTGGTGCGCGCGAGCGGTGGTCCGCCCGTGGACGGTGCGGCGGCGCGGGCGCGCGGCGGGCCGCGTCCCGTGGCAGGACCGCGTGCTCGCCGCCGCAGCCCGGACCGGGCCGCGCGTGCGGGGCGTGCGCGTCGCCGACGTCGCCGCCCGCTCGGCGTTCCGCGTCGCCGGGGTCCGCGTCACGGGACTCGCCGCCGAGATGTCGTACTACGGCCTCATCTCCCTCATCCCGCTGACGACCGCGATCGGGTCGAGCCTCGGCTTCCTGCGCCCGCTCCTCGGCGACGACACCGTCGACTCGATCCGCTCGTCGATCGTCGGCGGGCTCACCACGGTGTTCGCCGAGCACGTGTCGACCTCCGTCGTCGCGCCGCTCGTCGACAGCCTGCTGGACGAGCAGCGCACCGGGTTCGCCGTCGGGTCGTTCCTCGTGGCGCTCTGGCTCGCGAGCCGCGTCTTCCGCGCCGCGGTCCGCGCGCTGGACGACGCGTACGGCGTCGAGCGGCGCCGCGGGGTCGTGGCGCAGTACGTCCTGGGGGTCGCGCTCGCCCTCGGCGCGATCGTCACAGCGGTGTCCGTCGTGGCGCTCGTCGTGGTCGGCCCGCTCCTGGGGGACGGGACCGACCTGGCCGAGCGGCTCGGTCTCGACGCCGCCTTCCGGCAGACGTGGGACGTGCTGCGCTGGCCGACGGTGGTGCTCGTCTGCGGCGCGTACCTCACGCTGCTCTACCGGTACGCACCGAACGTCGACACGTCGTGGCGGCGATGCCTGCCGGGCGCGGCCGTCGGTACCGGCGGCGTCCTCCTCGTGTCCTGGGGGTTCGGGCTCTACGTCCGGCTCGCGGGACCGGCGGCACCGGGCGCGGAGGCCGGGACGACGGCGGTCGTCCAGGCGGCCGGGCAGATGCTCGGTCTCGTCCTCGCTGGGGTCCTCTGGGGCTGGCTCACGAGCATCGTCGTGCTCGTGGGCGGTGTCGTGAACGCGGAGGCCGACCCGCACCGCGTGGTCCCGGCGGGTCGGGCCTCGGGCGGGTCGTGGGCCGGCGGGCAGGGCGCCACGACGACCGCCGCGCCCGCCGGACCCGTCGACGACCGTCCCCGGCGCACGGGCGCCGGCCGTGTGGGACGCGGCTCCTACGCTGACCTGCAGGACCACGGGCACGGTGCCCGCGACCGGACCGAGGAGGAGCCCGGGTGACGAGCACGACGACCGGTGACGAGCAGGCGCCCCCGGCGCTCGCGGAGCTGCGACCGCCGGCAGAGGTCCGGTACGCCGACGAGCTCGCGGCGCTCGCCGCGGCGGACGCGCGGCGCGGTGCCGACGTCCCGCCCGGATGGCGCCTGAGCCCGCGTGCCGTGCGTGCGTTCGTCGTGGGCGACGCCGAGCTCGGCGTGAGCCGCAAGTTCTTCGGCGACGACCCGCTCGTCGACCGTGCGGTCGTGTCGCTGCTGGGCCGCCAGGGGCTCATGCTCGTCGGCGAGCCGGGCACCGCGAAGTCGCTCCTGTCCGAGCTGCTGGCCGCCGCCGCGAGCGGCACGTCGACGCTCACGGTCCAGGGCACCGCGGGCACGAGCGAGGACCACGTGCGCTACTCGTGGAACTACGCCCTGCTCATCGCCGAGGGGCCGAGCGAGCGCTCGCTCGTCCCGTCGCCGGTCTTCCGGGCGATGGAGAGCGGGCGGATCGCGCGGTTCGAGGAGATCACGCGATGCGCGCCCGAGATCCAGGACACGCTCGTGTCGGTGCTCTCGGAGAAGCAGCTCATGGTCCCCGAGCTCGGCGCCGACGCGCGCGTCGCGGCCCGGCCCGGCTTCAACGTCCTCGCGACGGCGAACCTGCGCGACCGTGGCGTCCACGAGATGTCGGCGGCGCTCAAGCGGCGCTTCAACTTCGAGACCGTCGCGCCCATCCGCGACCGCGCGTTCGAGATGGAGCTCGTCGAGAGTCGGCTCACGGCCGAGCTCGGCCCGGCGTCGGACCGCCCGCGGCTCGACCGCGACGTGCTCGAGGTGCTGGTCACGGTCTTCCAGGACCTGCGCACGGGCACGACGGCGAGCGGGGCCCCGGTCAAGCGGCCCGAGACCGTGATGTCGACGGCCGAGGCCGTGAACGTCGCGGTCGCGGCGTCGCTCGAGGCGCGGTACCTCGGCGACGGCACGGTGACCGCGGGCCAGGTCGCGCGTCAGGTGGGCGGTGTCGCGCTCAAGGGCGACGAGGAGGACGCGCGCCGCCTGCGGCACTACGTCGACAACGTGGTGCGCGAGCGTGCGCGCTCGGACGCGCGCTGGAAGGACTTCCTCACCGCGGCGGGCGACCTGTGGCGGTAGGCCTGCGTGCGGCGTGGGACGCGGCGCCGCCGCGGCTGCGGCGGGCGGCGCACGACCTGGCGGTCCTGCGCGAGCGCGACGGCGTGCACCTGTTCGGCGTGCGCCACCACAGCCCCGCGTGCGCGGTCGCCGTGGCCGCACTGATCGAGGAGGTCCGCCCCGCGGTCGTGCTCGTCGAGGGCCCGGAGGAGTACACGCGGCTGCTGCCCGCGCTGCTCGACGAGCGGACGGTCCCGCCCGTCGCCGTCCTCAGCCTCGCCGTCGACCCCGCGGACGGGGCGCGAGGCGGCGCGCGCGGTGCGGGGTTCTATCCGCTCGCGCGGTACTCGCCCGAGTGGGTCGCGCTCCGGGCGGGTCACGCCCTCGGCGCCGAGCTCGCGTTCGTCGACTCTCCGTGGGCGGCGCGGGGGCCGGGGGAGGACGACGCGCACGACGACCCGACGGCGCGCACCGTCCTCGCCGAGCGGCACCTTGCGCACTCCCGCACCGTCGCCCGGCTCGCGGAGCGCCTCGGGTGCCGCGACCACGACGAGCTGTGGGATCACCTGTTCGAGGCGCGTGACACCGCGCGGCTGCGCGACTGGCGCGAGCTCACCGACGACGTGTTCGCGTGGGCGGCCCTTGCTCGCCTGGACTACGAGGACGAGGTGCTCGTCGCGGACGGGTCGCTCGACCGGGAGGCGCGCATGTCGGCGCGCGTCGCCGAGCACGCGGCGCGCGCGGACGGTCCCGTCGTCGTCGTCACGGGTGCATTCCACACGCTCGCGCTCGTCGAGGCGCTGACCGGGAGCGAGCACGGCGAGGCCGTCGTCGCGCGCCGCCCGGCGGACGGGTACGGCGACCTGGCCGACGCCCCCGCGTGGCTCGTCCGGTACGACGACGAGCGGCTCGACGCCCTGCGCGGGTACGGCGCCGGCATGCCGACGCCCGGGTACTACGACCGGCTCTGGGCCGCGCACCACGACGCGGGCGGTCCCGCGGGCGCGGCGAACGGCGTGCTCGTCGACGTCGGGCGCGGGGCGAGCGCGCGCGGCGCGCTCGTGAGCGTCGCGCAGTCCCAGGCCGCCGTCGAGCACGCCCACCGGCTCGCCGCGCTGCGCGAGCGGCCGTGGCCGTGCCGCACCGACCTGCTCGACGCGATCACGTCGTGCTACGTGAAGGACGCCGACGACCTCGACGCGGCGGGCGATCGGCCTCTCGGGCTCGCGGTCGCGGAGGTGTTCGCCGGGCGCGCGCTCGGCGACGTGCCGCCCGGGGGCGCGGCCCCGCCGCTCGTGGAGGAGGCGCGCACGCGGGCGCGGGCGCTGCGCCTGGACGTGTCCGACTCCGTGCCGCGCACCGTGCGTCTCGACGCGCGACGTAAGTCGGCGCACCGCGACCGGCGGCGGTTCCTCGCGCTGTGCGCGTTCCTCGACCTAGGGTTCGCACGCCGCGTCTCCGGCCCCGACCACGTCGCCGGGCGCGGCCTCGGCCTCGTGCTCGAGGAGTGGGAGTACGCCTGGACGCCGCTCGTGGAGGCGCGGCTCGTCGAGCTCTCCCACCGCGGGGCGACGCTCGAGGCGGTCGCCGTGGCGCTGCTCGACGACGCGCGCGACCGGGCGTCCGAGGAGCGGTCGAGCGACGCGGTGGCGCGGCTCGTGGCGCAGTGCGTCGTGGTGGGCCTGCCCGACCGGCTGCCTCCGCTCGTCGCGCTCGTCCGCTCCACGCTCGACGTCGACCCGTCCCTCGCCTCGGTGGTGGCCGGCATGCGGCGCCTCGTCGGACTCTGGCGCGCCCGCGGCGAGCTCGAGCTCGGCGAGCGCGCCGCGGCCCTGCTCGACCTCGCGGAGCAGGGCCTCGCTACCGCGGCCTACCTCGTGCCCGACCTCGCGGCCGCCGACGAGACGACGCAGGACGACGCCCTGGCGAGCCTCGTGGCGCTGCGCTCCCTGGTCCGGGACCTGCGCGACGCGGGTCGTGACGGCACCGGCTCGGCGGCGGAGTCCGTCGCCCGGGCGCTCGCGCACGTGCGGGAGGACGAGGACGCGTCGCCCGCGGTGCGCGGCGCGCTCACGGCGTTCGCCGCCGTCGACGACCAGCTGGACGACGAACCCGGCGGCGACGGTCTCGTCACGCGGGTCCGGGCGCACCTGGCGCCCGGCGCGGACCCGGTGGCGGCGACCGCCTTCCTCGGCGGGGTGATGCGTGCCGCGCCCGACCTCCTGCTCCACACCCCCGAGATGTTCGACGCGGTCGACGAGGGGCTGCGCGGCCTGGACGAGGCCGCGTTCCGTGCCGTGCTGCCGGACCTGCGCCGGGCGTTCACGTGGCTGCGGCCGACGGAGACGCACCGGCTCGCGGAGCGCGTCGCGGCGCGGACCGGGACGAGCGCCGCCGCGCTGGACCGGCGCGTCGACGTGACCGAGGACGACCTGCGGGCGGGGCTGCTCGTCGAGCGCGAGATCGTCGCGGTGCTGGAGCGCGACGGCCTCGGTGCCTGGGCCGGCGAGGGGGCCTCGTGACGGCCGCGGGCGTCGGTACGGCGGACGCGCCGGACGCGACGTCGACCGGGACCCCGCCCGGCCGCTCCGGACCCGGCGCAGCAGAACCTGCCGGGAGCCGCGCGGACGATCAGGAGGCGGCACGCCGGTGGCGGCTCGTGCTCGGCCGGTACGCGGGAGACACGTTGCCCGTCGCGCCGCAGGACCAGGGTCTCGACCGCACGCTCGGTCACCTCTACGACCGGGAGTACACCGCGCGTGGGCACCGGCACGGCGACGGCGACGACTCCCGTGCCGGTCGGGGCGGCGGGGGGCGCGGGGGTTCGGTCGTCGCGGGGCTGGACTGGCTCGAGTCGGCGCGCGAGCTGTTCCCGCGCGAGACGTTCGAGCGGATGCAGGTCGAGGCCGTCGGCCGCTACGGGATGACGGAGCTGCTCGCGGACCCCCGCGCGGTCGACGCGGTGGAGCCCAGCACGGAGCTGGCCTCGGCGCTGCTGCGGGCCCGGGGGCGGCTCGGGCCGGGCGTGCAGGACGGCCTGAAGCGGCTCGTCGAGCGCGTCGTGGAGGACGTCGTGCGGCGGCTGCGCCCCCGCTTCGAGACCGCCGTGGACGGTCGTCGCGACCGCTCGCGCCGCTCGTTCGTGCGGTCGAGCCGCACGTTCGACGCGGCCGCGACCGTGCGGGCAAACCTCGGGCGCTGGGACCCGGAGCGGCGACGCCTGCTCGTCACGGACCTCCGCTTCTCGGCCCGGCGCCGGCGCGCGCTGTCGTACGACGTGGTGCTGCTCGTCGACCAGTCCGGCTCGATGGCGTCGTCCGTGCTGTACAGCGCGGTGAGCGCGGGCATCCTCGCCGGCCTGCCTGGCATCACGGTGCGCCTCGTCCTCTTCGACACGTCCGTCGTCGACATGTCGCACCTCGCGCACGACCCCGTGACGGTGCTCTTCACGGCGCAGCTCGGCGGCGGCACGGACATCGCCCGTGCAGTGCGCTACGCCGAGCAGCACGTGCGCGACCCGCGCCGGACCGTCGTGGCGCTCGTGACCGACTTCGAGGAGGGCGGCTCGGTGTCGCAGCTCGTGGCGAGCGTCGGGCGGCTGCACGCGTCCGGCGTGCGCCTGCTCGGCCTGGCCGCCCTCGACGGCCAGGCGAACCCCGCGTACGACCGCGGCGTCGCCCGGCGGCTCGCGGAGCAGGGCATGGAGATCGCGGCCCTCACCCCGGAGCGGTTCGCCGAGTGGCTGGGGGAGGTGCTCCCGTGAGCGGCACCACCGGGACCGGCCCCTGGGCGGCGGTGTACGCGGGGTACGACGACGCTGCGCTCGCCACCCTCGCCAACGCCGGCCTGGTCCGTCGGGCGCGCAAGGACGTCGCCGCGGGCAAGGTCGAGGTGCTCGAGCAACGCGCGGACGGGGCCGTGCTGTCGGTCGGGGGCGCGCGCGTCGAGCTCGACGCGCGCGGGCCCGCTGGGGCGCGGTGCGCGTGCCCGACGCCGGGTGCGTGCCAGCACGTCGTGGCCGCGTGCCTGTGGGCGCGCGACGCAGCCACCGAGCCGGTGGTCGACGCGGTGACCGGGTCGGTGGGGCCGGTCGCGGTGGCCCGTGGCGACGTGGCGGTGGTGCGACCGTCGGCGGACGATGCCGATGCCGGCGCCGAACCCGATGCGCACCGCGACGCCGATCCCGAAGCCCATGCCGAGCCTGGCGCCGGGCGTGCGGACACCGCTCGAACCAGCGCCGGTGCGGCGGTTCCGATGGCGGAGCACGCCGGGGCTGACGCAACACCTGAGCCCGACGGCGGTCGTCGCGCCGGTTCGGGAGCCGACCCGCTGACCGAGATCCTCGCGCTCGACCCGCGGGCGGTGCACCGCGCCGCGGGTGCCGCCGTCGTGCGCGCGGCGGCACGGGAGGTGCGGGAGGCGCTGGGCGCGGCGCCGGACGACGTGACCGACGTGACGGACGTGACGATCGACGGTCCGCGCGTTGTCGTCTCGTGGGCGCGTGCACCTCGCGTCACGTACGTCGCGGGTGCCGGGTTCGCCGGGATGCTCGTGGAGCGTGAACGCCCCGGCGCGACGCCTTCGGCGGCCCGGACGGACGACCGACGGTGGCGCCTGGAGGCGCTCGCTCGGGTCTGGGATGCGCACGGCCGTTCCTGGCCGTGGCCCGAGGAGGCGGCCGTCGCGACGCCGCGCGCCGCCGGGGTGCCGGACGCCCGGACGGTCGCGGACGAGGTCGCGCACGCGGTCGAGCGGGTGCTCGACGTCGGGCTCTCGCACCTCGGTCGCGACGACCTGGAGGAGCTGCGGGGCGCCGGGGTCCTCGCCCGGCTGGGTCGCCGGCCAGCGGTGCAGCGACTCGTCACGTCCGCGGTCGGGCGGCTCGAGGCGCTCGCGGACCGCCGGGACGACGTGGACGAGGAGGAGTGCCTGCTCGCGCTGGCCGAGCTCTGGGCGTTCGTGCGGGCCGAGCCCGCGCCGGACGCGACGGCGCCCGACGAGCGCGTGGCGGACCTGCCGCACCTCCTCCCGCTGGGGGCGCGCTGGTGGGTCGCGGCGTCGGGGGCACGGGGCGTCACCGTGCATCTGTGGGACGTCGCGGAGGGCCGGACGCGCGCGGTCACGACCGGACGGCCGCCCGGTGCCGACCCGACGTTCCGCCGCTCGTGGGACCTCCCGCTCGTCTGGGGGCGCTCGGTGGAGGCGCTGTGCCGCGGCCCGTTCGGCCTGCGCGGGGCGACCGAGCGCGCCGGGGCGCTGCGGCCCGGCGAGGGCCCGGTCGTGGAACCGCTCGGGACGCTGACCGCCGACGCGCTGCGCGACGTCGCCGAGCGGACCGCGGAGACCGACGCGCGCGCCGAGGTCGGGTTCGGTCGGAGGCCGGCCGTGGTGCGGGTCGCAATGGTCCGGGACGCAGGCCCCGTCGGGGTCGACGAGGTCGCGCAGGAGATCACCTGGACCCTCGTCGCGGCGGACGGCACGCCGACCGTCGTGCGCGTCGACGCGGCGGACGAGCAGGCTTGCGACACCCTGCTCGGGGTCGCGGCGGGGAGCCGCCGGCTCGTCGCCGTCGCGGTCGAGCACGACCTCGAGTCCGGCGGGACCGAGGCCGTCGGCCTGTTCGTCGAGCGGCCGGGGGGAGGGCTCGGCCTGGTCGTGCCGACGCTCACGCCCGCCTACGACCACCGCGCCTGGTCGACCGCGTGGACGAGGCTCCGCGCGCGCGTCCGTGCGCTGCGGGGACGCGCGACGACGCACGTGCGCGAGGTCGCGGCGCCGTCGCCTGTCGAGGACGTGTGCGCCACGGTGCTCGACGCCGCCGTGGCGCTCGCGGCGACCGGCCGCCGGCACCTCACCCCGCACCAGGGTGCCGCCCTCGCCCGCGCGGCGCGGACCGCGGACGACCTCGGGGCCCCGACCCTCGCGGGTGCGGTCGCGCTCGTCGTCCACGAACCCGACGCCGCACGACTCCTTCGGGCGGCGCTCGTCGCCTCGCGGGGCCGCGCCCTCGCGCGGGTCGTGGGCTCGTCCCGCGAGCTGCGGCCGGACCAGCGGGCGGTGCGCGCATGAGCACCTACGCCGTCCACGTCGGGTCGCCCGAGCACGGCCGGGTCGAGCACGTCGTCGACGGCCCGGCGGAACCCGTCCGCGAGACGTGGGACGACACGAACCGGTGGTACCCACGCCTTCTCGCCGAGGGCCGGCGCGTCGAACGGTCGCACGACCTGCGCCTGTCCCACGTGGTGCTGCGTCGCTCCCAGCTCGCCGCGGGCTCGGCGCTCGCGCGGCGGGATCCAGGTCCCTGGGACGCGCTCGCCGCGGTGCCCGCGGGCCGTGAGCCGACGGCCGTGCCGCGTCCCGTCGGCCTCTTCGAGCTCGGGCCGCAGGCCGCGCCGCGCGTCGAGCTCGACACGGTCGCGGAGCTGCGCGACCAGCTCGGCGCGGTCGCGGGCGCCGACAGCCCCGACGGACCGGGCCGGCTGCGCATGCTCCTCGCCGCCGAGTCGGCGGGCGCGCTCGTCGCCGCGGAGATGCACCACGCGGGCGTCCCGTGGCGCGCCGACGTGCACGACGCGATCCTCACGGACGCGCTCGGTCCGCGCCCGCGTCCCGGCGAGCGCCCCGCGCTCATGGAGGACCTCGTCGCGCGCATCCGCGTGGCTCTCGACGCGCCACCGGCCCTCAACCCGGACTCGCACCCGGACCTGCTCAAAGCGCTCCAGTACGCGGGCGTCGGCGTGCGGTCGCTGCGCAAGTGGGAGCTCGAGCGCACGGACCATCCCGTCGTCGAGCCCCTGCTCGAGTACAAGAAGCTCTCGCGGCTGCTCACCGCGAACGGCTGGTCCTGGCTCGACACCTGGGTGCGCGACGGGCGGTTCCGCACCGAGTACGTCGTGGGCGGCGTCGTGACGGGCCGGTGGTCGTCGAGCGGCGGCGGGGCGCTCCAGCTCCCCAAGCAGGTGCGCCGCGCGGTCGTCGCCGACCCGGGCTGGAAGCTCGTCGTCGCCGACGCCGCGCAGCTCGAGCCGCGGGTGCTGGCCGGGCTCGCGCACGACGAGCGCATGGCGGCGGCGGGCCGCGGGGGCGACCTGTACGCGGGCATCGTCGCGTCCGGGGCGGTCGCGACGCGCGACCACGCGAAGGTCGGCATGCTCGGCGCGATGTACGGGGGCACGACGGGGGACAGCGCGCTCGTCCTGCCGCGGCTCGCGAAGGCGTTCCCCGACGCCATCGGCCTCGTGGAGCGCGCCGCGCAGGCGGGCGAGCGCGGCGAGGTCGTGTCGACCCTCCTCGGGCGGAGCTCGCCGCGCCCCGGCGAGTCGTGGCAGGCGGCCCAGGAGGGTGCCTACGCGGTCGAGGAGGGCGGCGCGGTCGACGTCGAGAGCGGCCGGACGGGTGCGGACGCGCAGGCGCGGGCCCGGTCGTACACCCGCGCGTGGGGGCGCTTCACACGGAACTTCGTCGTGCAGGGCACGGCGGCCGAGTGGGCACTGTGCTGGCTCGCCTCCATCCGGCGTCGGCTGTGGGACCTGCCCGTGGCGTCGACCCCGGGCGCCGCGCCCGCGCCGTTCGCCGACCGGGCGCACCTCGTGCTCTTCCTCCACGACGAGGTCGTCGTGCACGCGCCGGCGGAGCTCGCCGAGGCGGTGGCCGACGAGGTCCGCGTGGCCGCGGCGGAGGCGGGACGCCTCCTCTTCGGGGAGTTCCCGGTCGACTTCCCGCTCACCGTCGCCGTCGTCGACCACTACGCCGAGGCGAAGTGAGGAACGGGCGACGGGCCGCGGCGGACCCGTCGCCCGGTGGTTCCGTCGCCCGACGGCGTCAGCGCCGCGGCTCGCCGCGGTAGGTGCCGAACGACCACAGGTTGCCCTCCGGGTCCTGGAGCACGAGCTCGCGGCTCCCGTAGTCCGTGTCCCGGAGCGGGACGACGACGCGTCCTCCGGCACCTGGCGCGCGCTCGCGGAGCCGGGCGTCGAGCGCCTCGATCTCGTCGTCGGGGACGACGACGTACGTGCCGCAGGTCCCGGGCTCGCGCGACCACTCCCGGTCGGGAGAGTGGCTGCCGAGCATGACCCCGCCGCCGTGCGGCCAGTCGAGCTGGGCGTGGGCGACGTCGCGGTCGTCGCCCGCCATGACGGCCGTCGCGACGAAGCCGACGACGTCGGTGAGGAACGCGACGAGGCTGTGGGCGTCGCGCGCCTGCAGGGTGGGCCAGACCCACGGTGTCGGCGGCGCGTCGGGCACCAGGGGCGGCGACGCGGTGGTGCCGGTGGTGTCAGGCGGGGTGCGGGTGCTCTCGTGGATGCTCATGCCCCCACCCTGGCCCGTCGGTGTGGCCCCCGGCTTGGATGTTCCCGAGCTCTTCGCGCACCCAGGCGGTCGGGCTCGTGCCGGCGAACCGGCGGAAGTCGCGCACCAGGTGAGAGTGGTCGGCGTACCCGGTCTGCGCGGCGACGTCGGCGAGCGTCCGGGAGCCCCGGCCGAGGGCGAGGCGCTGCACCTGGCGGCGGGCGGCGTCGAACCGCACGAGGCCGCGCGCCGCCCGGGGCGTGACGCCGAGCTCGGCCCGGAACAGCGTCTCCAGCTGGCGCTCGCCGAGAGCGACGTGCCGCGCGACGTCGCGCACCCGTGCCCGACCCCGGGTGCGGACGAGCAGGCGCCACGCCTCCGCGACCTCGACGCGCACCTCGCCGCGGACCGGCCGGGCTCCGGGGCCGCCGGGCGGGTCGGCCCGGCCCGCGAGGGCCGCGCGCACGGCCTCGAACGCGGCGGCCCACGAGCCCGCCTCGGCGGCCTGCTCGCGCAGGCGCGCGGCGGCGGGGCCGAGGACGGCGTCGCCGTCCTCGACGAGGCCGAGGTCGCCTGCACGCACGCCCAGCAGGTCCCGGCAGGCCAGCGGGTCGAGCGCGAGCTGCACGCCCGCCTGCTCTCGCGGCTGGTGGATCAGGGCCGGGCGCGTGTGCAGGCCTCCGACGAGCGACTCGTAGCGCAGCGGGACGGCGCCCGGCCCGGGCGACGTCGGGACGACGCCCGCGGTGCTCACGACGAGCGTGAGCCACGGTGACGGCAGGCCGCGGTGGACCGACGGCGTGCCGTCGGTCGTCTCCGTCCGCAGGCGGTACCCGACCATCGACACGACGCCGGGAGGCAGCGAGTCCGACGGGGCTCGCACGAACTCGTGCATCCGACCACGCTAAGCGGCCCGCGCACCGCTCACAGCCCGAGCGGGCGGTGCCATCCGACGTCGGCGCGGAGCGTGGTGCCGGACGCCTCGTCGTCGACCTCCCACACGCACCTGACCCGCCGGTCGAGGACCGACAGCGCGTCGCACCGCTGCCCCGCATCGTCGAGGCCGACCCGCGCACGGACGGCGTCGCGGTCGTGCCCGGGCCACGAGAGCGTCAGCTCGCGCCAGCAGCCGCCCGACCCGCAGCCCGTCCCCTCGTCGACGACCTGGACGTCCTCGGGGAAGGCCGGGACCGGGGGCGTGCCCGCCTCGTCGAGCTCGACCCAGAGGACGGGACCGACGAGCCACGCGACCAGGAGGACCAGTCCGACGGCCGCACCGGCGACCCCGGCACGACGGCCCACCGTGCGCTGCATCGGCGCATCGTACCGAGCGGGTCAGGTCGACGGGCGCAGCCCCCGCACCTGGGGGACGTCGGTGCCCCGCGCGGCGCGACGCACGTGCGAGCGCGCATGCTCGATCGCGTCGTCGAGCGTGTCGAAGAGGTGGTTCTCGTGGCGGAGCTCCGCGAGCGCCCCGACGTTCGTGAGGAGCGACCGGTGCCGTTCCTGGACGCCCTTGACGAGCACGGTCACACCCCGCGCCTCGAGCCCTTCGACGAGCTCGCCGAGCGCCCTGGCCCCGGTCGCGTCGACCATGCGGAGCTGGGAGAGCCGCAGGACCACGACCGCGACGTCGTCGTGCGACGAGGCGTCGGTCACCTCGGTGAGCACGCGGTCCGCGGCGCCGAAGAACATGGAGCCCTCGAGACGGAACAGCGCGACGTGCTCGTCGCCCGGCTGGGCCGGGCCCGGGAGCGGGTCGCGGTGCACGGCGGAGGCGCGCGCGACGGTCCGCAGCGCGAAGAACGCGGCGACGAGGATGCCGATCTCGATGGCCTGCACGAGGTCGAACGCGACGGTGACGACGGCGGTGACGACGAAGGTCGCCGCGCTGGACCGCCCGGCGCCGACCACCGAGCGGATCGTCCGTGCGCCGATCATCCGGAAGCTCGTCACCATGAGGACGCCGGCGAGCGCGGCGAGCGGGATCCGGGAGACCGGACCGGTGGCGAGGTAGATGACGGCGAGGATCACGACGGCGTGCACGACGGCGGCGAGCCGCGTGCGGGCGCCGGAGCGCACGTTGACGGCGGTGCGGGCGATGGCACCCGTTGCGGGCATGCCGCCGAAGAGGCCGCTGGCCATGGACGCGAGACCCTGCCCGACGAGCTCGCGGTCGGGCTGGTAGACGGAGCCCCCGGGCGACCCGGTCTGCACCATGGAGGCGGCGACGCGGGCGGACAGCAGCGACTCGATGGCCGCGAGCGCGGCGATCGCGAGGGCGGCGCCGCCGAGGTCGCGCAGCGCGCCGGGGGTGAACGTCGGCAGGACGGGGGCGGGCAGGGACGAGGGCAGGGCGCCGATGCGGGGGACGGGGGCGCCGAGCGCCTCGACGAGGACGGTGGCCAGCACGACCGCGACGAGCGACGCGGGGATCGCCGCGTGGAGGCGGGGGAGCAGCAGCATCGTCGCGGCGACGAGCGCGACGCACCCGAGCGTCCACAGGGCGGGGGCGGGCGGGACGTCGGTCACGGCGGTGCGCACGGCCTCGACGGCGCTCACGAACGTGTTGTGACCGGGGGCCGCCTCGACCCCGACCGCGGCCGGGACCTGCTGGAGGAAGATGATGCAGGCGATCCCGAGCGTGAAGCCCTCGACGACCGGCCAGGGGATGTACGTGACGACGCGCCCTAGCCGGGCGAGCCCCGCGACGAGGACGACGAGCCCGGCGAGGACGGTCACGAGCGCGACGGAGCCCAGCCCGTGGGTGACGACGATCGGCGCGAGCACGACGGCCATGGCCCCGGTCGGTCCGGAGACCTGGTGGTTCGACCCGCCGAGCACGGCGGCGACGATCCCCGCGATCACCGCGGTGACGAGCCCGGCCGCCGCCCCGACGCCGGAGCTGACGCCGAACGCGAGCGCGAGCGGGAGGGCGACGACGCCCACGGTGACGCCCGCGAGAAGGTCGGCGCGCAGGGTCCGGGGGCGCAGGTCGTAGTCGGAGCGTCGGGGGAGCAGGTCGCGGACGGCGGCGAGGCGGCTCATGCGGAGGCGGTCGACGTGATGTCGGTCGACGTGGTGGCGTCGAGCACGGCGCGCGCCGACGCGCCCGGCAGGGCGGGGAGCCGACGCGCGGCCTCGAGCTGGTCGGACGCGCCCGCGAGGCTCGAGAGGAGGAACGCGCGGGCGACGACGAGGAGCTCGGCGACGAGGGGCTCGGCGAGGCGGTACTCGACCGCGTTGCCGCTGCGGGTCGAGGTGACGACCCCGGCCCGGCGCAGCACGGCGAGGTGCTGGGAGAGCTGGGAGGGCTCGCACCCGGTGACGTCCAGCAGGTCGGACACGGGCGCCGTGTGGTCGGCGTCGGCCGCGAGGACCTCGAGCACCTGGATGCGGGTGGGGTGCGCGAGGCACCGGAAGAGCTCGGCCTTGATGCGGTAGAGGGGCGCGGCCTCGTCGGTGCCGTGGACGCCGTCGTGAGGCTGGTCGGGGCGGGATGTGCGGGGCACAGGTTCTCCGGGCGACGGGATGATGGTTTACGCAATCCATCAAACCATGCGGGACGGCACCCGGGCGGCCCGCGCGGGATAGCCTGCCGCCATGACCGTCGCGCCCGACCCGAGCACCGAGACGACGAGCGCCGGCCCCTCGTCCGCCGCCCCCACGGCCGATGACACCACGCACACGACGCTCGGCCGTGTCGTGCGGACGCTGGACGAGCTGTACCCGCCGTCGACGGCCGAGGCCTGGGACGCCGTCGGGCTCGTGGCCGGGGACCCGGGCGCGGCCGTGCGCAAGGTGCTGTTCGCCGTCGACCCGGTGGAGGACGTCGCGGACGAGGCGCTCGCCTGGGGCGCGGACCTCCTGGTCACGCACCACCCGCTGTTCCTGCGGCCCGTGCACTCGGTCGCGGCGACGACGTTCAAGGGCTCGCTGGTGCACCGGCTCATCCGGGGCGGGTGCGGCCTGTACGTCGCGCACACCAACGCCGACGCGGCGGCGCGCGGCGTCGCCGACGCGCTCGCGGACGCCCTCGACCTGCTGCACCGCGTGCCGCTCGTCGCGCACCCGGCGCCGTCCCCGCACGAGGCGGCGACGACCGGGACGGGCCGCGTGGGGCGCCTCGCGGAGCCGACGACGCTGCGCGGCTTCGCACAGCGCGTCGCCGAGGTGCTCCCGCCCACGGTGCAGGGCGTGCGCGTCGCGGGCGACCTCGACGCGACCGTGGAGTCCGTCGCGGTCGTCGGCGGCTCGGGCGACTCGCTGTTCGACGCCGTCCGCGCGAGCGGCGCCGACGTCTACCTCACGTCCGACCTGCGCCACCACCCGGTCTCCGAGCTGCGCGAGCGCGCCCGGCTCGAGGGCGACGGCGAGGCGGGCACGCCCTTCCTCGTCGACGTGCCGCACTACGCCTCCGAGTGGCCGTGGCTCCGCTACGCTGCCGAGGACCTCGCGCGCGCCCTCGAGCACGCGCAGCCGGGGACGGTCGTCGAGACGCGCGTGAGCACGCTCGTCACCGACCCGTGGACCGCGCGGATCGCGTCGGCGCCCGCGGACCCGCGCTCCGACCGGCCCGACCCCGACGCCCCGTCCACCTGACGTCCCGACCCTGCACGCCGGCCCCGCACGGGGCCCACGAAAGGAACCACCTGTGGCCACTGCACCGCCCGCCGACCAGCTCCGCCTGCTCGACGTCCAGGAGCTCGACACGCGGGCGCAGCAGCTCGCGCACCAGCGCAAGAACCTGCCCGAGCACGCACGCATCGCCGAGCTCGACGCCCAGATCGCGGACCTGCGCGGCAAGCTCGTCGAGTCCCGCACCGCGGTGAGCGACCTCAAGCGCGAGCTCACCAAGGCGGAGACCGACGTCGAGCAGGTGCGCACGCGCGCCGCGCGCGACCAGTCGCGGCTGGACTCGGGGCAGGTCGGGGCCAAGGACGCGCAGGCGCTCGTCGCGGAGCTCGAGTCCCTCGCGCGGCGCCAGGGCGTGCTCGAGGAGGTCGAGCTCGACGTCATGGAGCGCCTGGAGGCGCACGAGGAGGCGCTCGCGAAGCTCGAGTCGGCGAACGCCGAGCTGGAGGCCGCGAAGGCCGAGGTCGTGACGGCTCGGGACGCGCGATACGCCGAGCTCGACGCCGAGGCGGCCCAGGTCGCGGGCAAGCGCACCGAGGCGGTCGCGGGTCTCGACGCCGGGCTCCTCGCCCTGTACGAGCGCGTGCGCGACCAGAACGGCGGCCGGGGTGTCGTCGCGCTGCGCGGCCAGCACGTGGACGGGCTCAACGTCTCGCTGAGCCCGGCCGAGCTCGCGGCGATCACGTCGGCCGCGCCCGACCAGGTGGTGCGGCTCGAGGACTACGGCCACATCGTCGTGCGGCCGGAGGGCGCCGGCGCGTGAGCGCGGTCGGTCGGCGCCACCTCGTCGTCGAGGCCGACGGCGGGTCCCGGGGGAACCCGGGTCCCGCGGGCTTCGGAGCGCTCGTGCGCGACGGTGAGACCGGTCAGGTCCTCGCCGAGCGCGCTGCGTACCTCGGGACGACGACGAACAACGTCGCCGAGTACTCGGGCCTCGTCGCCGGGCTGCGCGCCGCGGCCGAGATCGACCCGGACGCGCGGGTGACCGTGCGGATGGACTCGCGGCTCGTCGTCGAGCAGATGTCGGGTCGCTGGCAGATCAAGCACGACGACATGCGCCGCCTCGCCGCCGAGGCCGCGTCGGTGCTGCCCGCGGAGCAGGTCGCGTACGAGTGGGTGCCGCGCGCGCAGAACTCCGCTGCGGACGCCCTCGCGAACGAGGCGATGGACACGGCGGGGACGGTCGTGCGCGACTACCCGCTCGCCGCCGCGCCGGGTGTCGGCGACGACGAGCCCGACCCCGCCGCTGCCGCCGCGCCCGCCGATGTCCCGGGTGAGTCGGCCGCGTTCGACACCCCTGCCCGCCCGTCCGGTGCCGCGGTCCGGTTCGACGACGCGCCCGCCCTGACGGTCGTGCTCGTGCGGCACGGCCAGACGCCGCTCACCGTCGCGGGTGCGTTCAGCGGGTCGTCGGTGCCGGGCCCGTCGCTCACGGCGCGCGGCCGCACGCAGGCGGCGCAGGCCGCCGACCTCGTGTTCCGGGTGGGGCGCCAGGCGTGGCCCGACCTTCCCCGGCCGACCGCGATCGTCGCCTCGCCCATGGTGCGCGCGCAGGAGACCGCGCGGGCGGTCGGTCGCCGGCTCGGCGTCCACGTCACGACGGACGAGCGGTTCGCCGAGGTCGACTTCGGGGAGTGGGAGGGGCTCACCGCCGCGGAGGTCGACGCCGCGTGGCCGGGCCGCCTGCACGCCTGGCACACGACCGGCACGACCGCGGCCCCGGGCGGCGAGTCGTACGCCGACGTCGGGGCGCGCGTCTGGCACGGGCTCCAGGACCTCGTCGACACCCTCCTGCCGGGCGCAGGACCGGCAGGCCGGACGGCGGTCGTCGTGGGCCACGCGGTGCAGGTGCGCGCCGCGATCGGCACGGCGATCGGCACGCCGCCCTCGCAGTGGTCGCGCGTGCGCGTACCCCCGGCGTCGGTGAGCATCCTGCGCCTGTGGGCCGACGGCACGAGCGAGCTCACGGCCCAGGGCGTCCCGAGCGACCTCTGAGTTCCGTCCACCACGAGGTAGTGCCGCCGGTGGCGAGGCAGAGCTCCGCGCGCTCTACCCGGGGCAGCGGTTTCTCTCTCGCTGCCGGCGTCCGGCGCCGCCGCGGCGCGTTCACCCTTTCCGGGGTTTCTTCGCCTTGGCGGGTTCCGCGAGGGCGTGCTCGACGGCCGTCGCGACCCACGCGTCGAGCTCGTCCGGGTCGGCGACCTGCGCGCCGTCGACGAGGATCATCCCCGTCATCGGGCGACCGCCCATCTCCATGACGGCCCCGCCGCGTTCGAGCGCCGCGCTCGTGCCGTCCTTGCCGACCCGCACCATGAGGTCGTCCCGGGTGACGCCGAGCGCCATGTGGGTGTTGACGAGGAACGCGATCCCGCCGAACATCTTCCGCTCGTCGAACGGTGCGCGTGGCCCCAGGGCGGCGCGGATCCGCTCGGCAAGATCCTCGCTGTAGACCATGGTTCCACTGTGGACCGGGTCCCGTGCTGTCGCAGCGGGGAACGGGGGTGGGGCCGGGCGGTCGCTCAGGCGATGACGAGCTCGAGCGTGCGCGGGCCGGTGCGGGCCGTGGCGTCGAGGAGCGTCGTCTCCAGCAAGCGGTAGCTCAGTCCCGAGCCGACCTCGGTGCCGATCACCGTGCCGACGAGCTCGCCCGCGGCGTCGAGCAGCCCGTCGGCGGAGGACGGCGACGCCGCGGCCCGGCGCAGCAGGTGCCCGGCGAGCACGCCGCGGGTGTGCTTGGCGTTGTGCGAGACGACCGTGCGCTTCCCGGCGTGCTCGCGCACGACCCGCACCGCGACCCACTCGGCCGCCAGCGGGCCGGACGTCCGCGGCTTCCACGCGCCCACGTACGTCGCGGACCGGCAGTCGACGACGACGTCGCCCGCCGCCCGCTCGTCGAGCACGGGTGCGAGGTGCGGTCGCCACGCGGTGGCGAGCTTCCCGACGCCGGGCAGATCGACCGCCATCGAGAGCCGGTACGCGGGGACCCGGTCTGCGGGGGAGAGAGCGCCCCAGAGCGCCGACACGACGCGGACGTCCTCGCGGGCACGACGTGCGGCCTCGCCGCCGGACGCGAGCGCGCCCGCGAGGTCGGCGGCGCCGTAGAGCACGCCGGTGTAGACGTCGGCCGCGGACCCTGCCGGGGCCGTTCGCAGGGACGTGTTGCGGCGTACCTCCTCGGAGAGTCCCGGCGTCGTGCCGAGCACGTCGTGCGCGTCCGGGCGCGCGCTCACGGCGGCGAGCACGTCGAGGACCTGCCCGCGGTGCGCGGTGAGGCTGGGAGAGCTGAGCGCGGCGAGGTCGACGGGCGGGGCGCCGTCGGGCGCGGGGGTCTTGCCCTCGGACGGGGGGAGCAGCACGAGCACGCGGCCACTCTACGAGTGCCCGCCGCGTCGTCGCGGCGGGTGACCGGGGCCGACGGCGTGGGGTGCGTCACGGCTACGCTCGCCCGATGGCCCAGGTGAAGATCTACGGACGGCGCAGCGTGTGGGGCGAGCGGCGGACCGAGGTGTCCGACGCGCTGCACGACGCGCTCGTGCGCACGTGGCAGCTCCCGCCGGACAAGCGGTTCCACCGCTTCCTGCTCCTGGACGACGACGACCTGGTCGCCCCGCGCTCGGACGCTTACCTCGTCGTCGAGGTGGTGTGCTTCACGGGCCGCACGCGCGAGGCCAAGCGCGCGCTGGTCGCGGCGCTGTACGACGACGTCGTGCCCGCCCTCGGCCTGACCGTGGACGACGTGGAGCTCGTGGTCCTCGAGAGCCCGCGCGAGAACTGGGGCATCCGCGGGGTCAGCGGCGACGAGCTCGCGCTGTCGTACCGCGTCGACGTCTGACCCGCTCGTGCGCTGCCTCGGGCGGCGGGGGGCGGTCCGAGACCGGTGTGCGGCCGCTCAGCCTGCCTCGGCGACGACGGCCAGCACCGCGTCGCCGTACCGGGCGAGCTTGTTCTCGCCGACGCCGCTCACCAGCGCGAGCCGCTCGAGCGAGCCGGGCCGGGCGGTCGCGATCCCGCGGAGCGTCGCATCCCCGAACACGATGTACGCGGGGACGCCCTGGCCCTTCGCCTCGCCCGCGCGCCAGGCGCGCAGCGCCTCGAAGAGCGGGACGTCGGCCTCGGCCAGCTCAGCGGCGGCGGACGCCTTCCGTGCCTGCGCCGCGCGCACCGGACGAGCCGGCTCGTGCCGCATCCGGACCTCGCGTCGCCGGGCCAGGACCTCCCCGCTCCCCGCCGTGAGCACGAGCGTCCCGTGCGCGCCCTCGACCGTGAGCAGCCCCTGGGCGAGGAGCTGGCGCACCACGGCCCGCCACTCGTGCTCGGACAGGTCCTTCCCGACCCCGAACACCGACAGCTCCTGGTGCCGGAACCGTCGGACCTTCTCCGTCTCCCGGCCGAGGAGGATGTCGACGACCTGCCCGACGCCGAAGCTCTGCCCGCGCTCGCGGTCCAGACGGAACACCGTCGAGAGCACCTTCTGCGCCGCGACCGTCGCGTCCCAGGCCTCGGGCGGGGCCTGGCACGTGTCGCACGACCCGCAGCCCCCCGGGTGCTCCTGGCCGAAGTAGGCGAGGAGCTGGGCGCGGCGGCACTCGACGGTCTCGCAGAGGGCGAGCATCGCGTTCAGGTGCTGGCCCAGGTTGCGGCGGTGCGCGGCGTCGCCGTCGGACGTCTCGATGAGCTTGCGCTGCTGCACGACGTCGGCGAGGCCGTACGCCAGCCAGGCGGTGGACGGGAGCCCGTCACGCCCGGCGCGCCCCGTCTCCTGGTAGTACCCCTCGACGGACTTCGGCAGGTCGAGGTGCGCGACGAACCGGACGTCGGGCTTGTCGATGCCCATGCCGAAGGCGATCGTCGCGACCATGACCAGGCCGTCCTCGCGCAGGAACCGGGACTGGTTCGCGGCGCGCACCGACGCGGGGAGCCCGGCGTGGTAGGGCAGCGCCTGGATCCCGTTCTCGACGAGCGTGGCGGCGGTCTTCTCCACCGACGCGCGCGAGAGGCAGTAGACGATCCCCGCGTCCCCGGCGTGCTCGGTGCGCAGCAGGTCGAGCAGCTGCTTCTCCGGCCGGTCCTTGGGCACGATCCGGTAGGTGATGTTGGGCCGGTCGAAGCTGGAGACGAAGTGCCGTGCGCCCGTCAGGTCGAGGCGCTGGGCGATCTCGGCCCGCGTCGCGGCCGTCGCCGTCGCCGTCAGCGCGATGCGCGGGACGGACGGCCAGCGCTGGTGCAGCACCGACAGCTCGAGGTAGTCCGGCCGGAAGTCGTGGCCCCACTGGGACACGCAGTGGGCCTCGTCGATCGCGAAGAGCGCGATCGGCGTCCGGTCGAGCAGGTCGAGGGTGGCGCGGCTCCGGAGACCTTCCGGTGCCACGTAGAGCAGGTCGAGCTCACCCGCCACGAGCGCGCGCTCCACGGCACGGCGGTCCTCCGCGGACAACGTGGAGTTGAGGAACGCCGCGCGGACGCCGAGCGCCGCGAGGGCGTCCACCTGGTCCTGCATGAGGGCGATGAGCGGTGACACCACGACGCCGGTCCCCGGGCGGACCAGGGCGGGGATCTGGTAGCAGAGCGACTTGCCCCCGCCGGTCGGCATGAGCACCAGGGCGTCGCCGCCGCCGACGACGGTGTCGATGACGGCCGCCTGCTCGCCCCGGAACGCGTCGTACCCGAAGACCCGCCGGAGCACGTCGAGCGCGGGGTCGGTCGCAGTCGCTGTGGCCACCCGGGCACCCTACCGACGAGATCCGACACGACGGTCCCAGCGCGCCCGTCCGCGCGCCGCGGCGCCCGTCACTGCCGGGGCAGCTCGGCGGGCAGGTCGTCCCGGTGGCGGACGGCGAGCGACGTCACCGCGCGGGTCAGGCAGACGTACAGCCGCCGCAGGCCCGTGACCCGGTCGGGCTCGCCCTGGACGACGCCCTCCGGGTCGTCCAGCACGACGTGGTCGAACTCCAGCCCCTTCGCGAGCGACGCGGGCACGAGGTCGAGGCGCGCGTCGAACTCGATCGTGCCCGCGTCGTCCGACGCCTCGCCGACGACCGCGAAGGCGAGGCCCGCCGCGGCGAGCGCCGCGCGCGCGGCGTCCGTGCCGGCGTCGGGCACGATGAGCCCGACCGACCCCTCCCGGGCGAGGGCCGTGCGGACCAGGTCCACGAGCGGCTCCGTGGTGAGGACCAGCTCGCCCCGGGCGCGCCGGACGGCGACCGGGGGAGCGAGGTCCGGCGCGATCGAGGGGAGCAGGCGGGCCGCGTACTCGATGACGTCGCCGGGGACGCGGAAGCCGGCGGTGAGCTGCTCCACGTGGCCGTCGGGCTTGCCGAGGTGCGTGAGCGCGTCGCTCCACGAGGAGACCCCCCACGGCGTCGTCGCCTGCGCCAGGTCGCCCAGCACGGTCAGCGAGCCGGTGCGCGCCCGGCGCCCGAGTGCGCGCAGCATCATCGGCGACAGGTCCTGCGCCTCGTCCACCACGACGTGCGCCACCGACGCGCCGCGGGCCAGCAGGTCCGCGACCTCGTCCAGCAGGACGAGGTCGGCCAGCGTCCAGCGGGCCGTGCCGTGCGCCCGGGCGGGGCGCTCCGGACGCAGCAGCTCCTGCTCGGCCGCGGTGAGGACACCGTCGGCGCTCGCGGCGAGGAACGCGGGGTCGACGAGGAGCCGGTGCAGCAGCGCCGTGGGCGTGACCTTCGGCCACACCGCGGCGGCGTAGTCCCGGATCGGGCGCGTGCGCGCGAGCGCGTCCCAGGCCCGCTCGTCGAGCGCCTCGCCGGACTCCTCGATCTGCACGAGGATCCGGTGCGCGAGCGCGTGCCGCAGGTGGTCGCGGCCGGCGTCGAAGCGCGGCTCCCGGCCGACCACCTGCGCCAGGCACTCGCGTGCCTCGTGCGCCGCGACGCGCCAGCGGCGCGCACCGCGCGGGAGCACCAGGGCCTCGGTCGGGTCGACGACCTGGGACCACACGGCGCGGCGGAGCACCTCGGCCATGCGCCCGTCGCCCTTGAGCCGGGCGACGTCCGCGGGCTCCGTGCCGCGCAGACGGCCGTGCGCCGTGACGATCTGCTCGACGGTGGTCTGGGTCGCGTCGACCTCGCCGAGGGCGGGCAGCACGTCGCGGATGTACCGCAGGAAGCTCGCGTTGGGCCCCCCGACGGTCATCCCGGCGCGGCTCACCCGCTCCCGGTGGGAGTACAGCAGGTACGCGGCGCGGTGCAGCCCGACGGCGGTCTTGCCGGTGCCGGGCGCGCCCTGCACGACGACGGTCCGGTCGATCCCGCTGCGCACGATGACGTCCTGCTCGGGCTGGATGGTGGCGACGATGTCGCGCATCGGCCCGGTGCGGGGCCGCTCGATCTCGGCCTCGAGGATCGCGGAGGGCTCCGCTCCGGGTCCCGGGGCGGTGAGCGTCTCGTCCTCGAAGCCGGTGAGGGCGCCGCGCTGGAAGCCGTAGCGGCGGCGGACGGCGACCCCCATCGGCTCGGTGCGGGTGGCGCGGTAGAAGGGCGTGCTCACCGGGGCGCGCCAGTCGACGACGAGCGGGTCGCCCTCGGGGTCGGAGACGTGGCGGCGACCGATGTGGAAGACCTCGGCGGGCTCGTCGTCCGTGCCGCCCAGGTCGATGCGTCCGAAGAAGAGCGGGACCTCGGGGTCGTCGGCGAGCTGGGCGAGCCGGCGGGCGAGCGCCGCCTCGAGATACTCGGCGCTGACCCGGTCGCCCGCCAGGGCGTCGAGCGACCCGGCGTGCTCGCGCATGCGGGCGAGCTGCGTGCGGGCCTCGGCCAGGAACGCCTGCTCCCGGGCGAGCTCGCCCGAGGCGTCCCCGGCAGGTGCCGCGGTCGGTGCGTCGGGGGCGGACGGTACGGCGGGGGCGGGCACGACAGACCTCCGGGAGCCGGCTTCGAGGGGGGTCGGCCATCCTACGGGCAGCACCCTCCCGGTGGACCGGTCGCTGGTTCGACGAGCCGCCCGGGAGCGGTAATCTTGCCGGTGCGGACGAGTCGGTCGGGCGGTCGCGTCGAGGGGCCTCGGTCCCTCGCCGAGGAACGTCCGGGCTCCGAAGGGCAAGGTGGTGGGTAACGCCCACCCGGGGTGACCCGCGGGACAGTGCCACAGAGAACAGACCGCCGCGTCGGGAAGGGCTCCGGCCCCGCCCGGTGCGGTAAGGGTGAAACGGTGGTGTAAGAGACCACCAGCGGACCGGGTGACCGGTCCGGCTCGGTAAACCCCACCTGGAGCAAGGTCAGACAGACTGTGTCTGAGGGCTGCCCGCCCGATTCTCCACGGAGAAGCACAGTCGGGTAGACCGCTCGAGCCCTGCGGCGACGCAGGGCCTAGATGGATGACCGTCGCCCGCGCGAGGGTGACCTCGCGCGGGAACAGAACCCGGCGTACAGACCGACTCGTCCGCATCGCACCGCCCGACCCGCGGCGTCGCAGGAGGGCTGTCCTCGGTCTGCACGAGGACCGCAAGACGGCTGGGGTCTTCTTCGGCGGGTCGTGCTACAGCCAGTCGAGGTACTGCGGGCGGGCCTTCATCGCGTGGATCGTCAGCTCGTCCCCGGAGTCGAAGGCGAGGACGGCGAGCTCGAGAACCCGCCCCGCAGGATCGACGCCGAGCAGGAGCCAGCGGCGTGGGTCGTCCTCGTCGTCGAGGGGTTCGCGCAGGAGTGCGTGCTCGACGGCGTAGAGGACGACGTCGTCGGTGAGGCGGTCCCGCGTGTAGTGCTTCCGTGCGGACTCGTGGAGCTTCACGCGACGTGGGCCCAGGCGCGGACGGCGGCGCGGATCGCCTCCGACTCGTTCGCCAGACCCTCTTGCTCGGCGCGCTCCCGGAGCGCGGTCAGGGTCTGCTCGTCGAGGCGGACCGTGACGGGCTTGCCCGGGCCGTCGCCGGCCGCGGGGCGGCCACGGCGGCGCTTGCGGAGAGCGGGCAGGTCGTATCCGGCCTCGGCCTCGTCCGCCCAGGCCTGGATCTGCTCGTCGGGGACCGGCTCTCCGTGGATGGTGCGCTGCTCCTCGCTCATAGGAATAACGTACACGAAAATGTCTGGGACGGTCAGTCCGTTGCGGCGGCGCCGGGCCGCGACGGACGCGGGGCGGCGGGACGGCGCGAGAGGCGCGGTGCGGCGTTAGGCTGTCGTGCCGCACCCGCCGCGGAGACGCCGGTCCGCCGGCTCGTCCGCCCGCCTCTCTCGGCACGACCGGGAGGACGGCACTCAGTCCTACTCGTGCCGAGGAGCACCATGTCCCACCACGACGCGCACACGCCTCCGCTCGCCTACGTCATCGCCGGCTCCGAGGCGACCGGCGGCGCAGGCATCCAGGCCGACCTCAAGACGTTCCAGGAGCTGGGCGCGTACGGCGTCGGCACGCTCACGTGCATCGTCTCGTTCGACCCGAAGAACGACTGGGGCCACCGGTTCGTCCCCGTCGACCCGCAGGTGATCGCCGACCAGTTCGAGGCGGCGACGGTCACGCACGAGCCGTCGGTCGTGAAGATCGGCATGCTCGGCACGCCCGCGACGATCGACGTCGTCGCGGAGTCGCTGCGCTCGCGCACGTGGGAGCACGTCGTGCTCGACCCGGTGCTCATCTGCAAGGGCCAGGAGCCGGGCGCGGCGCTCGACACGGACACCGCGCTGCGCGCGCAGGTCCTCCCGCTCGCGACCGTCGTGACGCCCAACCTCTTCGAGACCCGCACGCTCGCGGGCGTCGAGTCGATCGAGACCGTCGAGGAGCTCGTCGACGCCGCGCGCAAGGTCCAGGCGCTCGGCCCGCGTGCCGTCGTCGCGAAGGGCGGCGTCGAGCTGCCCGGCCCGGACGCGGTCGACGTGCTGGTCGACGGCGACGAGGTGCACGTGCTGCGCACGCCCAAGATCGGCGAGGAGCGCGTGAGCGGGGCTGGCTGCACGTTCGCCGCCGCGATCACCGCGGAGCTCGCCAAGGGCGCGTCGGTGCTCGACGCCGCGCGCGTCGCCAAGGACGTCGTCACCGCCTCGATCGAGGACCGTGTGGCGTCGAACGCGCCCTTCGACGCCGTCCGCGTCGGCGCGCGCCGCTGACGGCGACCGGTCCGGTGGGGTCGCGGGCCGCGACCCCCTGTCGACCGGTGCTCGACCGACGATCACCCCTCGGACGCCTGCACGTCCCCTGACGGTCAAGGAATACTCTCGTCACCGTGAACGACCTCTCCCCTTCGGAACTGTCCCCGTCGCCGGGTGCTGCCGACGGCCCTGACCGGGCCGCCGCCGACGTCTCCGACGACACCGGGCACGCGGGGCGCGGCCTCGCCCGCCACGACGTGCCCGCCCCGCTGCGCGACGACGTCCGGCTGCTCGGCGGTCTGCTCGGCACCGTGCTCCGCGAGACGGGCGGCCAGGACCTGCTCGACGACGTCGAGCGCCTGCGCGAGCTGTCCATCCGCGCGTACGACGACCCGTCCGGCGCCGTGCTGGCCGAGGCGGAGACCCTCGTCGAGGGGCTCTCCATGGCCCGCGCCGAGCAGGTCGCCCGGGCCTTCACGTGCTACTTCCACCTCGCGAACCTCGCGGAGGAGTACCACCGCGTGCGCGTCCTGCGCGAGCGCGAGGCCGAGTTCGCGACCCGCGCGACGACGCCCGACGACTCCCTCCCGGAGGCGTTCGAGCAGCTCGTCGGCGAGGTGGGCCGCGAGGAGGCGCTGCGTCGTCTCCGCGGCCTCGAGTTCCGCCCGGTGCTCACGGCGCACCCGACCGAGGCCCGCCGTCGCGCCGTGTCGGGCGCGGTGCGCCGCATCGCGACCCTGCTCGACGAGCGGGACGCGCAGCGCCTCGGTGGTACGTCGCTCGCGGAGAACGAGCGCCGCCTGCTCGCCGAGATCGACACGATGTGGCGCACCGCCCCGATCCGCGAGCACAAGCCGTCCGTCCTCGACGAGGTCAAGACGGCGCTCGGCGTGTTCGACGCGACGATGTTCGACACGTTCCCCACCGTCTACCGGCGCCTCGACGACTGGCTGCTCGGGGACGAGGCGGGGCGCGAGGAGCCGCTCGTGCGGCCGTTCGTCAGCCTCGGCACGTGGATCGGCGGCGACCGCGACGGCAACCCGAACGTCACGGCCGAGGTCACGCGCCAGGCCGCCGCGATCGCGGCGGACCACGCGCTCGCCGCGCTCGAGCAGCAGACGCGCCTCGTGGGTCGCAAGCTCACGCTCGACCAGGACGGCACGCCGCCGTCGGACGGGCTGCGCGCCCTGTGGGAGCGCCAGCGCCGACTCTCGGAGGCCGTGACCGTCGCCGCGTCGGAGGCGTCCCCGCGCGAGCCGCACCGCGCGGTGCTGCTCGTCGTCGCGGACCGCATCGCCGCGACGCGAGCCCGTAACGCGGACCTCGCGTACCCGTCCGCCGAGCAGCTCGAGTCCGACCTGCGCGTCGTCCAGGAGTCGCTCGTCGCCGCGGGCGCGCCGCGCGCCGCGTACGGAGACCTGCAGCAGCTCGTCTGGCAGGTGGAGACCTTCGGCTTCCACCTCGCCGAGCTCGAGGTGCGCCAGCACTCGCAGGTCCACGAGGGCGCGCTCGCCGAGATCGCGGAGAAGGGCCTGCACGGCGACCTCTCCGACCGCACCCGCGAGGTGCTCGACACGTTCCGCGCGCTGGGCGCGGTCCAGCAGCGCTACGGCATCCGCGCCGCGCGCCGCTACATCGTGTCGTTCACGCAGAAGCCGGAGCACCTCGCGGCCGTGTACGAGCTCGCGGAGCTCGCGTTCGAGGGGTCCGACGAGGCGCCGGTCGTCGACGCGATCCCGCTGTTCGAGACGTTCGCCGACCTTCGCGCGAGCGTCGACATCCTCGAGTCGATGCTCACGCTGCCCCAGGTGCAGCGCCGGCTCGCCGAGAACGGGCGTCGCGTCGAGGTCATGCTCGGCTACTCGGACTCGTCCAAGGACGTCGGTCCCGTGTCCGCGACCCTCGCGCTCCACGACGCGCAGAGCCGCATCGCGCAGTGGGCCGAGCGCCACGACATCACGCTCACGCTGTTCCACGGCCGCGGCGGAGCCCTCGGCCGCGGCGGCGGCCCGGCGAACCGCGCCGTGCTCGCCCAGCCCCCGGGCTCGGTGGACGGCCGGTTCAAGCTCACCGAGCAGGGCGAGGTCATCCTCGCGCGCTACGGCGACCCGACCATCGCGTCACGCCACATCGAGCAGGTCGCCGCGGCGACCCTGCTCGCGTCGGCGCCGTCGACCGAGAAGCGCAACGCCGAGGCGACCGAGCGGTACCGCGACCTGGCGGCCGCGCTCGACGAGTCGTCGCGCCGCCGGTTCCACGAGCTCGTGCGCGCGGACGGCTTCCCGCAGTGGTTCTCCGAGGTGACGCCGCTCGAGGAGGTCGGCCTCCTGCCGATCGGTTCCCGACCGGCCCGCCGCGGCCTGTCCGTCTCCTCGCTCGACGACCTGCGGGCCATCCCGTGGGTGTTCTCGTGGTCGCAGGCCCGCATCAACCTCGCGGGCTGGTACGGGCTCGGGACGGCGCTGAAGGAGTTCGGCGACCTCGAGCTGCTGCGCGAGGCGCACCGCGAGTGGCCGCTCTTCGCGACGCTCCTCGACAACGTCGAGATGTCGCTCGCCAAGACGGACGA
The DNA here is from genome assembly GCF_059758455.1 of Cellulosimicrobium sp. GQ32. Taxonomy (NCBI): domain Bacteria; kingdom Bacillati; phylum Actinomycetota; class Actinomycetes; order Micrococcales; family Promicromonosporaceae; genus Cellulosimicrobium; species Cellulosimicrobium sp. GQ32. The sequence continues at coordinate 27,999 of NZ_JCAXEP010000008.1, read as the reverse complement.
GCGCATCGCGGAGCGCTACCTCGCGCTCGGCGACCGCACCGACCTCGCTCAGGCGATCCTCGACGAGCTGCGCCTCACGCGCGAGCAGGTCCTCGCGGTGACGGAGAACGCGTGGCCGCTCGCCGGCCGCCGGGTCCTCGGCCGCGCGGTCCAGCTCCGCAGCCCGTACGTCGACGCGCTCTCGCTGCTCCAGGTCCGCGCCCTGCGCGGTCTGCGCTCCGGCGCGGAAGGCCCGGTCAAGGACGAGCTCCAGCACCTCCTGCTGCTCACCGTGAACGGTGTCGCCGCCGGCTTGCAGAACACCGGCTGACGCCTCACGCCCCCCGTCACGACGGCCGCCACGCCGACCCCGCACCGGGTCCGTGGCGGCCGTCGCCGTCTGGACACCCGTCCAACTGTTGAATGAATCCTCAACGATCGCTCGGGGGAACGATGTCGAAACCTCCCTGGGTAAAGTCTTGGCCAGAGGCCTACCAGCCAGCGGCATCCGTGGGGTACGCTGGCGACGTCCGATCACGCCGGAGCCTTCTCGTCGCCCGATGACGTACGACAGCAGGCACCGACCGATCGACAGCGTCAGGCAGGTGGCGCGTACTCGTCGGGGTGGGCGAGGCAGGGCAGGACGAAGGGCGGGGCAGTGTTGGTGCAAGAGCTGGAGCGGAGCGACGTCGAGGCGGGAACGGGCGGCATCCGGCTGCTCGAGGAGCCCGAGGCGAGCGTCGTGGACATGTGGGGCGAGATCGACGTCGCCCTCCGCAGCGAGGCGAGCGCCGCGCTCGCGAACGCGCTCGAACGGGACGTCCCCGTGGTGATCGACACGTCCAAGGTGACGTTCATGGACTCCACGGGCATCGCGTTCCTCGTGCAGTTCTACACGATCGGTTCCGAGGAGGGGCTGTCCGTGACGCTGCGCAACCCGCCGACGGTCGTCACCGACGTCCTCGAGATGCTCGGTGTGATCGACATCTTCGGCACCGAGCGGCACGAGGTCACCACGAGCTGACCTCTCGTCGAGGTCTGTGGGCGGGGAGGCCAGCCGCCGCGCCCGCGCCGGTCAGCGCGCGTCCGCCGCGAGCGACGCCGCGCCCACGATGCCGGCCGCGTTGCGGAGCCGGGCCGGCACGATGGGCGCCCGCAGGTGCAGCAGCGGCAGGAAGTGCTCGTGCTTCTTGCTGACGCCACCGCCCACGACGATGAGGTCGGGCGAGAACAGGTCCTCCACGACACCGAAGTAGCGCTGGAGCCGTTCGGCCCACTGCGCCCAGTCCAGGTCCTCACGGTCCCGCGCGGCGTCGGACGCGCGCGTCTCGGCGTCGTACCCGTCGATCTCGAGGTGCCCGAGCTCGGTGTTCGGGAGCAGGTGGCCGTCGACGACGATCGCGCTGCCGATCCCCGTGCCGAGCGTCGCGACGAGCACGACCCCGTCCGCCTCGCGCGCGGCGCCGTACCGGACCTCGCCGATCCCGGCGGCGTCGGCGTCGTTGACCGCGACGACGTGGCGCCCGGTCTCGCGCGCGACGAGCGCGGGCAGGTCGACCCCGGTCCACGACTGGTCGAGGTTGGCGATGAACCGCACGACGCCGTGCTGGAGCGGCGCGGGGAACGCGACGCCGATCGGCACGTCGGGCGGGAGGTCGTACTCGCCCACGAGCTCGGCGATCACCTCGGCGACGGCCTGCGGTGTCGACGGCTGGGGCGTCGGGATGCGGTGGCGCTCCTGCGCGAACTCGCCGGTCGCGAGGTCGACGGGTGCGCCCTTGATGCCGCTGCCCCCGACGTCGATGCCGAACGCGGTGCGGGGGCGGTCGGTCCGTGCCGCAGGTGCGGCGTGAGAGTTCTGGTGAGCGTTCATGGCAGTGTGAGGATCTCCGCTCCGTCGTCGGTCACCAGCAGCGTGTGCTCGAACTGTGCGGTCCGCGAGGCGTCCGCGGTGACTACCGTCCACCCGTCGTCCCACATCCGCCACTCGGACGTGCCGAGCGTGAGCATGGGCTCGATGGTGAAGACCATCCCGGGCTCGATGACGGTCGCGTGGTCGGGTGCGGCGTCGTAGTGCGGCACGACGAGGCCCGAGTGGAACGCGCGCCCGACCCCGTGCCCCGTGTACTCGCGCACGACCCCGTACCCGAACCGGGCGGCGTAGCGCTCGATGACGCGCCCGACCACGTTGATCTGGCGGCCAGGGGCGACGGCCTTGATGCCGCGGGCGAGCGCCTCGCGCGTGCGCTCGACGAGGAGCGCCGACTCCTCGTCGACCTCGCCGACCGTGAAGGTCGCATTGGTATCGCCGTGCACGCCACCGACGTACGCGGTGATGTCGACGTTGACGATGTCGCCCTCGACGAGCGCGGTCGAGTCGGGGATCCCGTGGCACACGACCTCGTTGAGGGACGTGCACAGCGACTTGGGGAACCCGCGGTAGCCCAGGGTCGACGGGTATGCGCCGTGGTCGAGGAGGAACTCGTGCCCGACGCGGTCGAGCTCGTCGGTCGTCACGCCGGGAGCGACGTGCCGCCCGACCTCCACGAGCGCCTGGGCCGCGATCCGGGACGCGGCACGGATGCGCTCGATCGTCTCCGTGTCGTTGACCTCGCTCCCGGTGAAGGGCCGCGGGCCGGGCCGCCCGACGTACTCGGGACGCTCGATCGACGCCGGCACGGCGCGCAGCGGTCCGACGACACCGGGCACGAGCGGGCCGCGACGTGGGGCGGGTGGGGGAGCGACGGCGTCGGGCGAGGTCGGGGACGGCGTGGGGCTCATGGTGGCCAGTCTACGAACGTGCGGGGTCGTGGACGGCCGGGCAAGCCGAGATGGGGGAGGATCGGGTCATGAGCACCGGATCACGCTTCACCGACGGCGGCGAGCCCGCGGCCGAGGACCAGTACTACTTCGACACCCGCACGGGCGAGGTGCACCACGGCCCGAGCGGCTCGTGGTCGCACCGCATGGGTCCGTACCCGACCCGTGAGGCCGCGCAGAAGGCGCTGGAGACCGCGCGCGAGCGGTCGGACGCCTGGGACGAGGAAGACCGCCGCGAGCGCGGCGAGTGACCCACGCCCCTCCGCCCGGCCCGCGCCGGGTCTGGTCGGGGCGCCTCGGCCTGCTCCTCGCGGGGCTCGCCGTCGGCGCGCTGACGTTCCTCGTCGCGCTCCAGGTCCGGGCCGTGTCGGGCGGGACCCCGACGACGGTCACCCCGTCCGGTGACGCCGTCGCCCCGGTCCCCGCACCGGAGGCGACGACCGCGTCCCCGGACCCCACGGTCACCGAGACCGGGCCGCCGCCCCCGCTCGCGGGCCTCACGGTCGCCGTCGACCCCGGGCACAACGGCGGCAACGGGGCGAACCCGCTCACGGTCAACGCGCCCGTCCCCGACGGGCGGGGCGACACCAAGGCGTGCAACACCGTGGGCGCGTCGACGGACGCGGGCTACCCCGAGCACGCGTTCACGTGGGACGTCAGCAGCCGCCTCGCGGAGGGGCTCACCGAGCTCGGCGCCGTCGTGGTGCTCACGCGCCCCGACGACGCGGGCGTGGGTCCGTGCGTCGACGCGCGGGGCCGCTTCCCCCAGGAGAACGACGCGGACGTCCTCGTCTCGATCCACGCCAACGGCACGGAGGACCGGAGCGCGCACGGGTTCTTCGCGATCGTCTCCGACCCGCCCGTCGTCGCGGCCCAGGGGGAGCCCAGCGTCGCGCTCGCCCACGACCTCGTGGCGGCGTTGACCGCGGCCGGGTTCGCGCCGTCGTCCTCGGTCGGCGCCGACGACGGCCCGATCCAGCGGCGCGCCGACCTCGCGACGCTCAACCACGCCGAGCGCCCGGCGGTCATGCTCGAGCTGGGGGAGATGCGCAACCCCGACGAGGCAGCGGTCATGGAGTCCGAGGAGGGCCGTCAGCGCTACGCCGACGCCCTCGCCGCGGGGCTGACGGCCTGGGTGGCCGACGGCGGCGCGGACGCCGGCTGAGCGCCGACGTGTCGCCGCCCCGTGGCGGGCCCGGAGGTCAGCGCGCGAAGCTGTGCGCGTCGTCGGGGAAGGTCCCGCCGCGCACGTCCGCGGCGTAGTCGGCTGCCGCCTGGCCGAGCGCCGCGCCGATCTCTGCGTACCGCTTGGCGAAGCGGGGTGACCAGTCGGTCATGCCGGCCATGTCCGTCCAGACGAGCACCTGGCCGTCGCACGCGGCGCCCGCGCCGATGCCGATCGTGGGGATGCGCAGGATCTCGGTGATCCGCGCGGCGACCTCGACCGGCACCATCTCGAGCACGACGGCGACGGCGCCTGCCTCGGCCACCGCGAGGGCGTCCTCGCTGAGCCGCTCCGCCGCGTCGTCGCCCCGCCCCTGGACGCGGGGCCCGCCGAGCGCGTTCTCGGACTGCGGCGTGAAGCCGAGGTGGCCCACGACCGGGATCCCGGCGTCGGTGAGCGCGCGGATCTGCGCGGCGATGCGGCGCCCGCCCTCGAGCTTGACCGCGTTCACGCCGGTCTCCTTGAGGAACCGCACGCCCGTGGCGAGCGCCTGCTCCGCGCTCGCCTCGTACGAGCCGAAGGGCAGGTCGACGACCGTGAACGCGCGGCGCGCGGCGCGCGCGACGGCGCGGGCCGGGGGGATCAGGTCGTCGACCGTGACGGGCAGGGTCGTCGCGTGCCCGTGCATCGTGTTGCCGATCGAGTCGCCGACCAGCAGCATGTCGATCCCGGCGTCGTCGAAGATGCGCGCGGTCACCGCGTCGTACGCCGTGAGCATCGTGATCTTCTCGCCGCGCGCCTTCGCCTCGGCGAGGTGGTGCACGCGGACGCGGCGCGGTCCCGTGCCCCCGGTCGTGGCGGGCTCGGGGGCGGTGTGAGCAGACATGACGGCCTTTCCTGGGTGCGGGGTACGGGGCGGACGGCGTGCGGGGTGGCCGGCGCCGTCAGTCGATCGGCTCGCGCCAGCGGTTGGTGATGGGCAGACGGCGGTCGCGGCCGAACGCGAGGGCGGTGACCTTGGGGCCCGGCGGGTACTGGCGGCGCTTCCACTCGGCGCGGTCGACGAGCGTGACGACCTTGTCGACGACCTCGGGGTCGAAGCCGCGGGCGAGCAGCTCGGCGCGGCCCTCGGCGTGCTCGATGTAGGCGTCGAGCACCTCGTCGAGGAGGTCGTAGGGAGGCAGCGAGTCCTGGTCGGTCTGGCCCGGGCGCAGCTCTGCCGACGGCGGCTTGGTGATGGACGACTCGGGGATCGGCGGGATCTCGCCCCGGTCCACCGCCTGGTTGTTGCGCCAGCGCGCGAGCTGCCACACGCGCGACTTGTCGACGTCCTTGAGGGGGGCGAAACCGCCGATGCTGCCGGCGTCGTAGATCGTCGCGTACCCGGTCGCGAGCTCGGACTTGTTGCCCGGCGCGATGACGAGGTGGCCCTCGCGGTTGGAGATCGCCATGAGGATCACCCCGCGCACGCGCGCCTGGAGGTTCTCCTCCGCGACGCCCTCGAGCGCGAGCTCGCCCTGGAACGCCTCGACCATGGGCGCGATGGGCTGGACGCGGTAGTCGGCGCCGAGCCGCTTGGCGAGGTCCGCGGCGTCGTCCTTGCTGTGGTCGGACGAGTACTGCGACGGCATCGAGACGCCGACGACGTTCTCGCCGCCGATCGCGTCGGCGGCGATCGCCGCGGTGAGGGCGGAGTCGATCCCGCCCGAGACGCCGAGGAGGACCGAGCGGAAGCCGTTCTTGCGGACGTAGCCGGCCAGCCCGGTGACGCAGGCCCGGTACACCTCCTCGTCGGGGTGCAGCTCGGGGGCGCGCGGCCCGCGAGGTGCGCCGTCGGACGGCAGCTCCCACACGAGCAGGTCCTCGACGAACTGGGGCGAGGTCGCGACGACGGCGCCCGCGGCGTCGGTGACGAACGAGCCGCCGTCGAACACGAGGTCGTCCTGCCCGCCCACGAGGTTCACGTACGCGACCGGCGCGCTCACCTCGCGCGCGCGGCGCGCCGCGAGGTCGGTGCGGACGTGGCCCTTGCCCTCCTCGTACGGGGAGCCGTTGAGCACGAGCAGCAGGTCGAGCCCGTTCCCCGCCTCGTCGAGCGTCGCCATCTCGGCGACCGGGCCGCCGTCCTGCCAGATGTCCTCGCAGATCGCGATGCCGACCCGGCGGCCCTCGACCTCGACGACCGTCGTGGTCTCGCCCGGGGCGAAGATGCGGAACTCGTCGAACACGCCGTAGTTGGGCAGGTGGTGCTTGTCGTACGCGGCCTGCACGACGCCGTCGCGCAGCACGACCGCACGGTTCGTCGGGAGGTCCGCGGGCGAGCCCGAGGCCTCGCGCTCCGCCGCGCCCGCGCCGCGCGGGGCACCCGAGGTCCCGACGGTGCCGAGCACCACGGTGATCCCGCCCAGGCCGTCGGCGGCGAGGCGCGCCGCGATGTCCGCGGCGGCGTCCCACGCCGCGCGGCGGAACGACGCGCGCAGGGCGAGGTCCTCGATGGGGTAGCCGGTGAGGGTCATCTCCGGGAACGCGACGAGCTGCGCGCCCGCCGTCGCCGCCTCCCGGGTGCGCTCGAGGACGAGAGCGGCGTTGCCGTCGAGGTCCCCCACGCACGTGTCGACCTGTGCCAGCGCGACGCGCAGATCAGCCATGCCGCCAGCCTAGACGAGCGGGGGGACGCGACCGGTCCGAGGGGCCGTCCCGACGCGCGACGTCCGCCACACGGCCGTGTCACCCGTTCGTCACACGGATCAGGCAGGATGTACCGCATGGACAGGCAGCAGGAGTTCGTGCTCCGCACGGTCGAGGAGCGCGACATCCGCTTCATCCGGCTCTGGTTCACCGACGTGCTCGGCATGCTCAAGTCGGTGGCGATCGCGCCGGCGGAGCTCGAGTCGGCGTTCGCCGAGGGCATCGGGTTCGACGGCAGCTCGATCGAGGGCCTCACGCGCGTGTACGAGGCCGACATGATCGCCAAGCCGGACCCGACCACGTTCCAGGTGCTCCCGTGGCGCGGCGAGCGGCACGGCACCGCGCGCATGTTCTGCGACATCCTCACGCCCGACGGCGAGCCGTCCCTCGCGGACAGCCGCAACGTGCTCAAGCGCGCGCTGGCGAAGGCGAGCGACAAGGGGTTCACGTTCTACACGCACCCCGAGGTCGAGTTCTACCTGTTCAACCAGCCCGCCGACGCCGAGCACGGCCTCGTGCCCGTCGACCAGGGCGGGTACTTCGACCACCTCGCGCGGGGATCGACGCACGACTTCCGCCGCGCCGCGATCACGATGCTCGAGTCCATGGGCATCTCGGTCGAGTTCTCCCACCACGAGGCGGGACCGGGCCAGAACGAGATCGACCTGCGCTACGCGGACGCGCTGACCACGGCAGACAACCTCATGACGTTCCGCACGGTCGTCAAGGAGGTCGCGCTGGAGCAGGGCGTGTTCGCCTCGTTCATGCCCAAGCCGATGGCCGACCAGCCGGGCTCGGGCATGCACACGCACCTGTCGCTCTTCGAGGGCGACCGCAACGCGTTCCACGAGCCGGGTGCCCAGTTCGAGCTGTCCAAGACGGCGCGCCAGTTCATCGCAGGGCTCCTCGTGCACGCCGCCGAGATCACCGCGATCACCAACCAGTACGTGAACTCGTACAAGCGCCTGTGGGGCGGCGCCGAGGCGCCGAGCTACGTGTGCTGGGGCCACAACAACCGCTCCGCGCTCGTGCGCGTGCCGATGTACAAGCCGGGCAAGGGCAACTCGAGCCGCGTCGAGTACCGCGCGCTCGACTCGGCCACGAACCCGTACCTCGCGTTCGCCGTCATGCTCGCCGCGGGCCTCAAGGGCATCGAGGAGGGCTACGAGCTCCCCGAGGCCACCGAGGACGACGTCTGGGAGCTCACCGACGCCGAGCGTCGCGCCCTGGGCATCAAGCCGCTCCCGCAGTCCCTCGACGAGGCGATCGCGGTCATGGAAAAGTCGGAGCTCGTGGCCGAGACGCTCGGCGAGCACGTCTTCGACTTCGTGCTGCGCAACAAGCGCCAGGAGTGGGACGGCTACCGCGCGCAGGTCACGCCGTTCGAGCTGAAGCGGTTCCTCCAGGTCCTGTGAGCGGGCCCACGACGACGTCCGGTCGGTCCGGCGGCTCCCGCCGACCGACGCTCACCGGTCGGCTCGCGCGCGTCGGCTTCGCCGACATCTCGCGCTCGGCGAGCCTGCTCGCGGACCCGGACCTCGCGCTCCTGCTCGACGGCGGGCGAGGCCCGGGAGCCGACGGCGCGGACCCGGCGTCCGTCGTCGACGACGAGCTGCTCGCCGCGTTCGGAGCGGCGGCCGACCCCGACCTCGCGCTGCTCCAGGTCGTGCGGCTCGCGGGCGCGCTGCGTCCCGACGTCGAGGCGCGCGGCCCGCTCGCGGACGTCGCGCGGCGCGCCCTGCGGCCCGGTGAGGCGCGCGACCGCCTGCTGGCGGTGCTCGGCGCCTCGGTCGCGCTCGGCGACGACGTCGTGCGCCGGCCCGCGCTGCTCGACGTCGTCGCCGACCCGACCCCGGGGACCGGCGTCGACGTGCGCGCCGTCCGGGCCGAGCTGCTGCGCGCCGTCGGTGCCGACCCCGAGGCCTCTGTTCCGGTCGCCGACCAGGCGGGGCCCGAGCGTGTGGACGCGCTGCGCCGCGCCTACCGCGAGCGGATCCTGCGCATCGCCGCGACCGACCTCACGGTGACCGACCCCCTGACCCGCATGCCCGCGGTCGGGGCGGCGCTCGCGGACCTCGCCGCCGCCGCGCTCGAAGGGGCGCTCGCGATCGCCCGTGCGGAGCTCGACGACCACGGCGCGGGCGTGCGGCTCGCCGTCATCGGCATGGGCAAGTGCGGGGCGCGCGAGCTCAACTACATCTCCGACGTCGACGTCATCTACGTCGTCGAGCCCGCCGAGGGGTACGACGAGGCGTACGCGACCGGCGTGGGCGCGCGGCTCGCGACCGGCCTGGCGCGCGTGTGCTGGGGCACGTCGGGGGAGCCCGCGCTGTGGCAGGTCGACGCCGCGCTGCGCCCCGAGGGCAAGCAGGGCCCGCTCGTGCGCACCCTCGCGAGCCACGTCGCGTACTACGAGCGCTGGGCCAAGACCTGGGAGTTCCAGGCGCTGCTCAAGGCGCGCACGGTCGCAGGGGACCGGGACCTGGGCCGCGCGTACGAGGAGGCGATCGCCCCGTTCGTGTGGTCCGCGGCGGGCCGCGAGAACTTCGTCGAGGACTCGCAGGCGATGCGCCGGCGCGTCGAGGACCACGTGCCCGCGGCGGAGGCCGACCGCCAGCTCAAGCTCGGCAAGGGCGGCCTGCGCGACGTCGAGTTCACCGTCCAGCTCCTCCAGCTCGTGCACGGGCGCGCGGACGAGTCGATCCGCAGCCGCGGGACGCTCACGGCGCTCGCCGAGCTCGCCGCGACCGGGTACGTGGGCCGCGAGCACGCGGCCCGGCTCGGCGTCTGCTACCGGTTCCTGCGCTCGCTCGAGCACCGCATCCAGCTCTTCCGGCTCCGGCGCACCCACCTCGTGCCGACCGCCGAGGACGAGCTGCGCCGACTTGCACGGTCGCTCGGGATGCGCGCCGAGGGCGCCGACGGGCTCACAGAGCGGTGGCGGGCGACGCGCCGCGAGGTGCGCGACCTGCACGAGGAGATCTTCTACCGCCCGCTCCTGCCCGCCGTCGCGCAGCTCTCCCCGGACGAGGTGAGCCTCGCGCCGGAGGCGGCGAAGGCCCGCTTCGCGGCGATCGGCTACCGCGACCCCGCGGGCGCGATGCGCCACGTCACCGCGCTCACCGAGGGCGTGAGCCGGCGCGCGGCGATCCAGCGCCAGCTCCTGCCCGTCATGCTCGGCTGGTTCGCCGAGGGCGCCGACCCCGACGCGGGCCTGCTCGCGTTCCGCACGCTCTCCGAGACGCTCGGCGCGACGCACTGGTACCTCAAGCTGCTGCGCGACTCCGGCTCCGCGGCACAGCGGCTCGCGCACCTGCTCTCGAACTCGCGCTACATGGCCGACGCGCTCGGTCGGTCGCCCGAGTCGGTCCGCTGGCTCGCGGCAGACGCCGACCTCGCGCCGCGCGGGATCGAACGGCTCACGGCCGAGACCGACGCCATCCTCACGCGCGCCGACGAGGTCGAGCCCGCGACCGTGAGCCTGCGTGCGGTGCGCCGCCGTGAGCTCGCGCGCACCGGCGCCGCCGAGCTGCTGGGCGTCGTCGACGCGGTCGACGCGGCCCGGAGCATCTCCGACGCCGCGGACGTCGTGCTCGCGGGCGCGCTCCGGATCGCGGAGTTCGTCGCGCGCGGCGAGCTCGGGTACGACGCGCAGGACCCTGGCTCCGCCCCGGCGCGCCTCCTCGTCGTCGCGATGGGTCGCCTCGGCGGGCGCGAGATGGGCTACGGCTCCGACGCCGACGTGATGTTCGTGCACGACCCGGCGCCGGGCACCGAGGGCGCCGACGCCCAGGCGTACGCGCTCGCCGTGGCGACCCGGCTGCGCCAGCTCCTGTCGGCCGTCGGTCCGGAGCCGGCGCTCCCGGTCGACGCCGACCTGCGGCCCGAGGGGCGCAACGGCCCGCTCGTGCGTTCGCTCGCGTCGTACACCGAGTACTACGAGCGGTGGTCGAGCGTCTGGGAGGCGCAGGCGCTCCTGCGCGCGCGCCCGGTCGCGGGCGACCTCGACGGCCTCGGCGAGGGGTTCGTCCGCGTCGTCGACGCCCGGCGCTACCCGCAGGGCGGCCTCGATCTCGCGGAGGTGCGCGAGGTGCGGCGCATCAAGGCGCGCGTCGAGTCCGAGCGGTTGCCCCGCGGCGTCGAGGCGTCGCGCCACCTCAAGCTCGGCCGCGGGGGAGTGTCCGACGTCGAGTGGACCGTGCAGCTCCTCCAGCTCCAGCATGCCCACGACGTCGCCGGGCTGCGGACGACCTCGACCGTGGACGCGCTCGAGGCCGCCGTGGCCGCCGGTCTCGTCGACGCCGACGACGCCGCGGTGCTCGGCGAGGCGTGGCACCTCGCGTCCCGCCTGCGCAGCGCGCTCGTGCTGTGGTCGGGCCGGACGACCGGGACGACCGTGGACGTGCTGCCGCACGACCGGTTCGCGCTCAACGGCCTCGCTCGCGTGCTCGACCTCCCGGACGTGGACACGGGCGCCGAGCTCGAGGAGCACTACCTGCGCACCGCGCGGCGCGCCCGGACCGTCATGGAGCGCGTCTTCTACGGCGAGGACTGATCGTGGTCCGGCGCGACGAGCCGCCCGTCCCGGGACTTCTCGACGGACGCGAGCCGCGCGTGCTCGGTGATGCGGGCGACCGCCGCGCGGCGCCGGGGCGCAGCCGTCGGGACGCCGGGTCGTTCTACGGCGCGCGCCTGCGCTGGGCGGGGTGGATCGCCTGGGCGCTCGCCGCGTTCGCGGTGGTGCTGACCGTCGCGTGGCAGCGCCCCGAGCCCCTGGGGGCTGCGGCCCTGTGGGGCCTGGCCGGCGTCGGCTGCCGACGCTGCGCACGCCTCGTGGAGCGCCCGCTCGGACCGGCCCGCGCGTTCGCGCTCCTCGGCCTCGTGCTCGCGCTCCTCGTGCTGCTGATCGTGGGCGCTGGCCTCGTGGCCCGGGGCGAGCGCGCCTGACGCGCCCGCCCCGGGGACCGGGTCAGATCGTGCGAGGCGCGCGGGCGAGGTTCTGACGCAGCTCGTCGGCGTCCTGGCGCGCGACGTACGCCGGGCGGTCGCGCTCGACGCGCCACGACTCCGCGAGCGGGCTCGTGTCGACGGCGTCGAAACCGAGCTCGTCGTAGAACCGCACGACCCACGCGGCGGCCTCCGGGAAGTCGCTCGCTGTCGCGAGCGCGCGGCGTCCGGGGGTGCCCGCGGGGGTCCCGTCGGTCGTGATGTCCGTCGACCGGATGTGGTTGAACGCCTTGGCCACCTTCGACCCGGCCAGGTGCTCCTGGAGCAGGCCCGACGACGTGGCCTCGCCCCGGTCGAGCGCCTCGACGTGCCCGTCGCGCTCCCAGTAGTAGTTGTTCGCGTCGAGCACGATCTTCCCGTCGAGCGGCTCGGCGGGGACCTCGCGGTACGCCCCGAAGGGCACCGCGACGAGCGCGACGTCCGCGTCCCGCGCCGCCTCCTCCGCCGTTGCCGCCCGCGCCCGCGGACCGAGCTCGGCGACGAGGTCGTCCAGGGTCCGGGGGTCCCGCGAGTTCGCGATGACCACGTCGTAGCCGTGGGCGATCGCCGCCCGGGCGACCTGTGAGCCGATGTTGCCTGCGCCGATGATGCCGAGAGTCGTCATGGTCATCGACAACGCCCCGGCGCGCCCGCTATTCCGGTGACCTCCCGGACGGTGCGACCTGTGGCATCCTGACGTCCCAGGGGGTGCCCATGATCGATCCGCTGGTCGCGACCTTCGTCATCCTGGCGCTCGCGGTCGTGGGCTTCATGACCAACCGGCTGCCGCTCGTGGTCGTCGCGCTCTTCGTGCCGGTCGCCCTGTGGGCGACCGGGGTGCTCACGCTCGACGAGGCGCTGGGCGGGTTCAGCGACCCGATCGTGCTGTTCATCGCGACCCTGTTCGTGCTCAGCGACGCGCTGGACTCCACCGGGATCACCGCGTGGATCGGGCAGTGGCTCGAGCGGCGCGCGTCCCTCGGCCGTGCCGGGCTGCTCGCGCTGATGGTCGGGGTCGCCGCCCTGCTCGCGGCCGTCATCAGCATCAACGGCGCCGTCGCGGCGCTCCTCCCGGTCGCGGTCGTGGCGGCTGCGCGCGCCGGCATCGTGCCTTCGCGCATGCTCATCCCGCTCGCGTTCGCCGCGGGCGCCGGCTCGCTCCTCACGCTGACCGGCACCCCCGTGAACATCATCGTGTCCGAGGCGGCGGCCGAGGCGGGTGGTCAGGAGTTCGGCTACTTCGAGTTCGCGCTGGTGGGGATCCCGCTCGTCCTCGCCACGGCGGTGCTCGTCGTGACGCTCGGCGACCGGCTGCTCCCGGAGCGCGTCCCCGAGCACCTCGCCGACACGGCCACCGACCCGCGCGAGCGGGTGCGCTCGTGGCGCGAGAGCTACCCCGCGGAGCTCGACACCGGCCGCCTGTTCACAGGCGGCACCGGGGTCGTCGAGGTGCTCATCGCGCCGCGCTCGACGCTCGTGGGGCGCCGGGTGAGCCCCGGCATGACGACCCGCGACGAGGGCCTCGTCGTGCTCGCCACCCGCCGCGGCGACGGCAGCTCGACCGGGCCGGACAGCGAGGCTCCGTCAGGCCCGATGACCCTCCAGCCCGGCGACGCCGTGCTCGTGCGTGGGCCGTGGGACGCGCTCCACCGCTACACGCAGTCGCCCGACGTCATCGCCGTCGACTCCTCGAAGAGCCTCCAGCGCGGCGTCCCGCTCGGGCGTGGGTGGCGGCGCTGCCTCGGGGTGCTGGTCGCGACGATCGTGCTGCTCGCGACCGGGGTCGTGCCGCCCGTCATCGCGGGTCTGCTCGCGGCGGGCGCCCTCGTGCTCCTGCGGGTCGTCACCGTGCCGCAGTCGTTCCGTGCGATCTCGTGGGACACCGTCGTGCTCATCGGGGCCCTCATCCCGCTGTCGGCGGCGTTCGTCTCGTCCGGTGCGGCCGACGCGATCGCGGACGTCGTGCTCCGGGTGACGGGGGGCGGCTCCCCGCACCTCGCGCTCCTCGTCGTGTGCGTGCTCACGCTCGTGCTCGGCCAGTTCATCTCCAACGTCGCGACGGTCCTCGTGATGGCGCCGGTCGCGGTGTCGTTCGCGCAGACGCTCGGGGTGAGCGTGCAGCCGTTCATGATGGCGCTGACGGTCGCGGGCGCCGCGGCGTTCCTCACCCCGATCGCCACGCCGGTCAACCTCATGGTCCTCCAGCCGGGCGGCTACCGGTTCGGCGACTACTGGCGCCTGGGCCTGCCCCTGGCGGCGGTGTTCCTCGCCGCGGCCGTCCTCTACGTCCCGCTCGTCTGGCCGTTCTGACCGGCCCCGCGGGAGCGCCTGCCCGCCGTGGCAGGAAGCCCGCGTGCGTGGGACGGTGTACCGCGTCGCACGGGGCCGTCCGCCCCTGCGGCGTCCGGACGGACCTTGAGACAGGGGAGCGGTGCATGGACGATGTGGCGAGCGGCGGCGGGACGTACGACGCGGTCGTGATCGGGGCGGGATTCTCGGGGCTGGCGATGCTCCACCATCTCCGGGAGGTCGGCCTCTCCGTCCTCGTGGTGGATGGCGCCGGGGGAGTCGGCGGGACGTGGTGGGCCAACCGGTACCCGGGCGTGCGCACCGACTCGGAGTATCTCGCGTACGCGTTCTCGTTCTCCCGCGAGGTGCGGGACGAGTGGGACTGGAGCGAGCGCTACCCGCGCGGCGAGGAGATCCGCGCCTACCTCGAGTTCGTCGCCGATCGGCTCGACCTGCGGCGCGACATCCGGCTGGGCGCGACCGTCGAACGCGCCGAGCACTCGGACGCCACGAACCTGTGGACGCTCACGCTCGCCGACGGCTCGACGCTGCGCGCCACCTACCTCGTCTCGGCGACGGGCCTGCTCTCGCGCCCCGTGTATCCGGACCTCCCCGGTCTGGACACCTTCGCCGGGCCGGCGTACCACTCGGCGAGGTGGCCGCACGAGGGTGTGGACCTGTCCGGCAAGCGCGTCGGGCTGGTCGGCGTCGGCGCCTCGGGGATCCAGATGCTTCCCGAGCTCGCCGCCCAGGCAGCCCACGTCACCGTCTTCCAGCGCACCCCGAACTACGTCCTGGAGACGACCAGCCCCGCGGTCACCGCGGACGAGCTCGCCGCGCTGCGTGCGGACTACGACGCCGTCTTCGAGCGCGCGGCCCAGCATCCGTTCGGCGTGCCGATGGAGATCCCGACGCGGTCCGCGCTCGAGGTGGACGACGAGGAGCGCCGCCAGGTGTTCGAGTCGCGCTGGGAGGCGGGTGGTTTCCGCTTCGCCAACGAGTGCTTCACCGACCTCGTGTCGAGCCCCGAGGCGAGCGCGCTCGCGTCCGAGTTCCTCCGCGGCAAGATCCGGGAGATCGTCGCCGACCCGCGGACCGCCGAGGTGCTCAGCCCGTCCACCTACACCTTCATGGGCAAGCGCCCGCCCACCGGGCACGGCTACTACGCCGCGTACAACCGGGAGAACGTCGAGCTCGTCGACGTCCTCACGACCCCGATCACGCGGGTCACGCCGCGCGGCGTCGTCGTCGCCTCCGCGGACGGGACGGAGGAGACCGAGCACGACCTCGACGTCCTTGCGCTCGCGACGGGCTTCGACGCCATGACCGGGGCGCTCACCGCGTTCGACGTCGTCGGTCGCGAGGGCATCACGCTGCGCGAGCGGTGGGAGCGGGACGGGCTGCGGACGTACCTGGGGATCTCCGTCCACGGGTTCCCCAACTTCTTCCTGTCGCTCGGCCCGCAGACGCCGCTGTCCAACCTCACCGTGCCGGTCCAGCGTGGCGCGCAGTGGCTCCAGCGCGCGCTCGTCTACGCGCGGGAGAACGGCGTCGCGCAGCTCGAGGCGACGCGCGAGGCCGAGGAGTGGTGGTACGAGGAGACTGAGCGCGCGGGGCGGGCCACGGTCATGTACGAGGAGGGCAAGAAGGCCGGCGCCTGGTTCGTCGGCGGCAACGTCCCCGGCAAGCGCGCGGAGATGGCGGTGTACCTCGGCGGAGGGCCCGTCTACCAGGACGAGTGCGCACGGGCCGCGGCCGAGCAGTACGCGGGGTTCCGCCCTGGTTCCGGGCTGCCGACGGCCCACGTGCCCGGGACCGCCGCGGTTCCTGCCCCAGGCTGACAGGCGGGTGCGGTGCGCCCCCTGCGCGCACCGCACCCGTCGCGCCGCACGCGGGGCAGCCCGGTCAGCAGTACAGACCCGAGCCGGGGGCGACGTCCAAGACCTCGATGATGCGCACGTACCGGTCCACCCGGGACTGCACGGACGCCGGGTTGCCGCCGTCGCACTCGAGCGCACCGTTGAGCGAGTTGATCGTCTGGCCGAACCCGGCGCCCGAGACCATCGCCTGGTGCGACGTCATCACCCCGGGGCCGTTCTGCGTGTTCCAGTACCAGAGCGCCGTCTGCCAGGCGACGGACGGGTCCTCCTCGACGAGCCACGGGTCGTTCAGCAGGTCGATCCCGAGCGCGTCGCCCGCGGCCTTGTAGTTGAAGTTCCAGCTGAACATGATGGGCCCGCGACCGTAGTACGCCGTCCGGCCGGCGGGGCAGCCGAACGGCTGGGAGGCGTCACACTTGATCCAGTAGTTGGCCTCGTTGATCTCCTTCACGTACCGCAGCCCGACCGACTCGAAGTCCGCGTGCGTGAGGAACGCGGCGACCTCGCGCGTCCGCGTCTCGGGCGTGCCCGTGCTCGCGAACGCCGGGTAGACACCCAGCGCGTCGACGAAGCCGTCGTACGTGTAGAACGGGTGCCGGTTCGGGAAGATCGCGTCGAACTCCGCACGGCTCACGACGAAGTCGTCCCCGCCCCCGACGCACCGGCCCGCGTCCACCCAGACGCTCGTCGACCCGGGCGTCTCTCGCTGGGTCCACCAGCGGGCCGTCCAGTTCCGCCCGTGGTGCGACGCCGTCTGGCCGCCCGAGTACGCCGTCGTCGGCGACCACGTCGCGGCGCACGCGGCGGCGCTCGCGGACGGGTCGGCGCTCGCGCTGGACGGGGCGGCGCTCGCCGGGGCGGCGAGCGCCGCCGCCACGGCGGTCGACACCAGCGCGGACGCGACGGCCGTGAGGGCGCGTCGGAAGCGTGTGGTCATGAATCCCCCTGCTCTCGTAGCGGCATCGTTACCGCCGCTCGCAAACCTAGCGAGTGGATTACGGTCGGGGCAAGGGATCAGCAGAATCGGCGAGAGAGACGACGGCGGCCCGCCACCGGGAGGGTGGCGGGCCGCCGTGAGACCTGTCGGCGTGACCGATCAGATGTCGTAGTAGAGCTCGAACTCCCGGTTGTCGAATGGACGCGTTGGGTAGCGCTGGGAGCGTTGGTATCCCGCCGTTCGAAAGTTGGCGTGCAATGGCCGTCCGTGGGCAGTTGCGGACTTCTTGCGGACTGGCTGCGGACTGACGAGCTTCAGTAGTAGCCGCTGCCTGGCTTCTCGCTCGGGAGGCTCTCGATCCATGCGAGCAGCTCGTCACGCTGCAGGAGTGGCTTCTTGCCGTAGTACCGGGCGATCAGGTCACCCTGTGCGATCGCCCTGCTGAGAGATCTCGTCGAGAGCCCGGTGGCCGCGGCTGCCCCTTCGAGGCTGTAGGAGACCGGCGTGATGGACCACTCGACGAACTGGCGGATAGGTGTCATATCGGACGACATGAGACCGAGACTAGGGCTCCGTCCAGCCACGCCGCTTCGCCGACAGCTCCGTGATGGTCAGCGGGTCTTCGTGGACGCCCTTGCGGCCGTTCTCGTACCGCTGGATGTCGTCGGGGTCGAAGCGCCAGTAGCCGCCGACCTTGAATCCGCCGAACTCCTCGGCGTGCTCTCGGATCCACTCGACTCGGCGCTGCCAGCGCGCGGCGAGCTCGACGGGTGTGAGAAGGGCCTTCACGGTTTTGACGTGGGTAGTGACTCGACCCACTCGAGGAGGTCGCTGCGGAGGATCAGTGGCTTGCGGCCGAGGTACCGGGGCGTGAGGTCGCCCTTGGCGATGGCCCGGCGGATAACGGACTCGGACGACCCTACTGCCGCTGCGGAGCCGGGAACGTCGTAGGACACAGGGGTCAATATGGGTTGCATCTCGCGAGACTAGTTGTGCCCTGCCTAGGTAGACGAAGCCCCCGGTGGTCGTGGCCAGTTCCGAGTCCGGGCGTTGGATCGGGGGTTGCTTGGGGAGGGGATCCGCTCCGGGAGAGCCGCCCGCAGGGCGTCCACTAGGTTCTGAAGCATGAACGTTGAGGTCGTCGTCGCGGTCATCGCAGCCCTCGCGAGCATCGCCGCCGCTATCGTCGCCCGAAGCTCGCAACGTCGGGCTACGGCTGGCGCTCGGGCTATCGCCAGCGTTAACCACCGCGTGGCCGATCTCGACCGTCAGGAGGAGCGGCTACGCGCCGATTTTGTCGCCTTTCTCGAAGCGGTTGGTTCCGTCCAAGGCCTTCCCGACATCGGGCGTGTGCTCGGAACGGGAGAGATCCTCGCCGCCAACCCGCGATGCACTCGTGAGCTCAGGGATGCAGTCCTGCACATTCGAGAGTGGGCCCACTCCAAGTACAACCCACGTGCCGCGAGACCTACGACTGAGCTAGGTTCGAGGTTCGATGAAGCGCGGGTCGCCTTTCGTGATGCCGTCGAGGAGATTCAGCGCGACCGCGCGGAGGTGCTGGCTGAAGAGTGACCTGACCCGGGGAACGGACGACGCACAGCAATACGGCGGATGGTCCAAGGGTGCTCCTTTGGAGACGATCGAGGCGGGACATCGACCCCCCGGCGCGCGCTCGACATCATCCGCTTCGCGTCGGTTCGACCCCGACGGTCAGCGCCTCACGCGCCCTGGCGCTTCGCGTCGAGGACTGCTTCGGCGCGTCGAGCCAGGACGCTCTCGTCAACGACGGGTCCAATCAGATCGGCATGCTCCGACCAGGGGTACTCGATCACGCCTCGCCTCGGCTGCCCGTTGACCTCAGCGTGAATCGAAATGCGGATCACCCCGAATTCGGTCTCGGTGGTAAGCGATCTGTCCTCGTGCCGCTTCCATTCCATGCTGTCCAGCCTGACAGGCCCGCCGAGGACATGTCACCCTACGTTGGCGAACTTCACCCCGCGTCTCACCTGCTCCTCCGACTACCGCTTCGGTGGGCGCCGAGGGATCGTGCGGAACACGTCCTCGACGCGGAGCCAGACGATGAGCTCGTGCTGGTTGTACGGCGGCGTGAGCGCCTTGATCACGACCATGGCGTGCGTGTCGGTCCAGCGGATCGCGCGCGCCGGCAGCAGTTCCTCGTGCGTCTCCCACAGCAGGCGCACGATCACGGGCAGGTCGCCAGACGGCCGGACGGGTGAGCGCGCCGGGTGCTCGTAGTTCAGGGGCTTCCGCTCCGACCAGGGGCGGTCCTCGAGTTGGTCCGGGCGAGGGGCGGACGCAGCGATCCCGGGCCGGTCGTCACGCTTGCGGCGGATCAGCCGCCGTCCGTCGTCTCGCTCGCCCACGGCACGAGGGTACGCGCCGTCGAACTCTTGTTCGACTACGGCGTGTGATGGTGGGTGAAGTCCCCAGGCAGGCGCGGCTCGGGGTCGGATCGGCCTGCAGGTTCCACTAGTCTCACCGACATGGCATCTCAAGAGCGCGTTCCAGCGGCCGATGCCGCTGGAACGGTCGCTGACACGAAGGGTCAGCCTGAACCAGAGGCGCCCAAGGTCGCGCTGGAGATGCCCTACGGGAACCGCTCCTGTGGCACCGGCGGGACGTGGGCAAAATGCCACGCCAACCCGGACTGGGAAGCTGGCCTAGCGGCCGTGAAGGTCATGTCTCGCTCCGATGACGACTATCGCATGCTCACGCGCGAAATCGACCGGTTCATGAAGGCCGCCCAACGGGGCGACCTGACCTATGGCAAGAGCGAGGACGTCTACCGGATGGCTACCGCGGCGCTGATCCTTGAGCTCCGGTTCGAGCGCCGGGTGGAGTACCCCGACGGTCGGCGGGCTGTACGCCTCTACTTCAGCGAGCCCGACGTCGACCCTGGCGTGCTGCTCGCCGTGAAACTTGGAGCCAAGCCCACCACGGCTAGCGGGCTAGACCTCCAGAACGACCACGCGGCGGATGCGCACGACCGTGTGCTTGAGCACTACGAGCACCGACAGGCCTAGAGTTGCACTACACTGCAACTCCGACTCCGACCGAAGAGGGATGCATGAACATCGACGAACTCCTTGGGTTCGACGACTCTGACCCCAGGGACCGCCTCGCCGAGTACATCATGGCGAGTGACGACCAGATGCTTGAAGACTTGGTCGCCCGGCGCAAGGCGCTGGGCCTCAAGCAAGATGACGTCGCCGAGCGCATGGGCATCGACAAGAGCGGTGTCAGTAGGATCGAGAGCGGACTCCGGGACCTACAACTGTCGACCTTGCGTCGCTACGCCATGGCTATCGATGCGGTCGTGAAGCACGAGGTCTACGCCTTCGAGGACGTTGACGGCACGGCCAAGGCGCGTCGCTACTTTGAAGGCACGCGGTTCCAGCCAGATACTAGGGCTCATGAGGGCAGAGAGCGCCTCGTCCAAGCAACCAAGCCGCAGACTGCGACCGTCTATGCCTAGCACGCCGACTGTGCGAGACGCCCACGATCTGCTCGCGCGAGTCAATCTCGTCGAGGTGGGATGCTACGAGTTCAGTGGCTTTCGCGGCGCTGCGGTCGAAGGTGGCCGCAAGATCGTCGGCCCTGGTCCAGTAAAGGACTGGGAGCTGGAGGACGAGGAGCACGAACTAGGCGTCTACTGGCTTACTGACGGCGGGCGACTTCTGGTGCGTCTGCTGGTCGCCCTCAAGAGCAATGCCGGTGAGATGCGTGTTGGGATGCAGGCGGAGTGGGACACGGGCGAACTGACCCGGGCTGATGTCCCGGCGGAGGTCGAAGAAGAGTTCATCAACCGCGTCGCGGTTATGACTTTGGTCCCCTACGTCCGTGCTGGCATTTCTGACCTGGCGAGCCGAACCATGGGGATGAATGTGACCATGAGCCTCATTCGTCCTGGAGATCTTGAGTTCAACTCGCTCCGCGGCGAGGAGCCAACTGAGATCTCCAGCTAGCTAGCGAGACCACCGGCACAACGACAGGTCCGGCACCGTCGCCGCCCGTCCGATGGGTACACGATCGTGTTCTCGGGCGTGTACTCGTGGCCGTGCGGGCAGTGCGTCTTCGCGCGTTGGTGGTCGGCGCCGTCGAGCCGCTCGGTCGACCCGTGCCGGTCCCAACGGTTGTAGTGCATGACGCAGAGCCCGCGGCCCTTGAGCGGCCGGTCGCAGCCGTCGACCGTGCAGACGGTGGGGCGCGCAGCGCGCCCCTGCTGTCGCCGTGAAGCGTGCACACGCCCGAGCAGCGAGGTCGTCGTCGATCAACCACGGACCCGACTCGCCGCCACGGTCGACCTGCTCGCGCAGCCAGCGACGGACGCTTTACGCGGATACGCCGAGCTCGGCTGCCAATGCGTTCGGACTCGCCGTGTCGGGACTCATCTGGGCGAGAGTACGGTACTTGCCCTTTAGTCAGTCGCAGTTGACGACAGGCGATCGGGTGACGGTGTCGGGTTTGCATCATCCACGGGCGGGTGCGGGATCTTGGTCGTGCTAGAGCTTCGTGAGCGTCCTTGTAGGAGCCGCGACGCCGACACCTCGACTCGGACGTCCTCCTTCTCTGCGCGGTCCAGGAGTTCCGTGTCTTCGATCAAGGCCTGGACGAAGGCCTGGCGTACAGCCCTAAGGCGAATCCAAGGTGTCCGTGCCAAGTGCCCGGCCACGATGGAGGCCGCGAAGAGAAGCCAGAACTTCCAATCCCCAAGGAACGACGCATCGAAGAGTGGCCCTGACGAGTCGAGCCCGCTCCAGAACCAGTCTTCGAATGAGCTAGCGCTCTCGGTCGAGAGGAACAGGAGCCTGAGCACCGCAGCGATGAGCAGCGTAATTGCCAGTACGACACCCCATACCGCGATGAGGAGGTCCCAGAGCGGGAAGGTCACACACGTGCGAGCACACAACTCGAGCGCCGCGTCCCGGGCAGAGAGCATAGATGCTCTCGCGGGCGCGGACGTCGGCTCGAAGTGCTTCGCTAGCTCGACGTTCTTCGAGACCCGTGCGCGAAGCCTCGCAGTGCGTGTGGCCTGCTGCATGAGCACCCCGACAGTACCTGCAGAGCCCAAGAGGGCGGTGAGGATCGCGATCGCCGCAGCTTCTGACACTCACAGCCTCCTGTCGGTACACCGCGCAGCCCGGATAGCCGCCTGCCACAACGTAGTGCTCTGGCCGTGACGGGAGAGTTGGTGACTCGGGTGAAATCGGGACGGCCGAGCCGGCTCCCTCTCCGTCGTTGGAGGGGTTGAGGGGTAGGCTCGTGGCAGCGCCTCCCCGGCGCGCAGTCTCTCCCTTGCGGAGACTGCGGTCGTGGCTGCCGCCTCTTTGCTGGCGCTTCTCGCGTGCTGCCTTCCCACCGATTTCAAGAAGGTATGCAACCAGAAGGGAGGATCGCTCATGGGACGAGTGCTCACGACGATCGGAATCCTGGCCGACATGGTCACGCTCACCATGGCGGCGGCCACGGCCATGCGGGGTTAATCCTCCGGGAGGCCACGTCACCTCGCGACTAGCCCTACCTTGTTCTGCGCGTCTTGGGCATGACGCTGTCCCGGGCTTCGAAGCTCTCGCAAAGAAAGTCGACCATGTTCGGCCACGCGTCGGGGTTGTCGCGGTAGAAGGCGTGGCGCTCGACGTGCCAGGGGTACCAGTCGTCGATCGTGCGACCAGAGAACGTGCGAAGCCTGGCCGGCACTGGTGTAGTGCCCGTGGGCTCGTGGCGTCGTCTCATATCCACTCCGCTCGGAACATCCGGTAGTAGCCGTCGGGGTCCGGCGGGATCTTGATGCCGTGCTCGTGGCGCCAGTCTTGGCGTGCCCGCTGCCAGGTGGGTACGTCGGGCCAAAGATCTGGGTCGAAGGTCAGCAGCTCGGGCGGCGGCTCGACCTGGGGCTCAGGCTCAGGCTGTCGGCGCCTCATCGTCGACCCCGTCCCGCGTAGACGCCGCGGACGGGACGGGCCGCCGGTGCGTCCTCGTCGAGTCCAGGCACGCCGAGTGTGGCGAGGATGCGCGCCATCGCGAGGCGGTGTGCGCGAGCTTCTGCGACGGCCGGGTGAAGGCGCATCCCCTGGCTGCTCGGGATCATGATGCCGTCCTTCGTCACGGCGGCATCGAGGTCTCGGATGCGGTCACGGGTACGGCACGCCTCTTCGAGCTGCGCTGCCTCGGCTGGTCCGAGCTCGAAGTCGGCGACGATCGCGTCCCAGAGCTCGACGCCGGGAGCACGCAGCTCTGCGGGGGTCGGTGGCGCCTGAGTGGCGGTCATGGGGCCTCCTTGGGTCGCGTGATCGAGGGGCTCAACGTTTGGGTCACCGCGGGGGATTTCGCTATGCCAGAGGGGGCGAGGACCCGGGTGGGGGAGGGGGACCTCCCCCCGCCCCCGCTGCCGAGGATGTTTCGTCGAGCCTCGAGCGTCTGCCACCGCATCCTGGCTTCGACGTTGACGCCGTGATCGTCGCGGAGCATCTCCGCAGCGCTGGCGTAGTAGTTGATGGCCAGGACATGGATGCATGCCTTGAGCTCTTCGACGACGTCCGCTGGTTCGTCACTCGCGGCGTTGGCCGCGATCCAGGCGTCGAGGAGCTGGCGTGCTCGGTCCTTGTGTAGGCACTTGGCCGCGATCTCTGTCGCGAGCAGCGCGCCGGCGTTGCCTGGGCTCAATGCCGTCACCATCAGCGCCTCCCCGGTCGAGCCTGAGCAGTGCGCACCGCGTGTACTGCCTGCTCACGCGCGCCGTGTCGGATCTCGGCCGCCAGCCTGCTGATCGTCTGGTCCGATAGGTCGATCGGCCCCTGTTGCAGCGCGGCCTTGAGGCCGGCGGACTCCACCGGGGTCAGCACGGCCTCGGGTCGGCCGGTCAGGTTCACCCCGACGCCGCCGTTCGGAAGCCACCCACCGTTGTCGAACAGGCCCGGGATCACGCCACCGTGACGCATCGCCCAGTGGACGTGGTCCCAGTGGTCGCCCCGGGTCGGCTCGCCGTAGTTCTTCGGCCGGCCCTTGTAGAGCTGCCGAATCCCGGCAGGCGAGTAGATGAGCTCGGTCGCGTTCGGGTACGCGGCACGCAGCGCGTTGAAGATCGCCATCATCCCCGCTGCGTCACCAGGACGCGCCGCCGCGATGTCGATCGCACGCCCCATCCCGTGCATCGACGGGAACCCGGTCGCCGTGATCGCACCCGGACGGAACCCGGACGTGACGCGAGCACCAGGAACCAGCGCCCGGACGATCGACGACATGCGCGACACACCCAGTGCACCCGCCGCCTTACCGCCCGCACCACCGCCGTCCGTCGACTGGGCGCCGAGCAGCGACTTGACCTTGTCCGCGAGCCCGACAGCGAACTTCGCCGGCAGGGTCCCGACCATGTCGAACAGACCACCGCGGTGACCACCCGAGCCCGCGTCGTTCATGATCTGCGAGACGGCCCGTTTGATCGCCCCGATCGGGTCCTTGATGATCTCGACTGCCATCGCGCCCGCGTCCCACAGCGACTGACCGAAGCTGCGCAGGCCACGCCCGATCGACGATGCCACGCCGCCGACGTTGTCCCAGAACCCGCCCGTCTCCGCACGGCGCCCGAACACGCCGCCCGACGAGAACGCCTGCCCGCGACGCGCCGCGGTGTTCATGGCCGCGACTGCTCGAGGCCCACCCACGGCACGCGTCCACTCCGGGCGCATGATCGCCTCGCCGCCGGAGAGCTCAAGACGCCCGCCCGTCGGGGAGACAAACCGGTGCACGTCACGACCCGGCGTGTACCCGGGCATGACACCACCCGACGCGAACTTCACGAGCGACGCCTGCGGCAACTTCAACGAACTGAGCCCGACCGCCCCCGCGATCGTGTTCCACCACTTGCGGATGCCGTTGTTGTACACGGTGCCCAGGACGAAGTTGATCGGCTTCGCGGCGGCAGACTTGATGCCGTCCCACGCCGTGGCGATCGCCTTCTTCACGTTCGTGAACGCCTGCTCGAGCAGGTCGATGCCGACCTTGAACGGCGTGAAGACCCACTTGTCGATCCATGACCACGCCGCCGAGATGCCCGACTTGATGTTCGCCCAGACGTTGGCGATGATGCGGCCCGCAGCCTGGAACGCAGCGCCGAACCAGTTGATGACCCGCTGGATCGCAGGCCACGCGGTACCGGTCCACCACGTCGACACCGCAGAGATAGCAGTCTTGATGCCAGCCCACGCCGCTTGGACGATCTTCTTGCCCGTCTCGGTCTGCGTGAAGAAGTAGACGAGAGCACCCACCAGAGCTGAGATCGCAGTGACCAGCAAGCCTGCTGGGTTCGCGCGGATGGCCGCATTCAGCGCGAGCATCGCCCCCCTCGCGGCTGCAAGGACCGCAGGGATGCCCTGCGTCACGAGCACGTACGCACCCCACGCCGTGGTGCCGGCCGCGATCGCCACTGCCATGGGCTTGAGCCACGCCTCGTTCTGCTGGATCCACCCGCCGAGCGCCTGCAGCCGTGGCATCACGTAGTCGATGCCGGCGGAGAAGCCCGCCAGGACGTTGTTCGCCACCGTGCGCACGGCCGTGAACGCCGGGGCGAGCTGCTGCCCGAGCTTCGCCCGGAGGTTCTCCGCCTCGGCCGCCAGCGTCTTCTGCACGTTCGCGGTCGACTCCGACGTGCGCGCGAAGTCACCCTGCGCGTCCGACGTCTGCTTCAAGATCGCCTGCTGCGCCGCCAACACCTTCTGCTGTGGGGTGAGCGCATCCTTCGTCGACGAGATCAGACCCATCTTGAGGGCCTCGTTGCGCAGCGTCGCGTCGTCCAGCAGCACGCCGTACGCCCGGATCGGCTCCATCTCGCCACGCAGAGCGGCGCCGATAGCCTCGATCGCCTGCTCCGGCGACGTGCCCTTGAACGACGCCAGGTCTGCGGCGAGAGCCGTCTGATCCGTCGCGAACTTCGCGAGGTCGTCCCCAGCCAGGCCAGCGCTCTTGCCGTACGTCCCGAACGTGTTCGAGGCGTTGATGACCGCCTGCTGCGACAGGCCCAAGGTCCCCGCCGCAGTCTTCGACTGGGCGATGATCTTGTCCATGCTGTCGCCAAACACGACACCGGCAGCAGCGGTCGAGTCCTCGAGCTCTGAGAAGGACGAGACTGCCCCGTTTACGAACGAAGCGATCCCGGCGATTGACGCGCCGGCAAGGAGCCCGCCAGCAGCGGCCTTGAACCCGGCCGACAGGCGACCGCCCGCGGACTTCCCGGCCTTCTCCGCGGCCCGGCCAACCTCCGGGCTGTCGAGCTCCTTCGCGATGTTCTTCGAGAACCCCTGCATGCTCGGCAGGAGCTCCAGGTAGGCAGTTGCTATCGCTGGCATCTCGCCCTCCAAGGGGGCTGTGGTGTGGAAAAAACCGGGGAGAGAGATCTCGCTGTGCCAGAGGGGGCGAGGACGGCCCCGGCCCGGGGGACCGCCCCCTGGGCCTGCATCACGGTCGGTGTCTCTGTCAAAGGCTCGGCGGCTTGAGGGCGCTCAGCTGCAAGGTCCACTCGAAGCCGTTGTACTCGGCCCGCTGCGCCTTCCAGATTCGCTCCACAGCGGCGTCCACCTGCGGTCTGGTCTCGAGGAAGGCGTGAAGGACGTCGCCGTACTCCAGCTCCATCGCTCGACCGGCGGCTGCTCTCGCCAGCACCTCGTCGCTGTTGCGCGTGGCTCGACGGACGAGGTTGAGGAGCTCTTCGCGGGCGTTGATCTCACCGACCCGGTCTCGCGCGTCGCGCATCGAGATCGCGAGCGAAGCTGCGTCACCGGGCAGACCTGCCGTACCGAAGGCCCGTGCGACGTCATCGCGATCGGAGTACCCGGTCTGGCCCGCCATCGTCTCGATCTTCTGGTCAAGGATCGTTCGCCGGTTGTCGTACGCCTTCGAGAGCATCGCTCGACGCGCTTCCTTGGTGTACTCCGTCTGGCTGCGGATGTGGTCGTACTCGCCCTTGGCGCTTCGCGCGGCGTTGTCGAGGACTTCTCGGACCTCGTCCGCTCGTCCGGCCTGGACGAGCGCCTTGATCGCTTCCAACGTTGTCGCCACCTGATCCTCCTTGTCAGGCCGCCCGTGCGGCTCGGTAGTGCTCTACGTCTGCGCGGGCGATGCGCCAGCTACGGCCGTGTCTCTCAGCCGGGAGCCGGTCTTCCTCGATCGCGAGGCGGACGGCTCGGTCGGTGATGCCGAGAAGGTCTGCGGCCTTGCTGGTGTTGACCCACTTCGAGGGTGCCGGGACTTCCGGTTCCTTCCGCTGGTCGCTTCCGGTGGCCTGGGTCTGCCACTGCAGTCCGCCTCGGTGCAGTGCGGCGAGGACGGCATAGACCTCGGGGTCGGTGCCGCGCGCGCTGATCCTGGTGGCCGAGAGGTTGGTTCTCGTGGCGAGCCACGCAGCGATCCGCACGGGCACGATCACGACGGCGTCGGGTCCCTCGCCGTGGAGGTAGGCGCTGGACGGTTTGGGTTCGCTCATTGACCACTTCCTCGCGCTCGTACGAGGCGCACGGCCCCGCACTCGGAGCATCGGCAGATGTGCCATCCGCGCAGCGGTGACGGCTCGCTGGTCCAACCCGGGACGCGGCAGCCGTACCGGTGTCGGGTGCCGTGCTGGTCGACAGTCTCGGGTCGGCTTGTCGTGGCGCTCACCGCTCGTCTCCGACGACGTCGGGCCAGACGATGCCGACGAGATCGAGCGCACCCTCGTCGCGTGCCCGGACGGCCTGGGCGTACGCCATGGCCCCTTGAAGCTCGTCCACGGCGCCGACGGCGATCTCGTACTGGTGGATGCGGTCGTCCGGCGGGATCCGGTCGAGCGCCTTCATGAGTGTCGTTGCGGAGCGGAGGAGGCTGTGAGCGCGAACCTCATGGTTGGGCCAGGTCGTCATGGCGTGGTCTCCTCGTTGAAGTCTGTGCAGGTGCATGCGCCGTCGGCGGTGTTCCATGCGCGGCAGTGGTCGTCGGGGATCCATGGCCGCCCATGGATGCGCGAGACGTGTCCGCAGCGGCAGGGTTCGTTCCGTCGACTCATGCGGTCTCCCTGAGCACTTGCGCAGCCTGTACGGCGGCGTCTCGTGTGGAGGTCTCTGGGTGCGTCGCGAGTATCTGCGCGACGAGGTCGTGGGCTCTCGGTCCGATGGCCATGAGGGTCTCGTGCGCGGCTTCGTATTCCTCATCTCGCCCGAGCGGCGTCGCGCGCTGGTGAGGTACTTCGGGGCCTGCGGGAATCTCTCCTC
>NZ_JCAXEP010000007.1:0-245553 GCF_059758455.1 Cellulosimicrobium sp. GQ32 | reverse complement strand
TTCTCTAATCTACCAGATCCTCAGCGCCCTCTCCAACTCGGTGATCCGAGCGGATGGAGCCGGGGAACCAGCAGCCCCGATCATGTCACGGCGCGCGAGGCTCCGTGTCCTGCTCGAGGGAGACCGCCCGGGGGACCAGCCACCGTCTCGTGCGATCGAGACTCGGTGTCCGTTCCTCCCTGCCGGGCGAACGTCGAGAACACTACACGCGCTCTGCCCGGGTGCCAAATCCATGCGCTGCGCACCCCCGGTACCCGCCCGGTGGCGCCGTTCGGCGCCCCCTACGGGTCGCGACGGGCGGCCGCACGGTCCGTGTGCAGCGACGAGACGCCGAAGGGGCCGGACTGCTCGACGCGGTCCGGCCCCTTCGGTCTCAGGGCGACGTGGCTGCTCAGCCGGCAGCGGCGTCCGCGACCGCGACCCCGAGCGTCTTCTTCCCCCGGCGCAGGAGGGCGAACCGCCCGTGCAGCAGGTCCTCCGCCGCGAGGACGGCGTCCTCGCTCGTCACCTTGACGTTGTTGACGTACGCCCCACCCTCGGCCACCGCACGGCGCGCGGCCGCCTTCGAGGCGACGAGCCCCGACGCCGCGAACAGGTCGACGATCGTGTCGCCCACCTGCGCCGTCGTGCGCGGCAGCTCGGCGACCGCGGCCTCCAGGGTCCCCGCGTCCAGGCCGGCGAGCTCGCCCCGGCCGAAGAGCGCCTGGCTCGCGGCGATCACTGCCGCCGTGGCCTCCGCCCCGTGCACGAGCGTCGTGACGTCCGACGCGAGCGCGCGCTGCGCCTCGCGGGCACCGGGCCGCTCGCGCACGGCGGCCTCGAGCTCGGCGATCTCCTCGCGCGTGCGGAACGTGAAGATCTTCAGCCAGCCCACCACGTCCTCGTCCGCGGCGTTGAGCCAGTACTGGTAGAAGGCGTACGGGCTCATCATGTCGGGCGCCAGCCAGACCGCCCCGCCCTCCGTCTTGCCGAACTTGGTGCCGTCGGCCTTGGTGATGAGCGGCGTGGTCAGCACGTGCACGGCCGCACCCTCGGTCTTGCGGATGAGCTCGACACCCGAGAGCAGATTGCCCCACTGGTCGTTGCCCCCCGTCTGGAGTGACACGCCGTGCCGGCGGTACAGCTCGAGGAAGTCGATCCCCTGGAGGATCTGGTAGCTGAACTCGGTGAAGCTGATGCCCTCCTCCGAGCGCAGGCGGCGCGCGACGGTGTCCTTCGCGAGCATCGTGCCGAGCCGGTAGTGCTTGCCGACGTCCCGCAGGAAGTCGATCGCCGACAGCTCGGAGATCCAGTCGAGGTTGTTCACGAGCCGGGCAGGGTTGTCGCCCTCGAAGTCGAGGAACCGCGACACCTGCGCCTTCAGCCGCTCGGTCCACTCCGCGACGGTCTCCTTGGTGTTGAGGACCCGCTCGCCCGACTGGCGCGGGTCGCCGATCATGCCCGTCGCCCCGCCCACGAGCGCCACGGCGCGGTGGCCCGCGAGCTGGAGGTGACGCAGCACGACGAGCTGCACGAGGTGGCCGTGGTGCAGGCTCGGCGCCGTCGGGTCGAAGCCGCAGTAATACGTGATCGGGCCCTCGGCCAGCGCGGCGCGCAGCGCGGCCTCGTCGGTGGACTGCGCCACCAGGCCCCGCCATTGCAGCTCGTCGAGAACGTCGCTCACTTCTGCTCCTTCGTCGAGTGCCCGGTCCGGGCACGTGCTTCGCCGCCCGTGCGGGAGGCGGGTCCTAGTCTGCCGTGCCGCGCGGCCGTCGTCGGCCACCGCCCACGGGACGGCCGGCTCGTCAGACCGGCCGCGACGCCGTCATGGCCGCACCCCGCGGCCCGGCGGCGCGACTCATCGCGCCCTGGCGCTCACGCGGCGGTAGGCCGAGACCGTCGGGTCCCCCGCGAGCCACGAGCGCCACGGGTACAGGTCTCCGTCTCCCCCGTCGCCGGAGACGCCGACGCGCGGGCCCGTCGCGATCGCCGGGCGCAGCGTCGAGGCGGTCGCACGGTGCAGCACGAGCTCGCCCTCGGGGTTCGTCAGCTCGGCACCGTAGTGGCGCAGGTCGAGATCGAGCGCGACCGCGAGGCGCGCGGGACCCCGGGCGATCTGGCGGTCGGAGTCGCACCGTCCGGCGGCGAGCCGGCGGGACCGCGCGAGGTCGACGCCGTCGGTCACCTCGCCCGCGCGCAGCAGGACGGCGGACGCGCGGCCGACCTGCCCGCAGACCACGTTGACGCAGTGGTGCAGGCCCAGGTGCCGGTAGACGTACAGCCGGCCGGGCTCGCCGAACATCGCGCGGTTGCGCTCCGTGCGTCCGCGGAAGGCGTGAGAGCCCGGGTCTCGCTCGCCGTCGTACGCCTCGACCTCGGTGATCCGCAGGGTGACGTCGCCGTCGTCGCTGCGTCGGGTGAGGAACGACCCGAGCAGGTCGCGGGCGACCTCGTGGACGTCACGCGCGTACCACGCCCGGGCCGGGACGTCCCACGGTCCGACGGGGCGGGACTCCCCGCTCCCCGTCGTCTGCGTCACGGCGTCCGTCGACATCGCACCACCTTCCGTCGTGGGCAATCTACGCCTCGCCACCGTCACCCGAGCCCTGGCGCGACGGCCGCTCGCTCGCGCGCACGACGTTCCCCCAGCCGTCGAGGACGACGTCGGCCCGCTCTCGCGAGGCGTTGCGCGCGTAGTGCTCGCGCTCGTCGGCCATCCAGGCGAGCCAGTGCGCGCGCTGGTCCTCGCCGTCCCGGTCGAGCCCCCGGCGAAGGCGCACGTCGTCCGGGGCCTCGACCCACACGCGCAGCGCGGCGACGTCGTCCGCCTCGCGGCGACCCGCCCCGCAGCCCTCGACGACGAGGAAGGGCGCCGGGGCGACGTCGTGCCACTCGGCGAAGCGGTCGAGCGCCCAGTCGAACCGGCGGTACCGCCCCGAGCGTCCCGCCGCGAGAGGGGCGAGGACCCACTCCGCGAGGCGGCCCCACGCCGGTTCGAGCCCGCGCCAGCCCTCGTACAGGTCGTCCATGTGGAGCACCTGCGCGGGCAGCGCGTCGCCGAGCTGCGCGGCGAGCGTCGTCTTGCCCGAGCCCGCCGGCCCGTCGACCACCACGAGCCGCGTGCCCGACGGCGTCGCGCTGCCCCCCGCGGGCCCGTCGCCCGCGCGGGGCGACGGGCCGAGGCGCGGGACGGCGTCGCGCACGCGTCGCACGAGGTCCGCGAGGACCTCCCGGTCGACGCTCACGCGCGCACCCCCGGCGCGGGCACCGTCAGCACGAGGCTCGTCAGCCCTGCGCCCAGAAGCGGTACTCGGCCGAGCGCTCCTTCGCCGTCTCGAGCTGCTCGGCGACCCGGACCGGGGCCGTGCCGCCCACGGCGTCACGCGACGCGAGCGAGCCCTCCACGCTCAGCACGTCGCGCACGCCCGGCGTGAGGTGCTCCGAGATCGACGCGAGGTCGTCGTCCGAGAGGTCCCACAGCTCGATGCCGCGCTCCTCGCACGCGCGCACGCACGCGCCCGCGACCTCGTGCGCGACACGGAACGGCACGCCCTCGCGCACGAGCCACTCGGCGACGTCCGTCGCGAGCGAGAAGCCCTGCGGCGCGAGCGACGCCATGCGGTCGGTGTCGAACTCGAGGGTCGCGACCATGCCGGAGAACGCGGGCAGGAGCACCTCGAGCGTGTCGACCTGGTCGAACACCGGCTCCTTGTCCTCCTGGAGGTCGCGGTTGTACGCGAGCGGCAGGCCCTTGAGCGTCGCGAGCAGGCCCGCGAGGTCGCCGATGAGGCGGCCCGCCTTGCCGCGCGCGAGCTCGGCGACGTCGGGGTTCTTCTTCTGCGGCATGATGCTCGACCCCGTGGAGTAGGAGTCGTGCAGGCGCACGAAGCCGAACTCCTTGGTCGCCCAGAGGATGACCTCCTCCGCGAGCCGAGAGAGGTCGACGCCCAGCATCGCCGCGACGAACGCGAACTCCGCGACGACGTCGCGCGACGCGGTGCCGTCGATCGAGTTCTCGACCGGGCCGTCGAACCCGAGCTCGGCGGCGACGGCCGACGGGTCCAGGCCCAGCGACGATCCCGCGAGCGCCCCCGACCCGTACGGCGAGCGCGCGGCGCGCACGTCCCAGTCGATGAGTCGGTCGACGTCGCGCAGCAGCGGCCACGCGTGGGCGAGCAGGTGGTGCGCGAGGAGCACCGGCTGGGCGTGCTGGAGGTGCGTGCGGCCGGGCATGGCGGCGCCGGGGTGGGCGGCGGCCTGCTCGATCAGCGCGTCGACGACGTCGAGCACCAGGCCCGCGATCGTGCGCGCCTCGTCGCGCAGGTACATGCGCGTGAGCGTCGCGATCTGGTCGTTGCGCGACCGTCCCGCACGCAGCTTGCCGCCGAGCTCGGGACCGGCCCGCTCGATGAGGCCGCGCTCGAGCGCGGTGTGCACGTCCTCGTCGTCGTCGGCCGCGACGAACGCGCCCGACGCGACGTCCTCGCGCAGGCGCTCGAGTGCCGCGAGCATGCCGTCGAGCTCGTCGTCGTCGAGCAGGCCGGCCGCGTGCAGGACCTTCGCGTGGGCCTTGGAGCCCGCGACGTCCTGGCCCGCGAGGCGCCAGTCGAAGTGCGTCGACTTGCTCAGCGCGGCGAGCGCGTCGGCGGGCCCGCCCGCGAAGCGGCCGCCCCACAGGCTCACGCGCCCTCCCCCGCCGTCGGCCTGCGCCGCCGCCGCGCCGTCCTCGACGGGCGTGGTGGTCTCCGGTCCCTGCTGGTCGTGCGTGCTCACAGTGCTCCTGCCCCGAGGTCCACACCGTTGCCGAACTTCTCGTCGCGCGCGGCGGCGAGCTTCGCGGTGAGACCGTAGATCTCGATGAATCCCTTGGCCTGTGACTGGTCGAACGAGTCGCCCTCGTCGTACGTCGCGAGGTTGAAGTCGTACAGGCTCGCCTCCGAGCGTCGGCCGGTGACGGTCGCGCGCCCCCCGTGCAGCACGAGGCGCACGTCGCCCGAGACGTAGCGCTGCGTGTCGTCGATGAAGACGTCGAGCGAGCGCTTGAGCGGGCTGAACCACATGCCGTCGTAGACGAGCTCGGTCCAGCGCTGCTCGACGCCACGCTTGAAGCGGGCCTGCTCGCGCTCGAGGGTGACGTTCTCGAGCTCCTGGTGCGCGGCGATGAGGGCGATGGCGCCCGGCGCCTCGTAGACCTCGCGCGACTTGATGCCCACGAGGCGGTCCTCGACGATGTCGATGCGCCCGACGCCCTGCGCGCCCGCGCGCCGGTTCATCTCCTGGATCGCCTGCAACGGCGTCACCGCGACGCCGTCGAGCGCGATGGGGATGCCTTGCTCGAACGTGACCACGACCTCGTCCGCGACCGGCGGGAACGTCGGGTCGTCGGTGTAGTTGTAGACGTCCTTGGTCGGGGCGTTCCAGATGTCCTCGAGGAAGCCGGTCTCGACCGCGCGGCCCCAGACGTTCTGGTCGATCGAGAACGGGTTGTGCTTGGTCGTCGCGATCGGCAGGGAGTGCTTCTCGGCGTACTCGATGGCCTTCTCGCGCGTGAGCGCGAGGTCGCGCACGGGGGCGATCGTCTTGAGCTCCGGCGCGAGCGACGTCGTCGCGACCTCGAAGCGCACCTGGTCGTTGCCCTTGCCCGTGCAGCCGTGCGCAACGGTCGTCGCGCCGAACTGGCGCGCCGCGCGCACGAGATGCTTGACGATGACCGGGCGCGAGATCGCGGAGA
Source organism: Cellulosimicrobium sp. GQ32 (assembly GCF_059758455.1). NCBI lineage: Bacteria > Bacillati > Actinomycetota > Actinomycetes > Micrococcales > Promicromonosporaceae > Cellulosimicrobium > Cellulosimicrobium sp. GQ32. The sequence continues at coordinate 239,843 of NZ_JCAXEP010000007.1, read as the reverse complement.
CGAGCGGGTAGCGGTCGAGGTAGAGGCCGTTCGCGCGCAGCGCGGGCATGCAGTACTCGGCGGCGAACTCGTCGCGCGCGTCGGCGACGTACGCCTCGACGGCGCCGCAGTCGAGGGCGCGCTGCCGGATGACCTCGAGGTCCTCCCCGCCCTGGCCGACGTCGACCGCGACGGCGACGACCTCGGCGCCCGTGGCCTCGGCGATCCAGCCGATGGCCACCGACGTGTCCAGGCCGCCCGAGTAGGCGAGCACGACGCGTTCAGTCATGACGGTCTCTTTCTGTGACGAGCGGGTGGGGTCCGGGGTCCAGTCTCGCAGGGCGGTCCGCCGCGCGGGGGATGGTCCGACGGCGGTCAGTCCGGCGTGCCGGGGACGGGCCCGCCGTGGGGCCCGGACAGCTCGAGGAAGCGACGCGCGAGCTCGGCACCGCCGTCGGGGTCGCGCGCGATGACGAGGATCGTGTCGTCGCCCGCGATGCAGCCGAGCACGTGCGGGAGCACGGAGTGGTCGATCGCGGACGCGAGGTAGTTCGCCGCGCCGGGGGGCGTGCGCAGGACCACGAGGTTCGCCGACGCCTCTGCGGAGACGAGCATCTCGGAGCACAGGCGCGCGAGCCGGGCCGCGAGGTACTCGGGCGACTCCGCGGTCTGCACGCTGCGGTCGCCGCCCTCCCCCGGCACCGCGTAGACGAGCGCGCCCGACGCGCCGCGCACCTTCTCGGCGCGCAGCTCGATGAGGTCGCGCGAGAGCGTCGCCTGCGTCACCGACAGCCCCTCGCGCTCGAGCTCGCGCGCGAGCTCGGCCTGCGAGTGGATCTCGGTGCGGCGCACGATCTCGGCGATGCGCGCGTGGCGCGCCGTCTTCGTGGTCGCCGTGCGGGCCTCGGTCACGACCGCTCCAGGAGGAACGTGAGCAGCGCCTTCTGCGCGTGCAGGCGGTTCTCGGCCTCGTCCCACACGGCCGAGCGCGGGCCGTCGATCACCTCGGCGGTGATCTCCTTGCCGCGGTAGGCGGGCAGGCAGTGCAGCACGATCGCGTCGTCCTTGGCGTGCGCGAGGAGGTCGTCGTTCACCTGGTAGGGCACGAACGGGAGCGCACGCTGCTCGGCCTCGGCCTCGTCCCCCATCGACACCCACGTGTCGGTCGCGACGACGTCGGCGCCCGCGACGGCCTCGACCGGGTCGGACGTGACGAGCACCGAGCCTCCGGTCTCGGCCGCGATCCGCTCGGCGTCGGCCACGAAGACCGGGTGCGGCGGGTACCCGTCCGGCGTGCCGACCCGCACGTGCAGGCCCGCGGTCGCGCCGCCGAGCAGGTAGGAGTGCGCCATGTTGTTCGCGCCGTCGCCGACGTACGCGAGCGTCTGGCCCGCGAGCGCTCCGGTGCCGCCGCGGAGCTGGGCGATCGTCAGGAGGTCCGCGAGGATCTGGCACGGGTGGAAGTCGTCGGTGAGCGCGTTGACGACCGGGACCCGGCTGATCGCCGCCATCTCCTCGATCCGGTCCTGGCCGAACGTGCGCCACACGATCGCCGACGCCTGCCGGTCGAGCACGCGTGTGACGTCCGCGACGGACTCGCGCACGCCGACCTGGGCGAGCCGGCCGTCCACGACGACCGGGAAGCCCCCGAGCTCGGCGATGCCCGTCGCGAACGAGAGCTGCGTGCGCAGCGTCGGCTTGTCGAACAGCACGGCCACGCCCTGCGGTCCGGCCAGCGGCTGACGGAACGTGCGGCTGTCGCGGAACGCGAGGCCGATCTCGAGGACCTGACGCTGCTCGGCGGGCGTGAGGTCGTCGTCGCGCAGGAAGTGCCGGGGGGCCATCAGGAGCTCCTCGTCGTGGGGGCGGTCGTGGGGGCGGTCGTGGGTGCGGGGCCCGCGGTGCCGGGTGCGGAAGGACCGGTCGGGTCCACGGTGACCGACTCGAAGAACGCGACGACGTCGCGTGCCTGGTCGGGCGTGAGGATCAGGGGTGGCGCGAGGCGGATCGCGTCGGGCGCGACGGCGTTCACGACGAACCCGGCGTCGAGCGCCGCACGCGCGACGTCCGCCGCGACGGGCCGGGTGAGCTGGACGGCGAGGAGCAGCCCGCGCCCCCGCACGCCCGCGACGAGCGGGTTCCCGGCTCCGGCGATGCCGGCGCGCAGGAGCTTGCCGACGGTCCGGACGTTCTCGAGCAGCCCGTCGCGCTCGATCACCCCGAGCGTCGCGAGCGCCGCCGCGGCCGCCACGGGGTTGCCGCCGAACGTCGTGCCGTGCTGGCCGCGGCCGAGCAGCGTCGCGGCACGCTCGCCGTACGCGACCACCGCACCGACGGGGAACCCGCCGCCGAGGCCCTTGGCGAGCGTCACGACGTCGGGCACGATGCCGCCGCCCACCTCGGGCTGCTGGTACGCGAACCACGAACCGGTGCGCCCGACGCCGGTCTGCACCTCGTCGAGCACGAGGAGCGCGCCGTGACGCGCCGTGAGCTCGCGCGCGGCGACGAGGTAGCCCGGCGAGAGCGAGCGCACGCCGGCCTCGCCCTGCACGGGCTCGACGACGAGCGCGGCGACCTCGCCGCGCTCGGCGACCACCGCGGGCGAGAAGGCCTCCTCGAGCGCGGCGACGTCGTCGAACGCGACGAACTCGACGCCGCCCGGGAGCGGCTCGAACGGCTCGCGGTAGGCGGCCTTCGACGTCAGCGCGAGCGCGCCCATCGTCCGCCCGTGGAAGCCACCCTGGAGCGCGAGCACGCGCGTCCGGCCCGTCCGGCGCGTCATCTTGAACGCCGCCTCGTTGGCCTCCGTGCCCGAGTTCGTGAAGAACACGCGCGAGCCCTCGGGCGCCTCGGCGAGCGCGAGCAGTCGCTCGGCGAGCGCGATCTGCGTCGGGGTGCCGAAGAAGTTCGAGACGTGCCCGAGCGTGCCGAGCTGGGCGGAGACCGCGGCCGTGAGCGTCGGGTGGGCGTGGCCGAGCGCGTTGACCGCGATGCCCGCGAGCAGGTCGAGGTAGCGATTGCCGTCGGCGTCCCACACGTACGCGCCCTCGCCGCGCACGAGCACGCGCTGCGGCGGGCCGAACGTGTCCATGACGGCATGCGCGTACCGGTCGGTCCACTGGGCGACGGAGCCGTCGGCCGGGGCCGTCACGGTGGTCGTCGGTGCGGGCGCGGGCGCGCCCGTCGGGTGGTCGAGGGCGTTCACGCGGCTCCTCCGGTGGTCGTGGTGAGCGCGGGTTCCGGTGCGCCCGCGGGGTCGGGGACGACCATGGTCCCGTTGCCCTGGGTGGTGAAGACCTCGAGCAGCGTCGAGTGCGGCACGCGGCCGTCGATCACGGTCGCCGCGGGGACGCCGCCCTCGACCGCCCGCAGGCACGCCTCCATCTTGGGGACCATGCCCGCGGACAGCGACGGCAGGAGCGCCGCGAGCTCGGAGCGCGAGATCTGCGCGACGAGCGAGCCCTTGTCCGGCCAGGAGGTGTAGAGCCCCTCGACGTCGGTCAGCACGACGAGCTTCTTCGCGCCGAGCGCGACCGCGAGCGCCGCGGCCGCGGTGTCGGCGTTGACGTTCAGCACCTGCGTGGGGTCCTCGAGGTCGGGCGCGATGGTCGAGACGACGGGGATGCGCCCGGCGTCGAGCAGGTCCCGGACCGCGGACGGGTGCACCTCGACGACGTCGCCGACGAGCCCGACGTCGACCGGCTCGCCGTCGACGGTCGCGTGCCGGCGCTGGGCCTGGAGCAGGCCGCCGTCCTCGCCCGAGAGCCCGACGGCGTACGGGCCGTGCGCGTTGATGAGGCCGACGAGCTCGCGCGAGACCTGGCCGGTGAGGACCATGCGCACGACGTCCATCGCCTCCGGCGTCGTGACGCGCAGGCCGCCGCGGAACTCGGACTCGATGCCGAGCCGGTCGAGCATCGCGGAGATCTGCGGGCCCCCGCCGTGCACGACGACGGGACGCAGGCCGACGCGCCGCAGGAACACCATGTCCTCCGCGAACGCGGCCTTGAGCGTGTCGTCGACCATGGCGTTGCCGCCGTACTTGACGACGACGAGCGCGCCGGCGAACTCCTCCAGCCACGGCAGGGCCTCGACGAGCACCTCGGCCTTCTGCTCGGGGCGCAGGTCGGTGCGCGTGTCGAACGCGGCGTCGTCCGGGTGGGGCGTGGGCGTGGTCGGGTCGCTCATGAGGAGTACGCGCTGTTCTCGTGGACGTAGTCGTGCGTGAGGTCGTTGGTCCAGACGGTCGCGCTCGCTGAGCCGGCGTGCAGGTCGATCTCGACGCGCACCTCGCGCTCGGCGGCGAGGTCGACGAGCTCGCGGGGCTCGCCCACTCCCCCGGCACGGCACACCTGGACGTCGTTGACCGTCACGTCGAGCAGGAGCGCGTCGAACGGCGCGACGTCCTCGGGGACGGTCCCGACGGCGGACACGATGCGCCCCCAGTTCGGGTCGTTGCCGAAGATCGCGGCCTTGAACAGGTTGGACCGCGTCACCGCGCGCGCGACGGCGACCGCGGCGTCCTCGCTGGACGCGTTGATCACTGTGACGGCGACGTCGTGGCTCGCACCCTCGGCGTCGGCCACGAGCTGGCGCGCGAGCGACGCGCTCGCCTCGGTCACGGCGTCCGTGAGCTCGTCGAGCGTCACCTCGACCCCGGACGCGCCGGAGGCCAGGAGGATCACGGTGTCGTTCGTCGACATGCAGCCGTCGGAGTCGACGCGGTCGAACGTCGTGCGGGTCGCGGCACGCAGCGCGGCGTCGGCCGTCGCGGCGTCGACGACCGCGTCCGTCGTGAGCACGCACAGCATGGTCGCGAGGCCCGGCGCGAGCATCCCCGCACCCTTCGCCATACCGCCCACGGACCACGTCGCGGCGCCGTCCGTCGCGGTGGCGTCCGTGACCTCGCGGACCACCGCGACCGTCTTGGGCACGGTGTCCGTCGTCATGATCGCGAGCGCGGCGTCACCGCCGCCGTCGACCGCGGCGACCGGGTCCGCGAGCGCCGCCGCGGCGGCGTCGACCCCGGCGAGCAGCTTCTCCAGGGGCAGCCGGACGCCGATGAGGCCCGTCGAGCAGACGAGCACGTCGCCCGCGGACGTCGCGAGCACGTCGGCGACGTGCTCCGCCGTGCGGTGCGTGTCCGCGAAGCCCTCCGGCCCGGTGCACGCGTTCGCGCCGCCCGAGTTGAGCACGACGGCCGTCGCGCGCCCGTCGCGCACGGCCTGGCGCGTCCAGGCGACCGGCGCCGCGAACACGCGGTTCGTCGTGAGGACGGCCGCGGCGACGTCGAGCGGCCCGTCGTTGACGACGAGCGCGACGTCGCGAGCGCCCGTGGACTTGAGCCCGGCGGCGACGCCGGCGGCCCGGAAGCCCTGCGGGGTGGTGACGGTCACGGGGCGACCCCCTCGGTCGTGAGGCCCGCCGTCTGCGGCAGGCCGAGCGCGATGTTCATGGACTGCACCGCGGCGCCCGCGGTGCCCTTGACGAGGTTGTCGATCGCCGTGACGGTGACGACGCGGCCCGCCGCGTGATCGACCGCGACCTGGACGAGCGCGGTGTTCGCGCCGAGCGTCATCGCCGTCGTCGGCCACTGCCCCGCGGGCAGCACGCGGACGAACGGCTCGCCGACGTACGCGTCCTCCCAGGCCTGGCGGACGCGCGCGTCGAGCGCCGCGGGGTCGAGGCGCGCGGCGTCGTCGGACAGCCGCGCCGTCACCGTGGCGAGGATGCCGCGCGACATCGGGACCAGGGTGGGCGTGAACGAGATGCTCACGGCCGGGGCCCCCGCGGCCCGCAGGTTCTGCGCGATCTCCGGGATGTGCCGGTGCGACCCGCCGACGGCGTACGGCTGCGCCGAGCCGAGCGCCTCGGAGGCGAGCAGGTGAGGCTTGAGCGACTTGCCCGCGCCCGAGTAGCCGTTGGCGAGCACCGCGACGAGGTCGCGCCCCTCGACGAGCCCGGACGCCACGCCCGGCTGGATGCCCAGCGTGACCGCCGTGACGTTGCAGCCCGGCACCGCGATGCGGCGCACCCCGGCGAGCCGCTCGCGCTGCTTCGTCTCGCTCGCGGCCGCGCCGGGCTCGTGCGTGAGCAGGAGCTCCGGCAGCCCGTACGGCCACGTGCCCGCGTGCTCCGACCCGTAGAACGACGCCCAGTCCGCCGCGGACTCCAGCCGGTGGTCCGCGCCCAGGTCCAGCACGAGCACGTCGTCCGGGAGCTGCGCCGCGATCTCGCCCGACGCGCCGTGCGGCAGCGCGAGGACGACGACATCGTGCCCCACGAGGTGCTCGACGCTGGTGGGCAGGAGCACGCGGTCGGCGAGGGATCGCAGGTGCGGCTGGTGCTCACCGAGGAGCGACCCCGCGTTGCTGTGCGCCGTGACGGCGCCGATCTCCACCTCCGGGTGCCCGGCGAGCAGGCGGAGCGTCTCCCCGCCGGCGTACCCGGACGCACCCGCGACCGCGACTCTGATCGTCATATGCATCACTATACATACTTATGCAACGGTCGGGTCGGAGGTCCTGTCGACGGTACGCGAGGTCGGGTCCGCGGTGGGGTCGAGTTTCTTGCCCGCGTGGTCGGGTCCGCGGTGGGGTCGGACCGTGTGCTCGGACTGGCGCACCGTCGCCTCGGTCTTCCGGGCGGATGTTCTAGGAGTGCGCCTTTGACGTCCTTCGCACACGGTCCGACCCCACCGCTCGTCCTGCCCGTCACCGCACGACCCGCGGCACAGGCCCGGCGGTCCCGTCCCGCCGAGAGGCGAGAAGTGGCCCCGTCATTCCCCGTTCTGAGGACCACTTCTCCCCTCTCGTCATCACGTGTACGGCTCGAACGAGGGCCGCGGACCCGACGAGCTCAGACCGTCGCCGCGCAGACGGCGCGGACGCTCGATCCCAGGACGGAGGTGTCGCGGCCGACGGTCCAGCGCGGGGCGCCGTCGGGGCCGCGGTGCTCCAGGTAGGTGAGCGCGGTCGCGGCGCTGCCGGTGCCGACGGACTGCTGGGTGAGCGAGAGGATCTCGACCGGACGGCCGAGGCGGGCGAGCGCGTCGGCCAGGGCGTCGACCGCGCCGGCCCCGGTGCCGGACGTGGTGACCTGCGCGCCGTCGACGGTGAGCACGAGGTCGAGGCGCTCGGTCCCGCCGTCGGTGCGGTGGCTCGTCCAGGAGACGGGCTCGACGGCGCCGGGTCGCGCGTAGGCCGCGTCGAACAGCGCGAGGAGCGCGTCGGACGTGACCTCGGCGCCGGTGGCGTCGGCGTGCTCCTGGACGCGGCGCGCGAGGTCGACCTGGAGGCCGCGGGGCAGGTCGAGGCCGTGGACGGAGTGCAGCACGTACGCGACGCCGCCCTTGCCGGACTGGCTGTTCACGCGGACGAGGGCCTCGTACGACCGCCCGAGGTCGGCGGGGTCGACCGGCAGGTAGGGCACGCGCCACGGCGCCACCGCGGGGTCGAGGCCCGACGCCGCGGCGTCGGCCCGGTGGCGCTCCATGCCCTTGCGGATCGCGTCCTGGTGCGTGCCGGAGTAGGCGGTGTGGACCAGCTCACCCACGTAGGGGTGGCGCGGATGCACGTCGATCCGGTTGCACGCGACGACGACGTCGCGGATCCCGTCGAGGTCGGAGAAGTCGACCATCGGGTCGACGCCCTGGGCGTGCAGGTTGAGGCCCAGGGTCACGAGGTCGACGTTCCCGGTGCGCTCGCCGTTGCCGAAGAGGCACCCCTCGACGCGCTGCGCCCCGGCGAGGACGGCGAGCTCGGCGCACGCGACGCCGGTCCCGCGGTCGTTGTGCGGGTGCACGGAGAGGATGACGGCATCGCGCCGCGCGAGGTGGCGGTCCATGTACTCGATCTGGTCGGCGTAGACGTTGGGCGTGGCGACCTCGACCGTCGCGGGGAGGTTGAGGATCACGGGGCGCTCGGGCGTCGCGTCCCAGAGCGTCGTCATGCGGTCGCACACGTCGAGCACGTAGTCGGGCTCGGTGAGGTTGAACACCTCGGGCGAGAACTCGAAGCGGACGCGCGGGTCGTCGCCGGCGTGGCGCAGCACGTCGGCCCCGGCGTCGGTGACGAGGCGCGCGAGGTCCTCGCGGTCGCGGCCGAGGACGACGTCGCGCCAGACGGGCGCTGTCGCGGTGTACACGTGGACGACGACGGGGTTGCGCAGCCCACGAACGGCCTCGAACGTGCGTGCCATGAGGTCCGACCGCGCCGCGGTGAACACGACGACCGTGACGTGCTCGGGCGCGAGGTCGGTCTCGGCGAGCAGGCGCACGAAGTCGAAGTCGGTCTGCGACGCCGACGGGTAGCCCACCTCGATCTCGGTGTAGCCCATGGCGACGAGCAGCTCGAAGAAGCGGCGCTTGCGCGCGGGGTCCATCGGCTCCGCGAGCGCCTGGTTGCCGTCGCGCAGGTCGACGGGGACCCACAGCGGCGCCTGGGTGAGGCGGCGCGAGGGCCACCGGCGGTCGGGCAGCTCCGGCACGTCGACCCGGGCGTGGACGTCGGCGTACCGGAACGAGGGCATGCGCGAGGGGCGCTGACGGTTCCAGGAGGGCCCGGCCTCGCCCCCGTCGGTCGGGAGGTCGGTCGAGGCGTCGGTCCAGGGAACGGTCGAGGTCTCGGTCGAGACGTCGGGGGTGCACGCGGCGGTGTCGGGGGCGGTCATGGTCGGCCTGTCCTTCGGGTCGCGCCCCGTGAGCACGGGGCGGTGGGCGACCGGCGCGCGACGGTTCCCCACGGCGGGGAGCCGGTCCGGTCAGACCCGCCGTGGCGCCGAAGGAGGAGCGCCGTCCAGGACATGCCGGGTACGCTAGCGCCGATCAAGTCCTCAGACAACCTGAGAGGTTTCCCATGACCGCGCTGCACCGGCGCCCCCTGGCGGACCAGGCGGCCGAGCTCCTGCTCGACCGCGTGCGCTCCGGCGTCTGGCCCCTCGACCACCGGCTGCCCGGCGAGCAGGCGCTCGCGACCGAGCTCGGCGTCGGGCGCTCCACCGTCCGTGAGGCGATCCGCCACCTCGCGGGTCGCGGCGTGCTCGACAGCCGGCAGGGGTCGGGCGTGTACGTCGTGTCGACCGACACCGCGGACGACTGGGACGAGGTGCTGCGCCGCGGGGAGATCGTCGACGTGCTGGAGGTGCGCGCCGCGCTCGAGGCCGAGGCCGCGGGCCTCGCCGCCGTGCGCCGTACTCCCGCCGACCTCCGCGCGATGACGACCGCGCTCTCACGTCGCGGGCAGGTCCCGCCGACGTCGTCGTCCGCCGAGTACGTGGACGCGGATCTCGTCTTCCACCGGTCGGTCGTCGCCGCCGCGCACAACGCCGTGCTCGGCGAGCTGTTCGCGACCTTCGTACCGCGCCTGCGTCGCGCGATGGTCGCGATGGTCGACCTCGACCGCGCGGGCGAGGCGCACCGGCACGACCAGGACGCGCACGAGGCGATCCTCCACGCGGTGCGCGACCGCGACGCCGTGCGTGCGTCCGTGGCGGCGCGCGAGCACCTCGCGGCCGTCCACGCGAAAGTCGCTGGGCGCGAGCCCGGCGCGACGGGTGGTGACCGGTGAGCGCCGAGGTCCTGTCCCTGCGCGGCGTCGACCTGGTGCGGGAGGGGCGGGCGATCCTCGACGGCGTCGACCTCGTCGTCCGGGCGGGCGAGCACTGGGCGCTGCTCGGCCCGAACGGCGCGGGCAAGAGCACTATCCTCGGGCTCTGCGGGGCGCGCCGGCACCCGACCCGGGGCACGGTCCACGTGCTCGACGAGCGCCTGGGCCGCGTGGACGTCCAGACGTTGCACCGCCGGATCGGCCACGTCGACCCACGTCACGACCTGCGCTCGCCGCTGACCGTGCTCGAGGTGACCCTGACCGGCCTCACGGGGACCGTCGACTGGCGCCCGCGCTGGCAGCCGACCCCGGACGAGGTCACCCTCGCGCGCGGCCTCGTCGCCGACCTCGGTCTCGCGCACCGCGCGCACGACCCCTGGCCGACCCTCTCCCAGGGCGAGCGGGGGCGGGCGCTCGTGGCGCGCGCCCTCCTGCCCGACCCCGCCCTCCTGCTGCTCGACGAACCGTCCACCGGGCTCGACGTCGCCGCGCGCGAGCAGCTCCTCGAGACGCTCGACGCCGTGCGCGCGACCCGGCCGCACGTCGCCTCGGTGCTGGTGACGCACCACCTGGAAGAGCTGCCGACCACGACGAGCCACGCGCTCCTGCTCGCGCGCGGCCGCGTCGTCGTCGCGGGTGCCGCGCAGGACGTGCTCGTCACCGAGCACGTCACGCGTTGCTTCGGCCACCCGGTGCACGTCGAGCGCCGGTTCGGGCGCTGGCACGCGACGGCCGGGCACGCGCGTCCGCCCCGCATCGTCGGTGAGGACGCTGCCGCCGTCGGGACGGCGTCCGGCACCGGAGCGGCCCAGGCCGCGGCCTCGGCACCCGCACGACCCTAGGCTGGGGCCATGCACGCGATCGTGGCCCGCGCGGCGGGCGGCCCCGAGGTCCTCGACTACACCGAGCTGCCTGACCCCTCGCCGGGTCCCGGAAAGCTGCTCGTCCGGTCCGCCGTGGCGGGCGTGAACTTCATCGACACGTACAAGCGCTCCGGCGTGTACGCGATGGAGTACCCGCACGTCGTGGGGAGCGAGGGGGCGGGCATCGTCGCCGGGCTGGGCGAGGGCGTCGAGGGCTTCGCCGTCGGCGACCGCGTCGTGTGGACCGAGGCGCCCGGGTCGTACGCGGACCTCGTCCTCGTGGACGCGGCGCAGGCGCTGCACGTCCCCGACGCCGTGTCGCTCGAGGACGCGACCGCCGTCGCGCTCCAGGGACTCACGGCGCACTACCTGTGCACGTCGTCGTACCCCGTGCGCCCGGGCGACCGTGTGCTCGTGCACGCGGGCGCGGGCGGCGTCGGGCTGCTCCTGACACAGATGCTCGTGGCGCGGGGCGCGCACGTGATCTCCACGGTCTCGACGCCCGAGAAGGCGGAGCTGTCCCGCGGCGCGGGCGCCGAGCACGCGATCCAGTACACGGCGTTCGCCGACCTCACCGCCGAGCTGCCCGAGGTCGTGCGCGGGCTCACGGGCGGCGAGGGCGTCGCGGCGGTGTACGACTCGGTCGGCAAGGACACGTTCGACGCGTCGCTCGCATCGCTGCACCGCCGGGGCACGCTCGTGCTCTACGGCGGCTCGTCCGGGCAGGTCCCGCCGTTCGACCCGCAGCGCCTCAACGCGGGCGGGTCGCTCTTCCTCACGCGGCCCAAGCTCGCCGACCACACCGCGACGCGCGCCGAGCTCGTCGAGCGCGCGACCGAGGTGCTCGGCGCGGTCGCGGGCGGCACGCTGCACGTGCGCGTCGGCGCCACGTTCCCGCTCGCCGACGCCGCGGACGCCCACCGGGCGCTGGAGGGCCGCGCGACCACGGGCAAGGTCCTGCTCGTCCCCGACACCGCGTGAGCTGGGACTGGGTGCCCGCGAGGCCCGGCGAGGAGGACGGGTCCGACGGCGGACCCTCCCCCGCCCTGCGCCGCGCCGTGACGGTCCTCGCCGTCCTGCTCGCCGCGGCGCTCGCCGTGTACTGGGTGACGGTCGGGCTGCGCCAGCAGGCGGACGCGTGCGTCGCCGACCGCCCCGACGGCGTCGCGATCCGTGACGTCGACGCGCGGTGGCGCTGGGTCCCACCGGGCTACGAGTGCGTCTACGCGACGGCCGAGGAGGACGTGACGCGCGCCTGACCGACGTGACCGCTGCTCGCGCGCCGTCCGAGCGTCAGCGCGGCACGACGGGCGACGAGGCGTGCAGGTGGTCGACCGGGCCCCGGCCCGTCCCGACGCGCAGCGCCGCGCCGCCACGCAGCGCACCGGTGAGCCACTCCTTGCCCTCGCGCGCCGCGTCCTCCCAGCTCTCGCGCTGGGGCCGCAGGGCAGCGAGCGCCGCGGAGAGCGAGCACCCGGTGCCGTGCGTGTGGGGCGTGTCCACGCGCTCCGCGTCGAACGTCGTGACGGTCGGCACCCCGTCCGCCGACGGAGCAGACGGCACGACGAGGGCGTCCGGCGACGTCGCGCCGGTGAGGTGGCCGCCCTTGAGCAGCACGACGGCGCCGCTCGCCGTCGCGTAGGACGCGGCCTGCGCCAGCGCGTCGTCCCACGTCGTCGCGACGTCGCGTCCCGCGAGGACGGCGAGCTCGGGCAAGTTGGGCGTCACGACGTCGGCCCGGGCCGCGAGGTCGCGCACGGCCTGCTCCGCACCCGGGTCGAGCAGTCGGTGCCCCGACGTGGCGACCATGACGGGGTCGAGCACCACCCAGGGCCGCGGGACCCCGGCGTCGGACCGGGCCGCGGCGAGAGCGTCGAGCCATGCCCCGATCTCGCGCGCGTTCGCCTCGTCGGCGACCATGCCGATCTTCACGGCGTCGATCTCGACGTCGTCGGACACCGCGTCGAGCTGCGCGCGCAGGAACGCGGGGCCGGGAACGTGCACGGACCGCACGCCGTGCGTGTTCTGCGCGACGAGCGCCGTCGTGACGGCCATGCCGTAGGCGCCGTGGGCGGCGAAGGACTTGAGGTCCGCCTGGATGCCCGCCCCCCCGGTCGGGTCCGTCCCGGCGATCGACAGGACGCGCGGCCGCGAGGGCCGGGCGCCGGTGTCGACGTCCGGACCGGGCGTGCGGCCGGCCTCGGGCCGGGGGGCGCTGTCGCGCCGGGGAGCGGGGTCGTGCTGGGGCAGGGCGAGCGTCATCGCCGGACATCCCTTCGCTGGTACGAGCCAGAGCAGGTTCGACGGGTCTCATCTCAGCCCTCGGCGGGGCACCCCGTGTCGCGCGCCATGCTACGTCCTGCGCGCCCGAGGGTTTCACCCGGTCTCGCGCGCGAGAACGCGTGCGCGACCGCGTCCTCCTGGGTATGCCGCACCACCGACCTTCCCGCCGCCCCGTGCCGGGCTCCTCCGCGACGCCGCTGCGCCCTCCGGTCCCCGCCCGCTGGTCGACCGTCGACCGCCGCGGGCGCCGCGTCGTGCTGGCCGGCGTCCTGACGCACGACGACGGCGACCGCGTCGCGTTCGAGCACGTCCACCCCGTGCGCGGCGTGTGGCACGTCTGGGTCGACCGTGCGGCGGTCGTGCTCGACGCACCCTGACGGACGGGACGTCAGCCCTGGTGGATCGCCTCGCCCGCGATCTCGAGGCCGATCTTCTTGCCCACGAGGAACCCGCCGGTCTCGAGGAGCACGTTCCAGACGAGGCCGAAGCTCTCCCGGTCGATCTCGCCCGCGGCGTGGAAGCCGAAGATGTCCCGGCCGTACGGGTCGCGGCGCGCGCCCCCGTACTGCATCGAGAGGACGGTCCGGTGGGTGACGCCCCGGACGGTGAGCAGCCCGTGGACGAGGAACCGCCCCGACTGCGCGGCCCGGGGCTGCACGCGCTCCGGCGCGAGCTCCGCGCGCTCGGGCGAGCGGTTCCGCAGTCGCGCCCACGCGAGGATCTGGTCCTGCTGCTCGCCCTGCCAGTCGACCGAGGTGCTGCGGAACTCGATCGTCGGGTACGCGTCCACGTCGAGGAAGTCGGGGCTGCGCAGGTGCGCGTCGCGCTCCTCGTGGTGCGTCGTGAGGCTCGCGGTCTCGATGGTCGCGGAGACGGCCGACGCGCACGGGTCCGCACCGACCAGGATCGTCGCGCGCGCCCGGGTGAACTCCCCCGCACGGGCGACACCATCATGTGCATCCCGGTGAACCCGATGCGCTTGTGCGCCTCGTCGAGGGCGTAGGTGCCGGCCTCGGGGACGGTCAGGCCGTTCCACTGTCGGACAGGGCGTGCGGTCGTCATACGTCGCTCCCGGGCGTCGTCGAGCCGCGACGTCGGTGTCCGCCCGGTACTGGTCAGGTGTCCAGGACAGCATCCCCGATGACTGAGTGAAGCTTCAACTAGATGCCGGGTGATCTCCTCCTCGTGCCCGCGGTCCACGGCTCCGCAAGTCACCCCCAGGACGCGCGAGCGCCGCCCGACCGGTGAGGTCGGGCGGCGCTGCGGGTCCGGAGTGCGACGGGCCTGCGACGCGTCCGGTGCGCGACGCCGCGGAGCGTGCCACGACCGGTCGCCCAGAGGTCAGCGGGCCGGGAGCTCTCCCGGCATCGGGTCGTCCGCGCCCCAGCGGGTCACGCGCAGCCGGCGCGCGTCGGGGCCCGGCAACGAGTCCCCGCGGCGCGCGGCCTCGTCCGCCGCGGCCCGCAGGGACTCCGGAGAGTCGTGCGTCACGCGGACGAACGCGCCCGAGAACGCGTCGAGCTCGCCCCGGGCGATCGCGACGACCATCTCGACCGTGCGCTCGACCGGGGTCCACTCGGTGCGGCCCTCGTGCATGGCCATCGACGCGGTCATGTCGGTCTGCACCACGCCGGGCGAGACCTCGAACGTGCGCAGCCCACGCGCGTGGCCGGAGCGGTGGAGGTTCGCCCCCAGCCGGAGCAGCGCCGTCTTGCTCGCGTTGTACGCGCTCGCGCCGTCCATGTCGTGCGAGCCCGCGCCGCTGTTGAGGTCGACGACGCGGCCCCCGCCGCGCGCGAGCATCCCCGGCACCACGGCGCGCGCGAGGAGGAACGGGCCGCGCACGTTGGTCTCGACGATCGCCCACCACTCGTCGGGGTCGGCCTCCCAGAGCGGCACCTCGGCGTCGACCCGACCCGCGTTGTTGACGAGGAGGTCGACGCCCCCGAGCTCGCCCTCCGCCTCGGCGACGGCGGCCGCGACGGCCGCGGCGTCGGTGACGTCCGCCGTCACCACGACCGCACGCCCGGCACCGCTGCCGTCGAGCGCCGCGATCTCGTCGGCCACGCCCGCGAGCCGGTCCGCGTCGCGCGCGAGGAGCGCGACGTCGAGGCCGGCCGCAGCGAGACCGACGGCGATCGCGCGGCCGATGCCGCGCGACGCGCCGGTGACGAGCGCCGTCCGTGCGGCATCGACGGCGGCCGGGCCCTCCGCGCTCACGCCCGCAGCTCCGCGCCGACGCGCTCGCGCGCCGACGCCACGGCGCCCTCGCGGACGCGCGCGACGTCGTCGGCGGTGAGCGTGCGGTCCGCCGCGCGCAGCCGCAGCGAGAACGCCAGCGACTTGCGGCCCGCGCCGACCTGCTCGCCGGTGAAGACGTCGAAGAGCGCGATCTCCTCGACCAGGTCGCCGGCACCCTCGACGATCGCGTCGCGCAGCGCCTGCGCGGTCACGTCGGCGTCCACCACGAACGCGAGGTCCTCCTTGGCCGCAGGGAAGCCCGAGACGGGCTTCGCCTGCACCGGCGCGTCGGACGAGCCCTCCACGAGCGCGGTGAGGTCGACCTCGAACGCCACCGCACGCGCGGGAAGGCCCAGGTTCTCGACCACCTTGGGGTGCAGCTCACCCGCGTGCCCGACGACCGTCCCGTCCGCGAGCTCGAGGCGCGCGCAGCGCCCCGGGTGGAACGGTGCCCGCGCGGTGTCGGCGACCACGGTCACGTCCGCGTCGCCCCGGAGGCCCGCGCGTTCCACGACGCGTCGCGCCGCGGCGAGCGCGTCGGTCCAGTCCGCCGCGCGGCCCGGACCCCACCAGCCGGCACGCTCGCGGCGCCCGACGAGGACGCCGGCCACGTGGCGCGGCTGCGACGGCAGCGCGGCATCGATCGCAGCGAGCTCCTCGTCGCTCGGCCGGACACCGCCCGGCAGGGCGGGTGCGGCAGGCGCGTCGGGCCGCGGGTGCGTGACGAGGCCGATCTCGAAGAGCGCGACGTCGCCCAGCCCCCGGCCGACGTTGCGGCGCGTGGTCTCCAGCAGCGTGCTCAGCAGGTCCGTGCGCATCAGCGGGCGGTCGTCGGCGAGCGGGTTGAGCAGGCGCAGCGCACGTCGGCGGGCGTCGTCCGCGGGCAGGCGCAGCGCGTCGAGCTCCGCGGTGCCGACGAACGGGTAGCTCAGCGTCTCGACGAACCCGTCCTCCGCGAGCGCCCGCGCGACCGACCGTCGAACGCGCTGCTCGCGCGTGAGCCCGCGACCGCCGGGCGCCGCGGGCAGCAGGGACGGGATCTCGTCGTAGCCGACGAGGCGCGCGACCTCCTCCACGAGCTCGGCCGGCTCCGTGAGGTCGGGGCGCCACGACGGCGGGGTGACCACGAGCACGCCCGTGGCCTCCGTGCCGTCCGCGTCGACCGTGCACCCGATCGCGCCGAGCGTGCCGACGACCTGCTCCAGCGTGTACGGCACGCCGACGAGGCGCTCGGCCTCCCCGACCGGGAGGCGGATCGCGGTGGGCGCCGGGACCCGGTCGAGATCGCTCACCGCGTCGTCAGCCGTGCCGCCGCCGAGCTCGACGAGCAGGTCGACGACGCGCTGCGCCGCGACCGCGGGAAGGAGCGGGTCGACGCCGCGCTCGAACCGCTTCGCCGCCTCGCTCGACAGCTTGTGGCGGCGCGACGTGCGCGCGACCGTCACCGGGTCGAAGTGCGCGGCCTCGACGAGCACGGCCGTCGTCGTCGGGCCGACCTCCGAGGAGGCACCGCCCATGACGCCCGCGAGCCCGAGCACACGGGAGGCGCGCACGCCGTCGGGGCTGTCCGTGATGAGCAGGTCCTCGGGGTCGAGGGCACGGTCGACGTCGTCGAGCGTCGTGAGCCGCTCCCCCGACGCCGCGCGTCGCACGACGATCGGCGCCGCGACCTTCTCGAGGTCGTACGCGTGCAGCGGCTGGCCCAGGTCGAGCATGACGTAGTTCGTCACGTCGACCGCGAGTGAGATCGGGCGCATGCCCGACGCCGTGAGGCGGCGCTGCATCCACGCGGGCGTCTGCGCCGCGGGGTCGATCCCGCGCACGACGCGCGTCACGAAGCGGTCGCACCCGACGACGCCGTGGACCGGCGCCGCGTCGTCGACCTCGACGGGGAAGCCGTCGGGAGTCGCCGCGGGCGGCGGCGTGGACAGCGAGCCCGGCAGGCCAGGGTCCGTGAAGCGCGCGCCCGTCGAGTGCGAGAACTCGCGCGCGACACCACGGTAGGAGAACGCGTACCCGCGGTCGGGCGTCACGTTGATCTCGAGCACCTCGTCGCCGAGCCCGAGCAGCGCGACCGCGTCCTGCCCCGGGGACAGGTCCTCGGCCGCATACCCGAGCCGCGGCAGCACGATGATGCCGTCGTGGTCCTCGCCGAGCCCGAGCTCGCGCTGCGAGCAGATCATGCCGTCGGACACGTGCCCGTAGGTCTTGCGGCTCGCGATGGGGAACGGCCCGGGCAGCACGGAGCCCGGCAGCGCGACGACGACGAGGTCGCCCGGCGCGAAGTTGTGCGCGCCGCACACGATGCCGCGCGCACCACCCGTCGGCACCTCCGCAGGATCCACGCCCTTGATCTCGGCGGCGTTGTGCTCCGGGCCGACGTCGACCAGGCACCAGTTGATCGTCTTGCCGTTCTTCTGCGGCTCGGGCGTCATCTCCAGGACGCGCCCGACGACGAGGGGACCTGTCACGGCCGCGCCATGGATCGCCTCCTCCTCCAGGCCGACGCGGACGAGGTCGGCGGCGAGCCGCTCGGCGGTGAGCCCCGCGGGCAGCTCGACGTGGTCGCCCAGCCAGTCGATGGCGACGTAGGGCATCAGATCTCCGTTCCGAACTGGGCGGAGAAGCGCGCGTCGCCCTCCACCATGTCGTGCATGTCCGCGATCCCGTGGCGCAGCATGAGCGTGCGCTCGATGCCCATGCCGAACGCGAAGCCCGAGTACACGTCGGGGTCGACGCCGACGGACCGCAGCACGTTCGGGTTGACCATGCCGCAGCCGCCCCACTCGATCCAGCCGGGGCCGCCCTTCTTCTGCGGGAACCACAGGTCCATCTCGGCGCTCGGCTCGGTGAACGGGAAGTAGCTCGGGCGCAGGCGCGTGCGCGCCTCGGGACCGAACATGGCGCGCGCGAAAGCGTCGAGCGTCCCCAGGAGGTTCGCCATGGTCAGTCCCTCGTCGATCGCGAGCCCCTCGACCTGGTGGAAGACGGGCGTGTGGGTCGCGTCGAGCGCATCGGTGCGGAACGTCTTGCCCGGGCACGCGACGTACAGCGGCACGCCGCGCTCGAGCAGCGAGCGCGCCTGGACGGGCGACGTGTGGGTGCGCAGCACGAGGTTCGACGGCGCCGCAGCGCCCTCGGAGCCGCCCGCTCCGGCCACGTAGAACGTGTCCTGCATCTGCCGCGCCGGGTGGTCGACGCCGAAGTTCAGCGCGTCGAAGTTGAACCACTCCGCCTCGACCTCGGGGCCCTCCGCGATCTCCCAGCCGAGGCCGACGAAGAAGTCGGCCACGCGCTCCTGGAGCGTCTCCAGCGGGTGCCGTGCGCCCGACGGCACGCGGTCGACCGGGAGCGTGACGTCCACCGCCTCCTCGACGAGCACGCGCTCGTCGCGCTCGGCCTCGAGCTCGGCCTGGCGCGCGGCGAGCGCCTGGTTCACGCGGCCGCGGAGCGGACCGAGGAGCTTGCCGGCGGTCTTCTTGTCGGCAGGCGCGAGCGAGCCGATCTGGCGGTTCGCGAGCGCGAGGGCGCTGCGGTCCCCCGTGTGCTCAGTGCGCACGAGCTTGAGCGCGTCGAGGTCGCCGGCCCCGGCGATCGCGGCGAGGGCGGCGTCGAGCGCGCGCTGGAGCGCGTCGGCGTCGAGCGGGGAGGGAGCGGTCGGGGTGTCCGGGCCGCCGTCCCCCGTGACGGGGGTGACGACGTCGGCGTCAGGGCTGGACATGCGTGCCTTCCTGGCGAGGGCGGGACTGCGGGAGCGGGCGACGACCCGGGCAGGACCCTCAGGGGTGGCCTGGACCGGTGTCGCCTCGCGGGGCGCGACGCACGGGGCGCGCGCGGGCGCGCGCTCGTGCGCGCGTCGCGGTCATTCTAGGGCGCCCGTCCCGGACCGGTCCGTCCCGCCTCAGGCGGCAGGTGTGCACGCGTCAGTCGCGCGGGCCCGTGACGGGCCCGGGAAATCGACGACCACCGTGCATGCTCATGACCGCCATCCTCGCACAGCCGTCGTATGGGTGCCGGGCCGGTGCCCGCGCGGGTCCGGCTCTCGCGGAGACCGGTGTCGCCCTCCCGACGCCGTGGTCGTCAGCCGCGCGCGGCCGCCCCCGCCAGCGGAAAGGTCTCGACCGTGCGGTACACCCGCCGGCCCGACGTGTCACCGGGCAGGTCGCCGGACGTCGACTCGAGCAGCAGGAGCTCGTGAGCGGTCCAGTCAGGGCCCGCGTAGACGGACAGCGCCGCGGCCGGACCGGCGAGCGGGTCACCGGCGGTGCGGTCCATGATGCCTCCCCGGGAGGGTCGCACGCGTGCGCGGCGTCGGGCCTGCCGGGCCCCGGCGGCGGCGCGCGCGACGGTGAGGTGAGCGCGCTGCCGCGGACGGCAGTCCACGCGGACGCCGGCCTCCCCGGCCGCCTCGGCCACGGCCGTGCTGAGGTCACGGAGCGCGTCGGCGCCCACGCCTCCGACGCCGACCCACAGCACGCGTCGGTCGAAGACGCCGGCGCCGCGCAGGCGCAGCGAGAGCGGTGGCGTCTCGCGCGCCACCGACGCGAGCGCGGCGGCGAGGTCGGGCACCGTCCCGTCCGGAACTGGCCCGAAGAACGAGACGGTCACGTGCCACAGCTCCGGCGGGGTCCACCGCACCAGCGGCGCGCCGTCGGGCCGGCGCGCCTCCTGGGCCTGCGCGCCCGAGAGCGCGAGCGCGAGATGGTCGAGCGCCGCGGCGCTCGGGCGGAGCGCGGCGAACAGGCTCACAGGCCGGCGCCTCCTGCCGCGGCCGGACGCCGGGCGGGTCGGTGCGCCCGGCTCGACGCGTAGAGGCACACCGTCGCGGCGGTCGCGAGGTTGAGCGACTCGGCGAGCCCACGGATCGGGACGCGCACGACCGCGTCGGCGAGCGCCCGGTCCTGCTCGGGCAGGCCCCAGGCCTCGTTCCCGAAGACCCAGGCGGTCGGGGCCGCGAGGTCGACACGCCGCTGCCCGTCGTCGAGCACACCCTCGCCCGCGGGACCGGCCACGTCGAGCAGGTCGTCCAGGTCCAGGTCGCCCGCGCCGTCGGCGGCGAGCACGGTGAGCCCGGCATCGCGCAGCGCGGCCACCGCGTCCGCGAGGCTCACGCCCGTGACGACGGGCAGGTGGAACAACGAACCCGCGGTGGAGCGCACGACCTTGGGGTTGTGCACGTCCACGCTCTCGCCCGCGAGCACGACCGCGTCCGCGCCCGCCGCGTCGGCGGCCCGGATCACGGTCCCGGCGTTCCCCGGGTCGCGCACCGTCACGAGCACCGCGACGAGGGCGGGCCGCTCGCGGCCGGGACCGGTGAGCGTGGCGACGACGTCCTGGACCGTGGGCTCCTGCGTGCGGACCACCGCGAGCACGCCCTGCGCGTCAGGGCTCATCGCGGTGAGCACCTCGGCCGTCGCGACGTGGACGTGCAGACCCGCGGCGCGGGCGTCGTCGACGATCTCGGGGTGCCGCCCGCCGGCCGTGGGCGTCACGTACACGTCGCGGACGCGCTCGGAGGCGTGCCGCACGGCCTCGCGCACGCCTTGCGGCCCCTCGACGAGGAGCTGTCCGTGCCGGGAACGCGCCGGACGCCCGGCCAGCGCACGGACCGCCTTGACCCGGTCGCTGCGAGGGTTCGTCAGCGTGGGGTCGAGCGGGTCGTGCGCCGTCCGGGCGTCCGTGGCGCGAGGGGCGCTGGTCAGGCTGCGGCCTTCGGCGCGTTGACGTCCTCGGGGAGCGCGTCCTTGGCGACCTGGACGAGCGCGTTGAACGCGGCCACGTCGTTGACCGCGAGCTCGGCGAGCAGGCGACGGTCGACCTCGACACCCGCGGCCTTGAGGCCCTGGATGAGGCGGTTGTACGTCAGGCCCTGCGCGCGGGACGCCGCGTTGATGCGCTGGATCCACAGCTTGCGGAAGTCGCCCTTGCGCGCCTTGCGGTCGCGGTACGAGTAGACGAGGGAGTGGGTGACCTGCTCCTTCGCCTTGCGGTAGAGGCGCGAGCGCTGGCCGCGGTAGCCGCTGGCGCGCTCGAGGGTCGTACGGCGCTTCTTCTGGGCGTTGACCGCCCGCTTCACGCGTGCCACGTGATGCTCCTTGCAGTTCGGGGCTCAGGGGTGAGCCGGTCGGTGGCGGGTTCCGCCACCTGCCGGGTCACTTGCCGAGCAGCTTCTTGATGGTCTTGACGTCGGCGGGCGAGACCACCTGGTCCTGGGCGAGGCGGCGCTTGCGCTTGGTGGCCTTGTGCTCGAGCAGGTGTCGAGCGTTGGCCTGCTCGCGCATGACCTTGCCGGTACCCGTGATGCGGAAGCGCTTCTTGGCACCCGAGTGCGTCTTGTTCTTCGGCATGACTGCCGTCTCTCCTTGTGTCCGGTCAGCCGCCTCGCGGCGGCCGACGTGTTCGGGTCCTGGCCGGTGGGCCCGGACCCCGAGCAGGGTCGGTCTGTGCTGCCGGCCGTCAGCCGGCCTTGCCTCGCGGTGCCGGCTTGGGCGCGGGGCGCGGGGCGCTCGGCTTGGGCGCGGCAGGCTTGGGAGCCGCCGGCTTGGCGCCGGACGCCGGCGCGGACGGAGCCGCCGGTGCCGGACGGGGAGTGGCCGGGCGCGGCGCCGCGGGCTTCGAGTCCGCCGCCGGTCGGGCAGCGGGACGCGGTGCCGTGGCCGGGCGCGGCGCGGGAGTCGAGCGCGGGCTGGCAGTCTTCGGCGCGGGCGCGGCCTTCGGCGCCGGAGCAGCCTTCGGCGCGGGCGCCTCCTCGACCGGAGCCTCGACGGGCGCCTCGACCGACACAGCCGCCTCGGCGGGGGCCGGGGTGGCCTCGACGGCCGGAGCCTCGGCGACCTCCACGGTCTCGGGCGCGTCGACGTCCTCGCCCTCCGGGCCGTCGACCGTGCGCGCCGCGGCGCGCTGGGCGGACTTCGTCAGCCGAGGCTCGGCCTCCTGCGCCCGCTTGCGCTGCTCGCTCTTGGCGTCGGCCTTCTTCTTCACCGGGCCGAGCACCATGGTCATGTTGCGGCCGTCCTGCTTCGGCATCGACTCCACGAAGCCGAGCTCAGCCACGTCGTCCGCGAGGCGCTGGAGCAGACGCACGCCCATCTCGGGGCGGGACTGCTCGCGCCCGCGGAACATGATCATGACCTTGACCTTGTCGCCGGCGGCGAGGAAACGCTCGACGTGGCCCTTCTTGGTGCCGTAGTCGTGCGGGTCGATCTTCAGGCGGAAGCGGATCTCCTTGAGGACCGTGTTCGCCTGGTTGCGCCGCGCCTCACGCGCCTTCATGTCGGACTCGTACTTGAACTTGCCGAAGTCCATGAGCTTGGCGACGGGGGGCCGGGCGTCCGGGGCGACCTCGACGAGGTCGAGGTCCGCGTCCTGGGCAAGGCTCAGGGCAACCTCGGTGCGGACGACGCCGACCTGCTCCCCGCCGGGACCGATGAGTCGGACCTCGGGGACGCGGATCCGATCGTTGATGCGAGGCTCGCTGATGTGATGCTCCTAGGAAGTCGTCGGTAGACCACCCGGGACGAAGAAGGCCTCCGTCCCTGAGCGCAGGGCGGAGGCCATCAGGTCGGGACGTCGCACCGGGCGACGACCACGGCGGAACGCCCCCAGGAGGGCGCGTCCCGGACCAGGACCCGGCCTCTGTCGCGACGTTCGTCGGCGGTCGAGACCCGGGTGGGATGAGATCCACTTGCGCACTCGTACCCCTCCCGTCGCCCAGAACCGGACGAGGAGACGCGCACGAGTCGGTCAGCCATCAAGGATAGCAGAGGCGGACCGGAGCTCCGCACCTGGCGCGAGGACCGAACTCCGGATCGCCTCCATCATTGGAACTCTTCCAGTCTACGTGGTTAGAGTGGGGTCATGACGACAGCAGCGACGCCCGGCGCGGGGACGAGCCTCGACGACGGGCCGCGACGCGCCCGCCACGAGGGCGAGCTGCGCGAGCACGGCCTGCGCGTCACCGCCGCCCGGCTCGCCGTGCTCGACGCGGTCGAGCTCCAGCAGCACGCCGACGCCGACGACGTCCTGCGGGCCGCGCGCGCGTCGCTCGGCTCCGTCTCGGTCCAGGCGGTCTACGACGTCCTGCACACGCTCACCGACAAGGGGCTGGTCCGCCGGATCGAGCCCGCGGGCCACCCGGCGCGCTACGAGCGCCGCCTCGGCGACAACCACCACCACGTGGTGTGCCGGGGCTGCGGCGCCGTCGCCGACGTCGACTGCACGGTCGGCCACGCTCCCTGCCTGACCCCCTCCAGCACGTCGGGGTTCCAGATCGACACCGCCGAGGTGACGTTCTGGGGCCTCTGCCCCGACTGCGCGGACTGACTGACCACCCCCATCCCGCTCCTCGCACCTCGCGCATCCGGAGCGCGCCCTTTTTCTCACGAAGATCCCGGTATGAGAACACCCAACGGGCCGCGACCGCGGCCCACGGAAGGAGACCCATGACCGCCCCCTTCACCACCACGAACGCCGGTGCCCCCGTCGCCTCGGACGCCCACGCCCAGACCGTCGGCGCCGACGGGCCGATCGTCCTGCACGACCACTACCTCGTCGAGAAGCTCGCCCAGTTCAACCGCGAGCGCGTGCCCGAGCGCGTCGTCCACGCCAAGGGCGGCGGAGCCTTCGGGACGTTCACCGTGACGAACGACGTCAGCGCCTTCACGCGTGCCGCGCTCTTCCAGCCCGGCACGACCACCGAGATGCTCGCGCGCTTCTCCTCCGTCGCGGGCGAGCAGGGTTCCCCCGACACGTGGCGCGACCCGCGCGGCTTCGCGCTGAAGTTCTACACGACCGAGGGCAACTACGACCTCGTCGGCAACAACACGCCCGTGTTCTTCCTGCGCGACGGCATCAAGTTCCCCGACTTCATCCGCTCGCAGAAGCGCCTGCCCGGATCGAACCTGCGCGACAACGACATGCAGTGGGACTTCTGGTCGCTCTCCCCCGAGTCGGCGCACCAGGTGACCTGGCTCATGGGCGACCGTGGCCTCCCGTCGAGCTGGCGCCACATGGACGGGTTCGGCTCGCACACCTACCAGTGGATCAACGCGGCGGGCGAGCGGTTCTGGGTCAAGTACCACTTCAAGACCCAGCAGGGCATCGACAACCTCTCCGCCGACGAGGCCTCGCAGCTCGCCGGGTCGGACTCGGACCACCACATCCGCGACCTGTACGAGCACATCGAGTCGGGCGACTTCCCGCGCTGGACGCTCTCCGTCCAGGTCATGCCGTACGAGGACGCCAAGACGTACCGCTTCAACCCGTTCGACCTCACGAAGGTGTGGCCGCACGCGGACTACCCGCTGGTCGAGGTGGGCGTCATGGAGCTGAACCGCAACCCGGAGAACTACTTCGCGCAGATCGAGCAGGCGACGTTCGCGCCGAGCAACTTCGTGCCGGGCATCGCCACGAGCCCGGACAAGATGCTGCTCGCGCGCATCTTCTCCTACGCGGACGCCCACCGGTACCGCGTGGGCACCAACCACGCACAGCTCCCCGTGAACGCCCCGCACGCGGCGAGCGAGGGCGGCCACTCCTACGCGAAGGACGGCGCCATGCGCTACTCCTTCTCCTCCGCGACCACGCCGGTCTACGCCCCCAACAGCCAGGGTGGTGCCCACGCCGACCCGGCCCGCGCCGCGGAGTCTGCCGGCTGGGAGGCCGACGGCGAGCTGACGCGCTCCGCTGCGACGCTGCACCCGGAGGACGACGACTTCGGCCAGGCGGGCACCCTCTACCGCGAGGTCTTCGACGACGCCGCGCGCGACCGCTTCCTCGCAACGATCACCGGGCACGTCGGCGCCGTGCGCAGCGACGAGATCCGCGAGCGGGCGATCGCGTACTGGACGAACGTCGACGCCGGCCTCGGCGGCGCGCTGCGCGTCGCGCTCGCCGCCACGGGCGCACCCGTCGAGGGCGGCCAGCCCGGCACCGCGGCGGAGCCGGTGCGCGTCTGAGCCTGGGGTCCGGGGCGGTCACGAGCCGCCACCTGCCACGCCGGCCGTCGTCCCCTGCGGGGCGACGGCCGGCGTCGTCGTGGCACGCCCCGCACGGGGGCGCGCTCCGCCGTCGCCGGATGGAAAGATGGTCGCCATGAGTACCGAGAACGCCGCCGTGCCCGACCCCGCCGCCGACGCCGTGCGCGACATCGCCGACGTGGCCGCCGTGGAGGTCATCACGTCCGCGGCCGTCCACCTCATGAGCGCCGCGGCCGTCAAGTGCGGCCTGGCCGAGGACGCGCAGGAGCAGGGTCACCTGGACCTCGACGAGGCGCGCAAGCTCATCAACGCGCTCGCCGCGCTCGTCACGGCGAGCGCTCCCGACATCGGCAACCAGCACGCACGGTCGCTGCGCGACGGGCTGCGCTCGCTCCAGCTCGCGTTCCGCGAGGCGTCGGTCTACCCCGACGCCCCCGGCGAGGGCCCGGGCGAGAAGTACACGGGCGCCGTGAGTTGAGCATGCCCCCGGTGCCTCCGCCGCACGGCGGGTCCTCCGAGCCGCCGCCGGGTCCGCCGCCGTCGCCGACCATGCCGGACAGCGTCCCGCGGGGGACCACGCCGCCCGCGGTCCCGGGCGCTCCCTCGTCGGCCGGTGGACCGCCGTCGTTCACCCCGGCCTCCGCGGCGCCACACGTCACGGCATCGGGTGCTTCGCCTGGCACCGTCGGCGCGGGCGCGCCCCTCGGGGCCACGGTCACCCGGAGCGTGGGCGCACCCGGCACCGCTGCACCCGGACCGGACGGGGTGCCGTCCGCCGCCGTGAGCACGGCGCCGCGGCGGCGCCGCCGCGGCGCCGTGGTGGCGATCGTGGTGCTGTCCCTCCTCCTCGCGGCCGCCTTGGGGGTCGGCGCCTATCTGTGGCTCACCACGACCCGCTGGCAGGAGTCGAGCGCGGACTGGGAGGGCGAGGCCCGCGGCCTGGGCGAGGACGTCGCCCGGCTCCAGACCGAGCTCGACGGCGTGAACGCGGAGCTCGAGTCCGCGCGCACCCAGCTGACCGCCGCGCAGGACCGCATCAGCGACCTCGCCAACGAGAAGGCGCAGCTCGGCGACGAGAACGAGGCGTCCCAGCAGTACCTCGACTACCAGAGCCGGGTCTCCGAGGCGGCAGGCAAGGTCGCGGCCGCGCTCGGCCAGTGCACGACGGCGCAGACACAGCTCATCGGCTACCTCAACAACCGGGACGCGTACGACCCCGCGGACCTGGAGCGCTTCGCCGACCAGGTCGACCTGCTGTGCCAGGAGGCCACGGACGCCAACGCGCAGCTCCAGCAGGAGCTCGCCGGATGACCCGGCGCCGAGCCTGGCCGGCCGCCAGGGACGACTCCGGACGCCTCGTGCGCCGCCGCGTCGTCCGGTCGCTCGTCGGGTCGCTCGCCTCCGTGGCCGTGCTCGCCGGCCCGCTGGCGGCGTGCGGCGTCCTCCCGGAGCTTCCGGAGCCCGTGCCCGACTCGGTCGTGCCGTCCCTCGTCGCCCCCGACGACCCGGCGGGGTCCGAGAACCTCTCGCCCGATGGCTTCGACGCCGTCCGGCGCATGGCCGTGCGCATCCGGAACGTGCGCTGCGACGGCCTGTCGACCGGCTCGGGGTTCGCCGTGGACTCGCGCACGCTCATCACCAACAAGCACGTGGTCGACTCGTCGCGCTCGTTGCAGCTCCTCACCTACGACGGCCGCGACATCGCGGCCCAGACCGCGAGCGTGGCCGGCCTCGCGGACCTCGCGATCGTCCGGACGGCGGAGGACCTCCCGTCGGCCCCGACCCTCGCGGCGGCCGACCCGGCGCCGGGCGACCCGGTGACGGTCGTGGGCTACCCCGAGGGCGGCCGGCTCACGGTGACGCAGGGCTCGGTCATCGGGACGACGACGGATCCGCTGCACGAGAACCTCGGCGAGGTGCTGGTCACCGACGCGCCGGTCGAACCGGGGAGCTCCGGCTCCGCCGCGCTCAACGACGCCGGCGAGGTGATCGGCGTCGTCTACGCCAAGACGTCGACCGACAAGTCGCTGCTCGTCCCGGTGAGCACGCTCCAGACGATGCTCGGGGACGAGTCGGCGTTCACCGCCCTCCCGGAGTGCGACGCCTGACCAGTACCGTCGCGGTGGGTCGCGCGTCCTCGGCGCGACCCACCGAGCCGCCCCCGCGCGCACCCTTGACCCCGGGTCTACCCTTCCTGCCATGAGCACACACGCGAGCTCGGACACGCCCCCCGTCGACCCGGCGCACATCACCCACGCAGCGCGCGACACGCTCACGGTGCGTCGCGTCTTCGGGGAGTCCTACGAGCGTGACGGCACGCTCGTCATCCCCGTCGCGACCGTCTGGGGGGGCACCGGCTCGGGCTGGGGTTCCGGTGCGGGAGAGCTCTCCGGCAAGGGGGCCGCCGACTGGCGCCGCCGCGTCGGGGCGGTCGCGGCCCCGGAGGCCGAGCAGACGTCGACGACGACCGACGCGAGCGGTTCGTCCGACCCCGGGTCGGGCAACGCCGGCGGCGAGGCGGGCGGCGAGGGCTCGGGTGGCGGTGGCGGCTTCGGGGTCCGGGTCGTCGCCAAGGGCGTCTACGTCGTCGACGACCAGGGCGTGCGCTGGCAGCCCGCGCTGGACCTCAACCGCGTGATCCTCGGCGGGCAGGCCCTCGGCGCGGTCGTCGCGTTCTCGGCCGCGCTCGCGTGGGGTCTGAGCCGCCTGCGCCGTCGCTGAGCGACCCGTCACGCAACGGGACTGGTCAGTCGGCGCGACCGACCCGCAGCTCGAGCCCGTCGACGCGCTCCGACACGACGGCGTCCGTCGCGAGCGCGGCGTTGACCTGACCGAGTACGGCGTCGAGCCCCGCCCGGTCCAGCCCCGCGTCGATGCGCAGCACGACGGCCACCTCGGCGCGCCGTCCCGGCTCCGCCCAGACCCGCGCGACGTGCGGGATCCCGGCGAGGGCGCCCTGGACCGCGGCGACCACCTCGGGGACGACGGTCCCGTCGACGACCGCGGGCGACCAGTCCTTGCCCTGGGCGAGCGCCCACACGGCCGGGCGCGGCACGAGCGCCGTCACCGGTCCGCCCGGGTCGAGGACGAGCAGCGACCAGTCCTCGCTCACGGCGGACAGCGCCGCCCGCCGGGCGTCCACGGGCACGGGCCGCGCGCTCGCGCGCCACGCCGCCATCGCCGCGACGGACGTGAACACCGGGAGCGCGCGACGCCCGTCCGGTGCCTCGATCGCGACGACCCCCGCCGAGGCCTCCTTGTCGACCGTGTGCCCGTGCTCGCCCTCCCCCGCGCTGTCGAGCTCGGCGAGGATCGGCACGAGGACGCGCGTGTCGGCGAGCCGCGCGACGACGTCGGCGAGCGACGCCGATCCGCCGGCGTAGGTGTCGAGCAGCGCGGCCAGCGCCGGGTCGGCCGACCCGTCGTCGCCCGCAAACCCGGACGACGGCGGGAGCGCCTTGCCCGGGGAGTCCGGGCCCACCGTCACGGCCGGCCCGCGACGTCGAGCGCCTGGGGCAGCGTGAACGCGCCCGCGTAGAGCGCCTTGCCCACGATCGCACCCTCGACGCCCGCCGGGACGAGCGAGCGCAGCGCCTCGAGGTCGGCGAGGCTCGAGATGCCGCCCGATGCGACGACCGGCGCGTCCGTGCGCGCGGCGACGTCGCGCAGGAGATCGAGGTTCGGCCCGCGCAGCGTGCCGTCCTTGGTCACGTCCGTGACCACGTAGCGCGCGCACCCGGCGGCCTCGAGGCGGTCGAGGACCTCCCACAGGTCGCCGCCCTCCTGCGTCCACCCGCGCGCGGCGAGCGTGGTGCCGCGCACGTCGAGGCCGACGGCGATCGCGTCGCCGTGCTCCGCGATGACCTTCGCCGTCCACCCGGGGTTCTCGAGCGCCGCGGTGCCGAGGTTGACGCGGCGCGCGCCGGTGGCGAGCGCCCGCTCGAGCGACGCGTCGTCGCGGATCCCGCCGGAGAGCTCGACCTGGACGTCGAGGCGCGCGACGACGTCGGCGAGCAGCTCCGCGTTCGAGCCGCGGCCGAACGCGGCGTCGAGGTCCACGAGGTGGATCCACTCCGCACCGCCCGACTGCCAGTCGAGGGCGGCGGCGAGCGGGTCGCCGTACGAGGTCTCGGAGCCGGCCTCGCCCTGGACGAGGCGGACGGCCTGGCCGTCGGCGACGTCGACGGCGGGGAGCAGCACGAGGCGGTCGGTCACGAGGGTCTCCATCGGTGTAGGCGGTGGCGCGTCGCTCGCGCCGGGTGGTGCGCGCCGGGCGGTGTGCCTCGGTGCGCAGACGGTCAGAGCGAGCGGACCCAGTTCTCGAGCAGGGTCGCGCCGGCGTCGCCCGACTTCTCGGGGTGGAACTGCGTGGCGGACAGCGGGCCGTTCTCGACGGCCGCGACGAAGCGGCCGCCGTGGTCGGACCACGTGACGAGCGGTCGCCGGATCGGCGAGTCCGCGGGCAGGTCCTGACCCGTCGTGAAAGAGCGGGCCGCGTAGGAGTGGACGAAGTAGAAGCGCTCGTCCTCGACGCCGCGGAACAGCACGCTGCCCTCAGGGACGTCGACCGTGTCCCAGCCCATGTGCGGCACGACGTCGGCCTCGAGCCGGTCGACGAGGCCGGCCCACTCCCCCAGCCCGTCGGTCAGGGTGCCGTGCTCGTCGCCCTGCTCGAACATGACCTGCATGCCCACGCAGATGCCGAGCACAGGGCGGCCGCCGGCGAGGCGGCGGCCGACGAGCTCGTCGCCGCGGACGCCGCGCAGGCCCGCCATGACCGCGGCGAACGCGCCGACGCCCGGGACGACGAGGCCGTCCGCCTCCTGGGCGCGCGTGCGGTCCGCGGTGAGCTCGACGTCCGCACCGACGCGCTCGAGCGCGCGCACGGCAGAGCGGACGTTGCCGAAGCCGTAGTCGAGGACGACGACGGACGGGCGTCGTGCGCCCGACGTCTCGCGGGTCGCCGGCTCGCTCATGCGCCGTCCTTCCGGGCGCGGCGGGCCGCCGACGTGAGCAGGCGCATCGCCTTCCAGCGGGAGATCGACGAGCTCGCGACGACGCCGTCCTGGTCGGCGAGCGTCGTCGTGCCGGTGAGCAGGTCCTCCAGCGCCTCCGGCGCGCCGCCGAGCACGAGGCCCGGCGCGAGGCGGTCGCCCTGCGCGCCGTCCGCCCAGCGCGTCATCGTGAGCTGCTCGCCGCTGCGCTCGACGAGCACGAGCGGGACGCCCTTGACCAGCGTGGTCAGCGCGGCGGCGGCGTGCGCGGGCGCGTCACCGGCCGTGTCCCGCAGGACCGCGACGGCGCCCACGTCGGTCGGCACGACGTCCGCCTCGACCTGCGCGAGCGAGCACGCGGCGGCGAGGGGCTCGGCCCCGGCGATCTGCGTGATGAGCGCGACGAGGTCGGGCCGCGCCGGGCCGGTCAGGGACGAGAGGTCGTCCGGGATCTCGACGCCGTCCAGCGCGTCGTCGCCGTGCGTGCTCACAGGGCCCCCTTCGTGGACGGGACGCCCTCGACGCGTGGGTCGGGGGCCACCGCGGCGCGCAGCGCGCGGGCGAGCGCCTTGAACTGCGCCTCGACGATGTGGTGCGGGTCGCGACCAGCGAGGACGCGCACGTGGATGCAGATGCCCGCGTGGTGCGCGATCGACTCGAGCACGTGGCGCGTCAGGGACCCCGTGAAGTGCCCGCCGATGAGGTGGTACTCCTGGCCCTCCGGCTCGCCCGAGTGCACGAGGTAGGGTCGCCCGGACACGTCGACGACCGCGAGCGCGAGGGCCTCGTCGAGCGGGACCGTCGCGTCGCCGAAGCGACCGATGCCCGCCTTGTCGCCGAGCGCGACGCGCAGCGCCTCGCCGATCGTGATCGCGACGTCCTCGACCGTGTGGTGCGCGTCGATGTGCGTGTCGCCCGTCGCGACGACCTTGAGGTCGATGAGCGAGTGCTTGCCCAGCGCCGTGAGCATGTGGTCGTAGAACGGGACGGTCGTCGAGATCTCCGTCCGTCCGGTGCCGTCGAGGTCGAGCTCGACGAGCACGCTCGACTCGGACGTCGCGCGCTCGATGCGCGCGGTGCGCTTCACAGTCCTGCCACCTCCACGAGGGCCTGTCGGAAGGCCCGCATCTCCTCGCCGGTGCCGATCGACACCCGCAGCCAGCCGTCGGGACCAGTCTCCCGGATGAGCACGCCCCGCTCCAACATCGCCGACCAGACCGCGTGCCGGTCCTCGAACGTGCCGAACAGGACGAAGTTGGCGTCCGAGTCGGCGACGTCGAGCGGGCGGCCGTCCGGGTGCCGGAGCGACCGCAGCCACGCGACGGTCTCGTCGCGGCGCTCGCGCAGCTCCGAGACCTGTGCGAGCAGCTCCCCGGAGTGCGCGAGGGCCGCGCGCGCGACCGCCTGGGTCACGGCCGACAGGTGGTAGGGGAGGCGGACGACCCGGAGCGCGTCGACGAGCTCGCGCGACGCCGCGAGGTAGCCCACCCGGGCGCCCGCGAGCGCGAACGCCTTGGACATCGTGCGCGTCACCGCGAGGTTCGGGTACCGCTCGAGCAGCTCGAGCGCCGACGGCGTCCCGGTGCGGCGGAACTCGCCGTACGCCTCGTCGACGACG
Organism: Cellulosimicrobium sp. GQ32; assembly: GCF_059758455.1. Lineage (NCBI taxonomy): Bacteria > Bacillati > Actinomycetota > Actinomycetes > Micrococcales > Promicromonosporaceae > Cellulosimicrobium > Cellulosimicrobium sp. GQ32. The sequence goes on along the minus strand of NZ_JCAXEP010000007.1, from coordinate 208,283 downwards.
ACGACGGCCGGCGCCTCCTGCCCGTCGGGCAGCGGGACGCGCACCGCGAGCGCCGCCTCGCAGACCGCCTCGACGGTCGCGGCGGGAAGCGCGGTGCCGGTCGGGTTGTTGGGGCTCGCGAGCAGGACGACGGAGGGCTGCTCGCGCGCGACCACCTCGCGCGCGTGCTCGGGGTCGAGCGTGAAGTCCTCGGCGCGGCGCCCGACGACCCACGCGGTGTGGGTGTCGCGCGCGTACTCCGGGTACATCGAGTACGTCGGCGCGAAGGAGACGGCGGTGCGTCCCGGGCCGCCGAACGCCTGGAGCACGTGGAGCATGATCTCGTTCGACCCGTTGGCGGCCCAGAGCTGGTCCGCCCCCAGCGCGACGCCCGACTCCGCGCCGAGGTACGCCGCGAGGTCGGCGCGCAGCCCGAGGAAGTCGCGGTCCGGATAGCGGTTCAGGCCCGCGGCGGCGTCGCGCACGGCCTGCGTGATCGTCGCGACGACGGCCTCGCTCGGCGCGTGCGGGTTCTCGTTGACGTTGAGCAGGACCGGGACGTCGAGCTGCGGCGCGCCGTACGGCTCGACGCCGGCGAGCTCGGGGCGCAGCGGGAGCAGGGGCCGTCCCGCGACGGAGGGTGGGGTCACCCGGACAGTCTACGAACCGCGCGCGCACCGACGTCCGTGACGTCCGGCACGCGGGCAGCGGCGCCCGCCGCCACACGCGGACCGCGCAGGCCCGGGTCGCCGCGTCAGGCCGAGGTGACCTCGCCGCCGTCGACCGTCACGGGCACCTCGGGCAGAGGCGACGGCGCAGGACCGCCGAGCACGGCACCGGTCGCGAGGTCGTAGCGGGAGGCGTGGCACGGGCAGAGGAGCTCGCCGTCCCCGGGCGCGACCGTGCACCCCTGGTGGGTGCAGATCGCGCTGAAGGCCGCGAACGTCCCCTCCTCGGGCTGCGTGACGAGCAGCGGCGCGCCGTCCACGCTGACCGCGAGCGCCCCGCCGACCGGGACGTCGTCGACGCTCGCGAGCGCCTTCCCGGGTCCGACGTCGGGCCCGCCGCCCTCGAAGCCCTCGCCGCCGCTCGTCCCGTCGCTCTGCGCCCCCGTGGGCCCGCCACCGCCGCACGCCGCGAGCAGCGCGAGCGCGGCACCCGCTCCCGACCCGGCGAGGACGACCCGTCGCGTCGGCGTCGCGCCGCGCGGGACGCGGAGGACCGGGCCGGGGCGCCGGACCCGGGTGGCGTCGAGAGTGCCGCCGCGGGTGTCGACCGCGTCGCCCGGGGGGACGGCGGGGTGCGGTGCGTCCATGTCCGGCCTCCTTGCGCGGTGCGTGGGCGGACGGGCCTCGACCCGCCCGGGCCGCCCGGCGTGCGGGACGTCGCCGTCGGGCGGTTCCAGTGAAGCACCGCGGTGCGGGGCACGCCCCCCGACCGCACCGGGCGGAGGCGACGACGACGATGTCCATGACCCCGGGGCCGCCGACACCACCCGTGCGCGAGGGCCGAGCGCTCGGTGCGTGGGTGCCGTGGGCTTCTTCGGCGTGCACGAGACCGTCGGGGGGACGCAGCGGGTCCTCGCTGCGGTGAGCGAGCGGGTCGTCGTGGTCGCCGGTCGCCCTCGTCGTGGAGAGGCGAAGGACGCGAGCCGCGCGGCCCTGAGTCGTCGATGCCGCCGCTCACCGTGCCGACCCTCCCCGGCGCGCGTAGCGTCGAGGACGAGGCAGGACCACCGGCACGGCCCGGCCGCCACTCTCCCCGAGAACCGAGGTGATCGTCATGCCCACCATGCGTGCCGCCGTCGTCCGCTCCTTCGCAGACCCGCTACGCGTCGACGAGGTCGAGGTCCCCACCCCCGGACCGCACGAGGCCCTGGTCAAGGTCGACTACACCGGCGTGTGCCACACCGACCTCCACGCCGCGCACGGCGACTGGCCCGTCAAGCCCGCACCGCCGTTCGTGCCCGGCCACGAGGGCGTCGGCACGGTGGTCGCGGTCGGTGACCAGGTGACGCGCGTCCAGGTCGGCGACACGGTCGGCAACGCATGGCTGTGGAGCGCGTGCAGCGAGTGCGAGTACTGCGAGACGGGGTGGGAGACCCTGTGCCCGAACCAGAAGAACGGCGGCTACTCGGTCGACGGCTCGTTCGGCCAGTACATGCTGGTCGACTCGCGCTACTGCCCGGTGGTCCCGGACGGGGTCGACCTCTCGGCCGTCGGCCCGATCCTGTGCGCCGGCGTCACCGTCTACAAGGGGCTCAAGGTGACGGACACGCAGCCCGGTGAGTGGGTGCTGATCTCCGGGATCGGCGGCCTCGGGCACATCGCGGTGCAGTATGCGCTCGCGATGGGCCGCCGCGTCGCCGCCGTGGACGTGGACGACGAGAAGCTCGCCCTGGCGCGCAAGCACGGCGCCGAGGTCACGGTCAACGCCGCCACGTCGCCCGACGCCGCGGCCGAGATCCAGGAGCAGACGGGCGGCGGCGTCCACGGCGCTCTGGTCACCGCCGTCAACGCGCACGCGTTCCCCCAGGCCGTGGGGGCGCTGCGCCGCGGCGGCACGGTCTCGCTCGTCGGGCTCCCGCCGGAGAAGTTCCCGCTCGACATCTTCACGACCGTCCTCTTCGGGCTGACCGTGCGCGGGTCGATCGTCGGGACCCGCAAGGACATGGCGGAGGCGCTCGACTTCTTCGCCCGCGGGAAGATCAGCCCGACGTACACGGTGCGCCCGCTCGACGACATCAACGCGATCTTCTCCGAGATGGAGGAGGGCAGGATCGACGGTCGCGTGGTCATGGACATGCGCTCCTGACGTCCTGCGCCCTCGCTCTTGCGGCCCGCGACCCCGTCCCCGGGGTCCGCGGGCCGCGGCCTGTGCACGACGACCCGAGGGTCGGCGGGTGCGCCTACGATCGTGCGGGTGAGCCCCACCGACCCGTACGCCGACCTGCCCTTCGACCCGGCCGACGAGCCGCCGCTCGACGAGCCCGCAGACCCGTTCGGCGACCCGTGGGCCGGGGCCGCTCCGTCGGGGCCCGCGCGGGAGACGGAGCAGCCCGCGGTCGCCGGGTCGCGCGCAGCGGCACCGGTCGACGGAGGTGCCCCCGCCGCGGCGCCCGACGGCGGGGAGGCCGCCAAGCGGGCCAAGCTCGCGATGCTGCGCGGCCTCCTCGACGGGCAGTCGCTGCGCGAGGACGCCGAGACCGCGCTGCGCGCGCTCGTCGGGCGCGACGGCGCGGTGCTGCGCGAGGACCAGTGGCGTGCGATCGAGGCGCTCGTGGCGTTCCGGCGCCGCGCGCTCGTCGTGCAGCGCACCGGGTGGGGCAAGTCCGCGGTGTACTTCGTGGCCACGCGCCTGCTGCGCGACCGCGGCGCCGGGCCGACCGTCATCGTCTCCCCGCTGCTCGCGCTCATGCGCGACCAGATCTCGGCCGCGGCCCGCGCGGGCATCAAGGCCGTGACCATCAACTCGGCCAACGTCACGGAGTGGGACGACGTCCACCGGGCGATCGCGGCCGGCGAGGTCGACGTGCTGCTCTGCTCGCCCGAGCGCCTGAACAACCCGGGCTTCCGCGACGAGGTGCTCCCCCGGCTCGCGGCCGACGCCGGACTCGTCGTCATCGACGAGGCGCACTGCATCTCGGACTGGGGTCACGACTTCCGTCCCGACTACCGGCGCATCCGCACGCTGCTCGCAGACCTCCCGCCGGGCATCCCCGTGCTCGCGACGACCGCGACGGCGAACGCGCGCGTGACCGCGGACGTCGCCGAGCAGCTGGGCGTGACGGCGGCGCACGCCGCCGGCGGCACGGGCGGCGAGGCCGGGCACGAGGACGTCCTCGTCCTGCGCGGCGGGCTCGACCGCGAGTCGCTCCACCTCGCCGTCCTGCGCCTGCCCGACCAGCCGACGCGCGTCGCGTGGCTCGTCGAGGCGCTCCAGGACGTCGACGGCTCGGGCATCGTCTACTGCCTCACCGTCTCCGCGGCCGAGCAGGTCGCGAGCCAGCTTCGCGCCGCGGGCCTCGCCGTCGCGTCGTACACGGGCCAGACGGACCCGGCCGAGCGCGAGCGCCTGGAGGAGGATCTCAAGGAGAACCGGGTCAAGGCGCTGGTGGCGACCTCGGCGCTCGGGATGGGCTTCGACAAGCCCGACCTCGCGTTCGTCGTGCACCTCGGAGCACCGAGCTCCCCCATCGCCTACTACCAGCAGGTCGGGCGCGCGGGCCGTGGCGTGGACTCCGCCGTCGTCGTGCTGCTGCCCGGCGAGGAGGACCGGCGCATCTGGGAGTGGTTCGCGTCGACCGCGTTCCCGCCGCAGGCGCAGGTCCGCACGACGCTCGACGCGCTGAGTGCGGGCGGGACGCAGTCCGTCGCGCAGCTCGAGACGCAGGTCGACCTCAAGCGGTCACGCCTCGAGGGCATGCTCAAGGTGCTCGACGTCGACGGCGCCGTCCGGCGCGTCAAGGGCGGCTGGGAGGCCACGGGCGAGCCGTGGACGTACGACGCGGAGCGCTATGAGCGCGTCGACGCGACGCGCACGGCCGAGCAGCAGGCGATGCTCGACTACGAGGCGACGGACGGGTGCCGCATGGCGTTCCTGCGCGCCGCGCTCGACGACCCGGAGCTCGAGGACGGGTGGCGGTGCGGGCGCTGCGACACGTGCGGCGGGGTGACCCTGCCCGCGCTCCCGGACGCCGAGGCCGTGGCCGCCGCCCGCGCCGACATGGACCGCCCCGGGGTGGAGGTCGTGGCACGCCGCCAGTGGCCGAGCGGCATGGACCGCCTGGGGCTCGACCTGCGCGGTCGCCTCGGCGCCGACGAGCTCGCGGAGACGGGGCGCGCCGTCGCGCGGCTCGACGGGCTCGGCTGGTCCGCCCCGCTGCGCGAGCTCTTCGCCCCCGCGACGCCCGACGGCGACACGCCCGTCGCGCTCCGGCGCGCAGCCGCACGGGTGCTCGACGAGTGGCCGGAGCTGTACGAGGCCGCCCCAGAGGTTGCGCCGGGTGCGAACGCCGACGAGGACGGCGCGGCGAGCGCGCCGGAGCGGCGGCTGCTCGTCGACGGCGTCGTCGCGGTGCGCTCCGTGACCCGCCCGCGCCTCACCTTCCACCTCGCGAACGGGCTCGCGAGCTATCTCGGCAAGCCCCTCATCGGCGCCGTCGGTCCCGTCCCCGGGCGCGAGGAGCCGGGGCGCCACGACGTGAACTCCGCGACGCGCCTCGCTGGTGTCGCCGGCCGCCTGCAGCTCGAGCTGTCGGACCCCGCCCGGACCGGGCTGGCCGGGCGCCGCGTGCTCCTCGTCGACGACTACACCGAGTCGGGCTGGACGCTCACGGTCGCGGCGCGCCTGCTGCGGCAGGCCGGCGCGGCGGCGGTGCACCCGTTCGTCCTCGGCGTGCGCTGAGGCGGCGAGGGCGCGTCACCACCGCAGGCGCAGCTCCGTGTAGGTCGTGTCGACGAAGCCCAGCGCGCGGTACAGCGACTCGCCGTCGGCCGTGGCATGGAGCGAGACCGAGTCGGCGCCGCTCGCGCGCGCCCAGTCGAGGGCCGCGACGACGCACGCGCGCGCGTAGCCCTGCCCCCGCGCTCCGGGCACCGTGCAGACGTTCGACAGGTGCGCCGTCGTGCCGTGCGGGTTCCGCGCGGACGGCACCGACCGGTGCAGCTCGACGAGCGCGCACGCCTCGACCTGGCCCGGTCCGTCGACGACGAAGGTCACGACGTCGTCCGAGCCGAGCATCCGGGCGAACCACTCCCTGGCCCGGTGCTGCCACACCGCGTCCTCGGCGTCCACCTCCCCCATCGCCCGCATGAGGTGGACGCGCAGGGCGACGAGGTCGTCGGCGTCGCGGGGGACCGCACGCCGCACCGGCGCACGGTCCTCGCGCGCGCCCGTCACAGGAACCGCGCCCGCACCGCCTCGCCGTGGGCCGGGAGGTCCTCGTCGTTCGCGACGGCGACGATCCGGTCGGCCAGCTCCTCGAGCGCTTCGCGGTCGTACTCGACGACCTGGACCGCCTTGACGTAGCTGTGCACCCCGAGGCCGCTCGAGAAGTGCGCGCAGCCACCGGTCGGGAGCACGTGGTTGGACCCGGCCATGTAGTCGCCGAGCGAGACGGGCGACCACGGGCCGACGAAGATCGCGCCCGCGCTCGTGACGCGCTCGGCGAGCGCCGCGGCGCCGTCCGCCTGGATCTCGAGGTGCTCCGCGCCGTAGGCGTCGACCACCTGGAGACCGTGCTCGAGGTCGTCCACGAGCACGATCGCGGACTGCGGACCGGCGAGGGACTGCGCGACGCGCGCGGCGTGCTTCGTGGCCGTCACGAGGTCCGCGAGGCGCGCCTCGACCGCGGCGGCGAGCTCGACGGACGGCGTGACGAGGACGGCCGCCGCGAGCGGGTCGTGCTCGGCCTGGCTGATGAGGTCGGCCGCCACGTGTCCCGGGTCGGCGGTACCGTCCGCGAGGATGGCGATCTCCGTCGGACCGGCCTCGGCGTCGATCCCGACGACGCCCCGGACGAGCCGCTTCGCCGCGGCCACGTACACGTTCCCCGGTCCGGTCACGACGTCGACCGGCTCGCAGAGCACGTCCCCGTCCTGCGGCTCGCTGCCCGCCGCGCCGTACGCGAACATCGCCACGGCTTGCGCGCCGCCCACCGCGTAGACCTCGTCGACGCCGAGCAGCGCGCACGCCGCGAGGATCGTCGGGTGCGGCAGTCCGCCGTTCTCCTTCTGCGGCGGCGACGCCACCGCGAGGCTGCGGACGCCGGCCTCCTGGGCCGCGACGACGTTCATCACCACCGACGACGGGTAGACCGCGAGCCCGCCCGGAGCGTAGAGCCCGACGCGACGCACCGGCACCCAGCGCTGGCGGACCTGCGCACCGGGCCCGAGCTCGACCGTGAAGTCCTGCGGGCGCTGGGCGGCGTGCACCAGCCGCACCCGACGGATCGCCTCCTCCAGTCCCGCCCGGACGTCCGGGTCGAGGCGTGCGAGGGCGTCGACGAGCGCGTCACCGGGGACGCGCAGGTGCTCGGGCCGCACGCCGTCGAACCGCTCGGCGTACTCGCGCAGCGCGTCCGCGCCGCGGGCGCGGACCGCCTCGACGATCGGGGCGACCCGATGCGCCGCGTCCTCGACGCCGAGCTCTGCGCGCGGCAGGGTCTCGACGAGCTCGCGGGCGGACAGGGAACGTCCTCGAAGATCGATGCGGGTGATCATGTGTCGAGTCTAGGAGCCCGCGCGACCCCGCGACGAGGCGTTTCGCCCACCGGTCGCACCGCGCAGGTCGCGGCACGCCACGTCGCGCCCACCCGGCGCGAGCGGGGAGAATGGGCGGCATGAACGCCCCTCACGACGCCCGCCCGGTCGAGATCTCCGACGACGTCATCCGCCTCGGGCAGTTCCTCAAGCTCGCCGGCCTCGCCGAGTCCGGCGCCGAGGCGCGCGAGCTCGTCACGGAGGGCGAGGTCCGCGTCAACGGCGAGGTCGACACGCGCCGTGGCCGCCAGCTGCACCGCGGCGACGTCGTCTCGGTCGACCACCCCCAGGGCACCGAGAGCGCGACCGTCGCCTGAGCGGACCGTCAGGCCATGTAGGTCGAGGCCATGACCTTGTCCGGCGTGAGCCGGAGCACGACGCGCTCAGGGTTCGGCGAGAGCGCCCGGTAGCGACGGCCGTACCGCACGACGGCGTCCGCGACCTCGTCCGGGTCGTCCACGACCTCGATCGTGCCCTCGAGCGTGATCCACCGGCCGCCCTCGACCTGGCACACCGCGGCTCTCGGGGCGCCGCCGTCCGCTCCCGGGAGGCGAGCGTTGCGGGCCTTGACCGACCCACGGTTCGTCGTGATGCGCAGCACGCCCGCGTCGGCGTCCCACGTGAAGGCGACGGGCACGACGTGCGGCGTGCCGTCGGCGCGCAGCGTGGTGAGGGTCGCCAGGTGGCGCTCGGTGACGAAGACGAGCTGTTCGGGGTTGAGGCGGATCACGGCGTCGAGCCTACGGCTTCGTCGCCGGGCGCCGCAGGCGCCCGGCCACCGGACCCGGTGCGTGCGCGGCCGGTCGCCCGGTGTCAGGCGTCGAACCCGAAGGTCATGACCGGCGGCACCACGCCCGCACGCAGCGCCCGCAGGACGTGAAGCTCGTGCGGGACGACAGGCTCCGGAAGCTCGTCGAGCGTGAACCACCGCAGGTCGGCCGCCTTGTCCCGCTCCTGGAGCACCGCGTCGCCGTCCCAGGCCTCGGCCGTGAAGAAGAAGTCGGCGCGCTGCTCGAGCGCCGGCCCTCCGGGCACACCGCGGTGCAGCACGGTGAGGGGCAGCAGGTCGGCGGGGGCGATCTCGACGCCCAGCTCCTCCCGCGCCTCGCGCGCCGCGGCGGCCACGACCGACTCCCCGGGCTCGACGTGGCCGGCCGCCGCCGCGGCCCAGTACCCGTCCCGGTAGCCCGTGCCCCGCCGGAGCTGGAGCAGCACCTCCCCGCCCCGGCGCAGCAGCACGTACGCCGCGGGGACGACCCGGAACCGGTGCGACGCCGAGCCGTCGTCCCACGACCTCCCAGCGGGGCGGTCGACGGCCTCCCTCGTCATCTGCCTCAGCCGACCAGGCACGACGGCCCGAGCAGGGCCTTGAGGTCGCCGAACAGCGCCGGAGACTTCTCGACCCGCAGCCCGTCGCCCGCGCGCACGACGGTCGTCTTGCCGGGCTCGAGCACCTGCACGTGCACCTCCGCCGACCCGGGGTGGGTCGCGAGCACCTCCCGCAGGCGGAGGATGATCGGCTCCACGCAGCGCGTGTGCGACACCTTCACGGCGAGCGGCGACTCCGCGCCCACGGTGATGTCGGGCAGCGACACCTCCATGGCCTGGAGCTGCATCGTGTCGTCCCGACGCCGCACGCGCCCGCGCAGCACGACCACCTGGTCCTCGGCGAGGATCGTGGAGTAGGCGAGGTACGTCTCGCCGAAGAACATGACCTCCACGGCGCCCTCGAGGTCCTCGATGGTCACCGCCGCCCACGGGTTGCCGTTCTTGCTCATCTTGCGCTGGAGCGACGTCACCAGACCCGCGATCACGACCGTCGACCCGTCCGGGCGCCCCTCGTCGGCGAGCAGGTTCGCGATGCCGGTGTCCGCCGCCCGCGTGAGCACGTGCTCGAGCCCGGAGAGCGGGTGGTCCGAGACGTACAGGCCGAGCATCTCGCGCTCGAACGCGAGCCGCTGCTTCTTGTCCCAGTCGGGGAGGTCGGGCACGTCGACGGAGAACGACATGCCGTCCTCGGCGTCGCCGCCGAAGTCGGCGAACAGGTCGAACTGCCCCTCGGCCTCCTTGCGCTTGACGCTGATGACCGAGTCGACGGCCTGCTCGTGCACGACGAGCAGCGCGCGCCGGGGATGACCGAGCGAGTCGAACGCGCCCGCCTTGATGAGCGACTCGATCGTGCGCTTGTTGCAGACGACGGCCGGGACCTTGTCGAGGAAGTCGGTGAACGACGTGAACGCGCCCTTCTCCTCGCGCGTCCGGATGATCGCGTCGACCACGTTCGCGCCGACGTTCCGCACGCCCGTGAGGCCGAAGCGGATGTCGTTGCCCACGGCCGTGAACTTCGCCGCCGAGTCGTTCACGTCGGGCGGGAGCACCGTGATGTGCATGCGCCGGCACTCGTTGAGGTACAGGGCGAGCTTGTCCTTGTCGTCCCGCACGCTCTGCAGGAGCGCCGCCATGTACTCGGTCGGGTAGTTCGCCTTGAGGAACGCCGTCCAGTACGCGACGAGGCCGTACCCCGCCGAGTGCGCCTTGTTGAACGCGTAGCCCGCGAACGGGACCAGCGTGTCCCACACCGCCTGGATCGCGCCGTCGGAGTACCCGCGCTCGCGGCAGCCGGCCTGGAAGGGCACGAACTCCTTGTCGAGGATCTCCTTCTTCTTCTTGCCCATCGCACGCCGCAGCAGGTCGGCCTGGCCGAGCGAGTACCCGGCGAGGATCTGCGCGGCGCGCTGCACCTGCTCCTGGTAGACGATGAGCCCGTAGGTCTCGTCGAGGATCTCCGCGAGCGGCTGCTCGAGCTCGGGGTGGATCGGCTCGATCTTCTGGAGGCCGTTCTTGCGCAGCGCGTAGTTCGTGTGCGAGTTCATGCCCATGGGGCCGGGGCGGTACAGCGCGATGACGGCCGAGAGGTCGTCGAACTTGTCCGGCTTCATCTGGCGCAGCAACGCGCGCATCGGCCCGCCGTCGAGCTGGAACACGCCCAGCGTGTCGCCGCGCGCCAGGAGGTCGTAGGACGCCTTGTCGTCGAGCGTCAACGACTCGATCTCGATCGGGTCCTTGCCGTTCATCTCGATGTTCTCGAGCGCGTCGTCGAGGATCGTCAGGTTGCGCAGCCCGAGGAAGTCCATCTTGATGAGCCCGAGGCCCTCGGACGTCGGGTAGTCGAACTGCGTGATGACCGCGCCGTCCTGCGGGCGGCGCATGATCGGGATGATGTCGATGAGCGGGTCGCTCGACATGATGACGCCGGCGGCGTGCACCCCCCACTGCCGCTTCAGGCCCTCGATGCCGCGCGCGAGCTCGACGACGCGCTGCGCCTCCGGGTCGGTGTCGTGGAGCTGGCGGAACTCCGCGGCCTCGGGGTAGCGCTCGTGCTTCGGGTCGAAGATCCCCGACAGGGGGATGTCCTTGCCCATGACGGCGGGCGGCATCGCCTTGGTGAGCTTCTCCCCCATGGCGAAGGGGAAGCCCAGCAGGCGTGCCGAGTCCTTGAGGGCCTGCTTGGCCTTGATCGTGCCGTAGGTGACGATCTGGGCGACGCGGTCGTCCCCGTACTTCTCCGTGACGTACCGGATGACCTCTCCACGCCGACGCTCGTCGAAGTCGACGTCGACGTCGGGCATCGACACGCGCTCGGGGTTGAGGAACCGCTCGAAGATCAGGCCGTGCTCCAGCGGGTCGAGCTCGGTGATCCCCATGAGGTAGGACGCCATCGACCCGGCCGCCGAGCCACGGCCCGGCCCGACGCGGATGCCCTGCTCCTTGGCCCAGTTGATGAAGTCGGCGACCACGAGGAAGTACCCCGGGAAGCCCATCTGGATGATGACCTCGGTCTCGTACTGCGCCTGCTTGCGCGACGCGTCCGGGATCCCGTTCGGGTACCTGCGGTGCAGCCCGCGCTCGATCTCCTTGACGAACCAGCTCGTCTCGTCCTCGCCGTCGGGGACGGGGAACCGCGGCATGTAGTTCGCCTTCGTGTCGAACGACACCTCGCACTGCTCGGCGATGAGCAGCGTGTTGTCGCACGCCTCGGGCAGCTCCGCGAACACGCGGCGCATCTCCGCCGCGGACTTCACGTAGTAGCCGGTCCCGTCGAACTTGAACCGGTCCGGGTCGTCGAGCGTCGAGCCGGAGTTGATCGCGAGCAGCGCCTCCTGGCTCGACGCGTCCTCCTCGCGCACGTAGTGCAGGTCGTTCGTCGCGACGAGCCGCGCACCGATCGTCTCCGCGAGGCGCAGCAGGTCCTGCGTGACCCGGGTCTCGATGTCGAGACCGTGGTCCATGAGCTCGACGTAGAAGTTCTCGCGCCCGAAGACGTCCTGGAGCTCGCCCGCCGTCCGGACCGCCTCGTCCCACTGGCCGAGGCGCAGGCGCGTCTGGATCTCCCCCGACGGGCAGCCGCTCGTCGCGATGAGGCCCTTGCCGTAGGTCTGGAGGAGGTCCCGGTCCATGCGGGGCCACTTGCCCATCTGCCCGTCCAGCGACGCCAGCGACGACGCCCGGAACAGGTTGTGCAGCCCCTCGTTGTCCTTGGCGAGGAGCGTCATGTGCGTGTACGCACCCCGCGCGGAGACGTCGTCGGACTCCTGCCCCTGCTGCCCGAACCGCACGCGCGTCTGGTCGAACCGGCTCGTCCCGGGCGTGATGTACGCCTCGACGCCGATGATGGGCTTGATGCCCTTGGCCTGCGCACGGGACCAGAACTCGAACGCCCCGAACACGTACCCGTGGTCCGTCGTCGCGATCGCCTTCTGGCCCAGCCGCTCGACCTCGTCGAACAGGTCCCCGATCCGCGCCGCGCCGTCCAGCATCGAGTACTCGGTGTGGACGTGGAGGTGGACGAAGTCCTCTGCGGCGGTCGGCATGCACCGATCCTAAGTCGCCCCACCCACGCCCTCGGGCACCTTCGGCGCTCTCCGGTGTGCCACGTCGCACAGCCGTCGTCGGCAGCCTCGACCGGTTCGGGGTCCGCGTCCGCGAGGCGTGTCAGAAGTCGGTCGTGAGGGTCTTGGCGGCGTCGCGGTGGTCGATGCCCGCGTCGAGGTAGACAGGACCGGACACGGCGTAGCCGAGCCGCTCGTAGAAGCCGATCGCCTGGACCTGGGCGGAGAGGAGCACGCGCACGGCGCGGCGTCCGTCCGGTCCCGGGACCGCGTGCTCGACGAGCGCGATCTCCTCCAGCGCGCGCATCACCACGGCGCCCGCACCGGCGCCTCGCGCGGTCGCGGACACCGCCACCCGGCCGATGTGGACCTCGCCCGGGTGCGCCGGGTCCGTGAGGAGCCGACCGGTGCCGACGACCGCACCGTCCTGCTCGCGGTCGCGGACGAGGACGTGCGTCGTCGTCGCCGCGGTGTCGAGGTCGTCGATCTCCTCCTCGACAGGCACGCCCTGCTCGTCGACGAACACGGCGAGCCGCAGCGCGTGCGCGGCGGCCAGCCCGGCGTCGTCGACCACGCGCTCGACGACGAGCCGGCGCGTGCGCGTTCCGGGGACGTCGTCGCTCACGCGTACGCCCCCCGCAGGACCTCGAGCGCGTGCGCGAGGTCGTCGGGGTACTCGCTCGTGAGCTCGAGCCACTGCCCGGTCGTCGGGTGCTCGAACCCGAGGCGGACGGCGTGGAGCCACTGGCGGGTGAGGGCGACGCGCGAGGCGAGCACCGGGTCGGCGCCGTACGTGAGGTCGCCCACGCACGGGTGGCGCAGCGCCGAGAAGTGGACGCGGATCTGGTGCGTGCGCCCCGTCTCGAGGTGTACCTCGACGAGCGACGCAGCCGGCAGCATCTCGAGGACCTCGTAGTGGGTGACCGACGGCTTGCCCTCTGCGGTCACCGCGAACTTCCAGTCGGCGCTCGGGTGACGCCCGATGGGCGCGTCGATCGTCCCGGTCGTCGGCTCGGGATGCCCCTGGACGAGCGCGTGGTAGACCTTCTCGACCGTGCGCTCCTTGAAGGCGCGCTTGAGCGCCGTGTACGCGACCTCGCTCTTCGCGACGACCATGAGGCCCGAGGTCCCGACGTCGAGGCGGTGCACGATGCCCTGGCGCTCGGCGGCGCCGGACGTGGAGATCCGGTAGCCCGCCGCGGCGAGCGCGCCGACGACGGTCGGGCCGGTCCACCCCGGCGAGGGGTGCGCCGCCACGCCGACGGGCTTGTCGACGACCACGACGTCATCGTCGTCGTAGACGATCCCCATGCCCGGCACGGGCTCGGCGACGACCTCGACCGCCGCCGGTGCGGCGTCGGGCACGTCGACCTCGAGCCACGCCCCCGGGACGAGCCGGTCGGACTTGCCGACCTCCCGACCGTCGAGGCGGACCGCGCCGTCCGCCGCGAGCTCCGCCGCGCGCGTCCGGGAGAGGCCGAGCAGGCGCGACAGTCCGGCGTCGACCCGCTCGCCCGCGAGGCCGTCCGGGACCGGGAGGGAGCGCAGGCTCACCGATCCTCCTCGTCCTCGGCGCGCGCCGTCGTCGGGGTCGCCTCTGCCGCCGACCGGGTGCCGGTGTCGCCCTCGGGCGCCTCGTCGCCCCCGTGGCGCGTCCCGTCGATCCCGATGCCGAGGATCGAGAGCACGGCGATCATCACCGCGGCGGCGACGATCGCGATGTCCGCGACGTTGCCGACGAACCAGTTCGCGTAGGCGATGAAGTCGACCACGTGGCCGCGCGCGAAGCCGGGCTCCCGGAAGAACCGGTCCACGAGGTTCCCCAGCGCCCCGCCGAGGAGCAGCCCGAGCGCGACCGCCCAGGCGCGCGAGCCGATCCGGCTCACCATGCGCACGATCACGACCACCACGGCGACGACGACGATCGTCAGGAGCCAGGTCATCCCCGTCGCGATGGAGAGCGCCGCACCGGGGTTGTAGATGAGCCGGAGTCCCAGGAGGGAGCCCAGGAGCGGGATCGTGTCGTCGCCGAGCGTCAGGCTGGACTCGGCCCACCACTTGGTGAGCTGGTCGAGCACCAGGACGAGGGCGGCGAGGACGACGGTCCAGACCACCAGCACGCGCCGCGGACCGCGGTGTGCCGTGCTGGTGTCGGTGCTGGACGCGGTGCCGGGATCGGTGCCGGCGACGGCGTCAGCGGGTTCGGTGGGCTCGGGGCGCGCGGAGGTGGACATCGGCGGCAAGTCTGCCACGTCGGCCCCGTCCTCGGCGCGCCCCCTGCCCGACCGACGGGAGGACGGAGCTCAGCGGCGCTCGGCGCGCTGCTTCGCCTCGACGGAGAGGTTGGCCCGCGGGAACGCCTGGAGGCGTGCCTTGCCGATCGGCAGGCCCGTCTCCTCGCACGTCGCGTAGGTTCCCGCCGCGATGCGGTCCAGGGCGTGCGACGTCTGCGCGAGGAGGTCCCGCACGTTGTTGACGAGGGTCAGCTCCTGCTCGCGCTCCAGGGCGCTCGAGCCGGAGTCCGCCTGGTCGTCGCCCGCCCCGTCCCCGGAGTGTCGCAGCAGGTTCGAGAGCTCCTCGTCGGCGGAGGCCAGCTCCCCCTCCAGGCGCTCCTTCTCCGAGAGGAGCTCGGCGGCGAGCTCCTCGACCTCCCGCAGGGTCCAGGGCTCCTCCCCGTCGCGGACGGGGAAGGACTTGACGTCCTTCGCGAGGTTCGGGAATCGGTCGCGCACGGCCGTTCGGGCCGCGGTGGTGAGCTTGGTCATGTCGCCCCTCCAAGTTCGAGTCACGCGAGAGTAGACGCAGCGGCCGGTACGCACAACACACCACGCCGGACCGCCGAGGCGGGAAGACGCAGGTGCGAGGCGTACCGGCCGCTGCCGGACGGTCGACGCTGGTGCTAGATGCCGGGTGCGAGGTCGCTCGTGCGGCTCGCCCCGCCGACGTTGCTCCGCGGCGGGAGGGCGCTGCCCCGGTTGTCCAGGTCGCCCAGCAGGTTCTGGAGGTAGCTCTTCAGGCGCGTGCGGTAGTCGCGCTCGAAGATGCGGAGCTCGTCGATCTTGCGCTCCAGGAGCGAGCGCTCCTGCTCGAGCTGCGACAGCGTGCGGTGCGAGGTCTCCTCGGCCTCGCGCACGATGCGCGAGCCCTCCTCCTTCGCCTCTGCGATGAGCCGGTCGCCCTCCTCCTGACCCGAGCGCACGTAGTCGTCGTGCAGCTTCTGGGCGAGCTGGAGCATGCCGGTCGCCGACTCGGGCTCGGCGCCGTTCTTCGCGACGACGGCCTGCGAGATCGGTGCGACCGGAGCGGGCTCCGGCTCGGGCGCCTTGGGCGCCTCGACGACGGCGGGCTGCACCGCAGCGCTGGACGCGTCGGCCCGGCTGAGCTCGGCGATACGACGCTCCGCGGCAGCGAGCTTCGACTTGAGGTCCTCGTTCTCCTCCTGCACGGAGTTGAGGGTCCTCACCACCTCGTCCAAGAAGTCGTCGACCTCTTCGACGTCGTAGCCCTCGCGGAACTTCGTCGCCGAGAACTTCTTGTTCAGGATGTCCTCTGCAGTGAGCAGTGCCATCGGTTCACCTCATAGCGTTTGCGTGTCGGTCCGGGCGACCTCGCGATCACCAGAGTCCAAAGTAGCGGAGATTGCCCGTGGGGGCCGGGAGCGGCCGTGCGTTCGCGCGCCGCGCGCCCGTGTGGATGACGTGACGGTCCGGCGTCGGGCCGGTCGTGGTCGGGGCGAACCGGACGTAGCGCACCACGGTCGGCGGGGCGCACGCCCAGGGCGCGTGACGTGCGTCTCAGAGCGACGAGACGACCTGCGCGGCGATCGTCACCGCGAAGAAGAGGATGATGAACGCCAGGTCGAGGCGCACCTGCCCCAGCGAGAGCGGCGGGATGAGACGGCGCAGCGCACGCAGGGGCGGGTCGGTCGCCGAGTAGATCACCTCGGCGACCACGAGCATGACGCCTCTCGGTCGCCAGTCGCGCGCGAAGAACTGCACCCAGTCGAACACGAGCCGACCGATGAGCAGCAGCAGGTAGAGCCAGAGCAGGAATCCGACGATCCCTGTGATGAGGTCCCAGATCACGGGTCAACTGTGCCAGACGTACGTCCCGCGTCCGGGCACGGGACACGCACCTCCCGTGCGCGCAGCAGAAGAGGGACGGACGTGTCGCCACGTCCGTCCCTCTCTGCCGTGCGCGGGGCGCGTGCTCGGCGGGCGCGGCGCGCCCCGCACGTCGTCAGCTCTGGTTGTAGAACCCGGCGCGCCCGGGAGCCGGCGCGGCGGCCTGCTCCTCGCCGGTGATCTCCACGTGCTCGGGCGAGAGCAGGAACACCTTGTTGGTGACGCGCTCGATGGCTCCGTGGAGCCCGAAGATCAGGCCCGCGGAGAAGTCGACCAGGCGCTTCGCGTCCGCGTCGTCCATGTCCGACAGGTTCATGATCACGGGCGTGCCACCGCGGAACGCCTCCCCGATCACGCGCGCGTCGTTGTAGGAGCGCGGGTGCACCGTCGTGATCCTGCGCAGCTCGGCGGCCGACATGCTCGTCTGCGGCACCTCGCGCGGCCCGAGCGCGCGGTGCAGCGGCGTCACCTGGGCCTGGTAGTCGTGCGACACGTCCGCCCCCGTCTCGTCGAGCTCGTCGACGTACTCGTCCTGCTCGTCCTCGCCGCGATCATCAGCGAGGCCCAGATACAGCATGGTCTTGCGCAGCGCTCCCGCCATGGGCCTTGCTCCGTCCTCGATCGATCCGTCGGTCCACCGGCCGTCGGACCGGTGCGTTCACGCTAACCGAGGGCGCCGGACGATCCGGGGACGACACGCCCGGGGTCCTCAACCTCACCCGGAGGTCGAGACCGGGACGGTCACGCGGCGGACAACGCCACCAGCCCGGCGAAGCGACCGGTCGTCGTCCCGCCGCGAGCGGCGCGCCGGTGCGAGAAGAACCGGTCGTCCTCGATCGTGCACGCGTCGACGTGCACGACGTCCTCGACCCCCGCTGCGAGCAGGTCGGCGACCACGCCCGCCGGCAGGTCGAGCGCGGGGGTGCCCCACGAGGTCGTGGACCGCGTGGCCGGCCGCGCGAGCGCGACGTCGTCGCGCATCGTCGCGGGGACCTCGTAGCACCTCCCGCACGCGCTCGGCCCGACGGCGGCCCGGACGTTCCCGGTCCGGGCTCCCGCCTCCCGCATCGCCTCGAGGACCGCCGGGACGACGCCGTGCGCGAGCCCGCGTCGTCCGGCGTGCGCGACCCCGACGACACCCGCGTCGGCGTCCGCGAGGAGCACCGGCACGCAGTCGGCCACGAGCACACCGAGCCCCACGCCCGGCGCGGTCGCGACGATCGCGTCGGCCTCGCCCACCGAGTCGACGGGCGCACCGTCAGCGTCCCGGGGCGGGGAGCCGAGCCGCACGACGTCCGTGCCGTGCACCTGGGAGGAGAAGGCGACCGGAGCCCTGAGCCACGCGGACGCGCGCGCACGGTTGCTCCGGACGCGCGTCGCGTCGTCGGTCACGTTGAGGCCGAGGTTGAGCGAGTCCCACGGCTCCGGTGAGACACCACCGGTGCGAGTCGTGAACCCGGCACGCACGCCGGGACCGAGATCCACCTCGAGTACGACGGGAGGGGCGGCGTCGAGGACGCCATCCCTCCCGCCGGACGCGGGCCGGGTGCTCATCGGGATCGGCCCTGGGTCAGCACCGGGTCACTTGAGGAAGTCGGGGACGTCGAGCTCCTCGACCTTGCGGCGCGCGGGCTCCTCGTCGAAGATCCGCGGCGGCACCTCGACGCCCGCGTTCTGGCCGCCCGGCACCGCGTCGGCGTTCTGGTTCGCCGCGTCGCCCGAGCCGACCACCGTGAACGTCGGGGCGGGCGTCGGCTGGACCGGCACCGGGCCCGAGCCGCCGTCGAGCGTGACGGGCACGTCGTCGGCCTCCGGCTGGATCGGCACCACCGGACGGGGCAGCGTGTGCGCGCCCGTCGTCGGTGCCGGCGCCGGCGGCACCGGGCGGGCCGCCGGGACGACCGGGATCGCGCTCGTCGCCGGGCGCTGCGGCCCGGCCACCTGGCCGAGCGCGCGGGCGTCGCCCCGGACCTGCGGCGCTCCGCCGTCGAAGCCCGCGGCGATGACCGTGACGCGCACCTCGTCGCCCAGGGCGTCGTCGATCACGGCGCCGAAGATGATGTTCGCCTCGGTGTGGGCCGCCTCGTGGACGAGGCGCGCCGCCTCGTTGATCTCGAAGAGGCCGAGGTCGGAGCCGCCCTGGATCGACAGGAGCACGCCGTGGGCGCCGTCGATGCTGGCCTCCAGCAGCGGCGACGAGATCGCCATCTCGGCGGCCTGGACCGCACGGTCGTCGCCGCGCGCGTTGCCGATGCCCATCAGGGCGCTGCCCGCTCCCTGCATGACCGACTTCACGTCGGCGAAGTCGAGGTTGATGAGGCCCGGCGTCGTGATGAGGTCCGTGATGCCCTGCACACCGGAGAGCAGCACCTGGTCGGCCTGGTGGAACGCCTGGAGCGCGCTGACGTTGCGGTCGGACATCGACAGGAGGCGGTCGTTGGGGATGACGATGAGGGTGTCGACCTCGTTGCGGAGGTTCTCGATGCCCTGGTCGGCCTGGACGGAGCGGCGGCGACCCTCGAAGGTGAACGGCCGGGTCACGACGCCGACGGTGAGCGCGCCCAGCGAGCGCGCGATCCGCGCGACGACGGGCGCGCCGCCCGTACCGGTGCCACCACCCTCGCCCGCGGTGACGAAGACCATGTCCGCGCCGCGCAGTACGTCTTCGATCTCCTCGGCGTGGTCCTCGGCGGCCTTCTTGCCGACCTCGGGGTCCGCGCCGGCACCGAGCCCGCGCGTCAGCTCGCGGCCGACGTCGAGCTTGACGTCGGCGTCCGACATGAGGAGCGCCTGCGCGTCCGTGTTGATGGCGATGAACTCGACGCCCTTGAGGCCGACCTCGATCATCCGGTTGACGGCGTTCACGCCCCCACCGCCGATGCCGACCACCTTGATCACTGCTAGGTAGTTCTGCGGAGTTGCCACGTCAATGCCTCTCGATCGGTCAGCCCTGAACCTTCACCCTCAACTAGAGGGTTATAGTTATGTCAGGTCGTTCATGGGTCGACCGTAGGTGTCGACGTGCCCATCATCAACGACCGCCTCGCGCGTGTCGGGTATCGCCGTCCACGGCGCTCTCTTGCTGCTCATCGCGTCACCGGCATCGTGGGTGCCGAGACGTCGTAGAGCGTCACGCCTGCGTTCTCCGGGACCGCCCGCAGCGTCTGGAGGACGCGCACCTTGAGCGCCGCCTCCTCCGCGCTCCCCCACTCAACCACGACGCCGTCCCGCAGCGTCATCCGGACCGCGTCGCGCGTCGGGGCCGAGACCTCGGCGACCTGCGCGTGGAGGTCCGCGGGGAGCGCGTTGAGGAGCACGAGCGCCGCGTCGAGCGCCTTCGCCCCGCGCTCGTCGAGCGGGGCGTCGATCTCCGGTAGGCCCTCGGGGACCGCGGGGTCGGTCCGGACCTGGACGCCGTCGGCATCGAGGAGCGCGAACCCCCCGTCCACCGGGACGGCGACCACGGGCTCGCGCGACTCGAGCAGCACGCTCAGCCCCGTGGGCCAGGACCGGCGGATCTCGACGTCGCGGACGCCGTTGAGGGACAGGACCCGCTCGCGCAGCGCGACCGTGTCCAGCCGCGGCAGCGGCACCCCGGCGGACTCCGCGACGACGGACTCGACCTGGGCCGGGTCGATCACCGTCCCCTCTCCCGAGATCGTCACGTCCTCCGGGTCGAGCCCGAGCACCGACGAGAAGAAGGCGACCCACACGAGCGCGGCCACGACGAGGACGCCCGTCGCCCACCCCAGGACGCGGGTGCGCACCCGGTGCCGACGCATCGCGTCGCGCTCGGCCAGGCGCTCGGTCATCCCGTGCGAGACGACGCCGACCGGAGCCGTCGGTGTCCCGCGCGGCGCGGTCGGCGTCCTGGCGCTGCCGCTCCCGCGCCCCCCGCCGCTCCGCGGGCCTGTCGACCGGCCCGTTCCGGGACGCTCGGCGGTCGACGGCACGAGCTCGCGCCCGGACGCAGCCACCCGCCGGACCGGTCGCGTGGGGGTCTCCTCGGCAGGAGCCCGGGGAACCGGCGTCGAGGTCCCGGATCGCGACGTCCCCGGAACCGGCTGCCGCGCGGCACGCTCCCCCGCGCCGGACCGGTCCGGTCGGGGCGCGGCGGGTCGGGGCCGGGGCGGCGGACGCATCAGGCCTCGCCCCCTCCGGAGGTCCCCGCGCCGGCGGCCCGCTCGGCGATCCGGGCGAGGACGACCGTGCCGAGCTCCGTCACGTCGCCCGCGCCGACCGTGAGGACGAGGTCGCCCGGCCGCGCGGCGTCCGCGACGCGGTGCGCGGCCTCGACCCGGTCCTCCACGGCCGCCACGACCACGTCGGGGGCGCCCATGAGGTCGGTGATCGTGCGCGGGCCCACCTCCGGGTCGGGGTCCTCGCGCGCCGCGTAGACCCCCGTCACGACGACCTCGTCCGCAGCGCCCAGCGCCTCGGCGAACTCGCGCGCGAACGTCGCGGTGCGCGAGTACAGGTGCGGCTGGAAGAGCACCAGCACCCGGCCGCCCGCGGCGACCGGTCGCGCGGCGGCCAGCAGCGCCGCGACCTCCGTCGGGTGGTGCGCGTAGTCGTCGACGACGCGCACCCCGCCGGCCTCCCCGCGCGCCTCGAACCGGCGCCCGGTGCCGAGGAAGCCGTGCGCCGCCGCGACCGCGGCCGACGCGTCCACGCCGAGCACGACCGCCGTCGCGACCGCGGCCGTGGCGTTGAGCGCGTTGTGGTGGCCGGGCACGCGCAGCCGGAGCTCCAGCCCGTCGAGAGCCGCGGTGCCGACGGCCCCCGTCAGCGACGCACGCACGCCCGGACGCCCGTCGTCGGTGGTCGGGCGCACGTCGGACACGCGGAGGTCGGCGTCGGCGGACGTGCCGTACGTGACGACCGCGCCCCCTCCCTCGGTGTGGGTGGCCGCGAGCGCCCGGGCCCCCGCGTCGTCGGCGCAGACGACGAGCGTCCCGCCCGGCGCGATCCGCGCCGCGAAGTCGACGAACGCCTGCTCGAACGCCGTGCGCGAGCCGTAGTGGTCGAGGTGGTCCGGCTCGACGTTCGTCACGACGGCGACGTCGGGCGCGTAGTTGAGGAACGAGCCGTCGGACTCGTCCGCCTCGGCCACGAGGACGTCCGACCCGAGGTGCCCCCCGGCGACGGGACCGTCCGCCGTGAGCACCGTCCCGCCGATCGCGAACGACGGGTCGAGACCCGCGCCGCGCAGGACCGTCGCGATCATCGCGGACGTCGTCGTCTTGCCGTGCGCGCCCGCGACCGCGACCGCGCGGCCGCGCACCATGAGCGACGCGAGCGCCTGCGAGCGGTGCAGCACGCGCAGCCCAGCGGCACGTGCGGCGGTGAGCTCGGGGTTCGACTCGCGGACCGCGCTCGAGACCACCACGGTGTCGGCGTCCGCGACGTGGGCCGCGTCGTGCCCCGCCCAGACCCGCACGCCGTCGGCCCGGAGCGCGGCGAGCGTCTCGCTCTCGCGCGCGTCCGAGCCCTGCACCCGGACGCCGTGGCCGGCGAGGAGCCGCGCGACCACGGACATGCCGGCGCCGCCGACCCCGACGAGGTGGACGGTGCCGAGCTCCTCGAGCGGGACCGGGGCGGCAGCGCCGTGGGTCGTCACGAGCGTGCCCCGGTCTGGCCGGCGGCGGCGACCGCCTCGGCAACGAGGTCGGCGACGCGCGCAGCACCGTCTCGCACCCCCGCACCCGCCGCCGCGCGCGCCATCGCGTCGAGCCGCCCCGGGTCGCCGAGCAGCGCCGGGACCTCGCGCGCGACCCAGGCAGCGTCGAGCTGCGCGTCGTCGACGAGCAGGCCCCCGCCCGCAGCGACGACCGGGCCGGCGTTGAGCCGCTGCTCGCCGTTGCCGATCGGCAGCGGGACGTACACGGCGGGGATCCCCAGCGCCGCGAGCTCGCCCACGGTCCCGGCGCCCGCACGGCACACGACGAGGTCCGCGACGGCGAGCGCGAGCTGCATCTCGGCGAGGTACTCGCGCACGTCGTACCGCGCACCGGGGCGCGCGGCGACGGCGGCGGCGGCCGCGTCGCGGACGCCTGCGTCCTTGCCCTTGCCCGTCAGGTGGAGCACCTGCGCGCCCGCGCCGAGGAGCGCGTCGGCCGCCCCGGAGACGGCCTCGTTGAGGCTCTGCGCCCCGAGCGAGCCGCCCGTGACGACGAGCGTGCGTCGACCCGGGTCGAGCCCGAGCCGCGCCGCGGCGTCCGCACGCACGGCTCCGGCGTCGGCCGCCCGGGCGGCCACGAGGTCCTGGATCTCGCGGCGCAGCGGCAGGCCGGTCACCACGCCGCCCTTGAGCGGCGTGCCCTCGAACGTCACGCCGACGCGCGCGGCCCACCGGGCACCGAGCCGGTTGGCGAGCCCGGGCCGCGCGTTCTGCTCGTGGATCACCACCGGGACGTCACGGCGGCGCGCGGCGAGGTAGGCGGGGGTCGAGACGTAGCCGCCGAAGCCCACGACGACGCGTGCGTCCGTCTCGTCGATCACGGCGCCCGCGGCGTCCACCGCCGACTTGAGCCGCCCCGGGAGGTTGACCCACTCGGCGCTCGGACGCCGCGGGAGCGGGACGCGCGGCACGTGCCGCAGCGGGTAGCCGCGCGCGGGCACGAGGTCGTCCTCCAGCCCGCCCGCGACCCCGAGCGCGGTCACCACCACGCCGGGCTCACGCGCCCGCAGCTCGTCCGCCACCGCCAGAAGCGGGTTCACGTGCCCCGCCGTCCCGCCGCCTGCGAGCACCACCGAACCGATCGTCGTCACGTACCTCGTCGTCCTTCCCTGCGGCGGCTGCCGCGTCCTTGCTGTGGTCTGAAGCTGTGGGCCACCCGGCCGGGCGTCGCCCGGTCCCCGGGCGAGGTCATCGCGTCCGGCGCCGGGGCCGCGCCGCCCGGCCGACGACCGCGAGCGAGCGCCGTACGACGCTCCCTCGCGCCGCCAGAGCCTCGGCCGCGCCGGGCTCGGTGCGCGCGAACGAGATCACGACGCCGAGGGCGGCCATGGTCGTCACGAGCGCCGTGCCTCCGGCGGAGACGAGCGGCAGCGGGACGCCGATCACGGGCAGGAGCCCGATCACGACGCCGATGTTGATGAAGGCCTGCCCGACGATCCAGCAGCCGATGGCGGCCGTCGCGATCTTGACGAACGGGTCAGGGTGGCGCCGCACGATCCTGCTCATCGCCAGTCCGAGGACCACGAACAGTCCGAGGACCAGCAGCGTCCCGAAGAGCCCGAGCTCCTCGCCGATCACGGCGAAGATGAAGTCGTTGTGCGCCTCGGGCAGGTACAGCCACTTCTCCCGGCTCGCGCCGAGCCCCACGCCCGTCAGCCCTCCGGTGCCGAGCGCCCACTGCCCGTGCAGGGACTGGTAGCACTCGCCGAGCGGGTCCGTGCACTCCCCGTACGCCGACGCGATCCGGCCGAGCCGGTCGCCGCCCTCCTGGAGGTAGATCAACCCGTAGCCCACGGCGAAGGCCGCGACCGCCGCACCCAGCCCGAGCAGGCGGCCGCTCGCCCCGGACACGACGAACGCACCGGCCGCGAGCATCATGATGACGAGCGCCGTGCCGAGGTCGTGGCCGGCGAGGACGAGGCCGACGACCGCGAGCGCCCCCGGCACGGCGGGCACGAGGACGTGCCGCCACTCGCCGAGCAGCCGCTGCTTGCGGCCGAGGACCACCCCGAGCCAGAGCGCGAGCGCGAGCTTCGCGAGCTCGGAGGGTTGGAACCGGAACCCACCGATCGGGAGCCAGTTCTGGTTGCCGCCGGTCGCGTCGCCGAACACGACGACGGCGGCGAGCAGGCCGACGGCGACGACCAGGCCGGGCCAGGCGAGTCGCTTGTACCAGCGGACGGGGACGCGCGTGGCGATCAGCAGGACGGGAAGACCGATGAGCGCGAACCGCGCCTGCTCGACGAACGCGTCGAACGGCGACTTGCCCGCCGCGATCTGCGTGACGGCGGAGCTCGAGAACACCATGACGAGCCCGATGATCGTCAGCAGCGCGGTCGCGCCGACGAGCAGGTAGTAGCTCGTCACGGTGCTGTTCCACTGCCCGAGCCAGGGCCGCTCGGTCGGGACGGCGGTCGTGCGCGGGCGCGCCTCGCGGCCCGTCGGCGACTTCGCCCGGCCATGCGTCGTGCTGCGGCCCGCGCCCGTGCGAGGGGTCGTGCGCGCCGACGGCGCCCCTCGTCCGTTCGCGGTCTGTGTCATGGCCGGACCGGCCTACCCGTGGTCGGGGCGCAGCGCGCGCGCCGCGTCGGCGAACGCGTCGCCGCGCGCGGCGTACGAGCGGAACTGGTCCATCGACGCACCGGCCGGGGCGAGCAGCACCGTGTCGCCGGCCTGCGCGAGGCGGCGGGCGGAGTCGACGGCGCGGGGCATCACGGTCCCAGTGTCGCCAGGATCGACCCGGACCACCGGGATATCGGGCGCGTGTCGGGCGAGCGCGCCCGCGAACGGCTCCGCGTCGACGCCGATGAGCACCACGGCGCGCAGCCGGTCGGCGCGCGCGGTGACGAGCTCGTCGAACGAGGCGCCCTTGGCGAGACCGCCCGCGACCCACACGACCGTGCCGGGCGCGAACGACGCGAGCGACGCGGACGCGGCGTGCGCGTTCGTCGCCTTGGAGTCGTCGACGTAGGCCACACCGTCGACCGACGCGACCTGCTCGATGCGGTGCGAGCCCGTCCGGAAGGCGCGCAGCCCGTCGCGCACGGCCACGGCGGGCACGCCGTGCGCCCGGGCCAGGGCGGCCGCGGCGAGGGCGTTGGACACCACGTGCGCGGGCACGACGCCGTCGGCACCGGCCAGGTGGGCGAGGTCGCCGAGCGTCGCGAGCTCGGCGGCGTGGGTGTGCCGGTCGGGAGCGTCCGCGGGCGCGTGGAACGCGCGGTCCACGAGCACGTCCTCGATGACGCCGAGCTGGCCGCGGGCGGGGGCGCCGAGCGTGAAGCCGACGGCGCGCGCGCCCTCGACCACGTCGGCCTCGCGCACGAGCGCCTCCGTGCGCGGGTCCGCGGCGTTGTAGACGCACGCGACCTGGGCGTCCTCGAAGACCCGGCCCTTGTCCGCCGCGTACGCGTCGAGGCCGCCGTGCCAGTCGAGGTGGTCCGGCGCGACGTTGAGCACCGCACCCGCCTCGGGCGACGTCGTGTGCGTGAAGTGGAGCTGGAAGCTCGAGAGCTCGACGGCGAGCACGTCGAGCGTCAGGTCGAGCGCCGCCTGCACGACCGGCGTCCCGACGTTGCCCACCGCCGCGGCGCGCAGGCCCGCGGTCCGCAGGATCGTCTCGAGCATCTCGACGGTCGTGGTCTTGCCGTTCGTCCCGGTCACGGCGAGCCAGGGCGCGGGCCGACCGGACGGGCCGTCGACGCGCAGCCGCCACGCGAGCTCGACCTCGCTCCACACCGGTACGCCCCGCTCACCCGCCGCGACGAGCAGCGGGTGGGACGGCGGCCAGCCGGGCGAGACGACGACGAGGTCGGTCGCCGCGAGGTCGACCTCGTCCGCGTCGCTCAGGTCGGCGTCCGCGGCGCGGTCGTCGAGCGTGACGACGGTGGCGGCACGGGGCGCGAGCGCTGTGGCGGCGGCCCGGCCCGAGACGCCGAGGCCGGCGACGACGACACGCGCCTCCTCGAGCGGGACCGCGAGGTCGTGACGGTCGCGTGCCACTAGCCGACCACCCACTCGGCGTAGAAGATGCCGATGCCGAGCGCGGCGAACAGCCCGGCGATGAGCCAGAAGCGGATGACGATCGTGACCTCGCCCCAGCCGGACAGCTCGAAGTGGTGGTGCAGAGGGGCCATCTTGAACACGCGCCGGCCGGTCATCTTGAAGAAGCCGATCTGGATGACGTCGGAGAGCACGATGATGACGAACAGGCCGCCGATGATGAGCGCGAGGAACTCGGTCCGCGTGAGGATCGACAGGCCGGCGAGAGCGCCACCGAGGGCGAGCGAGCCGGTGTCGCCCATGAAGATCTTCGCCGGGCTCGCGTTCCACCACAGGAAGCCGAAGCACGCGCCGACGATCGCCGCGGCCACGATCGCGAGATCCTGCGGGTCTCGTGTCTCGTAACAGCTCGGGCCCGCCGAGGCGAGCCGCTGGCACGTCTGGTTGAGCTGCCAGATCCCCACGAGGACATACGAGCCGAACACGATGAGCGAGACGCCCGTCGCGAGTCCGTCGAGGCCGTCGGTGAGGTTCACCGCGTTGGACCACGCCGTGATGAGGAAGTTCGCCCAGATCACGAACAGGATCAGACCGACCGTCGCACCCGCGAACGCGAGGTCGAGGTTCGTGTCGCGCAGGAACGAGATGCGCGTGGACGCGGGCGTCCGACCGTGCTCGTTGGGGAACTGGAGCGCGAGCACCGCGAACGCGATGCCGACGGCCCCCTGGCCGATGATCTTGGCGCGCGCCGTGAGCCCGAGGCTGCGCTGCTTGCGGATCTTCGTGAAGTCGTCGAGGAACCCGACGATCCCGAGCCCGGTCATGAGGAACAGCACGAGCAGGGAGGACACGCTCGGGAACCGCCCTGAGACGACGTACGACATCGCCCAGCCGAGCAGCGTCGCCCCGATGATCACGACCCCGCCCATGGTGGGCGTCCCACGCTTGGTGAAGTGCGCCGTCGGGCCGTCCTGGCGGACGAACTGCCCGTAGTTGCGGTGGACGAGGAACCGGATGAACAGCGGCGTCCCGAAGAGGGCGACGAGCAGGGAGACGCCCGCCGCGACGATGATCGCGATCATGCGCGGTCACCTCCGGACGCGTCGCCACCGGCCGCGGCCAGCTCGTCGCCGAGCCGCCACAGCCCGGACCCGTTCGAGGCCTTCACGAGCACGACGTCCCCTTCCCGCAGCTCGTCGCGCAGCAGCGCGGACGCCGCCTCCACGTCGGGGACGAACCGGGTCTCGTCGCCCCACGACCCCTCCTGGGTCGCGCCGTCGTGGATCCCGCCGGCGCCCTCGCCGACCACGACGAGCAGCTTGACGTTCAATCGGACCACGAGCCGGCCGAGGTCGTCGTGAGCGACGCGCGAGTCCTCGCCGAGCTCGAGCATCTCGCCGAGCACGGCGACCGAGCGCCGGTCGCGCCCCGCCATCACGGCGAGCGCCTTGAGCGCCGCCCGCATGGAGTCGGGGTTCGCGTTGTACGAGTCGTCGATCACCGTGATGCCGTCCGGCCGTTCGGTGACCTGCATCCGGTGCGGGCTCAGCGCGCGAGCGTCGGAGAGCCGCGCGGCGACGTCGGGCAGCGCGACACCGAGGCGCAGCGCCGCCGTCGCGGCCGCGAGGGCGTTCGTCACGTGGTGCTCGCCCACGAGGCCGAGGGTCACGCGCGCGCTCGTGCCGCCGCCGTGCGTGGCGTCGCCCGACGCGCCGGGGCGCACGCGCAGCGTGAAGGACGCCCGGCCGGTGCGGTCGATCCCGAGGTCCTCGGCGCGCACGTCGGCGGCGGGGATGGTGCCGAACGTGACGACCTCGCCCGGCGCGCGGTCGGCCATCGCAGCGACCCGGAGGTCGTCGGCGTTGAGCACCGCGACCCCGCCCGGCGCGAGCCCCGTGACGAGCTCGGACTTGGCGCGGGCCACGGCCTCGATCCCGCCGAACTCCCCGAGGTGGGCGCTGCCCACCACGAGCACGACCGAGACGTCGGGGGGTGCGATGCGCGTCAGGTAGGTGAGGTGACCGACGCCGCTCGCACCCATCTCGAGCACCAGGAACCGCGTGGACTCGTCCGCCTCGAGCACCGTGAGCGGGAGCCCGATCTCGTTGTTGAACGAACCGCGCGGCACGACCGTCTCGCCCTCGGGCCGCAGGAGCTGACCCAGCAGGTCCTTGGTCGTCGTCTTGCCGACCGAGCCGGTCACGGCCACCACGCGCAGGTTGCCGCGCTCGCGCAGCGTCGCGAGCACGTGCCGGGCGAGCTCGCCGAGCGCGGTCTGCACGTCGTCGACGACGACGCACGGCACGTCGAGCTCGCGCGCGGCGAGGACGAGCGTCGCGCCCGCCTCGACGGCACCGGCGGCGTAGTCGTGCCCGTCGACGTGCTCGCCGGGCAGCGCGACGAAGAGCGATCCCGGCGCGACCCTGCGCGAGTCGACGACGACGGGCCCCCCGACCCGCACCTCCGGGTCGGCGGACAGCCGTCCGCCGGTCGCTGCGGCCACCTGCGCCGCAGTGAGCTCGATCATGCGTGGTGCTCCTTCAGGTCGGGGGTGTCGTGAGGCGGCGTCGTCGCCGGGCGCTCCTCGAGGGCTGCTCGCGCCTCGACGCGGTCGTCCAGGGCATGGTCGACGCCGGCGATCTCCTGCCACACCTCGTGGCCGCGGCCTGCGACGAGCACCGTGTCTTCGGGGCCGGCGGCAGCGATCGCCTCGCGGATCGCCCGGGCGCGCGGCGCGACCTCGAGCACGACGACGTCGCGCGGCTCGGGAGCGGCGGCAGCCGCCTCGCGCGCGGCGTGCGCGCCCGGCAGCACCTCCGCGCGGATCGCGGCCGGGTCCTCGCCGTGCGGGTCGTCGTCCGTCACGACGACGACGTCGGCCCCCTCGACCGCGACGCCGCCCATCGTGGGCCGCTTGCCGCGGTCGCGGTCGCCCGTGGCGCCGAACACGACGACCAGGCGACCGCCCGTCGTCGGGCGCAGCGCGTCGAGGGCGAGAGCCAGCGCGTCCGGGTTGTGGGCGAAGTCCACGACCACGCGCGGGCGGTGCGGCGGGCGCGAGACGAGCTCCATGCGCCCGGGCACGGCCGGCGCGAGCCCGCCGGCCGCCTCGAGCGCCGCCTCCACGTCGCGCGGGTCGTTCCCCGCCTCGAGCACGAGCGCGAGGGCGAGGGCCGCGTTGGCGACGTTGAACGCACCCGGCAGGACAGTCGTCGTGCGCACGCTCCGGCCGTCGCGGTGCCGCAGCGTGAACGTGGAGCCGCCCGCTGCCGAGGGCTCCACGTCGTGCACGGTCCAGTCGGCGACGGGCTGCTGGTCCGCCGCGCCCCGCGCACCGACGCGCAGCGTCGCGACCGGGATCCGGGCGGCCGCGACCATGCGCTCGCCCCACGCGTCGTCGACGACGACGACACCGCGGCGGGCGTGCTCGGGCGTGAACAGGAGCGCCTTCGCCTCGAAGTACTCCTGGAGGTCACCGTGGAAGTCGAGGTGGTCCTGGCTGAGGTTGGTGAAGCCCACGACGTCGAACACGAGCCCGTCGACGCGGTGCAGCGCGAGCGCGTGCGACGAGACCTCCATCGCGAGGGTGCGCACGGCGTCCTCCCGCATCGCCGCGAGCAGCGCCTGGAGGTCGGCGGCCTCGGGCGTCGTGAGCCGGCTCGGCAGGACGCGGTCGCCCGACCGCATCTCCACCGTGCCGATGAGCCCGCCCTTCCAGCCGAGCGCACGCAGCGCGTGGTCGACCAGGTAGGTGGTGGTGGTCTTGCCGTTCGTGCCGGTCACTCCGAACGTCGTGAGGTCCTGCGCCGGGCTGCCGTAGACCCACGCGGCGACCGGGCCGAGCAGCGCACGCGGGTCCGCGGCGACGAGCACGGGGACCTCGAGGCCCGCCTCGGCCACGAGCACGGCGCCCTGCTCGTCCGTGAGGACGGCGTGCGCCCCGCGCGCGACGGCGGCGGGCGCGAAGCGCGCCCCGTGCGCGCGGGCGCCGGGTAGGGCGACGAAGAGGTCGCCCGCGTCGGCCGCCCGGTCGTCGGACGCGACGGACCACACCTCGACGCCGCCCGGTGCGGGCGAGCCGTCGGGCCCGCCACCTGCGCGGACGTCGAGACCGAACCGTGCTGCCAGGTCCTCGACCGACCGACGGGTGGTCGCGGCAGGACGAAGGCGGTCGATCGGGGATGTCACGTGTAGAACCTACCGTGCCGCGACGGGCACCCTCGCAAGCGGTGGCGCCCCGGACGCCACGCGGGAGCGCGCTTCACCGGACCTTCACCGACGGCGCGCCCCGGCTCCCGCGACCTGGTGAGGTTCACCACGTCGTCGGGAGCGGCACGTACGGCTCCGTGCTCGGCTGCACGCCCTCGTGCTCGAGCGTGAAGCCCATGATCTCGCTGAACACGGGCGCCGCCACGACGCCGCCGTAGATCGACGAGTGGGGGTTCTTGAGGAACACCGACACCGTGTAGCGAGGGTCGTCCGCGGGGGCCACGCCGATGAACGACGCCATGATCCCCGACAACCGGCCGTCGTCCCCGGCGGCCTCCGCGGTCCCGGTCTTGCCCGCGACACGGTAGCCGGGTACCGCCGCGCTGGACCCCGTGCCCTCCTCGACGACGGACTCCATCATGTGCAGCACGGTGTCCGCGGTCGCCTGCGAGACGACACGCACCGGGTCCGGACGATCCGCGGGCACGAGCTCGCCGCGCTCGTCCGTCGTGCCCGCGACGATGCTCGGCGTCGCGCGGACGCCGCCGTTGGCGATCGTCGAGAAGACGCTCGTTGCCTGGATGGCGTTCACCGACACGCTCTGGCCGAAGAGCACGGCGTACTCGGTGCGCCCGTCCCAGGCGTCGGCGGGGTGCAGGATCCCGGCGGACTCACCCGGCAGGCCGAGACCGGACTTCTGCCCGAAACCGAACTTGTGCAGGTAGTCGTAGCGCACCTGCTTCGGGATCTTCTCCCCCACCTGGACCGTGCCGGTGTTCGAGGACTCGGCGAGGATCCCCGCGAGGGTGAGGCGCTGCACCGGGTGGTCGTGCGAGTCCTTGAACGTCTGTCCGTTGGGCGTGGTGTAGCGGTCGGGCACCTCGAACTGCGTGCCCGCGTCCGCGTAGCCGCCCTCGATCGCGGCGGCCATCGTGACCACCTTGCCCGTCGACCCCGGGTCGAAGACGTTCGACACGGCCCGGCTGGGCCGGGCGACGGCGTCGGTCGTGCGGTCGTTCGGGTTCACGGTCCCGGAGTCCGCGAGCGCGAGGACCTCGCCCGTCCGGACGTCCTGCACGACGGCGATCGCGTACTCCGCACCCGTCTCGCTCACCGCGCGGTCCACCGAGTCCTGCGCCTTCCACTGCACGTCGCGCGCGATCGTGAGCTGCACGTTCCGCCCGGGCACGGCGTCCACGACGTCGCACCGGCCGGTCGGGATGACCTGGCCGCCCAGCCCGGCCTCGCACTCGCGCGACCCGGAGACGCCTGCGAGGACGTCGTCGTAGGACGCCTCGACACCGCCGCCCCCCGCCTGCTCCTCGTTGACGAACCCCACGAGGTTGCCCGCGACCGTCCCCGCCGGGTACGTCCGCTCGCTCGTCATGGTGGTGCGCACGTAGGCCGAGAGCTGGAGGTCCGCGATCTGGCGCTGCACCTCGGGCGTGACGTCCTTGGCGAGGACGACGTACCGCGACGTCCCGTTGAGCTGCGCGGCGAGCTCCGGGGAGGACTTCCCGAGGATCGGGGCGAGCAGCTTGGCGACCCCCACGGCGCCGCCTTCCTCGAGCGGCTCGCCGTCGACGAGGTCGGCGCTGCGGGGCTTGAAGTCGGCGATCGTCTTCGGGTCTGCTGCGACCGTGTACCGGTCCACGGACGTCGCGAGCACCACGCCGTCGGCGTCGGTGATGTCGCCGCGGTGGGCCAGCAGGGTCGAGCTGCGCGTGCGGTCGGCGCGCGCGTCGGCAGCGAGCGCCGGCCCGCGCAGCACCTGGACGTTGACGAGCTGGCCCACGAAGACCGCGGTGATCACGCCCGCGACCACGATGAGCCAGCGCTGGCGCCGCTCGGGTCGTCCCGGCTCACGGGTCCCCCGGGCGGGGCGCGCGGGCGGGCGCCCGCCGCTCCTCGGCGCGCGGGGCACCGTCGTCCGAGGCGAGCGGGCGGGTGCGGACGCGGCGCGCGTACCGGTCCCTCGCG
Source organism: Cellulosimicrobium sp. GQ32 (assembly GCF_059758455.1). Lineage (NCBI taxonomy): Bacteria > Bacillati > Actinomycetota > Actinomycetes > Micrococcales > Promicromonosporaceae > Cellulosimicrobium > Cellulosimicrobium sp. GQ32. The sequence goes on along the minus strand of NZ_JCAXEP010000007.1, from coordinate 176,158 downwards.
CGGTCGCGGCGGCTCGCGTGCCCGAGCCGGCACCCGTTCCGGCGGCCCCACGAGCGGCACCGGAAGCACTGCGACCTCCCGGCGCGGGCCGGGAGGTCGTGGGGGTCGGACGCGACTTCTGCGTGCTCGCGACCGGACGGGACCGGCCGGCTCGTCCTGCTCCGGTCTCTCGCGTCACTGCCCGGCCTCCTCCTGCGCGCCGCCGAGGACGGTGCCGTCGGACAGCCGGACCATCGCGGGGTCCTCCGCGGGCACCATGCCGAGCGAGGCAGCGGTGTCCGGCAGCGAGGTCTCCTGGGCGTCGACCTGCGCCTGCAGGCTCTGCGTGTCCTGGGCCACGCGGCTCACCTCCCGGCGCAGCTCCGACATCTCGTAGGAGTTGCGCGCCATCGTCGTGTTCACCAGGAGAGCACACAGGAGCGCGGCACCGAGGATCGACATGCAGACGACGAGGAACGGGATCTTGGACCGTGCCTGGAGCGGCGCCCGGACGAGCTCGAGACGCGAGCGGAGCGCGCGCTCGGACGCGCCGCCGGGCAGCGCCGTGAGCGACGGGCGCGCAGCGGGCGTCGGGCGCGCCGGGCGCGGGAGCGGGCGGGCGGCGGTCGACCTCTGTGCGCTCATCGTGTCCTCTCCCCCGGGTCGTGCGGTCGGTCGGTCGGTCGGTGCGTCGGGCGGCGGTGCGGCGGCGTGGGCCGGGTGCGCTCGGCGGCGCGGAGCCGCACCGACGCCGAGCGCGGGTTGGACTCACGCTCGGTGGCCGACGCCTCCTCCGCGCCCCGGGTGAGGAGCCGCAGGTACGGCTGGTCCTCCTCGGGCACGACGGGCAGCCCGGGCGGCGCGCTGATCGTCGCCCCCGCAGCGAGCACGCGCTTGACGATCCGGTCCTCGAGCGAGTGGTACGACTCGACGACGAGGCGGCCGCCCACGGCGAGGACGTCCACGGCGGCAGGGACCGCGCGCTCGAGCACCTCGAGCTCGCCGTTCACCTCGATCCGCAGCGCCTGGAAGGTCCGCTTGGCCGGGTTCCCGCCGGTCGTGCGCGTCGCGGCGGGGATCGCGCCGCGCACGACCTCGACCAGCTCGGCGCTGCGCTCCCACGGGCGCTGCTCGCGACGGCGGACGATCGCCCGGGCCACGCGCTGCGCGAACCGCTCCTCGCCGTACTCGCGCAGGATCCGGGTGAGCGCGCGCTCGTCGTAGGTGTTGAGGACGTCGGCGGCGGTCGAGCCGGTCGTCGGGTCCATCCGCATGTCGAGCGGCGCGTCGTGCGCGTAGGAGAACCCGCGGTCGGCCTCGTCGATCTGCAACGAGGACACCCCGAGGTCCATGAGCACGCCCTGGACCGGCCCGCCGACGACGTCGGTCACGACCTCGCCGATCTCGTCGTACACCGCATGGACCGCGCGGAACCGGTCGCCGAACCGCTCGAGACGGCGCGACGCGCGGGCGATGGCCTCGGGGTCGCGGTCGATGCCGACGACGCGCGCCGTCGGGACCTGCTCCAGGACGGCCTCGGTGTGCCCGCCCATGCCGAGCGTGCAGTCGACGAGGACGGCGCCGGGCTCCGCGAGCGCGGGGGCGAGGAGGTCGACGCACCGCTGGAGGAGGACCGGGACGTGCCGCTCGGCGGCGTCGTCGGGGGTGCTCGTCATGTCCGTCCTCCTCTCCGTGCTGGTCGTGGCCGGGTCGTGCCGTCCGGTGCTGCGCCTCGTCCGACCGGTCCCCGTACGGTCAGGTCTCCCTCCGCGTCCTTTCTGGCGCCGGGGAAGTGCGTCAGACCGGGCGGGAGGAGGCCTCACCGTGCGGGAGCCGTGGGTCGCGCTCTAGAAGCGCAGGTCAGGGAACACCTCCTCCGCGGTGTCGGAGTACGCCGACTCCTGCTCCGCGAGATACGTCTCCCAGGCCTGCGCGTCCCAGATCTCGACCCGCGTGCCGGCGCCGATCACGGCGACGTCGCGGTCGAGCCCCGCGTACGCCCGCAAGGGCGCGGGGATCGAGACACGTCCCTGCTTGTCCGGGATCTCGTCGCTCGCCCCCGAGAGGAAGACGCGCAGGTAGTCCCGGGCCTGCTTGCTCGTCACCGGCGCCTGCCGGATCTGGTCGTACATGCGCCGGAACTCGTCCATCGGCAGCAGGAACAGACAGCGCTCCTGCCCCCGCGTCATGACGAGACCCGGTGCGAGCCGCGACCGGAACTTCGCGGGGAGGATGAGCCTCCCCTTGTCGTCCAGACGTGGCGTGAAGGTGCCCAGGAGCAGGCCGGAGGAACCACCGAGCACGTCGTCCATGAAGCCGGACATGCACCTGGCACCTCCCCTCCTGCTCCCTTCTCCTCCACGGTACTCCACTTCCCTCCACCGCTCTCGGTGAATCCACGGGCTTTCACCCGCCTTCGCAGGATCTCCGCAGGTCACGCCGGGTGGAGCTGGGTGGAGGGGAGCACTCCCCATGGCGCGTCGCGACGTCCGTCCGGGGCGAGGCGCGCGTGACGGCCGTACGGCTCGCGGGGCGTCCGGCGGTCGCGCCTGTCCTCGCGCCGGCGCTCGGCGCAGGGCCGGCGGTCCACTAGGCTCTTCCCACCCGCGGTCTCCCTGGTCCGCGGCACTGCGCCACCGACGACGGAGGTCTCCGTGCTCCCCGACATCGCCCCTGTCGCGCCCTCCGGCGAGCCCGGGGGCGACGCCCTCGCCGGCCTCGACGAGCTGGTCGAGACCACGGGCCGGATCCGCTCCGGCATCGAGTCCGTCGTCACGGGCCGTCCGGACCTCGTGACCGTCACCGTCGCCGTCCTCCTCGCCCAGGGCCACCTGCTCATCGAGGACGTCCCCGGCGTCGGCAAGACGACGCTCGCCAAGGCGCTGGCCCGCACGATCGACTGCAAGGTCGGCCGCATCCAGTTCACGCCGGATCTCCTGCCCAGCGACCTCACCGGCGTCAACATCTACCGTGCGGCGAACCACGAGTTCGAGTTCCGTCCAGGACCGGTCTTCTCCAACATCGTCATCGGCGACGAGATCAACCGCGCATCCCCCAAGACGCAGTCGGCGCTCCTCGAGTGCATGGAGGAGGGCCAGACCACGGTCGACGGGACGACCCACCCGCTGCCGAGCCCCTTCCTCGTCGTCGCGACGCAGAACCCCGTGGAGATGGAGGGCACCTACCCGCTCCCGGAGGCGCAGCGCGACCGCTTCATGGCACGCCTGACCGTCGGCTACCCGGACGTCGACGCCGAGCTCCGGATGCTCGACCGGCAGGAGTCGGACAACCCGCTGGCCCACCTCCGCCCCGTGACCACCGGCGCGGCCGTCCTGCGGTTCGCCGAGGTCGCGCGCGCCGTCTACGCGTCGACCGCCGTCAAGCGGTACGTGCTCGCCCTCGTCACCGCGACGCGCGAGCACCCCGGCCTGCGGCTCGGGGCGTCGCCCCGGACGACGCTCCAGCTCCTGCGTGCGGCGAAGTCCCTCGCGGCGATGGCGGGGCGCGACCATGTGCTGCCCGACGACGTGCAGTACCTCGCCGTCCCCGTCCTCGCGCACCGGCTCGTCATCACGACCGAGGCCCGGCTCTCGGGCCAGGACGCCGAGGCCGTCGTCGCATCGATCGTGGCGCAGACGCCGATCCCCGCCCTGGACGCGACCGAGCGTCGCTGACGTGCGCGCCCCGTCGTTCCTCGCACGGCTCCGCGGCAGGGGCAGGAGCCTCGCCAGCGCGCGCCTGACCCGCCGCGGCACGGCCGTGCTCGGCGCCGGCGTCGCGCTCGCCGTCCTGGGCGTGACGCTCGGGCTGCCCGACCTCGTCGGGCTCGGAGTCGCCGGGGCGCTCGCCGTCGGCGCCGCCTGGTGCTGGATGGCCGTCCGCCGGATCGACCGCGGCCGTGGCGCCCTGCACGTGACGCGCCGCGTCCAGCCGAACCCCGCCGTGCGCGGGCAGTTCACGACGGCACGCCTCACGGTCGCGGCCGCGCGGGCGACGTCGTCCACCGCCACGACGCTCGCCCGCCTGCGGATCAGCGAGCAGGCGGCGCACGAGCTGTGCGACCAGGGCTCCCTGCGGGCACAGGTCGCGACGGTGGGCGACCACATCGCGGTCCGCTACCGCCTGCGCCCGCTCCGCCGCGGCCGGTGGCCGCTCGGCCCGCTCCTCACGACACGGGTCGACCTCTTCGGCCTGGTCAGCGCGACCCAGGAGCTCGGCGACCCCACCGCCGTCGCGGTGTGGCCGCGCACGGTCGAGCTGCCCGTCCGCGGTTCGCGGGCGTTCGGCGAGCACGAGCGCTCCGCGTCGGGTGCTCGGCTCGCGTCGAGCGACGACTCGGTGCTGCGCGACTACGTCGCCGGCGACGACCCGCGGCGCGTGCACTGGGCCAGCGCGGCCCGGCACGGACAGCTCATGGTCCGCGCGGACGAGAGCGCGGGCCTGCCGCCCGTCAGCGTCCTCCTGGACCGCGGTCTTCTGCCCCACCCGGAGCTCGCCGCCTCGAGCCCGCGCGCCCTCGCCGACGGCGAGTGGGCGGTCGAGTGCGCGGCGTCGATCGGCGTGTCGCTCCTCCAGGCAGGTCACCCCGTCCGGCTCGTCCCGACGTCGCTCGCGCCGGTCGTGTCAGGCACCGGCTTCCGCGTCAACCGCTCGGGCGAGGGGCCCGCCGACCTCTTGGACGCCACCGTCGACCTCCACGGGCACCACGTGGTCGCGGACGCCGACCGCTCCGTCGTCGCAACCTCCGAGGCGCTGCGGCGGGACCGGCGCCCGGGCGAGATCACCGTCGCGGTGCTCGGCCCGCTCGGCTCCGTCGCCCGGCACACGGTCGCGGCCATGGCCGGGGACGGCCTGCACCGCGCGCTCGTCGTGAGCGCCCGGCCCTGGGCGCCCGAGCACGCCGACGCGGTCGAGACAGTGGCCGCCCTGCGGTCCACCGGGTGGCACGCGGCGCTCGTCGACCCGTCGGCGTCCCTGGAGCACGCCTGGACCCTGCTCGTGGAGGGCTCGCGATGACCACGTCCCGACCGGACCCCTCGACCGCCGTCGCCTTCCGCGTGCTCGCGACGAGCGGGCTCGTCGCCGTCGCCGTCGTCGCGTCGACGTACGCGCTCGGGAGCGTCATCGGGCCGGGTGGCTGGACCGGCACCGCCGTGCGCACCGTCGCGGTCCTGGCGCTCGTGACCGGGATCTCGCGCTACGCCCTCGAGCGGGGCCACGCCGCACGGGGCGAGGTCCTCGCCCCGCCGGCAGCGCTGCTCCCCTCGCTCGCGGGTCTCGTCGTCGGCCTCTGGGCCCTGCTCGGGCTCTACGGGGGCCCGACCGACCGCTTCTCGCTCCTCATCGGCCTCTCCAACGTCGACCGGGTCCTGTCCCGGCTCTCCACCGCGCGGGACCTCACGCTCGCGGAGGTCGCCCCGATCGACCCGAGCCTGCCGATCGCGCTCATGGCGGTCGGGGGCGCGGTCGTCGTCTTCCTCGTCGCCGACCTCATGGCGGGCGGGCTGCGCCTGAGCGCCGGGGTCGCGCTGCCGCTCCTCGCTCTGTGGGTCCCGGGGCTCGTCATCATGGGCGAGATCCCGCCCCTGGCGTTCGTCGTGACCGTGGTCGCGCTCGTCCTGCTCCTCGCGGTCGACAACCCGCACCGCACCGTGCGGCGCGGCGCGTCCGCGCGCCGCGCGGAGGACCGTGCGGCCGGCGGCCTGCGGGCCGCCGGCGCGCTCGTCGTGGCGGTCGCCGTCGCGGTCGTCGCCCTGGGTCTCGGTTCGGCGAGCGCCTCGCTCCCCGAGGTCGCGTCCGCGTCGTGGTCACGCCTGTTCTCCTCGACCGGGCAGACGGTGCGGCTCTCCGACGACCTCGACATGCGGCGCGACCTCGCGGAGCGCTCGGGCGAGGTGGTGCTGCGCTACCGGACCGACGCGGGCGAGGTCGGCCCGCTCCGCGTGTTCACCCTCACGGGCTTCGACGGGACGAACTGGCGGCGCGGCGCGGACCGCGACGGCACCCCGATCGAGGGCGCGGACCAGGTGCTGTGGCCCACCGACCCGGCCGGGCTCGAGGAGCCCGCGTCGGTGCGCGTCACGCTCGAGTCGCTGCGGGACACCAGGCTCCCCGTCCCGACCGAGCCCCGCGCGGTGGACATCGACGGCGACTGGTCGTACGACGACGTCCGCGACGAGGTGCTCGGGGACCGGCCCACGGGCGCGGGCACCGCGTACGAGCTCGCGGTCTTCCCCCGCCCGCTGGACGCGGCGACGCTGCGCGGGGCGACCGGCGCGGACCCGGACGACCCCAACTATCTCGACGTGCCCGCGACGGAGCACGAGCAGGACATCCGCGACCTGGCCACCGCCGTGGTCGACGGAGCGCCGACGCGCTACGACCAGGCGCTCGCCCTGCAGACCTACTTCCGTGACGTCTCGCAGTTCACCTACTCGACCGAGGTGCCGCCGGGCGACTCCGGCGACGCCGTCTGGGACTTCCTCCAGGACCGGACGGGATACTGCGTCCAGTTCGCGACCTCGATGACGATGATGGCGCGGACCCTCGGCATCCCGGCACGGCTCGGCGTCGGCTTCCTGCCGGGCGAACGCGTCGACGACGCAAGCTTCCAGGTCACCGGTCGTGACTCCCACGCCTGGCCGGAGCTCTGGTTCCCGGGGCAGGGCTGGGTGCGGTTCGAGCCGACCCCGGCCCAGCAGACGGGCCCCACCCCGCGGTGGGCGACGCCCGTGGCCGTGACGCCGGGGGGCCCGGGAGACCCGGGCAACGTGCCGACGCCGGGCGCGACGACCGCGGCGCCGTCCGCGCCCGCGAGCCCCGTGCCCACCACGCCCGGCACGGGCGGGACGACCGGCGGCTCTCAGGACGACGGGGCACCCTGGCCGCTCGTCGTGGGAGTCGCGCTCCTCGTCGCGATCGCCGTCGGCGGGGCGCTGTGGCTCGCGCTCCGTCGCCGGTCCGAGACGCAGAGCCTGCGGGACGCCGAGGACGCGTGGGCGGAGCTCACCGACCGGCTCGGGGCGCTCGAGGTCCGGTGGCCGACGTCGACGACACCCCGGCGCGTTCCCGCGGCGGTCGTCGCGGCGCTGCAGGCCCGTCGCGGGCAGCACCCGCGCGACGAGGACGTCGCCGAGGCCGTTGCCGGGCTGGCGTCGGCCCTCGAGGCCGAGCGCTACGCCCCGGAGCCGCGGACGGTCACCCGCCCCGACCGGCTCCAGGAGCTCGTCGACGCGGCGGTCGACACCGTCGAGGAGTCGCTCAGCGACCGTCCTGCTCGCGCCGACGGTCCCAGCGCTCTTCCAGTCGGCTGAGGAGCGGCTTGCGGGAAGGCTTGCTCGGCGCGGCCGGGCGGACGGTGCCGTCCGCCTCGACGGTCCCCACCGGTCCCTTGCGCGACGAGCGCGGAGACTGGAAGACCAGGACGACGCCCCCGAACATGAGGACGAAGCCGATCACCCCGAGCCAGGTCTGCGAGAGCGCAGCACCCAGCACGAGGAGGAGGAGACCGCCGACGACGCCGACTCCGGCCAGGACGTAACGCAGCGCCGAACGTCGCCGTGGCGCCTGGAGCGTGTTGGCCAACCGCGGATCGTCCGAGGTGAGCGCGCGCTCCATCTGCTCCAATACCCGCTGCTCGTACTCAGACAGAGGCATGAGCACCCCGTTTCTCCACGTGGTCGTGTGTCACCCTCAGGATAGATCGACATCCGCGGGGGTGGTAGTCGAGCGGGCCCTCGCCGGCCCCATGGCGATGGATCTCACCCCGAACCGCCCTCGGACCGCGTCGACCGCCTCCTCCACCCGACGCCGGACCGCGCCCGCCTCCTCGACGGCTTCCTCGAGCGTGGGCTGCACGACGGCCTCCGCACGCGGTTCGAGACCCTCGGCACGGACGCCCACGAGCCGGACGGCGAGGCCGCGCAGGTCGACGCTCGCGACGAGCTCGCGCGCCACGAGGTAGATCTCGCGCGCGACGTCCGTCGGGGCGCCGAGGGTCCGCGCTCGGGTCACGGTGCGGAAGTCGCTCGTCCGGACCTTCACGCTCACGGTGCGCGCGACGAGACCCTGGTGACGCAACCGGCCGGCGCACCGGTCCGCGAGCTCCAGCACGCGCGCCTGGACCGCCGTGAGGTCGCGCAGGTCGTGCGCGAACGTCGTCTCGGCACCGATGCTCCGCTCCGACCGCTCCGGCTCGACCGGCCGGGGGTCGCGCCCCCACGCGAGGTCGTGCAGGTGCGCTCCCGCGACCTTGCCGACCGCCGTCTGGAGCGACGCCACGTCCGTGTCGGCGAGCTCGGCGACCGTGCGGATGCCCCACTGCGCGAGCACGCTCTCGGTCCGCTCCCCCACGCCCCACAGCGCGCCGACGGGCAGCGTGCGCAGGAACGGGACGGTGGCGGCCGCCGGCACGAGGAGCACGCCGTCGGGCTTGGCATGCGTCGAGGCCAGCTTGGCGACGAACTTGTTCGTCGCGATCCCGACCGAGCAGGTGATGCCGTGCTCGGCCCGCACGCGACGCCGGAGCTCGGCCGCGATCCGCGTCGGGGGCCCGAGGCGCCGCCGCGCCCCGCTCACGTCGAGGAAGGCCTCGTCGACGCTCACCTGCTCCACGAGCGCGGTGATCTCGCCGATCGCCGCCATGACCGCGCGGGAGACCTCGTAGTAGCGCGTGTGGTCCGGCGGGACGACGATCGCCTGCGGGCACAACCGGCGCGCGGTCACCATCGGCATCGCCGAGTGGACGCCGAACGCCCGCGCCTCGTACGTCGCCGCGAGGACGACGCCTCGTTCCGCGCCGCCGACGATGACCGGTCGTCCCACGAGCTGAGGCCGCCGGGCGAGCTCGACGGACGCGAAGAACGCGTCCATGTCGACGTGGAGGATGGAGCACCCGTCCTCGTCGTCGCCCCAGTCGCGGCGGACGACCGCGCGCGGCCCCCGGCTCATCGCCGCCTCATCGGGCGTTCGACGCAGGCGGCGCCACGGTCACGACGCCACCGTCCGCAGACCGGGCAGCCGGACGAAACCGGCGTCCGGGTCGACGAGCATCGCGACCTCGTCGCGAAAGTCCTCCGCGCACGCCATGAGCTCGTCGGCCCGGCGCGGGTCGACGGCGTCGAACCGACCCGCGTCGACGGCAGCGCGGACGCGCGCCCCGCTCGCGAAGTAGCCGGACCAGGCTGCGAGCGACGGCTCGGCGTCCGCGAGCTGGTCCCACACTGAGCGGGCCCGTCCACGGCGCACCGGCCGGGCGCGCAGGGCGACGACCGCCGCCGCGGCGCGCAGGGCACCGAGGTGGGCGTGCACGAACCGCTCGCCCGCGTCCTGCGCGATCGCCGCCGCGACGAGCTCCGCGTCCGCGCGGTCCAGCAGCCGACGGACCTCGGCGGGGACGGCGACCGCCCCCCTCGCGCCTGCTTCGTTCGACATCGCGCACCTCCTCCTCCACTATCGAACACCTGTTCGATCCTGTCAACGCCGGGCGGCCTCCAGCCCGTACGGTGGGCACATGGCTCACCGCACCTCCCGACGCTCCTCAGGGTCCTCCGCGCCACCCACACCGTCCCGGCGGCGGGGAAGCGGGGGCCGCGGCGGGGCCGCCGGGACGGAGCTCCCGACCAGGCCCGTGCCGACGTCGACGGGGACCGCGTACGTCGAGCGCGACCCCGACCTCCCGTCGGCCGTCACGCTCTTCGTCAACGGCGTCCCGAGCTCGTACCTCGACCTCGACGACCCCGGAATGCTCGCGTTCGAGTACATGCAGCAGATGGCGGCCGTCATGGACGAGCTCGGCCCGGCGCCCCTGCGCGCGCTGCACCTCGGCGCGGCGGGGTGCAGCCTGCCCCGCTGGGTCGAGCACACCCGGCCGGGGTCGACCCAGCTCGGGGTCGACCTCGACGCCCGTCTGCTCGAGCTGGTGCGCACGTGGTTCGACCTGCCGCGGGCACCGCGCCTCCGGCTGCGTCCCGACGACGCGCGGCACGCGGTGGCGAGCCTGCCCGACGCCTCGTACGACGTCGTCGTGCGCGACGTGTTCGACGGCGACCGCACCCCCGACCACCTCACGACCCTCGGCATGGCGGTCGAGGTGCACCGCGTCCTGCGCCCGGGCGGCGTCTACCTGGTCAACTGCGCCGACCGTCCGCCGCTCACGACGGCACGCCGCGAGGCCGCGACCCTCGCGGCAGCGTTCGGGGAGCCGTCCGCCGCGGAGGGCCGGGTCGCGGCGATCGCGGAACCCGCGCAGCTCAAGGGCAGGCGCTACGGCAACGTCGTGCTCGCCGCGGTCCGTGCCGGGTCAGGCGCGCCGAGCCTGTCGAGCACGACGCTGGCGCGCGCCGTCCGCTCGCTCGCCGTCCCGGCGCGCGTCGTCACGGGCGACGAGCTCCGCGCGTTCGTGGGCACCGCGCCGGTGCTCGACGATCCCGAGGAGGTGGCGACCGGCGGCACCGTGGCAGAAGGGTCGTGAGACGCGACAGGAGCCGCGCCCGAGGGGCGCGGCTCCTGCACTGCTGCGACGACCGGGTGGCCCGGCCGTCAGACGTCGTGGACGTCAGAGCGGACGAACCTTCTCCGCCTGCGGGCCCTTCGGCCCCTGGGTGATCTCGAACTCGACCCGCTGCGCCTCGTCGAGCGTGCGGTACCCGTTCGACTCGATCGCCGAGTAGTGCACGAAGACGTCGGCACCGCCGCCGTCCTGCGCGATGAAGCCGTAGCCCTTCTCGGCGTTGAACCACTTCACAGAACCCTGCGCCATGCTCTTCCTCTGACCTTCTGTCCATCCGGGGACATCAGCGAGCGGACCCTTCGTCCACCCCCGTGCGCCGCAATGCCATGTCCCACGTCCTTCGCCGGCGCCCCGGCCGTGTGCGGCCGGCAGGCCCGACGCCGGACCACCCCGCCGGGCGGACCCACGTGCCGGCCCTGCACCGGGTCGTGCGCAAGTACGTCACTGCAACGGGTGACAGTGTGGCACGGACCACGTCCGGTCCGCCATGGAACTCGCCACCTCTCGTGGTGATTTTTGGGGACATTCCACCCCGGTCCGCGAGACCGGGGTGGACCGGGTCGACGCGGCTCAGTCTCCCGACTGCTGGGCGAGGAAACGCTCGAACTCGGCACCGAGCTCGTCCGCCGTCGGGATCGGCGCGGACTCCGCCAGCAGGCTCGTTCGCCCGACGGAGCGCGCGAACGCGTCGTACTGCTCCTCGAGGGCGCGCACGACCGCGGCGACCTCCTCGGAGTCGCGCACCTGCCGCTCGACCTCGGTCGTCGCGTCCTGCACGGCCTCCGCGAGCCCGCTGGTCGCGAGGTCCAGGCCGGTGACGCGCTGCACGTGCTCGAGCGCGACCACAGCAGCCGGAGGGTACGACGACTGCGCCAGGTAGTGCGGCACGTGCACGGTGACGCCGAGCGCGTCGTGCTCCGCCCGGCCGAGCCGCAGCTCCAGCAGGGCCGCCAGGCTGGCCGGCACCTTCACCGTGCCGAACCACGACGTGTGCTCCCCCAGCAGCTCCGGCCGCGTCGCGTGGGCGGTGACCGACAGGGGTCGCGTGTGCGGGATCCCCATCGGGATGCCGTGGAAGCCGACCGTGAGCGACACGCCCAGGCGCTCGACGACGTCGCGCACCGCGGCGACCACGCGCTCCCACTGCACGTCGGGCTCGGCGCCGTGCAGCAGGAGGAACCCCGTCCCCTCGGCGTCGCGCACGTGGTCGATCACGAGGTGCGGCTCGTCGTAGTCGGACCAGCGGTCCGTGCTGAAGGTCATCGTGGCGCGCTTGGATCGGTAGTCGAGGAGCTGGTCCACGTCGAACGTCACCACACGGGTGACCTCGCCGATCCCCAGCAGGTGGTCGACCGCGACCTCGCCCGCGCTGCCCGCGTCGACGAACCCCGCGACCGCGTGCAGCAGCACGGGCCCCGCGCCCGGCTCGGGCGGCGTGGGCCACAGGCGTGCCACGGCCTGCTCGTCGAGCTCGTAGATCCCGCGAGGGTCCAGCATGCATCCTCCTCGTGACGTCCTTCGCCCGTGCGCTGCCGACGGCGCGCGACGGGCCTGACGAGGACAACACGGCTCGTCCCGCGGTTCTTCCCGACCCGGCGAGACCGGCTCGTGCTCTCGGAGGGTCCCCGGACCGGCCCGCGCCCGGGTCAGCGACCGGGCAGCCGCACCACGGAGACGAAGAAGTCGTCGATCTGGCGCACGACGTCGATGAAACGATCGAAGTCGACCGGCTTGGTCACGTAGGCGTTGGCGTGCAGCGAATAGCTGCGCACGACGTCCTCCTCGGCCTCGGACGTCGTCAGCACGACGACGGGGATCTTGCGCAGTGCCTCGTCCGCCTTGAGCTCGGCGAGGACCTCGCGCCCGTCCATCCGGGGCAGGTTGAGGTCGAGCAGGATGAGGTCCGGCGTCGGGGCGCCCTCGTGCTCGCCCTCCTTGCGCAGGAACTGGAGCGCGCTCACCCCGTCGGAGACCACCGAGAGCCGGTTGGTGACCTTGTGGTCCTCGAACGCCTCGCGCGTCATGAGCACGTCGCCGGGGTCGTCCTCCACCAGGAGGACGTCGATCGGCTTGCTGCCGTGGCTCATGCGGGGTTCTCCTCGTCGTCGTGGCGCGCGCGGGCCGTGCCGCCCAGGGGTCGGTCAGGTGTCACTGCTCCGCGCCGTCGTGGTCGGAGCGAGCGTAGCCGACCTGCGCGTGCACGTACGCGTGGGCGAGCGTGAAGCGGATCGTCGTCCCGCCCTCGCGCGGCTCGATCCAGATCCGGCCGCCGTGGTACTCGACGATGCGCTTGCACAGGGCGAGGCCGATCCCGGTGCCCTCGTACACGTCCTTGGCGTGCAGCCGCTGGAAGATGACGAACACGCGCTCGGCGTACTGCGGGTCGATCCCGATGCCGTTGTCCTCGACCGAGATCTCCCAGTGCGTGTCGCGTGCGAGCACGCCCACGTGCACGACCGGCGGCCGGTCGGGGTCGCGGAACTTCAGCGCGTTGCCCACGAGGTTGGCCAGGAGCTGGTGCAGGAGCGCCCGCTCGCCGACGACGACGGGCAGCGGGTCGTGCGTGATGCTCGCCCCCGTCTCCGCGATCTTCTCGGACAGGTCCTCGAGCACGCCCTCGAGCTCCTGCTCGAGGTCCACGTCGACGCGCTCGTTGCCCGTCCGACCGACCCGTGAGAAGCCGAGCAGGTCCTGGATGAGCCGCTGCATGCGCTTGGCGCCGTCGACCGCGAAGTCGATGTACTGGTCCGCGCGGTCGTCGAGCTCGCCCCCGTACCGCTTCTTGAGGAGCTGCGTGAAGCTCGCGACCTTGCGCAGCGGCTCCTGGAGGTCGTGGGACGCGACGTAGGCGAACTGCTCGAGGTCGCGGTTGGACCGCTCGAGCTCGCGCGCCTGCTCCGCGAGCAGCTCGTGCGAGCGGGCCGCGTCCTCGTGCGACGCCTTGATCTCGGCGACCTGGTTGACGAGCTCGACGCGCATGTGCTCGACGTCCTGGGCGAGGTCCGCGATCTCCGCCGGGCCGGAGGTGACGACCGGCTCGTCGAGGCTCCCGGAGCTCACGAGCCGCACGCGGTGCGCGAGCTCGGCCATCGGCTCGGTGACCCAGCGCTTGAGGCACACCCAGAGGATGATCCCGACCGCGAGCGCCGAGCCCACGAGGACGAGGACGCTCCCGAAGAGGGCCCGGCTCCAGCGGTCGAGCGTGTCGAGCCGCTCGATGCGCTCGGCGCGGATCGCGTCGACGTACCGGGCGGTGTCGGCCCGTGCGTCGGCGAACAGCTCGGCCCCGTGCGCCTGGTCCACGGCGCGCACCCGCCCTGGGCCGTCGTCCTCGGTGGTCGCGATCGCGGGCTCGGCGTAGTCGGTGACCCAGGCGCGCACGGACGCGTCGGCCTGGGCGAGCGTCGCCGCCTGCTCCTCGTCGAGCCCGAGCAGGTCCACGAGCGCGGGGCCCGGGACGACGCCCTCGGCATCCCTCCCGACCGCTCGGGTGTAGGCCTCGAGCGCCGTGTCGTCCCCGGTCGCGACGTACGCGCGCACCGCCACCTCGGCGTCGAGCAGGCCCACGTACGCGGCGTCCGCCTCGGTCACCGCGTCGAAGAACGGCCCGGTGACCTCCCCCTGGGTGGTCAGCACGCGCGAGAGCGCGATGGCCGACGTCGCGAGCACGCCGAGCAGGATCACGCCCGCGACGACGAGCGCCCACCCGAGCCGGCGGCGCAGGGTGGGGGCGCGCCGACGCCCGGCGTGCCCCGTGCTGGTCGTCTCGCTCACCGCCGGCGTCACCGGGCCCACTCGTCCGAGTCGGCGAGCGTCGCCGTGCGCTCGCCGGGGGTGCTCTCGTCCCCGCCCCAGCCGAGCACGAGGAGCGCGGCATCGTCCGCCAGCGGCCCGCCGTGCAGGTCGCGCACGCGGCGGAACACGCGCTCCACGACCCCCTCGACGCCCTGCTCGAGCGCGCGGTCGACGGCGCGGCGCAGGCCGTCGACGCCGACGCGCTCGGGGCGGGCGCGGGACCCCGCGGTGGTCCCCGGCCGGGCGACCGTCGCCTCGACGAGCCCGTCCGTGTAGAGCATGAGCGCCCAGCGCTCCCCGAGGTCGACGGACTGCGACGTCCACCCTCCCTGGACGGGGATCCCCAGAGCGCGGCCGCGCGCCGTGGGCGTAATCTCGGTCGCGGTGTCGCGCAGCAGGAGCGGCGCGAGGTGCCCCGCGAGGTAGACCTCGGCACGACGGCGGTCTGCGGACACGAGGACCTGGCAGAGGGTGACGAAGACCTCGGGGCGGGCGCGCTCGGGCACGAGGACCCGCTCCAGGAGCGGGAGGATGCCCTCCGGCTGGGTGTCGGAGAGCACGATGGTGCGCCAGGCCGTGCGCAGCGTCGCGCCCAACGCCGCCTCGTCCGGACCGTGGCCCGCGACGTCGCCGATGACGCACAGCACCGTCCCGTCCGGGCGCTCGACCGCGTCGAAGAAGTCGCCGCCCAGGAGACCGTTGCCGCCGGGGACGTAGCCCACCATGACGTCGAGCCGGTCGTCCTGGACGAGCGGCGTGGGCAGGAGCGCGCGCTCCAGGCGAGCGGTCTCGGCCGCCCGCACCTCGCTGCGGTACAGCGCGCGCTGCTGCTCGACGGACATGCGCCGCTGCACGGCGTAGCGCACCGACCGGCCCAGGAGGTCGCCGTCGACCTCGCCCTTCACCAGGTAGTCGTCGGCGCCGGCCGCGACGGCCTGGACGCCGAGGTCGATGCCCGAGTGCCCGGTGAGGACCACCAGGGCGGGCGGGTGGGCGCCGGTCCGCACCCGCTCGACCGCCGACAGCCCGACGGAGTCGGGCAGCCCGAGGTCCAGCAGGACGCAGTCGACGTGCCGCGAGACGAGCATCTCGAGCGCGGCGTCGAGCGTCGTCGCACGATGGAGCTCGACCGTGAGGTCGCCGTCCGCCAGCAGCTCCTCGACGAGGATCGCGTCCCCGTCGTCGTCCTCGACGAGGAGGATGCGCAGCTCGTCCGTGGGGGCGAGGACCGCGCGCTCGGACAGCACCTGGTCACGCGCGCCGGCCTCGTCGCCCCGCGCAGAGGGTCGCGCGGGGACCTGCCGGTCGGTCCCGGTCACGACGCCCGCTCCCCTCTGGTCGCCATGGCCCACGATCCTAGCGTCAGCCGCGCGTCGAGCCCGGTCACGGGTGCGGGACGCGCCGAGGACCGGACCGGGACCGGGCGCCCGTGGGCCATAATGGACGGCCGTGTCACGGGCGGGCGCTCGGGCGCGACGCCCGACCGAGGGAAGGGACAGCGTGGGACGCAACGACGAGCTCCGGCTCGAGCAGGAGGTCGTGGACACCCTCTACGCGCGCCTCGACGAGCTGCGTGCCGCCGCCCGCGCGCGGCTCGACGGCGTCCGTCGGTCCGGACCGTCCGGCTCGCCGCAGAACCGGAGCGAGCGCGACGCGTTCGCGACGCTGTACGAGGACCGTGTCGCACAGCTCGACGCGGTCGAGGACCGGCTCGCGTTCGGTCGGCTCGACCTCGACGACGGCACGCGCCGCTACGTCGGGCGCATCGGCCTGACCGACGCCGAGCACACGAGCCTCCTCACCGACTGGCGTGCGCCCGCGGCGCAGTCGTTCTACCGCGCGACGGCGGCCCACCCCGACGGCGTCGTCCGACGGCGCCACCTGGTGACGCGCGGGCGCGACGTCACGGGCCTCGAGGACGAGCTCCTGGACCTGGACGCGCCCGAGGCCGTGACCGGGACGACGCTCTCGGGCGAGGGCGCGCTCCTCGCCGCGATGGCCGCGGGACGCACCGGGCGCATGGGCGACATCGTCGCGACGATCCAGTCCGAGCAGGACGCGATCATCCGGTCGGGGCTGGCCGGCGCGCTCGTCGTGCAGGGCGGCCCGGGCACGGGCAAGACGGCCGTCGCCCTCCACCGCGCCGCGTATCTTCTCTACGCGCACCGGAGGGTGCTGGAGCGCTCGGGGGTCCTCCTCGTCGGTCCGAGCCACTCGTTCCTGCGCTACATCGACCAGGTGCTGCCGTCGCTCGGCGAGACGGGGGTCGTCAGCACGACGATCGCCGACCTCCTCCCCGGGGTCGTCGTCGACGGCGCAGAGGACCCTCGCGTCGCGCGCGTCAAGGGCCGGGCCGTCATGGCCCGGGCGGTGCGACGCGCGGTGCGCGCACGCGAGCGCGTGCCCGCGGCGGACGTCCCGGTGCGCCTCGACGGCCACGACCTGCTGATCCGGCGCCGCGACGTCCGCGACGCGATCGCCAAGGCCCGGCGCACGCACAAGCCGCACAACCTCGCGCGCGTCACCTTCGTCCGCGAGATGCTCTCGCGGCTCGTCGACCAGTACGGCCGCCAGCTCGGCGAGCCGCTCGTCGGCGAGGACCGCGCGCTCGCCCTCGAGGACCTGCGCTCCCACCGCGACGTGCGCGTCGCGCTCAACCTCGCGTGGCTGCCCCTCACGCCCGAGCGCCTGGTCGAGGACCTCTGGACCAAGCCGCACCGGCTCGCCGAGGCGGCGCCCGAGCTCTCGCCGGCCGACCGCCGCCTGCTGGAGCGGCCGAAGGGCTCGCCGTGGACGCCGGCGGACGTCCCGCTCCTCGACGAGGCCGCCGAGCTGCTCGGCGAGGACGACCAGGCGGAGCGGGCCGAGGCCGCCGCACGGGCGGCGCAGCGCGCGCAGGACCTGGAGTACGCACGGCAGGTGCTCGAGTCGTCGGGCGCCGGCGGCGGGATCGTCGGTGCGGACGTGCTGGCCGAGCGCTTCTCGGCGAGCGGCCCGCGCCTCACGACGGCCGAGCGCGCCGCGCAGGACCGCACGTGGACGTACGGGCACGTCGTGGTCGACGAGGCGCAGGAGCTCTCGGCGATGGCGTGGCGCATGCTCGTGCGCCGGTGCCCGACGCGCTCGTTCACCGTCGTCGGGGACGTCGCGCAGACGTCGTCGCTCGCGGGCGCGCGCTCGTGGAAGGGCATGCTCGACCCGGTGTTCCGCGACGCGTGGCGACTCGCGGAGCTGACCGTCAACTACCGCACCCCGGCCTCGGTGGCCGACACCGCACGGCGCGCCGCCCTCGCCGCCGGGCTGCCGGTCTCGCCGCTGACGTCCGCGCGCGACGTGGAGGACGCGCTGCGCGTCGTCGAGGCGACGCCCGCCGACCTCGCCGCCCTGGTCCGGGCCGAGGCCGAGGCCGCACGCGCGGAGTTCGTCGCCGCGGAGTCGGGGCGCGTCGCCGTCGTCGCCGCAGCGCCGGCGGTCGCGGAACTGCGCGTCGCTCTCGGCCTCGAGGACGCCGGTCCGGACGCACCGGTCACGGTGCTCGACCCGGTGCAGGTGAAGGGCCTGGAGTTCGACGCCGTCGTGCTCGTGGAGCCTTCCGACATCGCGACCGGCCCGTCGGGCGCGTCGGACCTCTACGTCGCCATGACCCGCCCGACCCAGCGCCTGGTCGTCGTGCACGCTCGCGCGCTCCCCGCGGGCGTCGCCGGCACCGGACCGGGTGCCGAGACGCGAGCGAGCACCCCCACGAGCACGCGGGCGAGCACGGACGCGGACGGCGGTGCGCGCGTCGCCCCGTGACGCGGCGGTCCGGGCCGCGCGGGTCGGGCGTTCACCTCGTCCCGAGGGTCAAGACCCGTTTGGTCCGGACCGCGGACCGGGCGCACCATGGGAGCGTGCTACGCGCCCTCCTCCTTGAAAACCTGCACCCTCTCGCTGCCTCGAACCTCGAGGCGGCGGGGATCGACGTCACCGTCCGCACCGGCGCCCTCGACGAGTCCGAGCTGATCGAGGCCCTCGACGGGGTCCACCTGCTCGGCATCCGGTCCAAGACGAACGTCACCGCGAACGTGCTCGAGAACGCCCCCGACCTGGTGGCGCTCGGCGCGTTCTGCATCGGCACGAACCAGATCGACCTGCGCTCGGCCGCGACGCAGGGCGTCGCCGTGTTCAACGCGCCGTTCCAGAACACGCGCTCCGTCGTCGAGCTCGCGCTCGCCGAGATCATCGCGCTCACGCGCCGCCTCACCGAGCGCGACCGCGCGCTGCACGAGGGCCGCTGGGACAAGTCGGCGGAGGGCGCGCACGAGGTCCGTGGCCGCACGCTCGGCATCGTCGGCTACGGCAACATCGGCACGCAGCTCTCCGTGGTCGCCGAGAATCTCGGCATGTCGGTCGTGTTCTACGACACGGCGGAGAAGCTCGCGCTCGGCAACGCGCGCCGCATGGACACGCTCGACGAGCTGCTCGAGCAGGCGGACGTCGTCACGCTGCACGTCGACGGGCGCCAGGGCAACGCCGGGCTGTTCGGCGCCAAGCAGTTCGCCCGCATGCGCCAGGGCTCGATCTTCCTCAACCTGTCGCGCGGGTTCGTCGTGGACTACGGCGCGCTGCGCGAGGCGATCGTCGAGGGGCGCGTCTCCGGTGCTGCCGTCGACGTGTTCCCGCACGAGCCGAAGCGCAAGGGCGACGCGTTCGACTCCGAGCTGCGCGGCCTGCCGAACGTCATCCTCACCCCGCACATCGGCGGCTCGACGGAGGAGGCGCAGGAGGCGATCGGCCAGTTCGTGTCGGCCAAGCTGCGCGACTACCTCACGACGGGGTCGACGACGCTCAGCGTCAACGTGCCGAACCTCGCGCTCGAGCAGACCACCGGGATCACGCGCATCACGCACCTGCACCGGAACACGCCGGGCGTCCTCGCGGCCGTCAACGCGACGCTCGCGGAGCACGGCACGAACATCGAGGGCCAGCTGCTCGCCACCCGTGGCGAGATCGGCTACGTCGTCACCGACGTCGGCTCGCGCGTCGAGCCCGCCGTCATCGGCGCGCTGGCGGCGATGGAGCAGACGATCGCCCTGCGCGTCCTGGACTGACGCCCCCGCGAGCGATCTCGCCGCGTGCGCCGGTCGCCCGGCGCACGCGGCGAAGGTCCTCGGGCGGCATGACCTTCGCCGCTGAGCGCCCCGTCCGCGTCGGTGCCACGATGAGGCATGACCGGATACACGCACGACGGGCCGCAGATCCTCGACGCCGACGCGTCGTGGGACCTCGTGGAGGGGACCCACGTCGCACGCCTCGCCGTGAGCGTGCGGGGCGAGCCGGACATCTACCCCGTCACGGTTCGGGCGCACGAGCGCACGCTCGCGTTCCGCACCGTGCCGGGGACCAAGCTCGCGACCCTCGCGACCAACGAGCGCGTCGCGCTCGAGTGGGACCACGTCGACGACGACGGGGCGTGGAGCGTCGTCGCCCGCGGGACCGCGCACCGCGTCCGGAGCGAGCACGAGGTGGACGCCGTCCAGGACGGTGCGGACCCGCTGGTCCCCACGGTCGACGTGCCGACCGAGGAGTGGGTCGTGGTCGAGGCCCGCGAGCTCACGGGGCGGCGCTTCGCCCGCTCGGAGGACTGACCCCAGACACGCGTCGTCCGGTCGCCCCGTGCGGGGCGACCGGACGACGGGACGGAGGTCAGCCGGACTTGCGGCGGAACGTGCGCTGGACCGGACCGACGGTCTCGGAGCCGTGCACCGACCCGGTGTTGGACTCGCCGTCGGCCGTCCGGTGGCGCGCCGCGTTCTTCCGGTCGAGCGCCTCCCGGAACTTCGCCTTGGCCTCGTCGGTCGGTGCGGTGTCTGCAGCGGATCGCTGCTGGTCGGACGCCATGGCGGTCTCCTCGTCGATGGGGAACTCTGTCGTGCACTGCCGTCGGCCCGACGGTGCGGGCACCTCGCCAGCCTCCCGCACCCTGTCGCCGGACGCCACCTGATTTGTCCCCCGGTCCGTCGGCTCTCCGACGGGCCGTCGGACGGCGTCGGGTAGCGTCGGCACCGTGCCGCCCGACGCCTCCCCTGCTCCCGCCGCCCGCCCGGCCGCGCCGCCGTCGCCCACCGGCCGCGCCTCGCTGCCGCACCGCCGTCTCGGTCGTTCCGGGCTCGCGCTGCCGACCGTCTCGCTGGGGCTGTGGCAGAACTTCGGCGACGCCGACCCCCGGGCGACCCAGCGGGAGATCGTGCTGCACGCGGTCGACCGCGGGGTGACCCACCTCGACCTCGCGAACAACTACGGCCCGCCGGGCGGAGCGGCGGAGGAGTCGCTGGGACGCCTGCTCGCGCGCGAGCTGCGGTCGGTCCGCGACGAGCTCGTCGTGACGACCAAGGCCGGCTACCGCATGGGGCCCGGACCCTACGGCGAGGGCGGCTCGCGCAAGTACCTGCTCTCGTCCCTCGACGCGTCGCTGCGCCGGCTCGGCCTCGACCACGTCGAGATCTTCTACTCCCACCGCTTCGACCCGACGACGCCGCTCGAGGAGACCGTCGGCGCGCTCGCCACGGCGGTCCGCTCGGGACGCGCGCGGTACGCGGGCATCTCCTCCTACTCCGCGCGCCGCACCCGGGAGGCGCTGCGCGTCGCGGAGCAGCTCGGCGTCGACCTCGTCGTGACCCAGGTGTCGTACTCGATGCTCAACCGGTGGGTCGAGGAGCCCGACCCGCACGATCCCGCAGGGGCGTCCGTGCTCGACGTCGCCGGGGCCGAGGGCCTCGGCGTCGTGGCCTTCTCTCCTCTCGCCCAGGGGATGCTCACCGACCGGTACCTGCGCGGGGTCCCGGACGACTCCCGCGTGGCGCGCGGCGGGCCCCTGCGACCGACGTTCCTCTCGGACGCGAACCTCGACCACGTGCGCAGGCTCGACGGCCTCGCCCGCGCCCACGGGCGCAGCCTCGCGACGACGGCGATCCTCTGGGCGATGCGGGACGAGCGCGTCACCTCGGTCCTGCTCGGCGCGAGCTCGACGCGCCAGCTCGACGAGAACCTCGCCGCGCTCGATGCGCCCGGGCTCTCCACCGAGGAGCTCGCGGCCGTCGACGCGCTGCCCGCGGACACGGGCATCAACATCTGGGCGTCGCGGTCCAGCGACCTGTAGCACCGCGGACGCGGTCCGGGGTCCGGGGTCCGCGACGCGGGAACGACGACGAGGCGCTGCGGCGCCGCCTCAGGCGTGCGGCGCGGGCTCCTCGCTCACGTCCCCGACGGGAGAGGCGCCGTCAAGGACCTCGGCCCGTGCCGCCGACTCGCGCTCCTCGCGCTCGACCCGGAGCGAGGTGATCGCGCTCTCGAAGTCCTCGAGCGAGTCGAACGCCTGGTAGACGCTCGCGAAGCGCAGGTAGGCGACCTCGTCGAGCTCGCGCAGCGGCCCGAGGATCGCGAGCCCGATCTCGTACGCGTCGAGCTCCGCGCTGCCGCTCGCCCGGATCGTCTCTTCGACGCGCTGAGCGAGCACCGCCAGGTCGTCCTCGTTGACGGGGCGCCCCTGGCAGGCCTTGCGCACGCCGTTGACGATCTTCTCGCGCGAGAAGGGCTCCGTGACGCCCGAGCGCTTGACCACGGACAGGCTCGCGGTCTCGATCGTCGTGAAGCGGCGGTTGCACTCGGGGCACTGGCGACGCCGACGGATCGACGCGCCGTCGTCCGAGGTGCGCGAGTCGACGACGCGGGAGTCCGCGTGGCGGCAGAACGGGCAGTGCATGACGGGCTCCTCCGCGGGTTCGCGCCGACGGGTCGGCGCGACGAACGTATGCCGTCGCGGCGGGGCGGTGCAACACGCCTCCAGCGCGGAGGCCCCGCGGAGGTCGGGACGACGGCATCAGGCTCCCGCCCGTGGACAGCAGAACGGGGGCGGTCGTGGTCGACCGCCCCCGTCGGGACGCCCCCGTCCCCATCTCACGCGTGACTCGCCTCACGCGCGACGACGTGCACAGGAGTCGCGGTGGACCGCGCGCTCCTCGCCTCGTCCGCCCAGCCCCCCAGCCGGCGTTGTGAGGTGAGACTAACTTAGGCTGACCTAATCGGAGATGCAACCCCTGCGACCCGGCGCACGAGGATCTGCTGCCGTGTCCTGCGTCACAACGAAGCCCGGCGCGCCGACGACGAGCGGCGCAGCCCTAGGCAGATGCCGGAAGAAGGATCTTCTGGCCGGCCTGGAGGCCGGACGACGAGAGACCGTTGAGCTCGGCGAGCCCGCTCACGACGTCCCGGAGATCCTCGCCCGGAGCCGCCACGCCCCGCGCGAGCTCCCACAGCGTCTCCCCCGCGGTCACGACGTGGACCCGGACCTCCACGGGCTCGCCCGGCGCGCTCGCGACGGCGACGCCCACGCGCGCGGCGAGCAGGAGCACCACGGCCGCCAGGAGCACGAGGACCACGCGGCCCCGCCGGGTGAGTCGCAACGGCCGCTCGCCCGCGCGCTCCGGCGCCGCGGCCCCGCCCGCGCGGCCGAGAGGCCCGACCGTCGAGATCGCCATCGCATCCATGCCTGCTCCGTCCCGGCCCGCGGGCCCGATCGCCTTCCCCGGTCGATCGGACGCCGCGAGCCCTTCGCCTCCCGCGCCGACCAGATCGGTCGAACACGTGTACGTAGAACATCTGTACGAAGGTCTATCACGAACCGCCGACAGAGTCGAGACATGCTCGAACAGGTGTTTGATTCGTGTCGCAACCTCCCCTAGCCTGGGGTCAGGTCGGTTCGCCGGACATGTCCGCTCGGACCTGGTGGAACGACCGAGGTCCCGGGGCGCACGCACCGGGAGGGGAGGCCGCAGGCCGGGAGGCGTCGGCGGCCGCGACGGACGAAGGCGGAGCGACCATGGCGGCACGAGGCACGGACAGGGCACGGGGGCTCGCCGAGGTGCGCGAGCTCCCGGACGGGTCGGCGGGGGGTGACGGACTCACACCGCGGCAGCGTCTCGTGCTCGAGACCATCCGCGCGTGCGTCGAGCAGCGCGGCTACCCGCCGAGCATGCGGGAGATCGGCGAGGCAGTCGGCCTGACGAGCCCGTCGTCCGTGAAGCACCAGCTCACGACGCTCGAGCGCAAGGGCTTCCTGCGGCGCGACCCGAACCGCCCCCGCGCCATCGAGGTCGTCCAGCCGGACGACGCGCGCCGCGCGACCTCGCTCGGGACCGCGGGCGCCGTGCCCCAGCTCCCGTACGACGAGGCGCACCCCGCGCCGTCGTACGTGCCGGTCGTCGGACGCATCGCGGCCGGTGGACCGATCCTCGCGGAGCAGGTCGTCGAGGACGTCTTCCCGCTGCCCCGCCAGCTCGTCGGCGAGGGCGAGCTCTTCCTCCTGCGGGTCCAGGGCGACTCGATGATCGACGCCGCGATCTGCGACGGCGACTGGGTCGTCGTGCGCCGCCAGCCGGTCGCGGAGAACGGCGAGATCGTCGCGGCGATGATCGACGGCGAGGCCACGGTGAAGTCGCTGCGGCGCGCGGACGGCCACGTGTGGCTCATGCCGCACAACGCCGCGTACGACCCGATCCCGGGAGACGACGCCCAGGTCCTCGGGCGCGTCGTCTCCGTGCTGCGCAGCCTCTGAGCGACCGAGGCCCCTCCCCTCAGCACGCCGAGAGCCGGGTGGTCGTCGACCACCCGGCTCTCGCGGTGCTCGGGCCGCTCGGTCAGAGACCGAAGCGGCGGTCCCGGCCGGTCAGAGACCGAAGCGGCGGGCGACGGCGCGCAGCGACTCGGCGGACGACCGCAGGCCGGCGAGCTCCGCGTCGGCCAGCGGTACCTCGACCCGCTCGGCGGCGCCCCGCCGGTCGACCAGCGTCGGCAGCGAGAGGCACACGTCGTCGAGCCCGTACGCGCCGTCCAGGAGCGTCGAGACGGGCAGGATCCGGTGCTCGTCGTCGAGCACGGCCTCGATGATGCGCGTGCCCGCGAGCCCGACGGCGTAGTTCGTCGCGCCCTTGCCCTCGATGATCCGGTAGGCCGACTGCACCACCTCGCGCGCGATGTCGTCACGCACCTCCGCGGTGAGGGGCCCCCTCCCGCCGAGGCCAGGCCATTCCAGGAGCGGCACGCCGCCAATGGTCGCCGAGCTCCACAGCGGGATCTCGCTGTCGCCGTGCTCGCCCGCGACGTACGCGTGGACGTTCTGCACCGCGACGCCGCAGTGCTGGGCCACGAGGAAGCGCAGGCGCGACGAGTCGAGGACCGTGCCGCTGCCGAAGAGCTGCGTCGGCGGCAGCCCGGAGAACTTGAGCGCCGCGTACGTGACGATGTCGACGGGGTTGGTCACCATGACGTAGACCGCGTCCGGGGCGACCTCCACCAGCCCGGGCAGGATCGTGCGCATGAGGCCGATCGTGCCCTCCGCGAGGTCGAGCCGTGTCTGGCCGGGCTTCTGCTTCGCCCCGGCCGTCACGACGACCACGTCCGCCCCGGCGCAGACCGCGACGTCGTCCGAGCCCTCGACCCGGGCCATCGGCATGAACTGGATGCCGTGCTGGAGGTCGAGCACCTCCGCCTCGACCTTCGCCTTGTTGACGTCCAGGAGCGCCACCGTGCGCGCGGCGCCGCGCATGAGGGCCGCGTACGCGAGCGTCGACCCGACCGCGCCGGCCCCGACGATCGCGAGCTTGGTCGTCCGCGCTCCCCCTCCCGGACCGCCCGTGGTCGCGTCGCCGGTGCCCTGCGGGGACGTGCTCGTCGTCATCTCGCCTCCGTGAAAGTTCGCTGGATTCCCTGATGCTCGCGGGAAGGACTCAGCCTAGGGCGGCGAGGCGCCGTAGCGCAGCGGTAGCGACGTCGCGCTCCGTCGTCTGCCAGAACCCCGGCATGGACCGCGTGAGGAACGTGCCGTAGCGCGCGGTCACGAGGCGCGGGTCGAGGACCGCGACCACGCCTCGGTCGGCCGTGGACCGCACGAGCCGGCCGGCGCCCTGCGCCAGCAGGAGCGCTGCGTGCGTCGCGGAGACCTGCATGAACCCGTTGCCGCCTGCGGCCTCGACCGCACGTGCCCGAGCCGACTTGACCGGGTCGTCCGGGCGCGGGAACGGGATCCGGTCGATGAGCACGAGCTGGCACGACGGCCCCGGGACGTCCACGCCCTGCCAGAGCGACAGGGTGCCGAACAGGCACGTCGCCGGGTCGTCGGCGAACTCCCGCACGAGCGTCGGGAGCTGGTCGTCGCCCTGGCACAGGATCGGCACGTCGAGCCGCTCACGCATCGCCTCCGCCGCGGCGACCGCGGCGCGGCGTGACGAGAACAGGCCGAGCGTGCGCCCCCCGGCAGCCTCCACGAGGGCCGCGATCTCGTCGAGCTGGTGCTCCGTGGATGCCTCCCGGCCCGGCGTGGGCAGGCGCTTGGCGACGTAGAGGATGCCCTGCCGCGCGTAGTCGAACGGGCTCCCGACGTCGAGCCCGCGCCACCGCGGCGCGTCGGCGTCGCCGCCCTCACCGCCGTTCCCGAGGCCGAAGGTGCGCGCCACGGCGTCGAAGCTCCCTCCGAGGGCGAGCGTCGCGGACGTGAACACCCCTGTCCGCTCGGCGAGCAGGTGCGTCCGGATGAGGCCGGCGACGCCGAGCGGGGCGGCGTGCAGCCGGCTCGCGCCCTCGCCGAACCGGTCGGCCGACCAGCCGCCCTCGCCGGGCCGGGAGCACCAGAGCACGTCGTGCCCGGTCGGGTCGGCGGCCATGCGCTCGGCGACCTCGAAGAGCTGGAGCATGGTCGACTGGGCCATCTTCAGCCCGGAGTCCGGCTGGGCGGGCTTGGTGACCCCGGTCTCGGGCTTGAGCGTCGAGAGGACCTCGCGCGCGGCGTCGCGCACCGCGGCGACGGCCGAGCGCGCGCCGTCGGGCAGCCCGTCCGGGAACCGCTCGGCGGGCAGCGCGCCCACGACCGTCCCGAACGCCGCCGACGCCGCGTCGAGCGCGTCCGTCGTGACGCCGCCGTGCCGGCGTGCGAGCCGCGCCGCGCTCTCGATCGCCGGGACCGAGAGGTCGACCGTCGCGGCCGCCGTGACGCGGTCCGCGAGCTCGTGCGCCTCGTCGACGACGAGCACGTCGTGCTCGGGCAGCACGCCGGGCGACCCCATCGCGGCGATGCCGAGCATCGCGTGGTTGGTCACGACGACGTCCGCCTCGCGCGCCGTCGCGCGCGCCTTCTCGGGGAAGCACTCGGCGAGCATCGGGCATCGCTGACCGAGGCACTCGAGGGCGGTGACCGAGACCTGCCGCCACGCCTTGTCGCTCACGCCGGGCACCAGGTCGTCCCGGTCGCCGGTCGACGTCTCGTCGGCCCACTCCCGCAGCCGCACGACCTGCTCGCCGAGCGCGACCGCGCTGCTCCCTCCGCGTGCGGCGGGGTGGTCGGCGGCGCCCGCGGACTCGCCCGGCAGGTCGAACAGCGTCGGCTCGTCGGCCGGGTACCCGCCCGCGATCTTGTGGACGCACAGGTAGTTGTGCCACCCCTTGAGCAGCGCGATCGTGGCGGGCCGCGGGAGACGGTCCGCCACGGCGTCGGCGACGAGCGGCAGGTCGCGCGTGATGACCTGACGTTGGAGCGCGAGGGTCGCCGTCGAGACGATCACCCGTTCGTCCGTCGCGACGGCGTGCCGCACCGCCGGCACGAGGTACCCGAGCGACTTCCCCGTGCCCGTGCCCGCCTGGACGACGAGGTGCTCCGAGCTCTCGATCGCCTCGGTGACCGCGCGCGCCATCGCGTGCTGGCCGTCGCGCCGAGCACCACCCAGCCGCGTGACGGCGACGTCGAGGAGCGCGTCGACCGCGGGCACGTCGCCGCTCGAGGTGCCGGCCGTCGTGCCCGGCCCCTCGGCGTCGACACGGTCGGGGGCGGGTCGTGTGGAGGGGGGCACCTGCCGAGTCTACGGTCGGGCACCCACGGGCCGGCCGTCCTGTGGACGGCGGCGCGGGTACGGCACGACCCCGCACGGCGCAGGCCGTGCGGGGTCGTGGAGGGGCGTCGGGCGGCAGACCCGTCGAGGCGCGCTCAGCCCTGGGCCGAGGCGCCGACGAGCTCGGTCGCGAGCGCCTGGGCGACACGACCGCGCAGGAGCGTGCCCTCGGGCGTGTGCTCCTCGTGGTCGATCTCGCCCTCGGTGTGCACGCGGTGCACGAGGTCGCCACGGTGGTAGGGCACGACGACGTCGATCTCGACGTCGGGCCGGGGCAGCTCGTGCGCGATGAGCTCGCGCAGGTGCTCGATCCCCTCGCCCGTGTGCGCCGACACGACGACCGTGCGCCGCTCGCGCAGCCGGATCCGCGCGATCGTCTCCGGGTCCGCGAGGTCCGCCTTGTTGAGGACGATCACCTCGGGCACGTCCTCGACGCCCGGGATGTCGGCCAGGACGTGCCGGACCGCCGCGATCTGGCCCTCCGGGTCGGGGTGCGACGCGTCCACCACGTGGAGCAGCAGGTCGGCGTCGCCGACCTCCTCGAGCGTCGAGCGGAACGCCTCGACGAGCTGGTGCGGCAGCGCCCGCACGAACCCCACGGTGTCGGCGAGCGTGTAGACGCGGCCGTCCTCGGTGCGCGTGCGGCGCACCGTCGGGTCGAGCGTCGCGAACAGCGCGTTCTCGACGAGCACGCCCGCGCCGGTGATCGCGTTGAGCAGGCTGGACTTGCCCGCGTTCGTGTACCCGGCGATCGCGACGGACGGGATCGCGTGCCGCTTGCGCGACGCACGCTTGGTCTCCCGGCCCGGGGCCATCGCCTGGATCTCGCGGCGCAGCTTCGCCATGCGGTTGCGGATACGGCGGCGGTCCAGCTCGATCTTCGTCTCACCGGGGCCGCGCGATCCCATGCCCGCACCGGCGCCGCCGACCTGGCCGCCGGCCTGCCGGGACATCGACTCGCCCCACCCGCGCAGGCGCGGGAGGAGGTACTCGAGCTGGGCGAGCTCGACCTGGGCCTTGCCCTCCCGGGACTTGGCGTGCTGGGCGAAGATGTCGAGGATCAGCGCGGTCCGGTCGATCACCTTGACCTTGACGATGTCCTCGAGCGCACGCCGCTGGGAAGGCGCGAGCTCGCCGTCGATCACGACCGTGTCCGCGCCGCTGGCTGCGACGACGTCGGCGAGCTCTGCCGCCTTGCCGGAGCCCAGGTACGTGCCCGGGTCGGGCTTCGCGCGGCGCTGGATCACGCCGTCGAGCACCTGGGAGCCCGCCGTCTCGGCGAGGGCCGCGAGCTCGCGCAGCGAGATCTCGGCCTCCTCCGCGGACGAGGGCGCGCCGTCCTCGCGCGGGTCGGAGCCGGGGCTCCACAGCCCGACGAGCACGACCTTCTCGAGGCGCAGCTGCCGGTACTCGACCTCGGTGACGTCCTCGAGCTCGGTCGACAGGCCGACCACGCGGCGCAGCGCGCTGCGCTCCTCGAGCTCGAGCTGCTCGCCGTCGTGCCGTGCGTGGACCGTGCCGCCCTCGGCACGCGCCGTCCCGGCCCGAGCGAGCACCCGCGCCACGACGTCGTTCGCGATGTCCCGCGTCGCGCCGGTCGGCTCGTCCTGAGCCGAGGTGGGGTTCGCCGGTGTGTTTGCCGGGGTAGCGCTCATGTGCCGCCTTTCGTCGGGGAAGGGCGCTCGTGCGCCCTGTTACCAGAACAAGCGTGGCACGGGAAAACGTCCCGAGGCCAGTGGATAAGCGGGTGAGGCCCGGCCGGACGGGCCCGGCCGCCGTCGTCCGCGCGCCTGCCCGCGTAGGATCGGCCGACGTGACCGAGGACCAGGACCCCGTCGCCGACCCCGCGCAGGACGGCACGCACGACCACTACTTCACCGCGAAGCCGGCGTCCGCCGCCGAGCGCCGCACGATCTCCGTACGCCTGGCAGGCCGTGACGTCGAGGTCGAGGTCGCGTCCGGCGTCTTCTCCCCCGGTCGACTCGACCTCGGCACGCAGGTCCTGCTCCGCACCACCCCGCCGCTCGACGAGGTCGTGGCGGCACGCGCCGGCGCCGGCCCGGCGCACGTCCTCGACCTCGGCTGCGGTTGGGGCCCCGTCGCGCTGACGATGGCGCTCGAGGCCCCGGACGCGACCGTGTGGGCCGTCGACGTCAACGAGCGAGCGCTCGACCTGGTGCGGCGCAACGCGGAGCGGCTGGGCCTGTCGAACGTCCGTGCCGTCGTCCCCGACGCCGTGCCCGACGACGTCGCGTTCGCCGCGCTGTGGTCCAACCCGCCGATCCGGGTCGGCAAGGACGTCCTCCACGCGATGCTGCTGCACTGGCTCCCGCGCCTCGCGCGGGGCGCGAGCGCGCACCTCGTCGTGCAGCGCAACCTCGGGTCGGACTCGCTCCAGCGCTGGCTTGCCGATGCGCTGCCGCCCCTCCTGCCGGGCGCGGTCGTCGAGCGCGCCGCGAGCGCGAAGGGCTTCCGGGTCCTGGAGGTCGTGGCGCCGGCCTGAGCCGGACCGACGCGTCGCGACCGGACCGATGCCGACGGCGCGGCCGTCCGTCAGACCGCGGTGCGCTCCGCGTCCGGCGTCCCGTCGGGGGCGCCCTCATCGGTGTCGGCGCGCGGGGCGCCCTCCGACCCGTCGTCGCCCTCGGGTGCCGCGTCGTCGGCGCCCTCGGCCCGCGCCGTGGCGGGGGCGGGCAGGAACGACGCGAGGTCGACCTCGCCCGCGTACACGAGCTCTGCCGGCCCCGCGAGCTCGACGCGGTCCCCCTCGAGCGCCCGCACGCGGACGGTCCCGCCCGGGACGTCGACGAGCCAGGTGTCCGGCGCGTCCGGGCCACCCCAGACGCGGACCGCGAGCGCCGCGGCGCACGCGCCGGTGCCGCACGACGGCGTCTCCCCGACCCCGCGCTCGTGCACGCGCATGCGGACGCGCCCGACGAGCGTGCCGTCGTCGGCCGTCGTCTCACCCAGCGGCACCACGAGCTCGACGTTCGTCCCGTGCGTCGGGTGCGGCTCGACCACGGGCGCCTCGGTGAGGTCGGCGTGGTCGAGCAGGTCCTCGCGCGCGACGGCGAGCACGGTGTGGGGGTTGCCGAGGTCGACGCTCAGCGCGGGGCGCGGGACCTCCCAGCCGCGCACGACCACCGTCGCGTCGTAGCCGTCGTGCAGCGCGGGACGGCCGCCGGGCAGGAACCAGCGGCCCATGTCGACCGCGAACCAGCCGTCGGCCTCCTTGCGCACGCGCTTGACGCCCGCGCGTGTCCCGACGGGCACCTCGGTCCCGCCCGCGAAGCTCACGAGCCCGAGCCGCTCGGCGAACGCGGCGAACACGCGCACGCCGTTGCCGCACATCTCGGCCACCGAGCCGTCGGCGTTGCGGTAGTCCATGAACCAGATGGCGTGCGGGTCCTCGGCGAGCACCTCGCGCGACTCCGGCACGAGCGCCGTCGGGACGAGACGGATGACGCCGTCGCCACCGATCCCGCCGCGGCGGTCGGCGAGCGCGCGCACGAGCTCGGGCGTGAGGTCGAGCTCGCCCTTCGTGTCCGCGAGCAGCACGAAGTCGTTGCGGGTGCCGTGGCCCTTGGTGAAGCGGGTGCGCGTCATGAGCCCAGACTACGGCGCACGGGGGCGTCGCTGTCCGCTTCGTCCGGCTCGGGGACGTCGCCCCGCGCGACGGCGTCCGCGTGCTCGTCCGCCCGGGCCACGAGGGTCAGCGCGTCCTCGACGCGGGTCGGGGACTGCGCGTCGAGCCAGTGCACGCGCGGGTCCCGGCCGAACCAGCCCATCTGCTTGCGCGCGAGGCGCCGCGTGTTCGCGGTGACCGCCTCGCGCGCCGCGTCCTCGGTCGTCTCCCCGTGGAGCGCGGCCAGCACCTCGGCGTACCCGACGGCGCGACGCGCAGTGCGACCCATCCCCTGCGCCTCGACGCGGCGGACCTCGTCGACGAGCCCCTGCGCCCACATGTGCTCGACCCGTCCCGCCACGCGTGCGTCGAGGACCTCGCGGTCGCAGTCGAGACCGATCTGGACGGTCGGGCGCACGTACGCCTGCCGCGGGAGGTTCGCCGTGAACGGCTCGCCCGTGAGCTCCATGACCTCCAGGGCGCGGACGATCCGCCGCGTGTTGGCAGGGCCGATGCTCGCGGCGGCCGCGGGGTCGCGCCGCGCCAGCTCGTCGTGCAGCGCGCGCGTCCCCTCGGCATCGGCGCGCGCCTCGAGCGCCGCGCGCACGGCGGGGTCGGTACCGGGGAACCGCATGTCGTCGAGGAGCGCGCGCACGTACAGGCCGGACCCGCCCACGACGACGGCGCGCGCCCCGCGCGCGGCGATCTCGTCGAGCACGCGCCGGGCCTCGGCCTGGTAGCGCGCGACCGACGCGTCCTCGACGGGGTCGATCACGTCGAGCAGGTGATGACGCACGCCGCGGCGCTCGTCGACGGGGACCTTCGCGGTGCCGACGTCCATGCCGCGGTAGAGCTGGTAGGCGTCGGCGTTGACGATCTCCGCCGGCGCCCCGGGGACGGACAGCCGCTCGGCCAGGTCGAGGGCGAGGTCCGACTTGCCCGTGGCGGTCGGCCCCACGACGGCGACGACGACGCGGCGGCCGCGCCGGTCGCCCCCGTCCCGCGCGCCGGTCGGGTCGTGCTCGGTTTTCACCCGCGCAACGGTACCGGCCGGGTAGCCCGGACCTGGGTCCTGTGGGCGGTGGTGCGTAGTGTGTCCGGTGGACGGTCCGCCTGCTCGCGGGCCCGCCACCCACCCCGTCACGTGCCCCGGCCTGCCCTCTCGCGGGCGGCGCACGGACCCTGACACCGACGACAAGGACTCGAGACATGGGTTTCTTCACCAAGCCGGACGCCGCCCCGACGAGCCAGAACGCGCCGCTGACGCGCGAGCGGGTCGAGGCGTTCCTCAAGAGCCGCGACTGGAAGTACTTCGTCGACTCCGACGGGGACCTCGGCGGCAACTGGGACGGCAAGGTGTTCTTCTTCTTCCTCATGGGCGAGAAGCAGGAGATCCTCCAGGTCCGAGGCCGGTGGAACCGGACGCTGCCTGCCGCCGCGGAGGCGCAGGTCGTGCTCGTCGCCAACGAGTTCAACCGCGACAAGATCTGGCCCAAGGTCTACACGCGGGTCGAGGACGACCAGGTCGCCGTGTACACCGAGGTCGCGACCGACCTCGAGTTCGGCGCGGCGGACGACCAGCTCGGCCAGCTCGTCGAGTGCGGCCTGTTCACGGGCCTCCAGTTCTTCGACGCTCTCGACGAGCGCTTCCCCGACACGGCGGCGCAGGGCGTGGTCCCCGGCGGCCCCGCCGACGTCGAGGCGCGGTGAGCGCGGCGCACGAGCGCACGGACGGGAGCCACCCGCCCGGCACGGCCCCGGGCGGGGACGCGACCGCGGCGTTCCAGGTCGACCTGCGGGGCGTCGTGGACCTCCTCGCCCGGCACCTGTACTCCAGCCCACGCGTGTACCTGCGCGAGCTCCTGCAGAACGGGGTCGACGCGATCACGGCGCGCGTCGCCCTGGAGGGCCCGGAGTCCCCGAACCGCGTCCTGCTGCGCCCGCTCCCCGACGGTGGTCTCGAGGTGCACGACTCGGGCGTGGGCCTGACCCGCGACGAGGCGCAGGAGCTGCTCGCCACCATCGGGCGCAGCTCCAAGCGCGACGTCGAGCTGGGCTCGGGCCGTGAGGAGTTCCTGGGCCAGTTCGGCATCGGGCTGCTCTCGGCTTTCATGGTCGCCGACGAGATCGAGCTCGTGTCGCGCTCCGCCCGCCCGTCGCCCTCGGGAGGCCGGGCGGCCCCCGTCCGCTGGCGGGGCCGGGCGGACGGGCGGTACGAGCTCGTCGAGCTCGGGCCGGACGACCCGGACGCGCCCGCGGAGCCGGGGAGCGTCGTGCGGCTGCGCCCGCGCCGGGACACCGAGCACTGGCTCGCACCGGAGACGGTGGTCGCGCTCGCGCAGGACTTCGGCTCGCTGCTGCCGGTCGAGCTGCTCGTCGAGACCCGGCTCGACGGCGAGGCGGCGGACGGCGCGGACGCCCCCGTCGTGCTGCGCCGGCTGAGCGGCGACGAGCTCCCCTGGCGGGCCGCGCACCCGACGACTGCCGCGCGCGACGCCGCCCTGACGGGCTACGCCGAGCGGACGCTGGGATTCGGCCCGCTCGCCCGGATCGACCTCGACCTGCCCCTCGCGGGCCTGTCCGGCGTGGCGTACGTGCTCCCGGCCGCGGTCGCGCCGACGACCACGGCGCGGCACCGGGTCTACCTCAAGCGCATGCTGCTCGGCAGCGCGGTCGACGACCTGCTCCCCCCGTGGGCGTTCTTCGTCCGTTGCGTCCTCGACGCGTCCGTGCTGCGGCCGACCGCGTCGCGCGAGGGCCTGTACGAGGACGAGGTCCTGCTCGCGACCCGGGACGCGCTCGGCGCGCAGGTCCGCCGGTGGCTGCTCGAGACGCTCGCGGAGGACACCGTCCTCGCGCGACGCTTCCTGGAGACCCACCACCTCGCGGTCCGGGCCCTCGCGCTCACCGACGACGAGATGCTCGACGTCGCGGCGCGCGTGCTGCCGTTCGAGACGACCGCCGGGACCGGGACGCTCGCCGACCTCGCGGAGGCGCACCCGGAGGGCCGCCTGCTCTACACCTCGAGCGTCGAGGAGTTCCGCCGCATCGCCCCCGTCGCGGCCGCTCAGGGCCTGGCCGTCGTCAACGGTGGGTACGTCTACGACGCGGACCTGCTCGAGCGCGTCGCGGCGCGGTTCCCGCAGTGGCGGCTGTCGCCGGTCTCCGCCGCCGACGTCGCGCACGTCCTCGCCGAGGTCGAGCCCCTGCGCGAGCTCGAGGTCGCGGAGGCGCTCGCGTCGGTCGACGCCGCGCTCGCCGAGCAGGACTGCGACGTCGTGCTGCGCCGGTACGAGCCGGACGCCCTGCCCGCGATGCTGCTGCACGACCGCGACGGCGACCACGCGCGCGAGGCGGCCCGCGTGGCCGAGACGGACGACCTGTGGGGCGAGATCCTCGCGGGTCTCAGCGGCCCCGCCCGCCCTCGTCGGCTGGTCCTCAACGACGCGAACGACACGGTGCGCGACCTGCTCGCGAGCCCCGACGCCGAGGTCCGTGCCGCGGGGGCCCGGTCGCTGTACGTCACCGCGGTGCTGGCTTCGGGCAAGGCGCTCCAGCCCGTCGAGGCCGCGCTCATGAACGACTCGCTGTCGCTCCTCCTGGCCCGCGCCCTCGCGAACCCTCGCCACCACCAGCACACCGACCAGCACACCGACGAGGAGAACCGATGACCCGGTCCGTGGACCAGGTGAACGCCGCGCTGTACGACGTCCGCCGCATGCCCTACGGCCTCGCCCGCTCCACGGCCGCCGCGGCCGAGGTCGAGCGCGTCGAGGCCGAGGGTCCGGACGGGGCGCGCGCGTACGCGCTCTTCGTCCTCGTCGAGTCCTTCGTCTGGGGCGGCGAGGTCACCAAGGCCTACCTGCCGTTCACCAAGATGCTCCGCTGGTGGGACGAGCACCCCGAGCACTTCGACGCGGAGGACGCGCACTCGCTCTTCTGGTCGTTCAAGTGGATGGTCGGGCATCTCATGGAGTTCCCCACCGTCCCCGCCGCGCAGATCGAGCGCACGCTCGACGACATGGCGCGGCGTTACGCGCTCGCGGGGAACGGGACGAACGCCGTCGAGCTGGAGCGCTTCGAGTGGGCCCGCGAGCGGGGCGGCGCGGACGTCGAGGACGCCTATCGCGCCTGGGTCGCGACCCCACGGGACGAGTATTCCCAGTGCGAGGCGTGCGAGCCCGGCGACCGCGCCGCGTACCTCTTCGAGACCGGGCGTCACGAGGAGGGCATCCGGCTCCTCGAGCAGGTGCTCCAGGGGTCGCCCTCGTGCGCCACCGAGCCCGGTGACATGCTCTCCCACCTCCAGCTCGCGTACGTGGAGGTCGGCGATGCCGAGGCCGCCGCCCGCACGCACCGGCGCGGCCTGCGACACCTCGACACCGGGGTGTCGATGACGGGGCCGAAGGGCCGGCACGTCGAGTTCCTCGCGCGCACGGGCAACGCCTCGCGCGCGCTGCGCCTGCTCGGCGAGCACCAGGCGTTCCTCACCGAGGCCGACTCGCCGGGCGACCGCCTCGGCTTCCTCACGAGCGTGGGCGTCGCCACAGGCGTGCTGCGGGCCGAGCACGCGGACGCGCCGCTCGCCCTGCGCGACGTGCCCGCGACGACCGTCGCGGAGCTCGACGACTGGGTCCGCCGGGAGGCGGCCGACCTCGCATCCTCGTTCGACGCCCGCAACGGCACGCCTGCCGCGTCCGAGCGTCTACGGGCCGCGTGGGACCAGGGAGCCCGCACGCTCCCCGTCGACCTCGCGGTCCTGTCGCCCGCGCCGGAGCCCGGCGCGGGCGACCCGGCCGGTCTCGCCGTGGGCGACGACGGCGCGGCGGACGACGGGGCGACGTCCTCGCCGGGCGGCGCGACACCGTCGCTCCCCGGCGGCGCGACCGGTGCGGACGTCGGCACCGAGCACGGCTCCGGGCACGTCGGGCACGCCGCGGACGAGCCCACCGACACCGAGGGGCTCCTCAGGCTCGCCGACGAGATCGCGCACGAGGACCCGGTGCGCGCGGCGCAGCTCCTGCGGCGCGCGTCGGCGCTGCTGGAGTCGGCGGGCCACCTCGACCGGGCCGGGTTCGCGCTCGCCGAGGCGGCCCAGCTCGCCGCGGTCGAGGGCGACGACGAGGGCGCCGCCCCGGCGTTCGTGCACGCCCTTGCGCTGGTGCGCGCGGGTGGGGTCGCACCCCGGTTCGTCGGCCCCGTCGTCCGTGCGTACGCCCGGCTGGAGGCCGGGCGCGGCGACGTGACCGGAGCGCTCGCGCAGCTCCAGCGGACGCTGGACGACCTCGACGCGGCAGGTTCCGACGTCGCCGATCAGGTCCCCCGTGCTGCCGACCTCGTCGAGCGGGACGCGGCGGCCGACGAGCAGGAGCGCCGCGACCTGCGGGACACCCGAGCCCGGCTGCTGGCGACCGCGGGAGAGCTCGACGCTGCCGCCACGCTCGCCGAGGCCGTGGCGGAGGAGTTCGCGCGCGCGGGACAGGTCGGCGACGCGGCCCACGCGTTCTGGCTCGCGGGGCGCTCCCGCTGCGAGGCCGGTGCCGACGCGGAGGCCGTCGACCTCCTCGAGTCCGCGATGGAGGGCTTCGCGATCGTCCACGACCGAGACGCCCGGACGCTGGTCGCCAACGAGCTCGTCGCGACCCTGCGCCGCCTCGGCCGGGAGCAGGACGCGGCGGAGGTCGGCGCGGGGCTCAGCGGCTGACGGAGCTGCCGGCCGGGGTGGCGGGGCCGACGTCGTCGTACCAGCGCACCTCGTAGCGACGCTGCTCGTACTCCCCCGTCGCGACGTGACGGTGCCCGGCGTCAGGCGCGGCGCCGAACCCGGCGAGCACCGCCTCCGGCGCCGCGCTCCGCGGGTCGTGCACGACGACGAGGCGAGCGCCCTGCCGGGCGAGGGTCTCGCCGAGCGCGTGCGCGGCGGGCGCGTCGGCGTCGTCGAGCTCGACCACGTCGACCGCGCCCGTCCAGCCCGCGCCGGCCAGCGCGAGGAGTCCCACCGACGCGGCCGTCCCCGCCACGGGGCGGTCCCGGGCGCCTGGACGTGTCGCGACGGCCCACGTGGCGTCGAGCCACGCGTCCGCGACGCCTGCCGCCGCGAGCGACGCCCGCGCCGGACCCCGCGTCGGCGCGGCCCCCGGCGCGACGACGACCACGGGCGCCGTCCCGTCCCCCTGCGCGGAGCGGACACCGTCCACGAGTCGGCCCAGCGCCGCGAGCGCCGCGGCGCGCGTGTCGTCGAGCAGCGTGGTGTCGCCCGCGGCGCCGGGGACGAGGAGCGGGGTACCGGGCAGGACGACGGCGCGGACGGTCACGGGCCCACCGTAGCCGCCGTCGGCACGGCGTCGGGTCACCCCGGAAGCCAGCGACGGACGGCGGCAGCCGACGGCACCACACGGGGTGCACCCGGCGATGCAGCGGGAACGCGCCGTGCCGACGTCGCGCGCAGCGGCCGGCGCCACCCGGGTGCGCTGCCGAGGGCGGCCGCGCGCGGGGTCCGCGATGCGACGTCCGGGGGCGCGCGCGAGTACGGTGGGTGGGTGAGGTTCTTCGGGGCGCGGGACGACGACGACCGGCGGGACGGTGATCCCGGCGAGGCTCCGGACGGCGGGGCGGCACCCGGCCGCGCCGGGGACGAGCTCCAGTCGCAGGTCGAGGACCTCCTGGCGCGAGAGCTGGGACAGGTCGCGACCGACGTGCTGCGTCCCCCGACCCCGCTGGCGCTCTCCCGGGTCGTCGAGTGGATCACGGACAGCGGCTACAGCTACTTCGTCGACTCCGACGGCGACGTGGGCGGGCTGTGGCACGGTCGGCTCTTCTACTTCCTGCTCTTCGGCCACGGCGACGAGATCCTCCAGGTCCGCGGTCAGTGGAACCGCGACCTCGCGCTCGAGCGGCTGGAGGAGATCCTCGAGTTCTGCAACGAGTGGAACGCGGACCGGATCTGGCCCAAGACCTACACGCGCGTGCGCGACAACGGGATGATCCAGGTCTTCACCGAGGTGACCGTGGACCTCGAGCACGGGGTGACGGACGACCAGCTCGACCAGCTCCTCCAGTGCGGGCTGAGCACCGGGTCGATGTTCTTCGACGCCCTCGACGAGTTCTACCCCGACCCCGCGAGGCAGGCGCCATGACGCAGGCACGCACCAACTGGTTCACGCGCCTGTTCGGCAACCGCCGGCCGAAGGCGCCCGACTCGCTCCCGCGCGAGGAGGAGCTGCCGCGCGCGCTGTCGATGACGCGCATCGGCGACCACCTCACGCGGCGGGGGTACCACTTCCGGGTGGACGACGACGGCGACATCACCGGGACCTGGGACGGGCACCGGTTCTGGTTCCTGCTGCTCGGCGACCGGTCCGAGATCCTCCAGGTCCGGGGCCGCTGGTCGACGTCGCTCCCGCTGGAGTCACGGCTCGTGACCCTCCAGGCCGTCAACGACTGGAACCGCGAGCGCATCTGGCCCAAGGTCTACGTCCGCGAGGAGGCGGGCCGGCTCGCGCTCTACGCGGAGGTCTCCGTGGACCTCGAGCACGGTGCGACGGACAGCCAGCTCGCGCAGACCGTCTCGTGCGGCCTCGGGACCGCCGTGCAGCTCTTCCACGCCATCGGCGCTCAGCTCCCCCCGGGAACGCTGGACGGCTGACGTCGGCCGTCGATGTCGGCTCACGAGCGCGGCTCTGACGCCCGGTCGCGCTCGTCGCCGACCCACCCGTCCTGCCTGACCCGCCCGCTCTCGACGTCGGACGTCCGGGGGCTCAGGCGCGGAGCGTGGGGAGGCCCAGGACGACGGGGCCGGACGGGGCGCCGCCGCCGTGCGCGTGCCCGTGGTCGTCGTCGCCACCACCGAGGCGGGCGCGCTCGCGCGCCGCCCACGCGTCACCGGATCGGGTGCGGCGCACCGCGAACGCGCCACCCGCGAGCGCCGAGTCGGCGATGAGGTGGTGCGGCGCCGAGCGCGTGACCTCGACCGTCACGACGTCGCCGGGCCGCGGCAGGCGGGCATCGAGGTCGTCCGCGAGGCGCGGGTCCGCGGACCCGGGCGTCGCGGCGGGCGACGGCACGGCGTCGTCGGGCGTCGTGGGCACGACGTCCGCGGGGAGCGCGAGGTGCACGAGCCGGTTGTCGGGCGCGCGGCCGGTCACACGGTGCGTCGCACCGTCCTTGCGTCCCGCGCCCTCGCCCACGAGGACGTCGATCGTCCGGCCGATCTGCCGAGCCGACTCCTCGCCCGCGATGCGCTCCTGGAGCGCCTGGAGCCGCTCGAAGCGCTCCTGCACGACCTCCTTGGGGAGCTGGCCGTCCATCGTCGCGGCGGGCGTCCCGGGGCGGGGCGAGTACTGGAACATGAAGGCCGAGGAGAAGCGGGACGCCTCGACGACGCGCAGCGTCTCCGCGAAGTCCTCCTCGGTCTCCCCGGGGAAACCGACGATGATGTCCGTCGTGAGGGCGGCGTCGGGCATGGCGGCCCGCACGCGGTCGAGGATGCCGAGGAAGCGCTCGGACCGGTAGGAGCGGCGCATGGCGCGCAGGATCCGGTCGGACCCCGACTGGAGCGGCATGTGGAGCTGGGGCATGACGTTCGGCGTCTCGGCCATCGCCGCGATGACGTCGTCGGTGAACGCGGCGGGGTGCGGCGACGTGAAGCGGACGCGCTCGAGGCCCTCGATCGTCCCGCAGGCGCGCAGGAGCTTGGCGAACGCACCGCGGTCGCCGAACTCGACGCCGTAGCTGTTGACGTTCTGGCCGAGCAGGGTGACCTCGATGGCTCCGGCCTCGACGAGCGCCCCGACCTCGGCGAGGACCTCGCCCGGGCGGCGGTCGCGCTCCTTGCCGCGCAGGTGCGGGACGATGCAGAACGTGCACGTGTTGTTGCAGCCGACGCTGATCGAGACCCAGCCGGCGTAGACCGACTCGCGCTTGGTCGGCAGCGTGGACGGGAAGACCTGGAGCGACTCGGCGATCTCCACCTGCGCGGCCTCGTTGTGGCGCGCCCGCTCGAGCAGCACGGGCAGCGCGTCGAGGTTGTGCGTGCCGAACACGACGTCGACCCACGGCGCCTTCTCGACGATCGTGCCGCGGTCCTTCTGCGCGAGGCAGCCGCCGACGGCGATCTGCATCCCGGGCCGGGCCGCCTTGACCGAGGCGAGCTGGCCGAGGTTCCCGTAGAGGCGCGTCGCGGCGTTCTCCCGCACCGCGCACGTGTTGATCACGACGACGTCGGCGCGGTTCGCGGCCTCGTCGTCCGCGCTCGCGCGCGTGTATCCCGCCTCCTCCAGCATCCCCGCCATGTGCTCGGAGTCGTGGACGTTCATCTGGCAGCCGAGCGTGCGGACGACGTAGGTGCGCGGGTGCGCGTCGTCGACCGGAGCACCGGGGGTGGCGCGGGGCGCGAGTGCGGCCGGGACGGGGGCGGGGGCGATCGTGGACATCACCGTCCAGGGTACGGCGCCGGGTGCCGTGTTACTGAACTGTTGCCCGACTGTTGCCGGATGAGGTGGCACCGTGCAACAGAAGGGACATAGTGTCCAGGAATGGCCGACGAAACCTCTTCGCCGTCCGACGCGCAGCGCAGCGCGCAGGACGCTCAGCACCTCCCCGCCGAGCAGGGCCTCGGTGAGCCGCTCGTCGAGCTGCGCGACGTCAACAAGCACTTCGGGGACCTGCACGTGCTGCGGGACATCAACCTCACGGTCCGGCGCGGCGAGGTGCTCGTCGTCATCGGTCCGTCGGGCTCCGGCAAGTCGACGCTGTGCCGCGCGATCAACCGGCTGGAGACGATCGACTCCGGGGAGATCCGCGTCGACGGGCAGCCCCTGCCCGAGGAGGGCAAGGAGCTCGCCCGCCTGCGTTCCGACGTCGGCATGGTCTTCCAGTCCTTCAACCTCTTCGCGCACAAGACGATCCTCGACAACGTCACGCTCGGCCCGGTCAAGGTGCGGCGCGAGAAGGGGAAGGTCGCGAAGGACCGCGCGCTCGCGCTGCTCGACCGCGTCGGTGTGATGAACCAGGCGCAGAAGATGCCCGCCCAGCTCTCCGGCGGCCAGCAGCAGCGCGTCGCCATCGCCCGCGCCCTCGCGATGCAGCCCAAGGTCATGCTCTTCGACGAGCCCACCTCGGCGCTCGACCCCGAGATGATCAACGAGGTCCTCGACGTCATGGTCGCCCTCGCCAAGGAGGGCATGACGATGATCGTCGTCACGCACGAGATGGGCTTCGCCCGCAAGGCCGCGAACCGGGTCGTCTTCATGGCCGACGGCCAGATCGTCGAGGAGGCCCACCCCGAGGAGTTCTTCACGGCGCCCAAGAGCGACCGCGCCAAGGACTTCCTGTCGAAGATCCTCACCCACTGAATCCCGCCGGGCGCCTACGGGCCCGGCCCGACAGCCCCAGAACCCGGTCGACCGTCGAGGCACACCTTCGACGGGCGGCCACCACTCACGAAGGGTAGGAACGATGCGCACACGACACGCAGGTGCTGCCGTGCTGGCCGCTCTCACCGCGCTCACGCTCGCGGCGTGCGGCGGCGGCGAGGTCGGCGGCGAGGACACCGCGACCGACGGAGCCACCGACTCGGGCGACACCGGCGGCGGCGCCGAGGGCTCGATCAAGATCGGCATCAAGTTCGACCAGCCGGGTCTCGGGTACCAGGACGGCTCCACCTACACGGGCTTCGACGTCGACGTCGCCACGTACGTGGCGGGCGAGC
Organism: Cellulosimicrobium sp. GQ32; assembly: GCF_059758455.1. Taxonomy (NCBI): domain Bacteria; kingdom Bacillati; phylum Actinomycetota; class Actinomycetes; order Micrococcales; family Promicromonosporaceae; genus Cellulosimicrobium; species Cellulosimicrobium sp. GQ32. The sequence goes on along the minus strand of NZ_JCAXEP010000007.1, from coordinate 134,627 downwards.
TCGGGTACGGCGAGGACCAGATCGAGTGGGTCGAGGCGCCGTCCGCCCAGCGCGAGACGATGCTCCAGACCGGTCAGGTCGACATGATCTTCGCGACCTACTCCATCACCGACACGCGCAAGGAGACCGTCGCGTTCGCCGGGCCGTACTTCGTCGCCGGGCAGGACCTGCTCGTCGCCGAGGACAACACCGACATCACCGGTCCGGAGTCGCTCGAGGGCAAGAACCTGTGCTCCGTCACGGGTTCGACGTCCGCGCAGCGCATCAAGGACGAGTACGCCGCCGGCGTGCAGCTCCTCGAGCGCCCCGGGTACGCCGAGTGCGTCACCGCGCTCACCGCGGGCCAGGTCGACGCCGTCACGACCGACGACATCATCCTCGCGGGCCTCGCCGCCCAGCCTGCCAACAAGGGCAAGGTCAAGGTCGTCGGGGCGCCGTTCTCGACCGAGCGCTACGGCGTCGGGCTCCCGCAGGACAACGACGTCTGCGAGGACGTCAACGCCGCGATCGAGAAGATGATCGAGGACGGCTCCTGGGAGGAGTTCGTCACCAAGAACACCGAGGGCACCGGGTACACGCCCAACGCCAGCGAGAACCCGCCGACGGTCGACCCCTGCGCCTGACCGTCCACGGTCGGGGGAGCCGCGCGCCGGTGCGCCGCTCCCCCGGCCGCCGGGCCGTCGACTCGGCCCGGCACGTACCCTCCCGGAGGACCACCAACCGTGGGTGACTACCTGTCGCAGACCTGGGCGCTCGCCCGGGAGTACGACGTGCTCGGCGCGTTCTGGGTCAACATCCAGCTGACGTTCTGGGCCGCGATCCTCTCGCTCGTGCTCGGCACGGCGCTCGCGCTCATGCGGATCTCCCCCGTACCGAGCCTGCGCTGGGCGGGGACCGCGTACGTCAACGTGTTCCGCAACACGCCGCTGACGATCATCATGACGTTCATGGTGCTGGGCCTGTGGGGGCAGCTCAACGTCACGCTCGCCCCCGACTTCGCGGCGAACTTCTTCCGGCTCGCCGTCGTGGGCCTGGCGATCTACCACGCCGCGTTCGTGTGCGAGTCGATCCGGTCGGGCGTGAACACGGTGCCGATCGGCCAGGCGGAGGCGGCGCGGGCGATCGGCCTGTCGTTCCTGCCCGCGGCGCGGCTCATCATCCTGCCGCAGGCGTTCCGCGGCTCGATCGCGCCGCTCGGCAACACGCTCATCGCGCTGCTGAAGAACTCCACCGTCGCGGCCGCGGCGAGCGTCACGACAGAGACCTCGAGCCTCATGAAGACCATGATCGAGTTCAACTCGAACTACATCTACGGGATCTTCCTGACGTTCGCGATCGGCTACGTCATCCTCGTCATCCCCATCGGCCTGCTCACCACGTCCCTCTCCAACCGACTGGCGGTCCGCCGATGAGCACCCAGCAGTCCGTCCTCTTCGACGCCCCCGGTCCCCGCGCGCGCCGCGCGATCCTGCTGGGCAACATCGTCGGCGCCGTCGTCGTCCTCGGGATCGCCGCGCTCGTGCTCGTGGCGCTCGGCAACAAGGGCCAGCTCGCCCCGGAGCTGTGGTCGTCGCTGTTCACGGCCGACGCCTGGCAGTACTACTTCATCCCCGGCCTCCAGAACACGCTGCGGGCCGCCGGGTTCGCCATCGTGGGCGCGCTCGCGTTCGGGCTCCTGTTCGGCACCGGCCGGCTCTCGCACCTGCGCGCCGTGCGCGTCGTGAGCGGCATCGTGGTCGAGTTCTTCCGGGCCGTGCCCGTCCTGCTGATGATGATCTTCTTCTGGCTGCTGCTCGGTCTCAGCAAGGTCGACGACGCGCCGTTCCTCGCCGTGGTCTTCGCGCTCGTGCTCTACAACGGCTCCGTCATCGCCGAGCTCGTGCGCTCCGGCGTCGGGAACCTCCCGAAGGGTCAGAGCGAGGCCGGGCTTGCGATCGGGCTCACCCAGGGTCAGACGCTGCGCTCGGTCCAGCTCCCCCAGGCGCTCATCGCGATGCTCCCCGCGCTCGTCTCGCAGCTCGTCGTCGTCCTCAAGGACTCCGCGCTCGGCCAGATCATCACGTACAACGAGCTCCTGCGGGCCGCTCAGCTCTACGGCGTGGGCAACGGCAACATCCTCCAGTCGCTCGTGCTCGCCGCGGTGATCTTCATCGTCATCAACTGGCTGCTGACCCTCGTGGCCCGCTGGCTCTCCCGCTTCCTCAGCGGTCGCACCGCGGGGGCGACCGCCGCCGGCCCGGGGATCGGCAACCCCACGGTCGTCGCGGGCGGTCCGACCGAGGACGCACCTGCGGTCTCCGCTACCCGCTGACGCCCTCAGTCGAGCGCGGATCCTGCCGCCTCGGCATCGAGCTCTCGCTGGACGATCTCGAATGCCAGCGACGGGCTGTGGCCCTTGCGGGCGAGCGCCCCGACGGTCCTGCGCACCCGTACGTCGCGGTCGAGGCCACGCGTGCGGGCGAGGCGCGTGCGGGCGAGCTCCCGGGCCGCGTCGGCCTCGGAGTCGTCGTCGACCTGCTCGAGCGCCGCGGCGCCGACCTCGCCGTCGATGCCGCGCCGCCGCAGCTCGGTGGAGATCGCGCGGCGTGAGAGCCCGCGCTCGGCGTGCCGGGTGCGGACGATCATCTCGGCGTACTGCGCGTCGTCGACGAGGCCGACCTCCTCGAACCGATCGAGGATCGGCAGCACGACGTGCTCGGGGTAGCCCTTGCGCGCGAGGGACTGCTCGAGCTCGGCGCGACTCTTGGGTGCGGCCGTCAGGATGCGCAGCACCGTCTCCCGCGCACGCTCGGCGAGGTCGGCGTCGCTGATCTCGCCGCGTTCCACGAGCTCGTGCAGGGTCGGGCGCGGGCGCCGCCCGGCCTTGCGGCCGGAACGACGCCCGTCGTGCTCCTCAGGCGGGCCCGACGGCTCGAAGCCGTCCTCCCCGTCGCGCTCGTCGATCAGAACGGCGACTTCTTCCCCTTGGCGGCCGCGGCCGGAGCCTTGGCCGCGGCGGGCGCGGCAGCGCCGTCGGCCGGGACCGTCACGCCTGCGGCCGGATCGGCCGGCGCGTCGATCTTGGCCCCGACGCCGAGCTTCTCCTTGATCTTCTTCTCCAGCTCGTTGGCGAGGTCCGGGTTGTCGCGCAGGAACGAGCGCGCGTTCTCCTTGCCCTGACCGAGCTGGTCGCCACCGTAGGTGAACCACGACCCGGACTTGCGCACGAACCCGTGCTCCACGCCCATGTCGATGAGGCCGCCCTCGCGCGAGATGCCGACGCCGTAGAGGATGTCGAACTCGGCCTGCTTGAAGGGCGGGGCCATCTTGTTCTTGACGACCTTGACGCGGGTCCGGTTGCCGACCGCGTCGGTGCCCTCCTTGAGCGTCTCGATGCGACGGATGTCCAGGCGGACGGACGCGTAGAACTTCAGCGCCTTGCCACCGGTCGTCGTCTCGGGCGAGCCGAAGAACACGCCGATCTTCTCGCGGAGCTGGTTGATGAAGATCGCGGTGGTCCCGGAGGCGCTGAGCGCACCCGTGATCTTGCGCAGCGCCTGCGACATGAGGCGGGCCTGGAGACCGACGTGGCTGTCGCCCATCTCGCCCTCGATCTCCGCCTTGGGCACGAGGGCCGCGACGGAGTCGATGACGATGATGTCGAGCGCGCCCGAGCGGATCAGCATGTCCGTGATCTCGAGCGCCTGCTCGCCGGTGTCCGGCTGGGAGACCAGGAGCGCGTCCGTGTCCACGCCGAGCTTCTTGGCGTACTCCGGGTCGAGGGCGTGCTCGGCGTCGATGAACGCCGCGATGCCGCCCGCACGCTGCGCGCTCGCCACCGCGTGCAGCGCGACGGTCGTCTTGCCGGAGGACTCCGGGCCGTACACCTCGATGACGCGACCGCGCGGCAGACCGCCGATGCCGAGCGCGATGTCGAGCGCGATGGAGCCCGTGGGGATGACCTCGACAGGGGCGCGGCCCTCCTCGCCGAGGCGCATCACGGAGCCCTTGCCGAAGCTCCGGTCGATCTGGGCGAGGGCTGCCTCGAGCGCCTTCTCGCGGTCTGCGGGTGCGGGCATGTCAGTCCACCTTCGGTTCGACGTTCATCTGTTCGTTGTGGCCCGACGCTACGGGCAGCCACCGACACGCGGCTCCGGCGACCCTCGAGCCTGTGGACCGTCGTGCCGGACCGGCGTCCTGGACCCGCCGGAGCGCGCCCTGTGCACAACTCTAGCCGAACACGTGTTCGATCCTGGAACGCGCCCCTCGGCGTGTCACGACCGCGCCGCTCACACGTCGTCGGACGACGACCACGACTCCCCGGGGCGCAGGACCACGACGTGCGTCGCGGGCGCCTCGCGCTGCGCGGCCGCCTCGAACGCCGCGCCCGCGTGGTCCATCCAGCCGCGCGGGAGGTGCCGCCCGCCCGGCGCGTGGAGCGTGCCCCAGTGCACCGGGATCGCGACGCCCACGCCCACCTCGGCGCACACCCGCGCCGCCTGCACAGGGCCGAGGTGCCCGCCCGAGAGCCGGGGTCCCCACCCGCCGACCGGCACGAGCGCGACGTCCACCGGACCGCCCGCGAGCGCCGGCAGGTGGACCATGTCCGGGTAGTGCTCGGTGTCCCCGACCACCCACACGCGCACCCCGCCGGCGCGCACGAGGTGCCCGTTCGCCGCATTGGGCCGGTGCGGCATCGGGCGGTGCCCGTGCACCGCCGCGACGAGGCGCACCTCGACCCCCGCCGCGTCGGCCCCGACCGCGTGCCACGCGTCGTCGAGCCCGACCCCGCGCAGTCCCCTGGTACGCAGCCAGCGCGCGTTCGCCGGGGCCGTGAGCACGGGCGCGTCGCCGAGGAGGCGCAACGAGCGCAGCTCCGCGTGGTCGTGGTGCAGGTGGGACAGCAGGACGGCGTCGCTGTCCTGCCACACCGCGGCGGGTCGCTCCCCGCGCCGCCGCAGCATCCCTGCGTGCCTGTGCAGGAGCGGGTCGGTGACGAGGCGTACGTCCGGCACCCCCGCGCGTCGGGACCGCACGTCGAGGACGACGCTCGAGTGGCCGAGCCACGTCACGCGGACGCTCACGGCTCGCCCACCCGCCGCCCCGCGCCGTCCGCCGCCGGGGCGACGGACCGCACGCCGAGGTCGACGAGCCACGCCACGAGGCGCCGGTGCACCGCCTCCGCGCCGACGAGCATCGGCGTGCCGTCCACGTCCTCGAGCTCGTCGTCGGGCAGCCCGAGGTGCGCGGGGTGCAGCAGGACGGCCTCGTTCTGGGCCCCGCCGAGGCCGCCGTGCGACCCGACCAGTCCCTCGAACGCGTGCACCATCCCGACCTCGTCCACGCGCGAGACGAGCACGAGGTCGCCCGCGTCCTCCAGCCCTGCCACGCGCAGCAGGTCCGCCGCGGCGCGTGACCCGTAGCCCGCGAGCGGGTCGTCCCCCACGACCTCCCCGGTCCGCAGGTCGCGCGAGCCGCCGCGGCCGTGCGCCCGCACCTCCCCGCCCGCACCGCGCTCGACGACGACGCCGACGGCCGGGTTCGCGACGAGACCCGGGAGCAGCCGCGGCCACCGCTCGCGGACCTCGTCGCCCGTGAGCCGGCGGGGCTCGCGAGGGAACCAGACCATGCCCAGGTTGCCCGACCCCACGACCGCGACCTCCGGCAGCTCGGGCAGCGCGGCGTCCTGGGCGTCGGGGCGCCGCTCGCTCCGGTCCGGACCGACCATCATGCGCCCGTGGCCCGGACGAGCACCGTCGTCCTCGCCCGACGTCCCGCGTCGCAGCGCGTTGAGGGCGGTGTTCGCCGGGCCCCACGACTCGCTGTCCGGCGACGTGGCCCGACGGCGTCCCTCGGCCCGGGCGTCCTCCTCGCCGCGACGCACGCCGGTGCGCGGACCGGGCCCGGGTGCCATGAGACGCCGGACCTCGTCGAGGAAGGACCGGCCGTCGACCTGCTCGAACGTGGAGCCGAGCGACTGCCCGTGGTCGGACAGCACGACGACGTCGTAGCGGCGGGGCGCGACGGCGGCGACCTGCTCCCAGAGCCCGACGACCCGGTCGAGGCCCTCCAGCGCGCGCAGCGACTCGGGGCGCAGCGGCCCGGCGTGGTGGGCGATCTCGTCGTAGTCGACGAGGTCGACGCACACCACCGGCGCACCGCGCACGAGCTGCTCCGCGACGAGCGTCGTGTTGAGGTCGCGCAGCACGACGTTCGTGACCGCCCGCAGCACCGGGTACCACCCGAGGCGCGACACCCGGGGCTCCACGCCTCGCGCGGCCTGCTGCCAGCCCTGGTAGAGCTCCTTGAAGAACTCCCCCAGCGCGACGACGACCGCACGCACGAGCACGAACGGGCTCGCGAAGAAGCGCACGAACATCTGCCCGGGCCCGAGCCCCTCGCGCGCCCGGCTCATGACGAGCAGGCTCGTCGCCGCGTCGCCGGAGAACATCGTGGAGACGGCGACTCCCCCGCCCGCGAGGAGTCCGGAACCGTCGCTCGTGCGCGCCTCGACCGCGGCCGCGTCGGCGGGGCGGTTGGTCACGACGAGCCGGCCGAGGTCGCGCGACCACCAGCGGAACGCTGGCACGTGCTCCGTCGAGCCGTGCAGGAGCCCGATCGTGGAGGCGGGCGTCGTCGCGGGCACGCGCGCCCACCACGTCGTGAGGTGGTGGCTCCCGCTGCCCAGCCAGCGCGCGAGCGTCGGGGCGAGCCCGGCCTGGAGCGCGTAGTCGAGCGTGGGGCGCGCGACGCCGTCGAGCAGGACGACGAGCAGTCCCGCCGGGCGCTCGGTCGCACCCGCGCTCCCCGGGCCGCGTCGCGGCACGCCGGCCTGCCGGCGCGCCCGCCGGAGCAGGTCGCCGAGGACGTACTCGTTGTCGCTCGCCCCGACCACCCAGCGCCCGAGCGCCATGAGGACGGCCGCGAGCACGAGCACCACGAGCACGTCGACCCACGAACCGCTCCGGAACCCCGGCAGGTACGTGAGCGCCGCCCACGCGACCGCGAGCTGTGCCACCGCACCGGACACCAGCGCGCCGACCACGCCGAACCGGTGCGCCAGACGCCGGAGCAGGGGGCGCACGAGCACGTCGCCGAGCCCGACCGCGAGCGCCGCGAGGACGAGCGACCACGGGTTGGTGACCTCGACCCCGGGGACGAACCAGATCGCGAGCCCGAGGCCGACGGCCGTCGAGACGAGCGACCAGACGGCTCCGCGCACGTCGGCCGCGGTCACGCGGACCGCGGCACGGCCTCGGGCGGGAGCGCTCATGCCGCCATCATCGTGGCCCGCGGCCCGTCGCGCCCCTCGGCGGTCCTCGCCGACCGGCGCGGCGAGCTCAGCGGCGCGGCGGGGCCTGGCGGTGGTCGTCGTGGCCCCAGCGCCGCGCGTCGGGCACGTCGAGCGCGTCGCACAGGGCGTGCCAGACGACGCGCGGCTCGACGCCGTCCTCGAGCGCCTGGGCGGCCGTCCGGTCGTCGAGCGCGGACAGCACCTGCTCGCGGACGTAGGCGCGTCCCAGGGACGCGCCGAACACCTCGTCGACCAGCTCGGAGAACTCGCGGTAGCGCACGGCACCAGCCTCCCACGCCGCGCGCCCTCTCGGTCCGCACGGCCGAGCGCTCGCGCGGGCGGGCCGCCGGTCTCCCGTCGCGCGGCGCGTGTGGGTGGTCGCGGCGAGAATGGGCCGGTGACCACCGACCCGCTCGCGCGCTTCGCCGCGCCCACGCGCGCCTGGTTCTCCGGCGCGTTCGACGCCCCGACCGCGGCGCAGGCGGGCGCGTGGGACGCGGTGTCGAGCGACCGGCACGCGCTCGTCGTGGCGCCGACCGGGTCGGGCAAGACGCTCGCGGCGTTCCTGTGGTCGCTCGACCGGATCATGAGCGCGCCCGCGGCCGGCGAGGTCGCGCGCGATCAGCGCTGCCGCGTCGTGTACGTCTCGCCGCTCAAGGCGCTCGCCGCGGACGTCGAGCGCAACCTCCGCTCCCCGCTCGCGGGCATCCGCCAGGCGGCGGTGCGGCTCGGGCTCGAGGTGCCGGACGTCGTCGTCGGCACCCGCACGGGCGACACGCCCACGAGCGAGCGCCGCCGCCTGGCGACGCACCCGCCGGACATCCTCATCACCACGCCCGAGTCGCTGTTCCTCGTGCTGACCTCGCAGGCGCGCGCGGGGCTCGCGGGCGTCGAGACCGTGATCGTCGACGAGATCCACGCCGTCGCGGGCACCAAGCGCGGCGCGCACCTCGCGGTGTCGCTCGAACGTCTCGACGCCTTCCTCGAGGCACAGGACCGCCCGCCCGCGCAGCGCATCGGGCTCTCGGCGACCGTCCGGCCCGTCGAGGCGGTGGCGACGTTCCTCGGCGGCCACCGCCCGGAGGCGGAGGCGGGCCGCGAGGTCGTCGTCGTGCAGCCCCCGGCGACCAAGCGCATCGAGGTCGACGTCGTGGTGCCCGTCCCCGACCTCGCGGACCTCGGCACGGCCGCGCTGGTGCCCGACGCCGGAGCGCGCCCGGGCGAAGAAGCGCTCGGGGGGCGGGGCGCGGGTCGCGGAACGGCGGACGGGGACGTGCTGCCGCCCCTGCCGCCGGGCGAGCGGGACCTCTCCGGGCCCGCGACGTCCCGCCCGACCGGGGCGCCGGAGGTCCGGCCGCAGCGCCCGTCGGTGTGGCCGCACGTCGAGGAGCGGGTCGTCGACCTCGTCGCCGACCACCGCTCGACCCTCGTGTTCACGAACTCCCGCCGCGGCGCCGAGCGCCTCACGGCACGCATGAACGAGGTGTGGGCGGAGCGCCAGGGCGAGGACGTGCTCGACCCCGGGACGATCACCGCGGCCCAGGTGCAGGCGCAGTCGGGCGCGAGCTCCGGCGTCGAGCCGGTCATCGCCCGCGCGCACCACGGGTCGATGAGCCGGGCCGAGCGCACGCGCACGGAGACCGAGCTCAAGGACGGCCGCCTGCCCGCGGTCGTCGCGACGTCGAGCCTCGAGCTCGGCATCGACATGGGCGCGGTCGACCTCGTCGTGCAGGTCGGCGCCCCACCGTCGGTCGCCTCCGGGCTCCAGCGCATCGGGCGCGCCGGGCACCAGGTGGGCGCGGTGTCGCACGGCGTCGTGTTCCCCACCCACCGGGGCGACCTCGTGCCCTCCGCGGTCGTCGCCGAGCGCATGCGCACCGGGGGCATCGAGGAGCTCCACGTGCTCGCGAACCCGCTCGACGTGCTGGCGCAGCAGGTCGTGGCCATGGTCGCGGTCGACGAGTGGACGGTCGCGGAGCTCGCCACCGTGGTACGGCGCAGCGCGCCCTACGCACACCTGGGCGACGCCTCGCTGCACGCGGTGCTCGACATGCTCGCGGGACGGTATCCGAGCGAGGACTTCGGCGAGCTGCGCGCGCGCATCGTGTGGGACCGCGCGTCGGGCCGGCTCACGGGGCGGCCGGGCGCGCTGCGGCTCGCGGCGACGAGCGGCGGGACGATCCCCGACCGCGGGATGTACGGCGTCTTCCTCGCCACGGACGCCGCGACAGGAGGTGTGGCGGGCGACCCGGACACGGCGGGCGGGCGTGCCCCGCGCGGCGGCAAGCGCGTCGGCGAGCTCGACGAGGAGATGGTCTACGAGTCGCGCGTCGGCGACACGTTCACGCTCGGGTCGAGCACGTGGCGCATCGAGGACATCACGCCGGACCGCGTGCTGGTCACCCCCGCGCCGGGCATCCCCGGACGCCTGCCCTTCTGGAAGGGCGACTCCCCCGGGCGGCCCGCCGAGCTCGGCCGGGTGCTCGGCGCCTGGGTGCGCGAGACCGACGCGCTCGCGGCCGACGACCACGACGCCGCTGCCGACCGGCTCCGCGCCGCCGGGCTCGACGCGTGGGCGAGCGACAACCTCCTCGCGTACCTCCGTGAGCAGCGTGACGCGACCGGGCGCGTGCCCGACGACAAGACGGTCGTCGTCGAGCGGTTCCGCGACGAGCTCGGCGACTGGCGCGTCGTCGTGCACTCGCCGTACGGGGCCAAGGTCCACGCGCCGTGGGCTCTCGTGCTCGCCGCGCGGCTGCGTGAGCGGTACGGGGTCGACGCCGCGGCGATGCACGCCGACGACGGCATCGTCCTGCGGCTCCCGGACACCGGGGACTCGTGGCTCGAGGGAGCGACCGACGGCTCGGGCGGGCTCGGCGGGGACGCGCCCGTCGTCGGCGTGGAGGAGCTGCTGCTCGACCCGGACGACGTGCTCGACGCGGTGCGCGACGAGCTCGGCGGGTCGGTCATGTTCGCCTCCCGGTTCCGCGAGGCGGCGGCCCGCGCGCTCCTGCTCCCGCGGCGCCGTCCGGACCGCCGCCAGCCGCTGTGGCAGCAGCGCCAGCGCTCGGCCCAGCTCCTGTCCGTGGCGTCCGAGTACCCCGAGTTCCCGATCGTGCTCGAGGCGGCGCGCGAGTGCCTCCAGGACGACTTCGACGTCGCCGCGCTCACCGACCTCATGCGTGACCTGGCCGCCGGGCGCGTGCGCCTCGTCGAGGTCACGACCCCGACGCCGTCGCCGTTCGCACAGTCGCTCCTGTTCGGCTACACCGCGCAGTTCCTCTACGACGGCGACGCCCCGCTCGCGGAGCGGCGGGCGGCGGCGCTGTCGCTCGACCCGACCCTGCTCGCGGAGCTGCTGGGCGGCGACGGCGTCGCGGCACAGCTCGCCGACCTGCTCGACCCCGCGCAGATCGAGCGGACCGAGGCCGAGCTCGGCGCGCTCGCGCCCGAGCGGCAGGCCCGGCACGCCGAGGACGTGTGGGACGTGCTGCGCCGGCTGGGACCCCTCACGGACGCCGAGGTCGCGGCCCGCGCGCGCGAGGACGTGCGCGACGGCGCGGCCGGCTGGCTCCGCGAGCTCGAGGCCGCGCGCCGCGTGATGCGCGTCCGGCTCGCGGGCGTGGACGCCGACCGGGCGCAGCAGTGGGCCGTCGTCGAGGACGCGGGGCGCCTGCGCGACGCGCTAGGTGTCGCGCTGCCCGTCGGTATCCCCGAGGTGTTCACCGAGCCCGTCCCCGACCCGTTGGGCGACCTCGTGCGCCGCCACGCGCGTACGCACGGCCCGTTCACCGCCGTCGACCTCGCCGCACGCCTCGGCCTGGGCGTCGCCGTCGTCGTGCAGACGCTCGAACGGCTCGAGGCGGCACGGCTCGTCGTCCGGGGGCGCCTGCGGCCCGAGTCGATCGGCGGCACCGGCGACGACTGGTGCGACGCCGAGGTGCTGCGCGTGCTGCGGCGCCGCTCGCTCGCGGCGCTGCGCGCCGAGGTCGAGCCGGTCCCCGCAGAAACCCTCGGCGTCTTCCTGCCGCGGTGGCAGGGGCTCGGGGCGCTGCGCGGGACCGACGGCCTGCTGCGCGTCGTCGAGCAGCTCTCGGGCGCGGCGGTGCCCGCGTCGGCCCTCGAGACGCTCGTCCTGCCGTCCCGCGTCACCGACTACACGCCGACCATGCTCGACGAGCTGACGACGACCGGAGAGGTCGTCTGGTGCGGTCATGCGGCTCTCCCGGGGTCCGGTGGGGGCGACGGGCTCGTCAGCCTGCACCTCGCGGAGTGGGCACCGCTCACGCTCCCCGACCCGGGTCCGGCGCCCGAGGCCGGGCTGCACGCGACCCTCCTCGACCTGCTCGACGGATCGGGCGGGTACTTCCTCCCACGCCTCGCAGAGCGGGCGGGCGCGGACGTCGGCCCGACGCTCGAGGCGTTGTGGGACCTCGTGTGGTCGGGCCACGTGACGAACGACGGGGTCGGCTCGTTGCGCGCCCGGCTCGGTGCCGGGGGCGGCGCCCACCGCGCCCCGCGCGCGCCGGCGCGCGCGCGTCCGGTCGGGCGCGGGCGGTTCGCCGGGCTGCGCCCTCCGGTCTCCCCCGACACGACCCTGCGCGGGGGTGCGGGCCGCTGGTCGGCGCTGCCCGCGCGCGAGCCCGACCCCACCCGCCGGGCGCACGCGCTCGCGCGCGTCCTGCTCGACCGGCACGGCGTGCTCACGCGCGCCGTCGCGCCCGCCGAGGGAGTCGCAGGGTCCTTCCGCGCGGTGTACCGCGTCCTCAGCGAGCTGGAGGCGACCGGGGCCGCGCGGCGCGGGTACTTCGTCGAGCACCTCGGCGGCTCGCAGTTCGCGCTCCCGGGCGCGGTCGACCAGCTCCGGACCGACGGGCAGGACCGCGAGCGCGCGCTCGAGGCGGCCGCAGCCCGCGGGATGCGCCGAGCACCCGGTGACGGTCTCGCCCCGGCGTCCGGCGACCCGATGCTCGACGACCCGAGGCTCGGTGACCCGGGGCCCGGCGGCCACCGGCCCGCGCGCGGCGGTCCGCGCCCGGGCGCCGTCCTCCTCGCCGCGACCGACCCCGCCAACCCGTACGGCGCGGCGCTGCCGTGGCCGGCGCGACCGTCCGCCGTCGGGCCGGGTGCCGCGACCACCACGACCGTCGCGTCGCACGCCGGCGGCGGTGCAGCGCCGTCGGACCGCGCGACGACCGGTGCCGACGCGTCACGCGGGCATCGTCCCGGGCGCAAGGCCGGGGCCGTCGTCGTGCTGAGCGACGGCGACCTCGCGCTGTACGTCGAGCGCGGGGGCCGGTCCGTCCTGTCGTTCGTCGACGGCCCGCGGCTCGCGGAGGCGAGCGCCGAGCTCGTCCGCGCCGTGCGAGCGGGTCGGCTGGGCAAGGTCGTCGTGCAGCGGGTGGACGGCGTCGAGGCGCTGGCCGGCGCGGGCACGACGGCCACCCCCGCCGACGACGCGGTACGTGCCCTCCTCGACGCCGGCTTTCGCGCGACGCCACGCGGGCTGCGGGCGGCCTGAGGTGGCGACCGACGGCGGGGGACACGCGCGCCGCCGCCCCCTCGCGACCACCTGGGGGTGCGGCCGTGCCCGAGGGTGACATCCTGCGCCTCGTGTCCGCGCGGCTCGACGAGGCACTCGCCGGGCGCGTCCTCGTGCGCGCGGAGCTGCGCTGGCCGAGCGCCGCCGAGGTCGACCTGACCGGCCGGACCGTCGTCGAGAACGTCCCGTACGGCAAGCACCTCTTCACGCGCCTCGACGACGGCCGGTCGCTGCACACCCACCTGCGCATGGAGGGGTCGTGGCGCATCGCGCGCACGGGTGCGCGCGATGCGCGCGGCACGGAGCCGAACGTACGCGTGGTGCTCGCGAACGAGTGGTGGACGGCGGTCGGGAACCGGATCGGCATGGTGCACGTGCTGCGCACCGCGGACGAGCGGGTGGTCGTCGGTCCCCTCGGACCCGACGTGCTCGGCGACGACTTCCCGGAGACCGGCCTGCCCGAGGCAGTGGCGCGCATGCGGGCCGACGACGCGACGGGCGGGAGCGGCCCCCGGCACCGGCCGGAGCGGGCCGCGACCGGTGTCCCCGTCGCGGAGGCTCTTCTCGACCAGCACCTCGTCGCGGGGATCGGCACGATCTACACGGCCGAGTCGCTCTTCGCCGAACGTGTCTACCCCTGGACGCCCGTGCGCGACGTCGAGGACCTGGAAGGACTCCTCCTCACGGCCCGCGCGCTCATGCAGCGCACCGTGCGGCACGGGTTCGACCCGCGCGCCGGCGTCGTGCGCCACGTGCACGGGCGCACACGAAAGGCGTGCCACGTGTGCGGCACGCCTGTCGTCGAAGGTACGGCGAACGAGCCGCCGTACGACCGTCCGGTCTTCTGGTGTCCCTCGTGCCAGGCGCCGCCCGCGAGCGGGTGAGTGCGGGCGTCGCTGCCCGGCACCCGCTCGTCGGGTGGCCCCGGCGTGACCGTCAGCCGACGGGCTGAAGGTCCTCTCGTCGTGCCGTGCCCTCGGGGTTCTGCCGTCCGAGCACCGCGGTCGCGAAGTCGGCCGGGATCGTGTCCGGGATGAGCAGACCCTCGGCGACGGCGACCCGGTCGCTGACCTCGCGCAGCACCAACGACATCGGGATGTCGAGCGCCTCGCAGATCGAGCCGAGGAGCTCTGACGACGCTTCCTTCTGACCGCGCTCGACCTCGCTGAGGTAGCCCAGCGAGACCCGTGCGGCGGAGGACACCTCTCGCAGGGTGCGCCCCTGTCGCTGGCGAGCGTCTCGCAGCACGTCCCCGATCTCTCGTCGAAGAACAATCATCTGGCGACCCCCTTCCGTGTCCCGTGCGCCCCCGGGTGCCGGTGAGGCCCCGACCTGGGTGCGCGAACTGCTCGTGCCGGTCTTCCTGTTCACTGCCCCGCGTGACGGGGTCGTCCTACCGTACCCCGCCCGCGGTCCGCTCACGTCTCCGGTCCGGCGTGCCGGACCGGCCGTCGGCGCGTTGTCCGTGCGGCCCACCGGTCGGTTGACGGTCCTGTTGGCGATCACGTGCTGTGCAACGTCCCGACGTGGGGGCTTGTTCCCGCGCCCGCCTGCCCGGCGAACCCCCCGCGGCACGTTCACGACCTCTCCACGCGCCGCACCGGAGTCGGCGGTCGCCCGGCCCGGGCGGTCGCGGATCACCCGCCGATTTCACCCGGCCCGCCGTCGTCGGCAGGCCCGTCTACCACGGTACGGACGAGGTCGATCGCCGCAGCGACCGTCCCGGCGCGGACGGCCGCGCGCTCGCCGGCGAGGTGCAGCCGCTGCACGCGCGTCCCTCGTGGACTGCTCGCCGCGACGAACACCGTGCCCGGTGGCTGGCCGTCCTGCGGGTCCGGTCCCGCGACGCCCGTGGTCGCGACCCCGACGTCCGCACCGAGCACCTCCCGCACCCGCTCCGCCATCTGTCGCGCGACGTCCGGGTGGACGGCCCCGTGGGCGGCGAGGAGGCCGCCGTCGACCCCGAGCACGGACTGCTTGACGTCCGTCGCGTAGGCGACGACCGCGCCCCGGAGCACGCGCGACGCCCCGGGTACGTCGACGATAGCCGCAGAGAGCAGTCCCCCGGTGAGCGACTCGGCCGTCGCGAGCGTCCACCCCCGCGCCTCGAGCGTGGCGAGGAGGCCGACGACGTCCGGTCGCGTGGCGGGGACCATCGCCCCCTCGGGCTCGCGCGCCGCCCCGGTCACGAGGCCGACGCACCGTCCGGAGCTGCGCCGCGCTCGGCGAGGCGGGCCGTGCGGATCGCGTCGCGTCGCAGACGCCAGCCCTGGTAGGCGTACTCGAGCCCCGTCACGACCGTGACGAGGATCGCCGCGGCGAGCACGACCCAGGCGACGACGCCGATCCACGCCGGCAGGTGCGACAGGGGCAGGAGGAAGAGCGTGATGGCGACGGTCTGGAGCACCGTCTTGAGCTTGCCTCCGCGCGACGCGGGCATGACGGCGTACTTGAGGACCGCGAACCGCAGGAGCGTGACGCCGAGCTCGCGCACCAGGACGACCACGGGGACCCACCACGGCAGCTCGCCGAGCGGCCACGCGAGCAGGACGAGCGCGGTGCCGACGAGCAGCTTGTCCGCGATCGGGTCCAAGAGCTTGCCGAGGTCCGTGACGAGGTCGTACTTGCGCGCCAGGTAGCCGTCGAGCCGGTCCGACGTCGCGGCCAGCACGAAGATGCCCGTCGCGACGAGCCGCCAGGTGACGGACTCCCCACCGTCGACGAGGAGCGCCCACGCGAAGAACGGGACGAGCAGGATCCTCGCCATGGTGACGAGGTTCGCGGAGTTCCACGGCGAGGGGACGGCAGTGACCACGTGACCAGCCTAGGGGGTCGTCGGGGGTGCCCCGCGCGCTCGTCCACCGCCGCGACCGTCCGGCCCGTGCCGGCTCCGGGCGAGCCCGGTGGCAGCTCGGGGCCCGCTCAGCACCCGGTCAGCGCCAGCCCGACTCCACGTCGGCACCGTCGTGGTAGTCCGTCGCCACCGGCGGCATGTGCCCGTCGGTGCCCTCGCCGTAGTCGTGCCCCGCGCCGCCACCCGGCGCCGCAGCGGGCGCGGGCGCCTGGCCGTCGAAGACGTCCTGCGCCGGCTCGCCACGGATCAGCGCGAGCGCCGACGGCAGCTCTTCCGGCGTCACGAGCACCTCGCGCGCCTTGGATCCCTCGGACGGGCCGACGATCTCGCGCGACTCGAGGAGGTCCATGAGGCGACCCGCCTTGGCGAACCCGACGCGCAGCTTGCGCTGGAGCATCGACGTCGAGCCGAACTGGGAGGTCACGACGAGCTCCGTCGCCTGGAGGAGCAGGTCGAGGTCGTCGCCGATGTCCTCGTCGACCTGCTTCTTCGCGGCAGTCTGCGTGACGTCCTCGCGGTAGACCGGCTTGAGCTGCCCCTTCACGTGCTCGACGACCGAGTGCACCTCGGACTCGGAGACCCACGCGCCCTGGACGCGCATGGGCTTCGCGGCGCCCATCGGGAGGAACAGCGCGTCACCCTGACCGATGAGCTTCTCGGCGCCCGGTTGGTCGAGCACGACGCGCGAGTCCGCGAGCGAGGAGGTCGCGAACGCGAGCCGCGACGGCACGTTGGCCTTGATGAGGCCGGTGACGACGTCGACCGACGGTCGCTGCGTCGCGAGCACGAGGTGGATGCCCGCGGCGCGCGCGAGCTGCGTGATGCGCTGGATCGACGCCTCGACGTCGCGCGGGGCGACCATCATGAGGTCCGCGAGCTCGTCGACGACCACGAGCAGGTACGGGTACGGCGCGATCTTGCGCTCCGAGCCCGGCAGCGGCTTGACCTTGCCCGAGCGCACGGCTGCGTTGAAGTCGTCGATGTGCTTGTACCCGAACGCGGCGAGGTCGTCGTACCGGGCGTCCATCTCCCGCACGACCCAGTCGAGGGCCTCGGCGGCCTTCTTCGGGTTGGTGATGATCGGCGTGATGAGGTGCGGGATGCCCTCGTAGATCGTCAGCTCGACGCGCTTGGGGTCCACGAGCACCAGGCGCACCTGCTCGGGCGTCGAGCGCATGAGGATCGACGTGATCATGGAGTTGATGAAGCTCGACTTGCCGGCGCCCGTCGCGCCCGCGACGAGGATGTGCGGCATCTTCGCGAGGTTCGCGACGACGTAGCCGCCCTCGACGTCCTTGCCCACGCCCATGACCATGGGGTGCTCGGTCCGCCGCGCCGCCGACGAGCGGAGCACGTCGCCCAGCACGACCGTCTCGCGGTCGGTGTTGGGGATCTCGATGCCGATCGCCGACTTGCCGGGGATCGGCGCGAGGATGCGCACGTCCGCGCTCGCCACCGCGTAGGCGATGTTGTTCGAGAGCGACGTGATGCGCTCGACCTTGACCTTCGGACCGACCTCGACCTCGTAGCGTGTGACCGTCGGTCCGCGCGTGAAGCCGGTGACCTTCGCGTCGACCTCGAACTGCTCGAACGTCTGGGTCAGCGCCTCGACGACGCGGTCGTTCGCGGCGGAGCGCACCTTGTGCGGCGCGCCCTTGACCAGGGAGTCCTCGTTGGGCAGGAGGTACACCGTGTCGCCCTCGAGCATCGGCTGCACGCCGCGCGGCAGGGGGCTGCTCGGCGGGGGCGGCGGCACGCTGCCCACGCCGTCCCCGGGGGCGGGGGCGACGGCGCCCATCGCGGCTGCCGCCGTGTCCTGCGCGGTGCCCTGCCCGACGGCGGGCACCGCCTCGGTCGGCGCGGTGCCGGGCGCCGGGTCCTCCCCGCGGCGCTTCTTGCCCCTGCCGCGAGGGGAGTCGTCCTCGTAGTCGAGGAACGCCGCCGTCTCGAACGCCTCGTCGCCCGAGAACCCGCCCTCGGGCTTCTCGATCTCGGCGGCCTCCGCCGCGCGCTGCGCCTTGGTCTTCCGGGGCTTGCGCGGGCGACGGCCCGCCGGCACGTCCGTACCGTCGTGGCGCGAGACACCCTCCGCGAGCGCGAGCCCGTCGGCGTCCGGCTCCTCGCCGTCCGCGCGGTGGTTGCCCGTGAGCACGTCGTAGAGGCCGCGCAGCCGGCTCGGGATCCGGTGCACGGGGGTCGCGGTGACGACGAGGAGCCCGAAGAAGCCGAGCAGCAGGAAGATGGGGACGGCGAACCAGGGCGTGAGCCCGGTGGTCACGGGCGTCGCGGCGAGGTAGCCGACGATCCCGCCCGCGTCCTGCACGGCGTCGAATCCGTCGCGCGGCGCCGGGAGGTCCTCGGAGATGTGCACGAGCGAGCACACCGACACGACGATGAGCGTGAGCCCGATCGCGACGCGCGAGTTCGCCTGCGCGCGCTCGGGGTGGCGCATGATGCGCACCGCGAGCCAGAGCAGCAGGACGGGCACCGCGACGCCCGCGAGGCCGAACGTGCCCGCGACGACGGCGTGGACGACCAGGCCGAACGTGCCCTGGATGCCCCACCACTCGCGGGCCGCGACGACGACCGCGAGGGCGATGAGGAAGAACGCGACGCCGTCGCGCCGGTGTGCCGGGTCCAGCTCTCTTGCTCCCTTTCCGATGGTGCGCACGAGCGCCCCGAGGCCGTGCGCGGCGCCGAGCCAGACCGCCCGCACCGCGCGGACGGGCCACGGCGGCCCCGCCGCCGGGCGCCGGGCGGGCCGGCGCGCGCCGCTGGAGGTGGACCGCCCGCGACCTGCACCGGCGCGCGACGTGCCGCGGGCCGAGGACGAACCGCCGCGCGCCGAGGTACGGGGCGCTGGCGTGCGGTTGCTCGCGGTCCGACGTGCCTGCGGGGACGTGCGGGTCGCCATAGTGGTCCTAACCTACCTGCGAGGGACGACACGGACGCGGACCCGGCATCGCGTGTCCCCGCCGGAGTGCTGCCGGACGGACGGCGACCCCGCGACCGATGCCCGTGATCGACGACCCGTGAGCCACCAGGACCGGAGGACCCGTGCACGAGCCCACGCAGCAGCGGAACGACGTCCCGAGCGACGCACCGGGCGGCGGACCGAGCGAACCACCGACCGACCGGGCCACCGCCGCCGCGGTCGGGTCGGCGGCCGCACCGCGAGCGCGCGATCTCGTCGAGGCGGTCCCGGGGGTCTGGGTCGCGACGGCGGAGATCTGGACGACGACGTCGACCGTCGTCACCACGCCGGACGGCGAGGCGCTCGTCGTGGATCCGGCGGTGACGGTCGCCGAGGTCGAGGGGCTCGGCGCCGCGGTCCGGGCGCGCGGCTGGCGCGTGACCGCCGGGTTCGCGACGCACCCGCACTGGGACCACGTGCTGTGGTCCCCCGGGCTCGGCGACGCGCCCCGCTGGGCGACGGCGCGCACGGCCGACGCGACGCGGCGACGGCGGACCGCGGTGCTCGCGTCGGCCGAGGCCGCCGCGCCCGGCCACGACCCCGCGCTCGTGGGCACGCTGACCCCGCTCCCCCGCGGCGCACGCCGGCTCCCCTGGCCCGACGCCGCTCCGACCGACCCGAGGACGGTGACCGTCGTCGAGCACGACGCTCACGCGCCGGGCCATGCCGCGCTGGTGGTGCGCACGCCGCACGGGTGCGTGCTCGTGGCGGGCGACATGCTCTCCGACGTCGAGGTACCGCTCGTCGACACCGACAGCCGCGACCCGATCGGGGTCTACCGCGGCGCGCTCGACGCGCTCGAGCTCGCCGCGCGCGACGTGGACGTGCTCGTCCCGGGTCACGGGAGCCCCGCCGTCGGACGTGCCGCGGTCTGCGCGCGGTTCGCGGCCGACCGCGCCTATCTCGACGCACTGGACGCAGCACTCCGCGGCGGGACCGTGCCCGACGACCGTCGGCTCACGGGCTACGTCGCCGAGTGGCACGACGCGCAGCTCGAGGCGTTGCGCTCGCGCTGAGCCGCCCGGCCCCGTCCACGCACGGTGCGGGCCGCGACCCGGAGCGCGGCCGACGCAGGTCGCCCGGCTCAGTCGTCGAGCCCGAGCTCCACGGACCGGGCGAGCGCCGCGTCGAGCTCCTGCGCGTCGGTGACCAGGCGGTGCAGGTGCCGTGCCGCGGCGTGCAGGGCGCCGAGGTCCGACCCGTAGACGCTCACCGTGCCGCCCTCGGGGTCGAACCCGACCGCGTCCAGGACGCTCGGCTCACGATCGGTCAGCGTGGCACGGAGCGCGCCGGTGAAGTCGTACCCGGACCCCTCGATGCCGTGCCGCTCGAGCGCGCTCCTGTGCTGGTGCCACTCCGGGCCGCCGGGCGAGTAGATGATGCTCCACCCCTGGGCCTGGGTCACGAGGCGGACGGGTTCGAGCGGGGCGAAGTCCTCGGCGTTCGTCATGCGGGAACCGTAGCGGTGACCACCCACGGCCCCGCGGCCGACCTCCGGGGACGCCGGCCGAGCCCGGGCCGCACCGTCGTCAGCCGAGGAAGAGCCCGACCGCGAGCGTCACGACGCCCGCGGCGAGGACCACCCCGCCGGCCGGGAGCAGCACGACGGCCCGGTTCGGTGCCTCGCGCCCCGAGCCTGCGGCGGAGAGGAAGAACCCAGCGGGCAGGAGGATGGCGGCGACGAGCACCCCGGTGGCGGCGAGCCACCGCCAGAAGCCCGCGAGCGAGGTGGCCTCTGCGAGCAGCAGGCACACGAGCCCCAGGACGACGAGCACGCCCGCGTGCGCGTGCCCGGCGCGGAAGAAGGAGGTCTGGAAGCCCGTCGCCGGCACGCGGCGCGTGACGACCTTGACGAGGAACGCGCCGCCGGACTCGATGCCGACGACCGTGAGGAGGACGATGCCCGCGGTGATGCGGGCGGCGTCGGTGAGCTCGAGCACGGGACCTCCTGAGCTGGCGGGACACTCGGCGCACGGCACGCCGCGAGTTTTCGAACACCGTTATAGAACAGCGTTCGCAAACCCGTGTCAAGCCCTCTAGACTCGTCGCGTGGCACGACCTCGACTGCACGACGAAGCCCTGCGCGACCGCCTCCTCGACGTGGCGTCCCGAGCCATCTCCGAGCACGGCGAGGGTGCCGTGACGGTCCGTTCGGTGGCGACGGCCGCGGGGACGAGCCCGTCGGCCGTGTACGCGCTCTTCGGCAGCCGCGACGAGCTCGTGGCCGCCGTGTCGGAGGAGGGCTTCCGGCGGTTCGCGGCCCACCTGGCGGCCGTCGGGCGGACCGACGACCCGGGTGCCGACCTCGCCGCGCTCGGCGGCGCCTACCGGGGGTTCGCCCTCGCGGACCCGCACTTCTACGCCGTGATGTTCGCGCGCGGGGTCCGGCCCGCCGCGGACCGTCCGCGTGCCGTCGAGGAGCCGACGTTCCTCGTGCTGCGCGACGCGGTCGCACGGCTCGTGCCGGACGCGACGACCGCCGACGACGTCGCCCTCGGGCTGTGGGGCCTTGTGCACGGCCTCGTCTCGCTCGAGCTCGCCGGCCTCGTCCCCGGCGACGACGCGGAGCGCACCGCACGCTACGGCGCGACGCTCGGCGCCGTCGGCCCCGGGCTGGTCCGGCGCACCGGGACGTGACGGCCGCCGGCCCGGTCGCGCGGGCCCATCCCGAGACGTGAGAAGTGGCCCCCGCCAGACCGACGGCAGGGGCCACTTCTCGCTTCTCGAACTGGCGCATCCCCCTGAGGGGTCCGCCGGCGCCGACGTCGTCGGTCAGGCCTCGACGACCACCGGGACGATCATCGGGCGGCGCCGCAGGCGGTTGGAGACCCACCGCCCGATGACGCGGCGCATGACCTGCTGGAGCTGGTGCGTGTCGGTCGCTCCGCCCGCGATCGCGTCCTCGAGCGCCTTGACGACCTCGGGCTGGATGTCCTGGAACACCTTGTCGTCCTCGGCGAACCCGCGCGCGAGGATCTGCGGGCCGGCGAGCACCTTGCCGGTCGCGGAGTCCACGACGGCGAAGACGGACACGAAGCCCTCCTCGCCGAGGATGCGCCGGTCCTTCAGCTCGGCGTCGGTGATCTCGCCGACGCTCGACCCGTCGACGTACACGTACCCGCACGGGACCGCGCCGACCACGGACGCCTTGCCGTCGACGAGGTCGACGACGACGCCGTCCTCGGCGAGCACGACCCGGTCGGCGGGCACGCCCGTGCGGACCGCGAGCGCCCCGTTGGCGACGAGGTGGCGGACCTCGCCGTGCACCGGCATGACGTTCTTGGGCTTGAGCACGTTGTAGCAGTAGAGGAGCTCGCCCGCGCTCGCGTGCCCGGACACGTGCACCTTGGCGTTGCCGCCGTGCACGACCCTCGCGCCGAGGCGCGTGAGCCCGTTGATGATGCGGAAGACGGCGTTCTCGTTGCCCGGGATGAGCGACGACGCGAGGATCACCGTGTCGCCGTGGCCGACCTGGACCTTGTGGTCGCCGTTGGCCATGCGCGACAGCGCCGCCATGGGCTCGCCCTGGGAGCCGGTGCACATGAGCACGATCTCGTCGTCGCGCAGGGAGTCGACCTTCTTGAGGTCGATGAGCACGCCCTCGGGCACGTGGAGGTACCCGAGCTCTGCCGCGATGGTCATGTTGCGGACCATCGAGCGTCCGACGAGCGCGACGCGGCGCCCGTGGTGGTGCGCGGCGTTGAGGACCTGCTGCACGCGGTGCACGTGCGAGGAGAACGACGCGACGATGATGCGCTTCTCCGACGCGGCGAAGACGTTGTCGAGCACCGGGCCGATCTCGACCTCGGGCGTGACGAACCCGGGGACCTCGGCGTTGGTCGAGTCGACCATGAACAGGTCGACGCCCTGCTCGCCGAGCCGCGCGAACGCCCGCAGGTCCGTGATGCGCCCGTCGAGCGGGAGCTGGTCCATCTTGAAGTCGCCCGTGTGCAGCACGGTCCCGGCGCCGGTCGTCACGGCGACCGCGAGCGCGTCGGGGATCGAGTGGTTGACCGCGACGAACTCGCAACGGAACACGCCGAGCTGCTCGACCTGCCCCTCCTTGACCGCGAGGGTCACGGGCGAGATGCGGTGCTCCTTGAGCTTCGCCTCGACGAACGCGAGCGTGAGCTGCGACCCGACGAGCGGGATGTCGCGGCGCAGGCGCAGCAGGTACGGGACGGCGCCGATGTGGTCCTCGTGGCCGTGCGTGAGGACGATCGCCTCGATGTCGTCCAGACGGTGCGCGATGTAGTCGAAGTCCGGGAGGATGAGGTCGACGCCGGGCTGGTTGTCCTCGGGGAAGAGGACGCCGCAGTCGATGACGAGCAGGCGCCCGTCGTACTCGAGGACGGCCATGTTGCGGCCGACCTCACCGAGACCGCCGAGGGCGACGATGCGCAGCCCTCCGGCGGGGAGCTCGGGAGGCAGGGAGAGTTCGGGGTGGGGATGGCTCACGGGGCCTCCTGTCGTGGCTGAGCCGGGGGTTTCGAGGGCTCCTGCCCTCGCTAGTTCGTGGGTGCGGCAGCGCCTGCCGCGGTGGTCGCGCCCGCGAGCACGCCCGCGGCGGCGAGGGCGTCGCGCACGAGCGCGACGTCGTCCTCGGTCGCCGCGACGTTCGGCAGGCGCAGGAAACGGTTGTCGGTGAGGCCGAGCAGCTCGACGGCGGCCTTGGCCATGACGGCCTGGAAGCCGGCACCGTTGAGCGCGTCGATGACGGGCGTCGTGGTGAGGAAGACCTCGAGCGCGCCCGCCGGGTCGCCGGCGTCGAAGCGGCGCACGACCTCCGCGAACTGCGGCGCGACGGCGTGCGCCGACACGGAGACGATACCCGCGGCGCCGTGCGCGAGGAACGGGAGCAGCAGCCCGTCGTCGCCGCTGTAGAAGGCGAGGCCCGTCGAGGCGGCGAGCTTCGCGGCGGCGTAGACGTCGCCCGTCGCGTCCTTGCTCGCCACGACCCGCTCGTGCGCCGCGAGGCGCGCGTAGGTGTCGGGCGCGACGCGCACGCCGGTGCGGCCGGGGACGTCGTACAGCATGACGGGGAGGTCGGCCGCGTCGGCGATCGCGGCGACGTGGCGGTAGACACCTTCCTGGCTGGGGCGCGAGTAGTACGGGGTGACGACGAGGAGCCCGTCCGCCCCGGCCTCGGCGGCCTGCTCGGCCATGCGCAGCGCGTGGTCCGTGTCGTTGGACCCCGCGCCGGCGAGGACGGCCGCGCGGTCCCCGACCGCCTCGACGACGGCGCGCACGAGGTCCTGCTTCTCGGGGGCGTGGGTCGTGGGCGACTCGCCCGTGGTCCCGCTCAGCACGAGGCCGTCGTTCCCGTCGTCCACCAGGCGCTTCGCGAGCCGGGCCGCCGCCGCGAGGTCGACGGCGCCGTCGGGCGTCATCGGGGTGACCATGGCCGTGAGGACGGCACCGAACGGGCGCGCGGGGGTGGCAGGAAGGACCATGTGCACAAACTACCGTGCGGCGGGTCCCCGTACCGCGCCCGTCCGGGCGCGGGGCCGCCCCGCGACCGCCGCCCGGGTGCGGCCCCGCGACCCCGAGGGCGATACTCGGAGCATGTCCCGCCCCGCCTCGACGTCGAACCTCTCCCCCGCGCTCGTCGCGCACGTGCCCACGGGGCTGCTCGTCGACGGCCACTGGGGAGCGGCCGAGGGCGGACGGACGTTCGAGGTCGAGGACCCGGCGACGGAGGAGTCCCTCTTCGACGTCGCGGACGCGAGCCCCGCCGACGCGCTGCGCGCCCTCGACGCCGCGCACCGGGCCGCGCCCGCGTGGCGCGCGACGCCCCCACGCGAGCGGGGCGAGGTCCTGCGTGCCGTCTACGACCGGGTGGTCGCGCGGGCCGACGACGTCGCCGCGCTCATCACCGCCGAGTGCGGCAAGCCGCTCGCGGAGGCGCGCGCCGAGGTGCTCTACGGCGCCGACTTCCTGCGCTGGTACGCCGAGCAGGCGGTGCGGGCCGAGGGCCTCGCCCGCACGGCCCCGGCCGGGGGCAACCGGCAGCTCGTCTTCCGCCGGCCCGTGGGCCCGGCGCTGCTCGTCACGCCGTGGAACTTCCCCATCGCGATGGCGACGCGCAAGATCGGCCCGGCGCTCGCGGCCGGTTGCACCGTCGTGATCAAGCCGGCACGGCTCACACCGCTGACGACGGCGCTCGTGGCCGAGGTCATCCGGTCCGAGCTCGCCGACCGCGGGCTGCCCACCGGCGTCGTCAACGTCGTCCCGTCCTCGCGCGCCGCGGACGTCACCGAGCCGCTCCTCGCCGACGAGCGCCTGCGCAAGCTGTCGTTCACGGGCTCGACGACCGTCGGCCGCACGCTGCTCGAGAAGGCGGCGTCCCAGGTGCTGCGCACCTCGATGGAGCTCGGCGGCAACGCGCCGTTCCTCGTCTTCGCGGACGCCGACCTCGACGCCGCGGTCGAGGGCGCGCTCGTCGCGAAGCTCCGCAACGCGGGCCAGTCCTGCGTCGCCGCGAACCGCTTCCTCGTGCACGACGCCGTCGCGCGCGAGTTCGCCCAGCGCCTCGCCACCGCGTTCGACGACCTGCGCGTCGGCCCGGGCGCGCAGGACGGGACGCAGGTCGGCCCGCTCATCGAGGCGAAGGCCGTCGACAAGGTCGCCGAGCTCGTCGAGGCCGCGGCCGACGGCGGGGCCCAGGTGCTCACCGGCGCGGAGCGGCCCCGCTCCCCCGGCTACTTCTACTCCCCCACCGTCCTGTCGGGCGTCGACCCCGACGCGCGCGTCGTCACCGAGGAGATCTTCGGTCCCGTGGCGCCCGTGGTCGCGTTCGGCGACGACGACGAGGGCCTCGCGCTCGCGAACGCCACCGAGTACGGGCTGGCCGCCTACGCGTACACGTCCTCGCTCGACCGCGCCGTGCGCGTGTCCGAGGAGGTCGAGGCGGGGATGATCGGCATCAACCGCGGCATGGTGTCCGACGCGAGCGCGCCGTTCGGGGGCGTCAAGCAGTCCGGCCTCGGCCGCGAGGGCGGCGAGGCGGGCCTCGAGGAGTACCTCGAGACGGTCTACGTCGCACTCTGACGCCCGTCGCTCGCGCTGCTGCGGGCGTGACCGGCGTCGTCGGGCCGTCACCCGGCGTTGGTAGCCTGACGCTCCCCTGCCACCGACTCCCGGAGAGCCCACGCCCGTGACCTCGTCGCCCGCGTCGACCATCAGCCCGAACGTCCCCTCGCCCAGCGCCCGCGTCACGACCGTCGGGTACATGATCTTCGCGTCCCGCTGGCTCCAGGCACCTCTCTACTTCGGCCTCATCGTGGCCCAGGTCGTCTACGTCTGGCAGTTCCTCAAGGAGCTGTGGCTCCTCATCGTCGGCGGCTTCACCGGCCGGGCGATGGACCACTCGACGCACGAGGTCGTGGACTTCGGCGCCGAGGAGATCATGCTCGCCGTGCTCGGCCTCGTCGACGTCGTCATGATCTCCAACCTCCTCATCATGGTCATCGTCGGCGGCTACGAGACGTTCGTGTCGCGCATCCGGCTCGACGGCCACCCGGACCAGCCCGAGTGGCTGAGCCACGTCAACGCGAACGTGCTCAAGACCAAGCTCGCGATGTCGATCATCGGGATCTCCTCCATCCACCTGCTGCGGACGTTCATCGACAGCGCGCGGTACACCCCGACACAGCTCATGTGGCAGACGCTCATCCACCTCGCGTTCGTTGTCTCGGCGCTCGCGCTCGCCCTCATCGACCGCATGTCCCTCACCGCGCACCAGCGCGCGGCCAACGCCGCCGCGGCGGGCGAGGGCCCGGCCGACCCGCACGCATGAGCCGGCCCGACGACGTCGCGCGCCCCGACGCCGAGCCCGACGCCCCGGCGACGCTCGACGCCGAGGTGACCGTCGCCGTCGAGCATGCCGTCGAGGACGAGGTCCGCGTCGCGGTGCGCCAAGCCGTGTCGGTTTCCGTCGCGACGGGGCTGTACGGGATCTCGTTCGGGGCGCTGTCGGTGGTCGCGGGGCTCGACGTCGCGCAGACCATGGCACTGAGCCTGCTCATGTTCTCGGGCGGCTCGCAGTTCGCGCTCATCGGCGTGGTCGGTGCGGGCGGCGCGCCGACCGCCGCCGTCGCCACCGCGGGGTTCCTCGGGGTCCGCAACGCCCTGTACGGAGCCCAGCTCGGCCCGCTGCTCGCCCTGCGGTCGTGGCACAAGGTCGTCGCGGCGCAGTTCACGATCGACGAGTCGACGGCGGTCGCGACGGCCCAGCGCTCGCGCCGCGCCGTCCGGGCGGGGTTCTGGTGGACGGGCGTCGGCATCTTCGTGCTGTGGAACGCCATGACTCTCGTCGGGGCGCTCGCCGGGGACGCGCTCGGCGACCCGCGCGCGTGGGGGCTCGACGCCGCCGCGGCGGCCGCGTTCCTCGCCCTCCTGTGGCCCCGTCTGGCGGCGCGGGCGATGCAGCTCACCGCGGCGGCGGCCGTCCTCGTCGCGGTCCTGCTGATCCCGGTCGCGCCGGGCGGTGTGCCGGTGCTCGCCGCGGCCGCCGTCGCGATCGTCATCGGGCAGGTGGACACGCGGCGCCGTCGTGACCCGTCGGGCGGGTCGTCGGCACCGCCCGTCGACGGGCGCCCCGGGAAGGAGTCGTCATGACGCCAGCGTCCGTCTGGGTCGTCGTGCTGGTCGCGTCCGCCGTGTGCTTCGCGCTCAAGCTCGCCGGTCACCTCGTGCCCGAGCACTGGCTCGCCGACGAACGCGTCGCGCGCACGGCGGCGCTCGTGACCGCCGCGCTCCTCGCCGCGCTCGTCGCGGTGCAGACGGTCGGCGACGGGCAGGCGCTCGTCGTCGACGCGCGCCTGCCTGCGCTCGGCGTCGCGGCGGTCGCGCTCGCGCTGCGCGCGCCGTTCATCGTCGTCGTGGTCCTGGCTGCGGCCACCGCCGCCGGCCTGCGGGCCCTCGGCTGGGGCTGACCTCCGGCCCGAGGTGTGGCCCACGTCTCGTAGGGTGAACCCGTGAGCCTCTTCCGCGAGACCGCCGACGTCTCCGTCCGCCCTGCCGTGCCCGGCGACGACGTCGCGATGACCGCGATCCAGGTGGGCGCGTGGCGCTCGTCGCACGAGGCGGTCCTCGGCGAGGACGTGCTCGACGCGCTCGACACCGTGCGGATGCGCGAGCAGTGGGCCGCTGCCATCTCCTCCCCTCCGGGGCCGGGCTTCGGCGTGCTCGTCGCGTGCGTCGGCGCCGACGTCGTCGGGTTCGCCGCCGTGGCGCCCGGGCAGGTCCTCGCGCTCGAGGTGGAGCCGCGGCACCAGCGCGGCGGGCACGGGTCGCGTCTGCTCTCCGCCGCGGTCGACCGGCTGCGCCGCGACGGCGCGGAGGAGGTCGTCACCTGGGTGCTCGACGGAGACACGGCGCGCGAGACCTTCCTCGCCGGGGCCGGGCTCGGGCCCGACGGGCGCACCCGCACGCTCGCTACCGGGGTGCGCGACGTCGTCGAGCGGCGCTGGACGGCCGAGATCTGAGGGATCGCGCGACCGTTCGTCGCGCAGCCGTGACACCGCCGTGACCCGTTCGCGCGCCTGACCTGCGAGGATCGACCGCCATGGGCATCCTCACCGACTACTTCTCCGCACCCGACGACGCACAGGCCGGGCGCGCGGCGCGTCAGGGCCCGAGCAGCCCAGACCCCCTGACGAACCAGCCGGTGTTCCCCACGGTCGAGCTCAAGGGCATCGACCCGTTCGTCGTGCTGGGCACGCTCGCGGGCCTCCTCACGGACCGCCCGTACGCCGAGGCGAAGAGCGACCCCCGGCACGGGGAGCTCGTCGCGAGCGCGGGAGACGAGGGCCCGTGGGTCGTCGCGGTCACCGCGGAGCTCGTCACGGCGCTCGCCGCGGCCACACCGACCGATCTCGACGCCGTCGCCGTGCGCTGGGCCGCCACCGAGGAGCTGGAAGGCTCCGACCCCGCCGACCTGGCCGGTGCCCTGCGCCGGCTCGCGACGCTGTGCGTCCGGGCGGACGACGCGGGCCACCGGCTCTACTGCTGGACCAGCCTCTGAGCCGCCGACGCGTTCCACCAGGTGTGAGGTCGCCCATGAAGCGCGCTACCTCGGGCGTGGTGGACCGCCCCCGTCACCGACGGGCACGGTAGAGCGCCGCAGCCTTGCGCAACGCCTCGCGCGCCCGACGGCGGTCGCGCGCCGCGTCGTAGGCGAACGCGAGGTGGTACCAGGCCTCCCAGCTCTGCGGGTCGGCGTCGACAGCGTCGCGGTAGGGACCGAACGCCGCGTCGGCGGCGTCCCGGTCGATGCGCCCGCCGGGCGAGCGCGGCAGGTCGTCGACCGGCAGCCGACCCTGGGCGGCGAGGTCGTCCGCCATGCGCTGCACGGTGCCGGCGAGCAGGAACTCGCGCCCGACCAGCCCCACCACGAGCAGGGGCAGGACGAGCACGCCCGCGCCGATCACCATCGCGACCGGCTCGCCCGTGCCGAGGAGCGCGGCGGCACGCCCCGCCACCTGCCACACGTAGAGCGCGAGCAGGAGCGTCACGAGCACCGCGCCGACGATCGCCTTCCACGGCCGGGCGGCGCGCGACCGCCCGGTCGTCCCCTCCGGACGGCCGTCGTCGCTGCCGCCGTCGGCGTCAGGACCGACCGGACCGTCGGGCGCGCTCACGCCAGGTCCAGCACGTTCTCGAGCCCGACGGTCAGGCCCGGCCGGCCGACGACCTCGCGGACGGCGAGCAGGACGCCCGGCATGAAGGAGACGCGGTCGAACGAGTCCTGCCGGATGACGAGCTGCTCACCCGTGTTGCCGAACAGGATCTCCTCGTGCGCGACGAGGCCGCGCAGGCGCACCGCGTGCACGCGCACGCCGTCGACGTCGGCGCCGCGCGCCTCCCAGCCCGTCTCCGTCGCGTCGGGGCTCGGCGCGACGCCCGCGTCGGCGCGCGCCGCGGCGATCGCCGCGGCAGTGTGTCGCGCCGTGCCGGACGGCGCGTCGACCTTGTCCGGGTGGTGCAGCTCGATCACCTCGGCCGACTCGAAGTACCGCGCGGCCTTGGCGGCGAACGTCATCGCGAGGACGGCGGACAGACCGAAGTTGGGTGCGATGAGCACGCCCAGCCCGGGCGCGCCTGCGGCGGCGGCGCGACCGAGGTGCGCGACGACGCGCCCGCGGCTCTCCTCCGTCCAGCCCGTGGTCCCGACGACGGCGTGCACGCCCGCGTCGATCAGCGCGTGGACGTTGGCTTCGGTCGCCGACGGGACGGTGAAGTCGACGGCGACGTCCGCGCCGCCGAGCGTCGAGGCGGCGACCTCGTCGCCCGCGTCGAGGCGGGCGACGAGCTCGAGGTCCGGCGCGCCCTCGACCGCGGCGCAGACGGTCGCGCCCATGCGCCCGGCGGCACCCAGGACGGCGACCCGCAGCGGGCTACCCGGCTCGTTGCCGGGGGCGGTCGGGGCGGGATCGGGCGCGGGGATGCTCTGGTCGCTCACGCCCGTCACCCTATCGCCGGTGCGCGGGCAGACCGGTGCCGCGTCCGCCTCCCCGGGCAGTGGGTCTGCCCACAGCACGACGGCGGCCGCCCTCCGTGAGGAGGACGGCCGCCGTGAGACGCCGTGGGAGGCGAGAGATCAGCCGCCGAACGGTCCGACGCGCACGACGGACCGTGGTCGCGAGGCGAGCTCGCCGGCCAGCTTCTGCACGTCGTCGGCCGTGACCGAGCGGACCGCGTCGAGCGACTCCTCGACGCTCAGGAGCTCGCCGTAGACGAGCTCGGCCTTGCCGAGCCGGCTCATGCGCGAGCCGGAGTCCTCGAGCCCGAGCACCATGCCGCCGGAGAGCTGGCCGATGCTGCGGTCGAGCTCCGCGCCGGTGATGCCGTCGTCCGCGAGCCGGTCGAGCTCGGAGTGGAGCAGGGCCGTGACCTCGTCGACCTTCGACGGCGCGCACCCGGCGTAGAGGCCGAAGGTGCCGATGCCGCCGTGGCCGGACGCGAACGAGTACGTCGAGTACGCGAGGCCGCGCTTCTCGCGGATCTCCTGGAACAGGCGCGAGCTCATGCCGCCGCCCAGCACCGCGCTCAGCACGGAGAGCGTGAAGCGGCGGTCGTCGGTCGCGGACAGGCCCGTTCCGCCGATGACGACGTTCGCCTGCTCCACGGCCCGGTGCACCGACAGCTCGACGCCCGCCGTCCCGACGCCCGCGAGGGCGGGGTCGGCCGGGTCGCGCCGCGCGCGCGGTGCGCTGCCCGCGTCGAGCGACCAGCCGCCGTCGAGCAGCGCCTGGCCCACCTGGGCGACCAGCGTGTCGTGGTCGACGCCGCCCGCCGCCGCGACGACGAGCGTCTCGGGGCGGTAGTGCCAGCGGTAGTGCTCCCAGACGGCGTCGCGCGGGACCGCGTTGATCGTGTCCGGGGTGCCGCCGATGGGGCGGCCGAGCGCGTGGCCGCCGAGCACGGCTGCCGCGAACTCCTCGTGCACGACGTCCGAGGGGTCGTCGTCGTTCATGGCGAGCTCTTCGAGGATCACGCCGCGCTCGGTCTCGAGCTCGTCGGGGTCCAGGCGCGCGGACGTCACCATGTCGGCGATGACGTCGACCGCCATGGGCAGGTCGGCGTCGAGCACGCGCGCGTAGTAGCACGTGTGCTCCTTGCCGGTCGCGGCGTTGGCCTCGCCGCCGACGGCGTCGAACGCCTCGGCGATGTCCATCGCCGAGCGGCGCGCGGTGCCCTTGAACAGCAGGTGCTCGAGGAAGTGCGTCGAGCCGAAGTGGCCGTCGGTCTCGTCGCGCGAGCCGACGCCGACCCACGCGCCCATCGTCGCCGAGCGCAGGCCCGGCATGGACTCGGTGAGCACGCGGACCCCGCCGGGCAGGACGGAGCGACGGATCGTCGCGCCGTCCTGCCCGGCGGTCAGCTCGGCCCCGGCGTCACCCGCCGGGACGAGCGGGAGGTCCCAGGGCACGTCAGGCGTCCGCGCCCTCGGTCGCGGGAGCGTCGGCCGGAGCCTCCTCCTCGACCACCGCGTGCAGCGAGAGCTTGCCGCGCGGGTCGATCTCACCGATCTCGACCTGGACCTTCTGGCCGATGGACAGCACGTCCTCGACGTTCTCGACGCGCTTGCCGCCCACGAGCTTGCGGATCTGGCTGATGTGCAGCAGACCGTCCTTGCCCGGGGAGAGCGAGATGAACGCGCCGAACGACGTCGTCTTGACGACCGTGCCGACGAAGCGCTCGCCGATCTCGGGGACGTGCGGGTTGGCGATCGCGTTGATCGCCGCGCGGGCGGCCTCGGCCGACGGGCCGTCGGTGGCGCCGATGTACACGGTGCCGTCGTCCTCGATGGAGATGTCCGCGCCCGTCTCCTCCTGGATCTGGTTGATCATCTTGCCCTTGGGGCCGATGACCTCGCCGATCTTGTCGACCGGCACCTTCACCGAGATGACGCGCGGGGCGTTCGGGGACATCTCGTCGGGCACGTCGATGGCCTCGGCGAGGACGTCGAGGATCGTCAGGCGCGCGTCGCGCGCCTGGGTCAGCGCACCGGCGAGCACCGAGGCGGGGATGCCGTCGAGCTTGGTGTCGAGCTGGATGGCCGTGACGAACTCGCGCGTGCCGGCGACCTTGAAGTCCATGTCGCCGAACGCGTCCTCGGCCCCGAGGATGTCGGTGAGCGCCGCGTAGCGGGTCTCACCGTCCACCGTGTCGGAGATGAGGCCCATCGCGATGCCCGCGACGGGGGCGCGCAGCGGCACGCCCGCGTTGAGGAGCGACAGCGTCGAGGCGCACACGGAGCCCATGGACGTCGAGCCGTTGGAGCCGAGGGCCTCGGACACCTGACGGATCGCGTACGGGAACTCCTCGCGGCTCGGGAGCACCGGCACGAGCGCACGCTCGGCGAGCGCGCCGTGGCCGATCTCGCGGCGCTTGGGGCTGCCCACGCGGCCGGTCTCGCCGGTCGAGTAGGGCGGGAAGTTGTAGTTGTGCATGTAGCGCTTGCGCGTCTCCGGACCGAGCGAGTCGATCTGCTGCTCCATGCGGAGCATGTTCAGCGTGGTGACGCCCATGATCTGCGTCTCGCCACGCTCGAAGAGCGCGGAGCCGTGCACGCGCGGCAGCACCTCGACCTCGGCCGACAGGGTGCGGATGTCCGCGAGCCCACGACCGTCGATGCGCACGCCGTCGGTGAGCACGCGCTGGCGCACGAGCTTCTTCTGGAGCGCGCGGTACGCGGCGGAGAGCTCCTTCTCGCGGCCAGCAAAGGCACCGGAGCCGGCCTCCGTCAGACTCCCCACCATCTCGTTCTTGATCTCGTCGAGACGGTTCTCGCGGTCCTGCTTGTCCGCGATGGCGAGCGCCTCGCGCAGGTCCGCCGCGACCTCGGCCTCGACCGCGGCGAACGCGTCGTCCTGGTAGTCCAGGAAGACCGGGTACTCCTTGACCGGCTTCGCGGCCTGGGCCGCGAGCGCCGACTGCGCGTCGCACAGAGCCTTGATGAAGGGCTTGGCCGCCTCGATGCCCTCGGCGACGACCTCCTCGGTCGGCGCGGCGACGCCCTCGTCCTTGACGAGGCCCCAGGCGCCGTCGGTGGCCTCGGCCTCGATCATCGCGATCGCGACGTCGTCGCCGACGACGCGACCGGCCACGACCATGTCGAAGACCGCGCGCTCCTTGTCGGAGTACTTGGGGAACGCGACCCACTGGCCGTCGACCAGCGCGATGCGGACCGCGCCGACCGGGCCGGAGAACGGCAGGCCGGAGATCTGGGTCGACGCCGACGCGGCGTTGATCGCGAGCGTGTCGTACGCGTCGTCCGGGTGGAGCGCGAGGACCGTGATGACGACCTGGACCTCGTTGCGCAGGCCCTTGACGAAGAGCGGGCGCAGCGGGCGGTCGATGAGGCGGCACGCGAGGATCGCGTCCGTCGAGGGACGGCCCTCGCGGCGGAAGAACGAGCCGGGGATGCGGCCCGCGGCGTACATGCGCTCCTCGACGTCCACCGTCAGCGGGAAGAAGTCGAACTGGTCCTTGGGGTGCTTGCCGGCCGTCGTGGCCGACAGGAGCATGGTCTCGTCGTCGAGGTACGCGGCGACGGAGCCGGCGGCCTGACGGGCGAGGCGCCCGGTCTCGAACCGGACGGTGCGGGTGCCGAAGCGACCGTTGTCGATCGTGGCCTCGGCGAACTGGATCTCGGGACCCTCCACGGGTGCCCTCCCTTTCTCGAAGCGCCGCCCGGGTAGCCCCTGTCGAGGGTTCCGGTCCGCGCCCCGGCGCGCGTGGCGCGGGGGCTCCGGTCGCACTCGACGCTCGGCGGTCTTCGATCGAGGTCCACGGCGGTTCCCGCACCGGTCCGTACGAGACGGGGCCGTGGGGGTCCGTGAGCCACTACCGAGGACCGAACGAGAGGCCGGCGGCGCGGTGTGGGTGGTGTCGGCTGAAGGTGTCAGCCGGGGTGTGACAGGTACATCACACCAGACCAGCCCGGTCCCCGCAGGGACCGGGCTGGCGGTGTCGTGTCAGCGACGCAGACCGAGGCGCTCGATGAGGCTGCGGTAGCGGTTGATGTCGACCTTCTGCAGGTAGCCGAGCAGGCGACGGCGCTGGCCGACGAGGAGGAGCAGACCACGACGGCTGTGGTGGTCGTGCTTGTGCTCCTTGAGGTGCTCGGTGAGGTCCTTGATGCGCTGCGTGAGGAGCGCGACCTGGACCTCGGGCGAACCGGTGTCGCCCTCGCTCGTCGCGTACTCGGTCATGATGCGCTGCTTCGTGGCAGTGTCGAGCGGCACGGTTCTCCTTCGGGTTCGTTGCGCGGTGCGCCGGGGACGGTTCTCCCGGGCTCTCTGGATCCGCGGCCGGTCAGACGGCGCATCCATCGTACCAGCGCGCGACCGCACCGCTGGCGACGGGCGGTGCGGCAGCCGTCCGGACGCACCTGCGCCGCAGGGCGGCCGCACCGCCCGCAGCGCTCAGGCCCCGTCGTGCCCGGCCGTCCCGTCGCCGCGGAACCGGCCCGCCGCGTCGGGCAGCACACCCGCGAACCGGAGCAGGTCCGGCAGGGTGAGGACGAGGGACCCGTCCTCGAAGTGCACGCCCTGCGCCGGCGTCCAGTGGTTGCTCGCGCGGACGTACGACGTGTCGTCCTGGCGCAGCAGGTACACGAACGTCTCCGCGAGCACGCGGCTGCCGACCTCGCCGAGGAAGCTCCCGTTGCCCTGGAGCTCGGCCTCCTTGAGGACGTAGTACCACAGCGGGGTGCCGCCGTGGTCGCCGTCGCGCAGGGCCGCGAGCGCCTGCTTCACGTCGTCGCCGGCCCGGTCCTCGAGCTGGGCCGGGGTGAGCGGGGTGACGCCGAGCGCCGTGGCGACGGCCTCGCCCGTGGGCAGCGCCAGCATGTAGCCGCGCAGCAGGTTGCGCTGCGCGAGCTGCTTCTGGAGCGCGCTCGCCACGAGCTGGGCCGGCGTGTGCGCAGGCGGCTCGGGCGGCAGGTTCCCCTCCTTCACGAGGTCGCCGAGGCTCGGCGCGAGGAACGTGTCGATCTTCTCCGCGGCCCGGAACGGCGAGGGGTCGCCCTTGTCCACGAAGCGGGCCCACTCGATCGGCCAGTTGGACGGCAGCGCGGGGTCGCCCGCCGGCCCGGGGCGCAGGCTGCCGCCGTTGCCCGTGAACTGGAAGAGCTGGACCAGGCTCGCGTTCCGGGGCGGCGGCCCCGTGAAGTTGACGTTGTAGTCGTACGAGTCCCGGATCATCGAGTGCCCGAACCGGAACGCCGCGACGGCGAACTCGAGGGGCATCGAGACCGGGTAGCGGGGCCGGAAGAACGACGTGTCGCGCAGGAGCGTCGCGTCGAGCACCCCCGGCTTGGTGAGGGTGCGCAGGTAGTCGTTGACCACGAGCCACTGGTAGTGCCAGCGCACGAGCTGGCTCGCGCGCTCGAAGACGCCGCGCTCCCCGCCCGTGAGCCGCGTCCACGGCTCGACGTCGTCCACCCAGTCCACGACGGCGTTGTGGAAGCGGATCATCGCGAGGTGGAACTGGGCGACGACGAGGTTCTCGTCGTTGCGCCCGTCCGGGACGAGCGGTGCGCCCTGCGCGTCGCGCGGCAGGTCGCGCTGGGCGTCGCCGCCGGGTTCGACGAGCGAGAACGACGGCCCGCCCGGGATCACGAGCGGCTCGGTCGAGATGCGACCGAGCCGGAGCTTGGCGGACCCCGGGACGTAGGACGCCTCGCTGCGGGTGGTCCGGTAGCCGCGCTCCCCCGCGAACACGGGCCCGCTCCCGTAGAGCGAGTCGAGGTTGAGCGCGGGGTGCCGCCCGTTGTGGAGCGAGCGCACGACGACGCGCGGCGCGAAGACCTGGAACGGCACGGCGTCGACGTCGCCGAGCGCCTGGTCGCCGTCCCGGCCGGCCGTCGTGTCCGGGCCGTTCGTGTTGAGCGTGATGTCGTGGTCGACGAACTGGCCCCAGTACGTGTACACCGCCGGCACGTGGGAGTTGAGGTCCCGCGGTGGCTGCCCGGGCGGGGTGACCGGTCGGGCGACCATGGACGCGCCGAGTGCCTTGAGCGCCTCGACGGTGCCCGTCGTCACGCCGTCGCCGACCGGCAGGTGGAACGCGGGGAAGCTCTCCGCGAGCTCCGGGAACAGGTAGTCGAACGCGGTCGTGGAGTCGTAGCGGTGGAGCTCGTGGTCCCGGGCGACCGCGGCCTCGGCCGCGGGCAGGAGCGGGGCGTTCGACTCCGCGGGGTCCACGTCCGCGTGCGCGTCCGTGTCGAGCACGGCGTCGTCGGGTGCGACGGCCGCGCCGTGACCGACGCTCCGGACGGTCCGGCCGACGGGGGTCGACGCCTGGTCGACCGCGTCGGGGGCGACGTCGTCGACCACCGTCTCGGCGATGGTGTCGGCGCCCGGTGTCGCCGCGTGCTGCTGAGCCTCCATGGCTCTGCCTCTCTGTGGGAGGTCGTCGTGCGGCCCGCGCGGGCGGGCCACCGGACGCCCCCGCGGGCGCTCGCGCTCGCGCAGGGGCGTGTGCGACCGCCCCCTGGACTGCGGCCCGGGGATCGCGCGGCCGCGACGGACGCCGTGCACGACGGCGCCGCTCACCCGGAGGGAGGGACCGCACCCGGTCCCGTGACACGTGGCGGACGCCGGCGGACTCACCGCCCGGCGCCCGCTACCCGCGCAGGAGGCCGCGCCGTCGGGCCTCGGCGACCGCCGCGGTGCGCGACGGCGCGCCGAGCTTGTCGTAGACGTGCACGAGGTGGGTCTTCACGGTCGCGCGCGAGAGGAACAGCGCGTGCGCGATCTCGTCGTTGGTGCGTCCCTCGGCGACGAGCGCGAGCACCTCGAGCTCGCGCGCGGTGAGCGCCGTGCCGGGGCTGCGCAGGCGCCCGAGCAGGCGCCGCTGGACGGCCGGACCGAGCGCGACCTCGCCCGCCGCGGCGGCGCGCACGGCGGCCACGAGCTCGTGCGTCGGCGCGTCCTTGAGGAGGTAGCCGCGAGCGCCCGCCTCGACCGCCGCCAGGATGTCGGCGTCGGCGTCGTAGGTCGTCACGACGAGCACGGCCGGGCCGTCGGTCGCGACGATCTCCCGGACCGCGTCGACCCCTCCGAGCCGGCCGGGTCCGAACTGGAGGTCGAGCAGCACGACGTCGGCCTGCAGCCCGCCGCGGAGCCGCGCGAGGAGCTCCTCGGCCGAGCCGACCTCGGCGACGACCCGCACGTCCGGCTCGGCCTCGAGCACCGCGCGCAGGCCCGTGCGGACGACCGGGTGGTCGTCCGCGAGGACGACGTCGACGACGGCGGGACCGGTCATCGCCCCTCCTCGTCCTCGGCGGGTGCCAGCGGCACCCAGGCTGCGACCGCGGTGCCCGCGCCCGGCGCGGACTCCACGGACAGCGTGCCACCGAGCTCGGCGAGCCGCGCACGCATCGCCACGAGGCCGAACCCTCCCGACGGCCCCGGCACGTCCTCGGAGCGGCCGGAGAGGCCGTCGGGGTCGAAGCCGCGCCCGTCGTCGACCACGTCGAGGGCGACGGCCTCCTCCCCCGGCGCGACACCGGCCAGGAAGCTCAGCGTGACCGCGACGCGCGACGCGTCCGCGTGCTGCTCCACGTTGGCGAGCGCGGACTGGGCGACGCGCAGCAGCGCCGCCTCGACGTCCGTCGGCAGCGCCACGGGGTCGCCGCTCACC
The DNA here is from genome assembly GCF_059758455.1 of Cellulosimicrobium sp. GQ32. Taxonomy (NCBI): domain Bacteria; kingdom Bacillati; phylum Actinomycetota; class Actinomycetes; order Micrococcales; family Promicromonosporaceae; genus Cellulosimicrobium; species Cellulosimicrobium sp. GQ32. The sequence goes on along the minus strand of NZ_JCAXEP010000007.1, from coordinate 96,826 downwards.
TGCACGACGACGTCCGGACCTCCGTCCCCGTGCGCCGCGATGCGGGACGCCGTGCGCGCCGAGGTACGGCGCAGCGCGTCGACGAGGTTCGACGACGCGAGGTCGGCGGGCGCGAGCGCACGCACCACGCGGCGCGCCTCGGCGAGGTTGTGCCGCGCGACGTCCCGCGTCTGCTCGACGTACCCGCGCGCGGTGACCACGTCGCCGTCGTCGAGCGCGGTCTGCGCGGCGCGCAGGAGCAGCTCGGCCGAGGAGAAGCCCTGGGCGAGCGTGTCGTGGATCTCGCGTGCGAGGCGTTCGCGCTCGCCCGCGACGGCGCGCTCGCGCTCGGCCGTCGCGAGCTCGTCGCGCGCACGGACGAGCTCGTCGAGCGTGCGCTGGCGCTCCTGCGACTCCCGCACGACCGCCTCGAGCGCGAGCACGACGACGACCGCGACGGCCCCGCCGATCGCGGGACCCAGCACGAACGGCAGCGCGAGGACGTTCCCGGTGATCGCGACCATGACCGCGACCACGAGGAGCACGATCACGCCGACGGCGACCGGGCCGCGCCGCGGGCCGAGCACGTGCATCGCGACGAACATGAGCGGGAACGCGACCCACACCGCCGTGACCGAGGTGAGGCACAGCGCGACCCACAGCACGACGAGCCCGGTCACCCACGCGCCCGCGGGCCACCAGGCACCCCGGGGCGCTCCGACGTCGTCCGGGAGCGGCAGGCGGCGCCGGCCCAGCACGTAGAGCGCGAGCAGCGCGGCGCACAGCACGACGGCGACGACGCCCCGCGCCGTGCCCGCCGTGGCAAGGGCACCGGCGAGCGACAGAGCGAGCAGACCGACGAGGAGGACGTCCAGGCCGCGACGCAGCCACCGGGTGGCCGCAGGCACGACGCGCGCACCGTGCCCGGCGGGCACGGCGGGGGTGAAGGCCGCGGCAGGGATCACGGCGACACCCTAGCCACGCCGTCCCGGCCCGGCATCGTCCGAACGGTCGATGCCGAGCTCCACCCCGCGGCGACGCAGGACCGACCGCTGCGGCGATCCGGGGCGCGCCCTGCCGCGAGACCGTGGACGGGACGTCGGGACGCCCACGGCGCGACCTGTTCGCGCTCGCCGCGCGGCGGCCCGCCACCTGCACCCACCGACCCAGGAGGTCCTTCGCGTGTTCCTCGCCCTGCGCGACCTGCGCCACGCCCGCGGGCGCTTCGCGCTCATGATCACGGTCGTCGCGCTCATCACGTTCCTCGTCGCGTTCCTCGCGGCGCTCACCGCCGGGCTCGGTCGCGCGAGCACGTCGGCCGTGACGGAGCTGCCCGTCGACCGCCTCGCCTTCGCGCCGCCGGCCGAGGGCGCCTCGCCGACCTTCACCGAGTCCGAGGTCACGGCCGACCAGCAGGATGCGTGGACCGACGTCCCCGGCGTCCGGTCCGCGGAGCCGCTCGGCGTCGCGACCGTGCGCGCGTCCGGCGAGAGCACGGCCGCCGTCACCGCGTTCGGCGTCCGGCCGGGCTCCGGCCTGGTCCCAGGGGCGGACGACGGGGGCGCCGACGTCTCCGCCGGGACGGTCGTGCTCTCGCGCGGCGCCGCCGACGCGCTGGGCGCGGACGTCGACGACCAGGTCGGAGCCGGTCCGCTCGACCTGCGCGTCGCCGCGGTCGAGGACGTCGAGGCCGACTTCGCCCACACGCCCGTCGTCTGGGTCTCCCTCGACGACTGGCAGACGGTCGGCGCGCGCGGCGGCGCCGCGGGCGACGCGCAGGACGGCCCGACCGCGACCGTCGTCGCGCTCCGGTTCGGCGACGACCCGCCGACGGCGGGCGCGCTCGCCGCGGCCGACGCGGAGCTCGGGACCGTCACCGCGACGCCGCGCGAGGCGCGCTCGGCCATCTCCTCGTTCACCGCCGAGAACCTCTCGCTGACGCTCATGCAGGTGTTCCTCCTCGCCATCTCCGCGCTCGTCGTCGGCGCGTTCTTCACGGTCTGGACCATCCAGCGCGCCGGAGACGTCGCCGTGCTGCGGGCGCTGGGCGCCTCGACGCGCTATCTCCTGCGCGACGCGATCGGGCAGGCGGGCGTCGTGCTCGGCGTCGGCGTCGGGCTCGGCACGGCGCTCGCGGCCGGGGCCGGCCTGCTCGCGGCACGCGTCATGCCCGTCGTCGTCGACCTCTCGACGACGCTCGTCCCCGCCGTCGTGCTCGTCGCGCTCGGCGGGCTCGGGGCGGTGCTCGCCGTGACGCGCGTCGCGCGCGTGGACCCGCACGCCGCCCTCGCCGCGCGCTGACCCGCGTCCGGCCACCCTCGGCCCCACCCGAGACCGTCCCCCGACATCCCCAGACCCGAGACCCCAGGAGCACCCCGTGGACCTCACGCTCGACCGTATCCGCCTCGCCTACCCCGACGGCGACGGCGTCCTCGTCGCCGTGGACGACGTCACGCTCACCGTGCCGTCGGGCACCACCACGGCGCTGCTCGGCCCCTCCGGTGCCGGCAAGTCCAGCCTGCTCGCCGTGGCCGCGACCCTCACACCGCCCACGTCCGGCGTCGTGCGGGTCGGTCATGACGTCGTCAGCGCGCCGGTCGACGCGCCCGACGACGCCACCGGTGCGCCGCGGGCCGGTCGCGGGTCCCGCCGTCGGGCGCGGCGTGCCGCCGACCGGGCGGCGGCCCTGCGCCGCGAGCGCATCGGGATCGTGTTCCAGCAGCCGCAGCTCGTGGCGTCCCTCACCGTGCTCGAGCAGCTCGAGCTCATGAGCCACCTGCGCGGCCGACCCGCCGCGTCACGCCGCGCGCACGCGCTCGCCCTGCTCGACGCGGTGGGCGTCGCGGACCGCGCGGACCGCCGGCCGGAGCACCTCTCGGGCGGCCAGCGCCAGCGGGTGGCGATCGCACGGGCCCTCATGAACGACCCGCAGGTGCTCCTCGTCGACGAGCCCACGTCGGCGCTCGACCACGAGCGCGGCGTGCAGGTCGTGGAGCTCGTCGTGCGGCTCGCGCGCGAGCTCGACGCCGCGACGCTGCTCGTCACGCACGACGAGGCGACCCTCGACCCGGTCGACGCCCGCGCGCACCTGGCGGACGGCCGGCTCGTCGAGGCCCCGGTCGTCGCCTGACGTCTCCCCGGCCGGCGACCGCGGTCAGCGCGCCGCGCGCACGTGGGTCGCGACCGCGAGCGCCACCGCCGCCGCGAGCGCCTGCGCGACGACCGCACCCCAGCCGGGAGCGCCGACGAGGAGCGCCACGCCCAGCGGCACCGCACCGAGGACCGCGACGTCCGGTCCCTTGCGCAGCACCGCGGCGGCGCCCGTGGGCAGTCCGCCCGCGGGCGTCGCGAGCAGCGGGCCGCCCCAGTTGGGCGGCTCGCGGTACGCGCTGCGCACGGCGGCCGCGCCGTGCACGACGGCTGTGAGCGCGCCGAGCGCGACCCACCGCGCGTCTCCCGTCCCGACGACCAGCGGCGCCGAGCCCGCGAGGAGGCACACGGTGGCCGTGAGCGTGGGGACGACGGCGCGCGCGAGCCGGGTCCAGCGCGCGGCGAGCGGGACGAGGGAGTCGACGACGGGCGCCATCTCCGCGGTGCGCGCCCCCTCGGCGCCGAGCACCGCGGCGCCGAGGCCCGCCACGACCAGCACCGCGAAGAGGCCGAACCCCGAGCCGAGGCCCGGAACCTGCTGGGCGACGACCGTCAGCGCGCCGAGGCCGACGAGCTGCGCGAGGACGGACGGGCTGCGCCCGAGGAGGACGAGGTCGGCCGTCACGACCGCGCCGAACGCGCCGCGCACCGCGCCGAACCGGCGCGGTCGCCGGACGCGCACCCGGGCAGCCCCGGCACGACGCAGGGCGCGGCCGAGGTCGCGCGTGTCGAACGAGAGCACGGCGCCGCCCACCTGGTCCGCGACCGAGCTCTGCGCGCGCAGGACGGTCGCGCCGAGCGACTCCAGCCCGCGCCACCAGCGCAGCACGAGCACCGCGGCGACCGCGAGGAGCCCGACCGCGACGAGCGGCGGCGCGGCGAGCGCAGGCAGCCCGGAACGGCCTGCGACGACGAGCACGAGGCCCGCGACCGGCACGGCCGCGACGGCGACGTCGCTCGCGCGGGCGAGCGCCGCCGCCGCGCGGGGCGACGGCTGGACGAGGCCGGCGACCGAGACGAGCAGGAGGCCGAGGGCGCCGCCCGTGAGCACGCCCCGCAGCGCCGGGCCGGCGTCGAGCCCCGCGGCGATCGCGACGACGGCCGTCCCGACCGCGCCGACGACCCCGCCGAGCAGCACCGCTCGCACGAACGACGGCGCGACGAGCCCACGCCGGTCTGCCGGGGTGGGGACCCACCAGCGGACTCCCCCGCTGCCCGCGCCCACCGGACCCAGGCGCACGGCCGTCCCCGCGAGGAACGCGAGCAGCGCGGCAGTCCCGAGCGCCTGGATCCCGCCCGGACCGAGCACCCGCTCGGAGCCGGTCGCGGCGCCGGTGTCCAGCGACGAGCGCAACATGGTGGCCAGGCCCACCACCCAGACCGTCGCGAGCGCGACGGAGACGACGGCGTAGGCGACGTCGACGACGATCTCGCCCGGACCGGCGTCGGCCCGCGCCGCCGCGGCGCGCGCCGTCAGGCGCCGCAGCTCACGGCCGGTGAGCAGCTCGTCGGGGTCGGTGCGCAGCCCGTCCACCGCGCCGTCGGGACCGTCGTCGCGACTCGCGCGGCGAGTCTCCCCGGGACGTTCGTCGGGGTGCGCGCCGGTCACCGTCAGCGCACCGCCAGGAGCGCGTCGTGCGCGTCCGCGGGATCCAGGGCGACGCACGCGTCGTCGCCGACGAGCAGGCCACGGGCGCCGGTCCGCGCGACGAGGTCGGGGTCGTGCGTCGCGAGGACCACGGCGACGCCGCTGCGCGCGTCGTCGACGAGCAGGCGCGCGAGTCGTTCGCGCATGCCGGGGTCGAGGCGCTGCTCGGGCTCGTCGAGCACGAGCAGCTCACGGGGCCGCACGAATCCGGAGGCGAGGAGGAAGCGGCGACGCTGGCCCGACGAGAGCGCCGACGGCAGCGACGCGGCCTGCTGCGCGATGCCGAACCGGTCCAGGAGCGCGTCCACGGCCGCCCCCGCGCCGACCACGCCGTGCCCGCGCGCGACGAGGACGAGGTGCTCGCGCACCGTGAGCGCGGGGAAGAACGCGTCGTCGTCGAGCACGCCCGCGACGCGCGCGCGGAAGTCCCGCTCGCGCTCGTCGACCGCACGGCCGAACGCCCGCACGGCCCCGCCGAGCGCGGGCTGGAGGCCCAGCACCGTGCGCAGGAGCGTCGACTTCCCGCTGCCGTTCGCGCCGATGACGACGACCAGCTCGCCCGGCTGCACGGTGAGGTCCACCGGGGCGCACACGGCGACGTCCGCGTAGCCGACGCGCAGCGCGCGCGCCTCGAGCACCGGGGCAGGTGCCGGGGTCGGGGCCACCACGGTCAGGCCCCCGGGGTCGTCGCGACCGGCTTCCCGTCCGCGCCGGCGAGGATCTCGCGGGCGCGGGCGACGTCGTCGTGCATCTGCGCGACCAGCGGCTCGATGCCGTCGAAGCGCAGCGTCGGGCGCAGGCGCTCGACCAGCTCGAGGACCACGTCCTCGTCGTACAGGTCGAGGTCGGCGCGGTCGAGGACGTACGCCTCGACCCGGCGCTCGAGGCCGTCGAACGTCGGGTTGGTGCCGATCGAGATCGCGGCCGGGAGGCGGACGTCGGCGTGCTCGGGGTCGGCGCCCGCGAGCTGTGGCCGCTCCAGCCACCCCGCGTACACGCCGTCGGCCGGGACCATGCCGCTGATCGAGCCGAGGTTCGCCGTCGGGAAGCCGAGCTCGCGGCCCCGGGCGTCGCCGTGCACGACCGTGCCGCGCACGCGGTGCGGCCGGCCGAGGATGCGCGCTGCCTCGCGCACGTCGCCCGCCGCGAGCAGGGCCCGCACGCCCGTGGAGGACCAGCGCACCTGCGAGTCCCCCGGCGCGGCCTCGTCCGTGACGGGCACGCCCTGGTGCTGCCCGACGTCGTCGATCGCCACGACCTCGAAGCCGAACCGCGACCCGAGCTCGACCATGGTCTCGATCGTCCCGGCGTTGTCGCGGCCGAAGCGCACGTCGTGCCCCACGACGACGGTCCCGACCCGGAGCCCGTCGACGAGGTACGTGCGCACGAACTCCTCCGGGGTCTGGCGCGCGAACTCGAGCGTGTACTCCACGAGGAGGACGGCGTCCAGGCCCGTCGCCGCGAGCAGCTCGACCCGGTCGGCGATGCCCGTGATGAGCTCCGGTGCGCTCTCGGGGCGGTGCACGACCGCCGGGTGCGGGTGGAACGTCACGGCGACCGCCCGCGCGTCGCGCGCGCGGGCGAGGTCGACGATCCGCCCGAGCACCTGGGCGTGGCCACGGTGGACGCCGTCGAAGTTGCCGATCGTCACGACCGACGGGCCGAAACCCGGGGGAACCTGGCTCAGGTCCGTCCACAGGTGCACGCGAGAACTCCTCCGGTGAGGGGGTGGGTCGGGCGCGCCGGCGGGGAGTCGTCGGCGCCGCTGGACAAGACTGCCACGCCCCGGCCCCGACGCCGAACCGAGGGCGTCAGGCGGGCGCCAGGACGAGCACGGGCCTCGCGAGGTCGGCGCCGCCGCGGCGCGTGTCCTCGACGAGGGCGACGAGCTCGCCGGCCGGGGAGATCGCCGCCGTGGTCCCGGGCGCCCCGGTCCCGGGGATCCACTGCCCGTACGACAGCGCCGTGGCCTCCTGCGCCGTGAGGTCGCGCACGGGGAACGTCGCGCGCGCGGCCTCGGCGAGCGGCAGCGTCGCGAGGACGCCGTCGCGGTCGGCCTGTGCCTCCAGCTCCTCCAGCGTCGAGGCGACGTCGAGCCCGTACCCGCCGACGCGCGTACGCCGCAGGGCCGTAAGGTGCCCGCCGACGCCGAGCGCAGCGCCGAGGTCGCGCGCGAGCGCGCGCACGTACGTGCCCGACGACACGGTCACGGCGACGTCCACGTCCAGGACGGGAGGCGCGCCCTCGGGCGTCTCCCCCGCCCCCACCGGGCGCACGTCGAGGACCTCGAACCGCGAGACGACGACGGGGCGCGCCGCGAGCGCGACCTCCTCGCCCGCGCGGGCGCGGGCGTAGGCGCGCTTCCCGTCGACCTTGATCGCGCTCACCGTGCTCGGCACCTGGAGGATCTCGCCCGTGAGGTCGGCGATCGCGCGGTCGAGGTCGGCGCGCCCGACGCCGGACGCGTCCGCGGACGCGACGAGCTCACCCTCGGCGTCGTCGGTCGTCGTGCTCGCGCCGAGCCGGATCGTCGCGTCGTAGTCCTTGTCCGCGCCGACGACGTACGTGAGGAGCTTCGTCGCCCGGCCGACCCCGAGCACGAGCACGCCCGTCGCCAGGGGGTCGAGCGTGCCGGCGTGCCCGACCTTGCGCGTGCCGGCGAGCCGGCGCCCGCGGCCGACGACGTCGTGGCTCGTCCAGCCCCCCGGCTTGTCGACGACGACCAGGCCGTCGGGCGCCGTCGGGCGACGTGGTGCCTGGTCGCGCTGACGCTCGGTGCGTGCCGCGGTCATCGGGTCGCCTCCGTCGCCGCGCGGCCGGGGCCGTCCGTCGGGTCGACCGTGCACCGGACGAGCACCGCGAGCGCCGGGTCGTCGTCGGCGTGGGACGGGGCCTCGACGGCGAACAGCGTGTTGAGCAGCATCCCGCGCGCCACGAAGTCGCGCGCCTCCTCGTCGCTCGCGCCGGCGCGCGTGCGGTAGAGGTCGAAGGCCTGCGCCAGCACTGCGCGCGCCCGGGTGCCGAGCACCGGGTCGGCGCCGAGCACGAACCCGTGCATGAGGACGCGGAGCTGGTCCGGGTCGGCGATGAGCCGCGTGTACGCCTCGCCCATCGCGGCCTTGGCGTCCGGGCCGGGCGGGACGGCCTCGAACCGCGCGACGATCTCGCTCGCGACGCGGTCGAACACCTCGCGGAACAGCTCCTCCTTGGTCCCGAACAGCCGCACCACGTACGGCTGGGACACGTGCGCGGCCCGCGCGACCTGGTCCGTGCTGGTGCCTGCGTAGCCGCCCTCGGCGAACACCGCGGTGGCGGCGTCGAGGATCTGCTCGCGGCGCTCGTCGCGCGTCATGCGCCGGGCAGGCGCTTCGGAACTCATGGTTGACAGGTTATCAGTCGATTACTAGCGTCGGTCAGGTAGTAATCAATCAATGCTTACCTCTGCCTCGGAGGCACGACCATGCCACTCCCCTCGACCGAACCCCCGGCCACCGCCACGACCGACCACCTGCCCGACGACCTGCCCGACGGTCCGCCCCGCGCCCGCACGACCGTCGCGGACGCGCCGGAGCGGCGCCCGCCCGCCCCACGGGAACCCGGCCACACCCCGGAGCCCACGGCACGGCGCGCGCGCCCCGTCGCCCTCGCGCTCGTCGCCGCGTCGCTGCCCATGTTCATGGCGACGCTCGACAACCTCGTCGTCACCGGGGCGCTCCCCGTGATCTCGGAGGCGCTCCGGCCGACCGTCGAGCAGCTCCAGTGGTTCGTCAACGCGTACACGCTCGCGTTCGCGACCCTCATGCTGCCCGCGGCCGCGCTCGGCGACCGCCTCGGCCGCCGCCGGGTGTTCGTCGGCGGGATCGCCCTCTTCACGCTCGCGTCGGCGGCCGCCGCCCTCGCGGACACCCCCGCCGCGCTCGTCGCGGCCCGCGCCGTCCAGGGCGCCGGAGCCGCCGCGATCTTCCCGCTGTCGCTCACGCTGCTCGTCGGCGCCGTCCCGGCCGCCCGGCGCGCGCTCGCAATCGGGGTCTGGGGCGGCGTGTCCGGCCTCGGCATCGCGCTCGGCCCGCTCGTCGGCGGCGCCGTCGTCGAGGGCCTGAGCTGGCAGGCGATCTTCTGGCTCAACGTCCCGGTCGCCGTCGTCGCCGTGCCGCTCGTCCTCGCGGCGCTGCGCGAGTCGTTCGGGCGCCGGCAGCCGTTCGACGTGCCGGGGCTGCTCCTCGCGGGCGGCGGCGTCCTGCTCGCCGTGTGGGGGATCGTCGACGCCGAGCGACGCGGCTGGGACTCGGCCGCCACGATCGCGACCCTCGCCGCCGCGGCCGCCCTCCTCGTGCTCTTCGTCGTCCAGGAGGCCCGCACCGCGCACCCGCTCGTCCCGCTGCGCCTGTTCCGCTCGAGGAGCTTCAGCGCGGCCAACGTCGCGAGCCTCGCGTTCGCCGTCGGGATGTTCGGCGCGGTCTTCCTGCTCACGCAGTTCCTCCAGGTGGGCCAGGGCTACTCCCCCCTCGAGGCGGGGGTGCGGACCCTGCCCTGGACCGCCGCTCCCATGGTCGTCGCACCCCTCGCGGGTGCGCTCGCGTCCCGCGTCGGCGTGCGTCCCCTCGTCGCCTCCGGCCTCGCCCTCCAGACGGTCGCGCTCGGCTGGATGGCCTACCTCGTGGACGCGGACCCGACCGTCTACGGTGCGCTCGTGCCGGCGTTCGTGCTCGCCGGCGTCGGCACGGGTCTCACCTTCGCGCCCGTCGCGACCGCGGTGCTCGCCGAGGTCGCGGACACCGACCACGCGACGGCGAGCAGCGTCAACGCGACGCTGCGGGAGGTCGGCGTCGCGCTCGGCGTCGCGGTGCTGACCGCCGTCTTCCTCGCCGCGGGTGGCGCGCTGACGCCGGCCGCCTTCGCGACCGGGCTGGTACCTGCCCTCGCCGTCGGTGCCGCCGTGCTGGCGGTCGCCACCGCAGCCGCGCTCTTCCTCCCCCGGGGCACGGGTCGCTGACCACGCCCGCCGGGCGAGGGCTCTCTGTCGCCCGGTCCGTCCGTCGGAACGACCGAGGGCCGGTGGCGGCACGCGTCGCGTGTCGCCACCGGCCCTCGGCGCGGTGCGAGATCGGAGGTCAGCGCTCGGCCGACTCCTCGTCCTCGGCCGTGCGGTACGGGTCCGCGTCCCCGGCGAAGGCCTTGCCCTCGCGCAGGGCGGCGAGCTCGGCGTCGCGACGACGCGCCTCGACGAGCGCGGCGTCGAGGTGCGCCGCCGTCTCGGGGACGGAGTCGAGGTGGAACTCGATCGTCGGCGTCAGGCGGATCCCCGTCTGCTTGCCGACCTCGGACCGGATGAGGCCTTTCGCGCTCTCCAGCGCAGCGGCCGTCCCGGCCCGCTCCTCGTCGGTGCCGTACACGGTGTAGAACACGGACGCGTTCTGCAGGTCACCGGTGACGCGCACGTCCGTCACCGTGACGAACCCGAGACGCGGGTCCTTGATCCGCGTGTCGAGCAGCTGCGCGACGATCTCCTTGATGCGGTCGGCGAGCTTCCTCGCCCGAGGGTGATCGACCATGGCTTCTTCCTTTCGTGCCGAGCGTTCCGGCTACGGTCCCGACGACCGTACGCCGAACGGCCCCCGTCGGCCGGGCGGGACGGGAGACGAACGCCCGGGGGCGGCCACGAACCGTGACCGCCCCCGGGCGTGACGAGCGTCAGGAACGCGGCTTCTCCCGCATCTCGAACGTCTCGATGGTGTCGCCGACCTGGAGGTCGTTGAACGAGCCCAGTCCGATACCGCACTCGAAGCCCTCGCGGACCTCGGTGGCGTCGTCCTTGAACCGCTTGAGCGACTCGACCGTGAGGTTGTCCCCCACGACCTTGCCGTCGCGCAGGACGCGCGCCTTGGCGTTGCGGCGGATCTCGCCCGACCGGACGATCGAACCGGCGATGTTGCCGAACTTCGAGGAGCGGAAGATCTCGCGGATCTCGGCCGTGCCCAGCTGGGCCTCCTCGTACTCCGGCTTGAGCATGCCCTTGAGCGCGGCCTCCACGTCCTCGATCGCCTGGTAGATGATCGAGTAGAAGCGGACGTCGACGCCCTCGCGCTCGGCCAGGTCCTCGACGCGCTCGCCGTACTTCACGTTGAAGCCGATGATGATCGCGTTGTCGACGGTCGCGAGGTTGACGTCGTTCTGCGTGATCGCACCGACACCGCGGTGGATGACGCGCAGCTCGACCTCGTCGCCCACGTCGATCTTGAGCAGCGCGTCCTCGAGGGCCTCGACGGCACCCGACACGTCGCCCTTGAGGACGAGGTTGAGGGTCTCGACCTTGCCCTGCTGGAGCGCCTGCGTGAAGTCCTCGAGGCTGATGCGCTTGCGGCGCTTGGCCAGGAGGGCTGCGCGCTCGGCAGCCTCGCGCTTCTCGGCGATCTGGCGGGCCGTGCGCTCGTCGGGCGCCACGAGGAACGTGTCGCCCGCGCTCGGCACGGACGCGAGCCCCAGCACGAGGACCGGACGGGCGGGGCCAGCCTCGGTCACGGCGTTGCCGTGCTCGTCGAACATCGCCCGGACACGGCCGTGGGCCGTGCCGGCGACGATCGCGTCACCGACGCGCAGCGTGCCGGACTGGACCAGGACGGTCGCGACGGCGCCGCGGCCCTTGTCGAGGTTCGCCTCGATGGCGACACCGCGCGCGTCCTTGTCCGGGTTCGCGCGCAGGTCGAGCGAGGCGTCGGCCGTGAGCAGGACGGCCTCGAGGAGGTCGTCGATGCCCATGTTCTGCTTGGCCGACACGTCGACGAACATGGTGTCGCCGCCGTACTCCTCGGCGACCAGGTTGTACTCGGTGAGCTGCTGGCGGATCTTGGCGGGGTTGGCCCCCTCCTTGTCCACCTTGTTGACCGCGACCACGATCGGCACGTTCGCCGCCTGGGCGTGGTTCAGCGCCTCGATGGTCTGCGGCATCACACCGTCGTCCGCGGCCACGACGAGGATCGCGATGTCCGTCACCTGCGCACCGCGGGCACGCATGGCGGTGAACGCCTCGTGACCCGGGGTGTCGATGAAGGTGATGGCACGCTCGGTGCCCTCGTGCTCGTGACGCACCTGGTACGCACCGATGTGCTGGGTGATGCCGCCGGCCTCGCCCGCGACGACGTCCGTCTGGCGGATCGCGTCGAGGAGCTTGGTCTTTCCGTGGTCGACGTGACCCATGACGGTGACGACCGGCGGACGAGCCGTGAGCTCGTCGTCGCCCTCGGCCTCGAGCTCCGCGTCCAGGTCGATGTCGAAGGACCCGAGCAGCTCGCGGTCCTCCTCCTCGGCCGAGACCATCTCGATGACGTAGCCGAGCTCGGCCGCGAGCGTGCCGAACGTGTCCTCGTCGAGCGACTGGGTCGCGGTCGCCATCTCACCGAGGTGGAACAGCACCGTGACGAGGCTCGCGGGGTTCGCGTCGATCTTGTCGGCAAAGTCGTTGAGCGACGAGCCGTGACGCAGGCGGACGACGGTCTTGCCGTTGCCGCGGGGAACCTGCACGCCGCCGAGCGACGGCGCCTGCATCTGCTCGAACTCCTGGCGCTTCGCGCGCTTCGACTTGCGGCCACGGACCGGACGTCCGCCGGCGCGCCCGAAGGCACCCTGCGTGGAACCACGACCCGCGCCGCCACGGCCGCCACCACCGGGGCGACCGGCGAAGCCGCCGCCACCACCGGGGGCGCCACCGCCGCCGGGGCGACCGGCGAAGCCGCCGCCACCACCGCGACCGCCGCCGCCACCACCGGGACGACCGCCGGGAGCAGGACGCTCACCGGGGCGACCGATCGAGGTGCGACCGGGCATCATGCCCGGGTTCGGGCGCGGGCCGCCGGGGCGCGGAGCGGGACGGGGACCACCCGGACGGGGGCCGCCCGGACGCTCGCCGGACGCCGCCGCGGCACCCTCGGTGCGCTCGGGACGCGAACCGGGCCGGGGCATGCCCTGGCTCGGCGCGAACGGGTTGTTGCCCGGGCGCGGGGCACCCGGACGCGGTCCGCCGCCCTGCCGGGGCATGCCCTGGCTGGTGGCGAACGGGTTGTTGCCCGGGCGCGGGGCGCCGGGACGAGCGCCCGAGCCACCCGGACGGGGAGCAGGCGCGTTGGTGCCGCCACCCGGCTTGGGCGTGGCGGTGGGCTTCTGGGCCGGCGCGGGGCGCTCGGCCGCGGGGGCCTGGGGCGCCGGTGCCTTCGGTGCCGGCGCCGCGGGTGCCGGAGCCTGGGGCCCCTTCGCGGGCTCGGCCTTCGCCGGGGCGGGTGCCGCCGGCTGGGGCGCGGGCGCCTCCGCCTGGGGTGCGGCCGGAGCGGCCTTCACCTCGGGCTTCGGGGCCGGCTTGGGCGCGGCCGGACGCGCGGGGGCGGGTGCCGCCGCGGGCTTGCTCGCGCCGCCGCCCCCGGCGGGGAAGGCGTCGCGCAGCTTGCGGACCACCGGTGGCTCGATGGTCGAGGATGCCGAGCGGACGAACTCACCGAGCTCCGTCAGCTTGGTCATGATGGTCTTGCTCTCCACCCCGAGCTCCTTCGCGAGCTCGTAGACGCGGACCTTTGCCACAACTCTCCTGTCTCGGCCCGCCCCGGACAGGGAGGACCGTCGTTAGTGCTGGGTGCTCATCGCTGGGTACTCATCGGGTGCCCATCGGCTTCTAACCCGCTTCCTTGTCGACGTGTCGTGCAGTGCGGCCCCGGGAGGGGCCGTGACGCATGGCTCAGACCTGCTCTCCCGGCGGCGCCTCGATCGCGGTGCGGACCGCGGCGAGGTCGAGGGGCCCGGCGACGCGCAGGGCCCGCGGGACGGCCCGCCGGCGTTCCGCCGTCTCGAGGCACCGGGTCGACGCGTGGAGCCACGCACCGCGACCCGGCAGCGACCGTCCGGCGTCCACCACGAGCCGGGGCTCGTCGGTGCTCGCACCGGACCGGTCGAGGACCAGACGGAGGAGAGCTGACCTCAGGTCGCGCTCCCGGCATCCGACGCACGTGCGGACAGGACCCGAGCCCGTGTCGACGGGGCGGGTCGTGGTGTCCGGGGGCATGGTCGAGGTGCGGGCGCGCGGCCCGGTCGAGGACAGTCTACCGCGCCGTCCCGTCATCCGTGACCGTCCCACTCCCGACGACTACCGGTCTCCGGCGCGGGGACCTGCGGCGGCGTCGCGGTCTGCCCCCTCCGCGGGGGCGCCACCCTCGTCCGAGCGGATGTCGATGCGCCACCCCGTGAGCTTCGCGGCCAGGCGGGCATTCTGCCCCTCCTTGCCGATCGCGAGGGAGAGCTGGAAGTCCGGGACCACGACGCGCGCGGCGCGCGCCACCTCGTCGACGACCGTGACCGACGACACACGAGCCGGCGACAGCGCGTTCGCCACGAACTGCGCCGGGTCGTCGCTGTGGTCGACGATGTCGATCTTCTCGCCGTGCAGCTCCGCCATGACGGCGCGCACGCGCGAGCCCATCGGCCCGATGCACGCGCCCTTGGCCCCGAGGCCCGGGACGCGCGACCGCACGGCGACCTTGGTCCGGTGCCCGGCCTCGCGCGCGATGGCGGTGATCTCGACCGATCCGTCGGCGACCTCCGGGACCTCGAGCTCGAACAGCTTGCGCACGAGGTTCGGGTGCGTCCGGCTCAACGTGATCTGGGCGCCCTTCATTCCCCGGGCGACCTCGAGCACGTACGCGCGCAGGCGCTCGCCGTGCACGTACTCCTCCGTCGGCACCTGCTCGTGCGGCGGGAGCACGGCCTCCGTGCCCCCGACGTCGACCAGCACGACGCGCGGGTCGCGCCCCTGCTGGATGACGCCCGCGAGGACCTCGCCCTCCTTGCCGCGGAACGTGCCGAGGATCTGGTCGTCCTCGGCGTCGCGCAGGCGCTGGACGATGACCTGGCGCGCGGTCGACGTCGCGATCCGGCCGAAGTCGGCGGGCGTGTGGTCGAACTCCGGGCCGTACTCGACCGGGCCGCGCGGGGCGTCCTCGTCGTCGGTCTCGGGAGCGGGCAGCTCCTCGCGCGCCCACACCGTGACGTGCCCGGTCTTGCGGTCGAGCTCGACCCGGGCGCGCGTGTACGCGTCCGGCGTGCGGTGGTAGGCCGACAGCAGGGCCTGCTCGATCGCGGCGACCAGGACGTCGAGGCTGATGTCCCTCTCGCGCTCCAGCAGGCGCAGCGCGCTCATGTCCACGTCCATCGTCAGGCCTCCTCGTCGCGGGCGGTCGTGTCGTCGGTCTCGTCGAGCTCGGGCAGGTCCGCCTCGAGGGCGCGCTTGAGCTCCACCTCCACGTGCCCGCGGACCACGTCGGCCAGCGGCACGACGCGCTCCGTCACGGCACCGCGTGTGCCGGGCACGTCCAGGACCAGGTCGGGGTCGACCTCGGACCCGGCCCGCAGGCGCCCCTCGACCGTGCCGCCGTCGGCGAGCTGGAGGCGCACCAGACGACCACGGGCGCGCCGGAAGTGGCGGGGCTCGGTGAGCGGTCGGTCGGTGCCGGGCGTCGAGACCTCGAGCGTGTACGCACCGTGGAGCGGGTCCACCGCGTCGAGCGCCGTGGAGATCGGGCGCGTCGCCTCCGCCACCGTGTCGAGGTCGAGGTTCCCCTCGACGTCGTCGGGGAGGTCGAGCACGACGCGCACCACGGACCGGGCGCCGGCGCGCGACACCGTGACGTCCTCGAGGTGGAGACCCGCGTCCACGACCGCCGGCTCGATGGCCTCGCGCACGCTCTCGCGGAGCGCGTGCGTGGCCGCGTCGCCTCCGGGTGCCTTGCCGGGCTGACCGCCCGCCTGCCCTGCCATGACTCAGCTCCTGTCCGTGTCCCACGCCGGGTACGGAAGACGACCGGTGTGTTGTTGTCTCGGGATCTCCCGACGATCCGCTCGTCGGGACGTTCGACCGGGGACCAGCCTAACGACTCACGGGCCCCGGACGTGACATCATCGCCCCCGATGAGTCCCCACGCGACCGCGGTCCCCGCCGCGACCCGTTCCCGCCCGCGCCGGACGCCCCGGCCCGGCGGGCGGCTGCTGGCGGCCGTGACGGTGCTCGCGACCGGCGTCCTGGCGGCCGGGTGCGGCGTCCGGCTGGAGACCCCGCCCCCCACCGAGCCCTCACCCGACGCCGTCGAGGTGCTGCGCGCCGGCGCGGTGGACGACGCCCTCGCGGTCGCCGACGTCGTGGCGGACGTCACGCCGGGCGTGACCGACCCGGCCACGCTCGCGGCGCTCGAGCAGGCCGCCGCGTTCGCCGAGCAGCACGCGGACGCCCTCGGCGGGGTCTACGACTCCGGCCTGGACGACCTCGACCTCCCGACCGGCGACCCGACGTCGCCTGCCCCGGCGGACGTCCCCGACGAGCCGGCCGACGACGCCGCCGGCACCGAGGAGGACGGCACCGCAGAGGACGACGCCGCGACGGACGAGTCCGGTGACGGCGTCGCCACGACCGACGACGTGGTCGCCGCGCTCGTCTCGGCCGCGCAGCGCACGGGCGCCTCGGCCGACGCGGCGACGGACGCCGGGCTCGCCCGGCTCCTCGCGTCCGTCGCCGCCTCGGAGCACGTCTCCGCGCTGCGCCTCGCCGCGCTCACCGGGTCGAGCTCCGCGGACGTGCTCGTGACGACGGCCCCGCCCGTCGAGGAGGCCCCGGCCGGGATCGGCGCCGCGGACCTCGCGACGCTCGTCGAGACGGAGGACGCCGCGGGGTACGCCTACGAGGTGCGCGCTGCGCAGTCCGAGGGCGACGCGCGGACGGCGGCGGTCGCGCGCGCGGCCGAGCACCGGGCCCGCGGCCAGGCCTGGGCCCTCGCGGCCGGGACCGACGGCACCGCCCAGGACCCCCGTCGCGTCGCCTACGTGCTGCCGGACGACGCGGACGTCGCCGCCGTCGCGCGCCAGGTCGAGTCGGGCCTCGCGCAGACGTACGCGAGCCTCGTCGCCACCGCCGCGCCCACGTCGCGGGCCGAGGCGGTCGCTCTCCTGGTCGACTCCTGGGCGAGCGCGGTCGCGTGGGGCGAGGCCCCCGTCGCCTTCCCCGGCCTCCCGGAGCAGGCGGCCGACTGAGCCTCCCTCGCGTCCCAGCCGGACGGGCGCGGCTCGGGGTCCCGGTCCCGCACGCGGTCCGCGCAGGTCGCCGATCCTCTCCCGACGACGAGGCGCCCCCGGCCCGTGACCCGGACCGGGGGCGCCGACGACGCTGCGTCGTGTCAGCCGAGGAGCTCGGCCACCTGCGCGGCGACGTGCTCGACGGCGTCCGTGGCCGCCACCTGGACCGCCTCGCCCGCGCGCGGGCGCACCTCGACGACGCCGTCGGCGAGACCCCGGCCCACGACGAGCAGCAGCGGCACGCCGAGCAGCTCGGCGTCCTTGAACTTCACACCGGGCGAGACCTTGGGGCGGTCGTCGTAGACCACCTCGACACCCCGGGCGGCGAGCTCGGTCGCGAGGCGCTCGGCCTCGTCGAACACGCTCGCGTCCTTGCCCGTCGCGACGACGTGGACGTGCGCGGGCGCGACGTGCGCGGGCCACGCGAGCCCGGCGTCGTCGTGGTTGGCCTCCGCGAGCGCCGCGAGGACGCGCGTCACCCCGATGCCGTACGACCCCATGGTCACGACGACCTGCTTGCCGTTCTCGTCGAGCACGGTGAGACCGAGAGCCTGCGCGTACTTGCGGCCGAGCGCGAAGATGTGGCCGATCTCGATGCCGCGGGCCAGCTCGAGCGGGCCCGAGCCGTCGGGCGCGAGGTCGCCCGCGCGCACCTCGGCGGCCTCGACCGTGCCGTCGGCGGAGAAGTCCCGCTCGGCGACGAGGTCGAACACGTGCCGGCCCGGCTCGTTCGCTCCGGTGATCCAGCGCGTGCCCGCGACGACGCGCGGGTCGAGCAGGTAGCGCACGGAGTGCCGCTCGGGCACCTCGCCCTCGGCGACGTCGGCGGGCACGTCGCGGCGGACGTTCGGGCCGAGCGCCTGCGGGCCGATGTAGCCCTTGACGAGCTCGGGGTGCGCGGCGAAGTCCGCGTCCGTCGCGGGCTCGACCTCGGCCGGCTCGAACGCCGCGCCGACACGCTTGAGGTCGACCTCGCGGTCGCCGGGCAGCCCGACGACGACGACCTCGCGGCGGCCGTCGGGGTGCGTGAGGGCGAGCACGACGTTCTTCAGCGTGTCCGCGGCCGTCCACGCACGGTCGGGACGCGGGAAGCGCGCGTTCGAGAGGGCGACGAGCGAGTCGATCGTCGGGGTGTCGGGGGTGTCCTCGACGTGCGCCGCGGGCGCGTCGGAGTAGTCGACGTCCTCCGGGACGGGTGTGACGACCGCCTCGACGTTCGCCGCGTACCCGCCGGGCGAGCGCACGAACGTGTCCTCGCCGATCGGCGTCGGGGTGAGGAACTCCTCGGAGCGCGAGCCGCCCATGGCGCCCGACGTCGCGGCCACGATCACGTACTCGAGCCCGAGCCGGTCGAAGATGCGCCGGTACGCCGCGCGCTGCGCCTCGTACGAGCGCTCGAGGCCCTCGTCCGTCGTGTCGAACGAGTAGGCGTCCTTCATGACGAACTCGCGGCCGCGGATGAGCCCGGCGCGGGGTCGCGCCTCGTCGCGGTACTTGGTCTGGATCTGGTAGATCGTCAGCGGCAGGTCCTTGTACGACGAGTACAGGTCCTTGACGAGGAGCGTGAACATCTCCTCGTGCGTCGGCGCGAGGAGGTAGTCGCCCTCCTTGCGGTCCTTGAGCCGGAAGATGTTGGGCCCGTACTCCGTCCAGCGGCCCGTCGCCTCGTACGGCTCCTTGGGCAGCAGCGCCGGGAAGTGCACCTCCTGCGCGCCCGCCGCGGCCATCTCCTCGCGGACCACGTCCTCGACCTTGCGCAGCACGCGCAGCCCGAGCGGGAGCCAGGTGTAGATGCCGGGGGCGGCACGGCGGATGTAGCCCGCTCGCACGAGGAGCTTGTGGCTCGCGACCTCGGCGTCGGCCGGGTCCTCGCGCAGCGTCCGGACGAACAGGGTGGACAGGCGCAGGAGGTCGGCGCCCCGGACGCGGGTGGAGGCCGCGGCGGGCGCGCCGGACGTGACGGAAGACATGCGCCCCACCCTACCGGCGGGGAGGATGTCCCCATGCCCGAGCTGCCCGAGGTCGAGGCCCTGGTCCGGTTCCTCGACGACCGCGCGACCGGCCGCACCGTCGTCGCCGCCGACGTCGCTCAGATCGCCGCGCTCAAGACGTTCGACCCGCCCGTCGGCGCGCTCGTCGGGCGCGTCGTGACGGGTGCACGACGGCACGGCAAGTGGCTCGACCTGATCCTCGCGCAACCCGTGGGCGGCCCGCCCGCGCCCGGGCCGGACGACGAGGTCCACCTCGTCTTCCACCTCGCCCGGGCGGGGTGGCTGCGCTGGTCGGAGAAGGCGCCGACGACGCCTGTGCGGCCCCGGCTCGGCGGCAGCGGCGGCGGGAAGGCCGCGGTGCTCGCGCTGCGCGTGCGGTTCGACGACGGCTCGGGCTTCGACCTCACGGAGGCAGGGACGCGCAAGCGGCTCGCGGTGCACGTCGTGCGACACCCCGAGGAGGTGCGGGCGATCGAGACGCTCGGCATCGAGCCGCTGGACCCGGCGTTCACGCCCGAGGCGCTGGGCGCGCTCATGGCGGCGCGCAACCAGCAGGTCAAGGGCCTGCTGCGCGACCAGTCGTCGATCTCCGGGATCGGGAACGCCTACTCCGACGACATCCTCCACGCGGCGCGGACGAGCCCGTTCAAGCTCACGCGCTCGTTCACGCCGGACGAGGTCGCCCGGGTGCACGCCGCCGTCGGCGAGGTGCTCGCCGAGGCCGTCGCGGCGTCGTCGGGCAAGCCCGCTGCGGAGCTCAAGGACGCCAAGCGCGCGGGGATGCGCGTGCACGGGCGCACCGGGCTGCCGTGCCCCGTGTGCGGGGACACCGTACGGGAGGTGAGCTTCGCCGACCGCAGCCTGCAGTACTGCGCGACCTGCCAGACGGGCGGGCAGGTGCTCGCCGACCGCCGGATGTCGCGCCTGCTCAAGTAGCGGACCGGTCGCGGGTCGTCAGAAGAGGACGGTGGCGTACGTGCCGACCTGCTCGAAGCCGACGCGGCGGTACGTCGCGAGGGCGCGGGTGTTGTAGTCGTTGACGTACAGCGAGACGACGGGCGGCGCGGCACGGCGGGCGGCCTCGGCCGGGGCGCCCTGGCGGGCGAGGTGCACGACGGCGGCCATCCCCGGCGCGGCCAGGCCCTGGCCCCGGTACCGCGGGTCGACCCAGACGCCCTGCACCTGCGCCACGAGCGGCGTGACCGCGCCGAGCTCGGCCTTGAAGACGACGTGCGGCGCGCCGTCGCGCTCCCCGGCGAGCCGGACGAACGACCGCCCGGCGAGCACGAGCGACCGCACGCGCTCCTCGTACGCCCGCCCGCCGCCCTCGACCGGCGAGTAGCCCACCTCCTCGGTGAACATGCGCACGCACGCCGGCAGGACGACGGGCACCTCGGCCGGCACGGAGCGCCGCACCCCCGGGTCGGGCTCGACGTCGGGCTCGCGGTCGATCGCGAGCGAGGGCTGGTTCGCCCGGATCTCGCGTGGGGAGGGCCAGTGCGGCGCGAGCAGCTCCCAGAGCGCGAGGACGGCGTCGCGCTCGCCCACGACCGACGACGACCGTCGCCCCGCGTGCCGCGCGAGCTCGGCGAACGCCGCGACCGCCGCTCCCGCGCGCGACGCGTCGAGCGAGGCGGGCACCACCGGGACGAGGTTCGCGCCCGCCCAGCACACCGCCTCGAGCGGCCCGACGGCCGGGAACCCCCACGCCTGGCCACCCGCCGCGTGCAGGCCCGCGTGCTGCGCGACCGCGAGCCGCGCGGCCGCGAGCGTCGACGCGACCGGGTCGCCCGCGCACACGGCCAACGCCTCCGGGACGTCCGCGTCGACGAGCACGCGCGCCCGTGGCCGACCGCCGTGCCCGGCCTCGCCCCGCGCCCGAGGTCGCAGGGCCGGGACGGACGGGCGCCAGCGGCTCACGAGGGCGTCAGCCGACCGTGACGACCGGCGGGCCGGCCTGCGCGTCGTTCTCCGGCGTCATGGTCTCCGCGATGCGCAGCGCCTCCTCGATGAGGGTCTCGACGATGAGCGCCTCGGGGACCGTCTTGACGACCTCGCCCTTGACGAAGATCTGACCCTTGCCGTTGCCCGACGCGACGCCGAGGTCCGCCTCGCGCGCCTCGCCCGGGCCGTTGACGACGCACCCCATGACCGCGACGCGGAGCGGCACCTCCATGCCCTCGAGCCCGGCGGTGACCTTCTCCGCGAGCGTGTACACGTCCACCTGGGCGCGACCGCACGAGGGGCACGAGACGATCTCGAGCTTGCGCGGGCGCAGGTTGAGCGCCTGGAGGATCTGGTTGCCGACCTTGACCTCCTCGACCGGGGGCGCGGACAGCGAGACGCGGATCGTGTCGCCGATGCCCTTGCTCAGCAGCGCGCCGAACGCCGTCGCCGACTTGATCGTGCCCTGGAAAGCCGGGCCGGCCTCGGTCACGCCGAGGTGCAGCGGCCAGTCCCCCGCCTCGGCGAGCAGCTCGTACGCCCGGACCATGACGACCGGGTCGTTGTGCTTCACGGAGATCTTGAAGTCGTGGAAGCCGTGCTCCTCGAACAGCGACGCCTCCCACACGGCCGACTCCACCAGCGCCTCGGGCGTCGCCTTCCCGTACTTCGCGAGCAGGCGCGGGTCGAGCGAGCCGGCGTTGACGCCGATGCGCAGCGACACGCCCGCGTCGGAGGCCGCCTTTGCGATCTCCTTGACCTGGTCGTCGAACTTGCGGATGTTGCCCGGGTTCACGCGCACCGCGGCGCAGCCCGCGTCGATCGCGGCGAACACGTACTTGGGCTGGAAGTGGATGTCCGCGATCACCGGGATCTGCGACTTCTTGGCGATCGCCGGCAGCGCCAGCGCGTCGTCCGCGCTCGGCACCGCGACGCGCACGATGTCGCAGCCCGACGCCGTGAGCTCCGCGATCTGCTGGAGCGTCGCGTTGATGTCCGTCGTCGGCGTCGTCGTCATCGACTGGACGCTGATCGGGGCGTCGCCGCCGACGTCCACCTTGCCGACCTTGATCTTGCGGCTCTTGCGTCGCGGCGCGAGGACCGGCGGCGGGGCGGCAGGCATTCCGAGACTGATGGGTACGCTCACGCCCCTAGTATCCCCCGACGACCGTCCGACGCCGCACGTCGGACCTGTCCGGGTCGTCACCTTCCCGCTCGGTCCAGCAGATCTTCGCGGCCCCTCCACGCGCGCCACGCCGAGGTCGAGCCAGCGGTCGCGAGAGAGAGCTCGCCGCGCGCTACGTCGCGACCGGGGATCTCCCCTCTCGGACGGCTCGCGGACTATGTCAGGCGGACGGGGTCGACGATGTCGGCGAGGATGAGGAGAGCGCCGACGCCGACGAGGACGACGAACATGACGTACGCGACGGGCATCATGCGCGCGAGGTCCGCCGGGCCGGGGCGCGGGAGCCCGCGGACGCGCGCCACCGTGCGCTTGGCCCCCTCGTAGAGGGCGTTGACGACGTGACCGCCGTCGAGCGGCAGGAGCGGGATGAGGTTGAAGACGAACAGCGCGACGTTGAGCGCCCCGAGCAGGAGCAGCATCTGGACGAGGCGGTCAAGGACCGGGTTGTCCGCGCCCGCGACGTCGACCGCGACACGCCCGACGCCGACGACGCTCATGACCGAGTCCTGCTCGCGCGGGGCGTCGGTGAACGCGGCCTCCGCGGCCTCGTAGACCTTGACGGGCAGGGTCGCGATGATCCCCACCGTGCCGCTGACCTGCTGCCACGTGGCATCGAGAGCGTTCCCCACGGTGCCTCGCGCGCGCTCCTGCACGGGGACGAAGCCGACGGCCCCCGCCGGCTCGGTCACCGGCCGGCCCTCGTCGTCGACCACGGGGGCGCCGTCGTCGCCGATGACCTGGCGCTGCACCTCGGTGGGCGTGATCGTCAGATCGACACGCTCACCGTCGCGCTCGACGACCATCGGTACCGTCTCGTCGGCCGACCCACGGATCAGGCCCGAGAGCTGCTCCCACGAGGTCACGTCCTGGCCGTCGTACGCGACGACCGTGTCGCCGGCCTCGAGCCCGGCGGCGAGCGCGGGGGACGCGTCCGCGCCCTCGGCGCACCGCGTCTCCTCGGTGGTGATGCTCGTGGCGAGGCAGGGGTTGACGCTCGCGACCGTCGTCGTGACGGCGCCGCCGGGCAGGCCGATGCCGACGAACACGACGAGGAAGAGCACGGCCGCGATGACGAGGTTCATGAAGGGTCCGCCGAGCATGACGACGACCTTCTTGGGCGCGGAGAGGTTGTAGAACGCGCGGTGCTCCTCGCCCGGGCGGATCTCCTCCGTGCTCGCGTCGCGCGCGTCGGCCACGACCTGCGAGAAGAAGCCGTTGCCTCGCGGCCGGGCGCCGGGGGGTGCGGGCGGGTACATGCCGACGAGGCGGACGTAGCCGCCGAGCGGGATCGCCTTGAACCCGTACTCGGTCTCGCCCTTGGTCCGCGACCACAGGGTCGGGCCGAACCCGACCATGTACTGGCTCACCCGGACGCCGAACCTCTTCGCGGGCACCATGTGCCCGACCTCGTGCAGCGCGATCGAGACGACGATCCCGACCACGATCACGAGGATGCCGATCAGCGTCGCCATCGTTCCCTCTGCTCCTTCTCGGCCCGGGTGCTCGACGCGCCCGGACGGTTGCTCGTCACCGGCGGTCCAGGATCTCGTGCGCGCGGGCGCGCGCCCAGGCCTCTGCCTCCGCCACGTCGTCCAACGTCACGGCGTCCGCCGGGGTTCCGTCGTGCGCCGCGACCACGCGCTCGACCGTCGTCACGATGTCACCGAAACCTGCGCGTCCGCTGAGGAACGCCGCCACGGCCTCCTCGTTGGCCGCGTTGTACACGGCCGGGTGGGTCGCGCTCGCCGCGACGGCCGCGCGCGCGAGGTGCACGGCCGGGAACGCGGCGTCGTCGAGCGGCTCGAACGTCCACGACGTCGCGGCCGTCCAGTCGCACGGCGGGGTCACCGGGTCGAGCCGGTCGGGCCACGACAGGCCCAGCGCGATGGGCAGGCGCATGTCGGGAGGCGACGCCTGGGCGATCGTCGAGCCGTCGACGAACTCGACCATCGAGTGCACCACGGACTGCGGGTGCACGACGACGGTGATGTCGTCGGCCGGGACGTCGAACAGCAGGTGCGCCTCGATGAGCTCGAGGCCCTTGTTCATGAGGCTCGCCGAGTTCACGGTCACGACCGGCCCCATGGCCCAGGTGGGGTGCGCGAGCGCCTGCTCGACCGTCGCCCCCTTGACCGCGTCCGCGTCCCAGCCGCGGAAGGGACCGCCCGAGGCGGTGAGGATGAGGCGCCGCACCTCGGCGCGCGTCCCGGAGCGCAGGCACTGCGCGATCGCCGAGTGCTCGGAGTCCACAGGGACTATCTGCTCGGCGTGCTGCTGCGCCGCGCGCACCAGGGCGCCCCCGGCGACGAGCGACTCCTTGTTCGCGAGCGCGAGCGTGGACCCCGCGCGCAGCGCGGCGAGCGTCGGGCCGAGCCCGACGGAGCCCGTGACGCCGTTGAGGACGACGTCGCTCCCCCGGCCGGCGAGCTCGGCCGCCGCGTCGGGGCCGGCGAGCACCTCGGGGACCTCCCCGCGGCCGGGCACGGCGCCTGCCAGCGCGGCCTCGAGCGCCGCCGCCCTGCTCTCGTCCGCGACCCCGACCGCGCGCACCCCGAGCTCCACGGCCTGGCGCGCGAGCAGGTCGACGTCGCCGCCGCCCGCCGAGAGCGCGTCGATGCGGAACCTGTCGGGGTGGGCCCGGACGACGTCGATCGCCTGCGTGCCGATCGACCCGGTCGAGCCGAGGATCGTCACGGTACGGGGGGCGCGTGCGGGACTGTCGAGCATGGCTCCCATCCTTCCAGGCCGCGGACGGTGCACGGGCACCGGGCCGGCCGTGGCCAGGTCAGCGCGGGGCGGTCCACTCGAGCGTGTACCGGAAGAAGAGCCGACGGCGCACGCGCACCCCGGGCAGGTGCGCCCGTGCCGTGCGCGCGACCTCGTCGACGGAGTGCCGCGGGTCCCGCACGGGCATGCCCGGCGCGTCGGGACCGGCGTCGCCGGGCCGGGCTCGGCGGGGGTGCTTCACGAGGCCCACGAGCGGGTTGAGGAACGCAGACGCGACGTCGACCGCGAGATCGCGCGCCGACGCCACGCGCGCGAGGCCGACGACGAGCAGGCGCCCGCCCGGGGCGAGCAGGCCACGGGCGTGTCGGAGCGCCTCGTCGAGGTCGAGGTGGTGCAGCACCGCGACCATCGTCACCGCGTCGTACCCACCGCCTCCAGGGCCGTCCAGAACGTCTGGCCGTCGCCGTGGGCCCGACCCGTCGGGCCCACGGACGCGGTCTGGTGCGCGGACGTCGCCGGGCGTACGGACGTCGTCGAACCTCAGCAGCCGCACGGTGACGGCGGGGTCCGCGGCGTGCCGCGCGCGAGCCTGGGCGACCATGCCCGCGTCGGCGTCGATCCCGTGGACCTCGTCCGCCCGACGACGGAGCCTGCCGAGGAGGACGCCCGCACCGCAGCCCACGTCGAGCACGACCCGGGCGTCGGGGGGCACGCGCCGCACGACCCAGCCGTGACAGTGCTCGTTGTGGTTCCAGGGGTGCCGGGCGTTGACGTCGCTCAGCCACGACGCCGCACCCCGGACCAGCGGGTTCGACGAGGTCCGGGGATCGAGGCTCACGCGCGTCGGGGAGAGCGGGACGTCGTCACTCGACGCCGAGCAGGACCTCGATGGCGCGGGCGAAGAACGCGTCGACCGGCCCTTCCGCGTAGCCGTCGCGACCACGCGCGCGGCCGAACGTCGCGGAACGGATCTCCGCCGCGGTGATCGGCACCTGACGGTCGAAGTAGGCGACGAGCCGGTCGCACAGGTCGTCCACGTCGTCGACGTCGTACGCGGGCTTGCCGCGCTCCGCCAGTGCGAACTTCTCACCGTCCGGGCGGCCCAGGCGGCCGTAGAGCGAGCGGGCACGCTCCGCGAGCGCGTTCATCCAGGCCTGCTGGCCGTGCGCCGCGACGTACTCGGCGCGCTGCCGCGCGATGAACGCGCCCTCGAGCCGGTCGAGCGCGGCGTCGACCTCGTGGGTGTTGTACCCGCCCCGCACCAGGTCGAAGACCGACGCCTGGATCTCGGTGCTGGTCAGCCGGTCCGACACCCGGCCCTCGTACACGTCGCGCGCGTGCTCGAAGAAGTCGTCGACCTCCTCGGGGTCGTACCCGTTCCGGGTCTTGCCGACCGTGGTGAACAGCGAACTCACTCGTCCTCCTCTGCAGCGAGCTGCCCGCAGGCGCCGTCGATGTCGCTGCCGCGGGTGTCACGGATCGTCGTCGGGATCCCGTGCCCGCGCAATCGTGCCACGAACTCCGCCTCGACGGCAGGGTCGCTGGCCGTCCAGATCGAGCCGGGCGTCGGGTTGAGCGGGATCGGGTTGACGTGCACCCAGCCGCGGCCGCGCGCGTTGAGCTTCTCGCCCAGCAGGTCGGCGCGCCACGCGTGGTCGTTCATGTCCTTGATGAGCGCGTACTCGATGCTCACGCGCCGGCCCGTGACCTCGAAGTAGTGCCGTGCCGCGTCGAGAGTCTCGTCGACGCTCCACCGCGTGTTGATCGGCACGAGCTCGCTGCGCAGGTCGTCGTCGGGAGCGTGCAGCGACAGCGCGAGCGTCACCGGGATCCCCTCGTCGGCGAGCTTGCGCATCGCCGGGACGAGCCCGACCGTCGAGACCGTGATGTTGCGCGCCGACATGCCGAGACCGTCCGGGGCCGGCGCCACGAGGCGGCGCACGGTGCCCATGACGGCCTTGTAGTTGGCGAGCGGCTCACCCATGCCCATGAACACGAGGTTGTTGAGCCGGGTCGGGCCGCCGGGGATCTCCCCGTCCGCGAGCGAGCGGGCCGCGGAGCGCACCTGCTCGACGATCTCCGCGACGGACAGGTTGCGCGTGAGGCCGAGCTGCCCGGTCGCGCAGAACGGGCACGCCATGCCGCAGCCCGCCTGGCTCGACACGCAGAGGGTGGAACGCTGCGGGTACCGCATGAGCACCGACTCGACCTTGGCGCCGTCGAAGAGGTGCCAGAGCGTCTTGACCGTCGTCCCGCCGTCGGCCTCCATGCGGCGCGCCGCGGTGAGCAGCGGCGGGAAGAGCGCGTCCGTGAGCACGTCGCGCGTCGCCTTCGGCAGGTCCGTCATCGCCTCGGGGTCGCGCGTGAGGTGCGCGTAGTAGTGCGTCGCGAGCTGCTTGGCCCGGAACGGCTTCTCCCCCAGCTCGACGACGACGTCGCGCACCTCCTCGGGTGCGAGGTCGGCGAAGTGGCGCGGCGGCTTGCCGCGCCGGGGCGCGGTCATGACGAGCGGGAGCGGCTTCGACTCCGCGGACGGGCGGACGGAACGGACGGTCATGAGGAGGTCCAAGCGTGGGGGGTCGTGCGGACGGTTCGCACCGCGGTGCGAGCGGGTCGTCGGACGGCTGTCAGACGGCGAGCGCGAGGAGCACGTACACGAACGGGGCGGTGAGGAGCATGGAGTCGAGCCGGTCCAGGATGCCTCCGTGACCGGGCAGGAGCGACCCCATGTCCTTCAATTCTAGGTCGCGCTTGATCATCGACTCGGCGAGGTCGCCGATCGTGGCGGTGAGCGGGGCGAGGACGCCCAGCGCGACGCCCAGGAGGGGGCTCGCTCCGAGGCCCACCACGGCCCCGACCACGCCGACCGCCGTCGCGAGCACGAACGAGCCTGCCAGTCCCTCCCAGGACTTCTTGGGGCTCACCGAGGGAGCCAGCGGGTGGCGCCCGAACAGGACGCCGGCGACGTACCCGCCGACGTCGTTCGCGACGGCGAGCAGGATGAAGATCAGGACGCGGACGCGTCCGTCGGGCGCAGCGAGCATGAGCATGACGAAGCCCGCCATGAACGGCAGGTACGCCGCCGCGAACGTCGCCGCTGCGGCGTCGCGCACCGCCGCGGTCCCCGACCCGTCGATGACCCGCCACACGACCGCGCCCGCGACCGTGAGCATGAAGGAGACGAGCAGCGCCTCCGGGCCCGAGTAGAACGAGGACACGAGGATGCCCACCGTGCCCACGAGGAGCGGGAGGAGGGGGAGGTGCAGCTCGCGGCGCTTGAACGCCTGGGCGAGCTCCCACAGCGCGGCGCCGACCGCCACGGTCGCGAGCAGCACGAAGAACTCGGGCCGGAAGGCGAGGCTCGCCGCGACGAGCGCGAGCAGGCCGAGGCCCACCGCGATCGCCACGGGGAGGTTGCGGCCCGCCTTGGGGGCGCGCGCCGCGGAGGTGCTGTCGCCGGCGGCCGTCGAGGAGGTGTCGGTCATCGGTGCGTGGAGGAGCTCGCCGGAGGAGGTGCTCAGACCTCGAGCAGCTCGCTCTCCTTGCCCGCGAGCAGCACGTCGACCTGGTCCACGTGCGCCTTGGTGAGGGACTCGAGCTCCTTCTCGGCGCGCCCGACCTCGTCCTCGCCGGCCTCGCCGTCGCGCGCGATGCGGTCCAGCTCCTCCTTGGCGCGACGACGCACGTTGCGGATCGCGACGCGCGAGTCCTCGGCCTTCGACTTCGCGAGCTTCACGAAGTCACGGCGACGCTCCTCCGTGAGGGCTGGCAGCACGACGCGGATGACGTTGCCGTCGTTGGACGGGTTCACGCCGAGGTCGGAGTCGCGCAGCGACTTCTCGACCGCCGCGATCGAGCTCTTGTCGAACGGCGAGACGAGGATCGTGCGAGCCTCGGTCACCGTGAACGACGCGAGCTGCTGCAACGGCGTCGGCGCACCGTAGTAGTCGACCGTGATCTTGTTGAACATCGCGGCGTTCGCACGGCCCGTGCGGATCGCGGCGAAGTCCTCCTTGGCCACCTCGACGGCCTTGTCCATCTTCTCCTCGGCCTCGAGGAGGGTCTCGTCGATCACCAGTGCTCCTTCGTCGTTCGTCGTGGGTCGGTCCGTGCGGTCGCGGCCGGGGTCACCGGCGTCGGCGCACCGATGTCAGTCGGTCGTGACCAGTGTGCCAATATTCTCGCCGACCAGGGCACGCGTGACGTTGCCCGGCTCGCCCATGCCGAAGACGCGCATGCGCACGTCGTTGTCGCGGCACAGGCTCAGCGCCGTCGCGTCCATGACGCCGAGGTCGTTGACGAGCGCGTCGGTGTACGTGAGGTGGTCGAGCTTCGTCGCCGACGGGTCCTTGCGCGGGTCGGCCGTGTAGACGCCGTCCACGCCGTTCTTGCCCATGAGGACCTCCTGGCAGTGCGTCTCGAGGGCGCGCTGCACGGAGACCGTGTCGGTGGAGAAGTAGGGCATGCCGGCGCCGGCGCCGAAGATGACGACGCGGCCCTTCTCGAGGTGGCGGATGGCCCGCAGCGGGATGTACGGCTCGGCGACCTGGCCCATGGTGATGGCGGTCTGCACGCGCGTCTTCACCCCCGCCTGCTCGAGAAAGTCCTGGAGGGCGAGGCAGTTCATCACGGTGCCGAGCATGCCCATGTAGTCGGCACGCGCGCGGTCGAGCCCCCGCTGCGAGAGCTCGGCGCCGCGGAAGAAGTTCCCGCCGCCGACGACGATGGCGACCTGGACGCCCTGGGCGACCGCGTCCGCGATCTCCTGGGCGACGCGCTGGACGACGTCGGGCGCGAGACCGATCTGCCCGCCGCCGAACGTCTCGCCCGACAGCTTGAGGAGCACTCGCCGGTGCTCGGTCCCCTCGCGGGGCGTGGTCTGCTCGCCTGCCGTCACTGTCGACACCTGTCCTTCGTCCTGGCCCGGTGGGGCGGGGTGGTCCTGCTCCGCCGTCGTCCCACCCGATGGTGCGGCACGACGCCGGTCGTCGCGCGCCCGGGGCCGGGTGCGCGGTCGGCCCGGTCCCACCGCCTCGCGGGCGACGGGACCGGGCCGACGGGGGCGTCAGGCGCCGACGCGGTACCGCACGAACTCCGTGATGGTGCCGCCGGCCTCGGAGACGACCTGGCCGACCGTCTTCTTGGGGTCCTTCGCGAGCGGCTGGTCGACGAGGACGACGTCCTTGAAGAAGCCGTTCAGGCGACCCTCGACGATCTTCGGGAGCGCGGCCTCGGGCTTGCCCTCGTTGCGCGAGGTCTCCTCGGCGATGCGGCGCTCGTTCTCGACCGTCTCGGCCGGGACCTCGTCGCGCGACAGGTACGTCGGGGACATCGCGGCGACGTGCTGCGCGACGTCCTTCGCGACGGCCTCGCCCGCGGCGTCCGTGGCGACGACGACGCCGATCGACGGCGGCAGGTCGCGCGCGGTGCGGTGCAGGTACGCCGTGACGCGCTCGCCCGCGACGCGGGTCACGCGGCGCAGGACGATCTTCTCGCCGAGCGTCGCGGCCTGGTTGTCGATGACCTGCTGGACGGTCTCGCCGTCCGCGTCGGCGGCGAGCGCCGCGTCGGCGTCGCGCGCACCGGCGTCGGCGGCAGCCTTGAGGACGCGGTCCGCGAGGGAGATGAACGTGTCGTTCTTGGCGACGAAGTCCGTCTCGGAGTTGAGCTCGATGAGCGTCGCGACCTGGCCGCCCTCGGTGTCGCGGATGTCGACGGCGATGAGGCCCTCGGAGGTCGAGCGGCCCTCGCGCTTGGCGACGCCCTTCAGACCCTTGACGCGGATGATCTCGAGCGCCTTCTCCGCGTCGCCGTCCGCCTCGTCGAGAGCCTTCTTGACGTCGAGCATGCCGGCGCCGGTGCGCTCGCGCAGGGCCTTGATGTCAGCGGCGGTGTAGTTCGCCATGGTGGTTCCTCACTCGTGGTTCGTCACGGGTTCTTCGTCACGGGTACGTGCAGGGGGCACCGTGGCGGTGCCCGGTGTGCGCCGTTGGGACGGCACGGGGTGCGCAGCGGTCGCCCGCCGCGCACCCCGGGACGTCACTTGGTCTCGTCGGCCTCGGCGTCGGCGACCACGGCCTCGGCGTCGGCGACGACGGCAGCCTCGGCGGCGGCCTCCTCGACGACCTCGGCGGTGGCGTCACCCGGCTCCTCGGCGGCGACCTCGGCAGCAGCCTCGGCGACGCCCTCGGCAGCAGCGGCCTCGACGTTCGCCTCGGCGGCGGTCTCGTCGGCCTCGAGCTGCTTCTCGGCACCGGCCAGGAGCTCACGCTCCCACTCGGCGAGCGGCTCGGCCTCGGCGCCCGCCTCGGCCTCGGCGCCCGAGCGGCCGGAGTGGCGCTGGAGCAGACCCTCGGCGGCGGCGTCCGCGATCACGCGGGTGAGCAGCGTGACGGAGCGGATGGCGTCGTCGTTGCCGGGGATCTTGTAGTCCACGACGTCGGGGTCGCAGTTGGTGTCGAGGATCGCGACGATCGGGATGTTGAGCTTGCGCGCCTCGTCGACCGCGAGGTGCTCCTTGTTCGTGTCGACGATCCACACGGCGGAGGGGACCTTCGCCATGTCGCGGATGCCGCCGAGCGTGCGGGCGAGCTTGTCCTTCTCGCGGCGCAGGACGAGGAGCTCCTTCTTGGTCAGGCCCGAGCCCGCGACGTCGTCGAAGTCGATCTCCTCGAGCTCCTTGAGGCGCTGGAGACGCTTGTGCACCGTGGTGAAGTTGGTGAGCATGCCGCCGAGCCAGCGGTGGTTCACGTAAGGCATGCCGACGCGCGCGGCCTGCTCGGCCACGGGCTCCTGGGCCTGCTTCTTGGTGCCGACGAACAGGATGGAGCCGCCGTGCGCGACGGTCTCCTTGACGAACTCGTACGCGCGGTCGATGTACGACAGCGACTGCTGGAGGTCGACGATGTAGATGCCGTTGCGCTCGGTGAAGATGAAGCGCTTCATCTTCGGGTTCCAACGGCGGGTCTGGTGCCCGAAGTGGACACCGCTCTCGAGGAGCTGGCGCATGGTCACGACGGCCATGACACGTCCTTTCGCCGTGCGGCCCGGGATCCACCCGGTGCGCGCACGCTTCTGGCGGCCCCTCCCGGAGGACGGACCGCGGTGCGGTTGTCGGTGACGACCCTGGTGGTCGCACCCCTGGCGCCACCCGTGCCGACGCCTGCGGCGCACCGTTCGAGCAGGTGCGGGCAGGACCGACGCCGGACGCGGCCCCGCCCGGACCGGCAGAGCCGGGAGGATGGGCGAGGACGTGACGCGCGAAGTCGACCGGCTCCGTCCTCGGCCGAGATGATCTTCTCGGGCCGGGCACGGCGAACGCGCCGGTCGCAGCGGCAAGTCTACCCGACGGCAGGGCCGACCACAGCCGCCGGCCGTAGGCGCCGCCGGGGCCCGCCGTCCACAGGCAGCAGCGCCTGGCCCGCCGAGGCGGGCCCGCGTCGGGCACTCTGGCGCGATGGCTCACGACCGTACCCCTGCGACGACCCGACCCCCTGCGGTCGCCCTCGCGCTGTCCGCGCTCCTGCTCGTCCTCGCCCCGGTGGCGTCCGCCGCGCCGGGCGGGAGTCCCGAGGTCGCCCCGGTGACGTCCCCCGGCTGGGTGCCGCCGCTCGACCGCCCACCCGGCGCGCTGGGTGTGCTCGCGCCGTTCGACCCGCCCCTGCACGACTGGCTGCCCGGCCACCGGGGCGTCGACCTCGCCGCCGTGGCCGGAGAGCCCGTCCTCTCCCCGGCGGCCGGGGTCGTCACGTTCGCCGGTCCCGTCGCGGGCCGCGACCTGGTCGTCGTCACGCACGACGACGGCCTGCGCACGTCGCTCGAGCCGGTCACCGGCTCGGCACCTCGGGGGACGCGCGTCGCCGCCGGGGACGTCGTCGGGACCGTGCAGGGCTCCGACGGCGAGGTCGTCGCGAGCCACTGCGCGGGCGCCTGCGTGCACTGGGGCGTGCGGCGGGGCGAGCGGTACGTCGACCCGCTCGCGCTGCTCGGCGAGCGGCCCCCGATCGTGCTGCTCCCGCTCGGGGAGCCGTGACCGGACGACGACGGCCCAGGGCTCAGGCGCGCGGGAAGGCCTGCTCGAACGAGCTGCGCAGCCGCTCGGCGGTCACGTGGGTGTAGCGCTGCGTCGTCGCGAGCGACGAGTGCCCGAGGATCTCCTGCACGCTGCGCAGGTCCGACCCGCCGGCGAGGAGATGCGTCGCGGCGCTGTGCCGCAGGTCGTGCGGGGCGACGTCGTCGACCCCGGCGGCGAGCGCGAGGCGGTGCACGACGTCGCGCACCTGCCGCTGCCCCCACCGACCGCCGCGGTCCCCGACGAGGAGGGCCGCGCCCGACCGCTCCGTGACGAGTGCCGGCCGCCCCAGGTCCAGCCAGCGGGTCACGGCCCGAGCCGCCGGGACGCCGAACGGCACGACCCGCTCCTTGTCCCCCTTGCCGAGCACCCGGACGACCCGCTGCGACAGGTCCACGTCGTCCACGTCGATCCCCGCGAGCTCGCCCACGCGGATCCCCGCTCCGTACAGCAGCTCGGCGGCCGCCCACTCACGCAGCCGGGCCGGCTCGCCCTCGCCCGCCGCCTCCCGGGCCGCGTCGAGCAACCGGCCGGCCGCGTCGGCCGTGAGCACGGTCGGCAGGGTGCGCGGGACGCGCGGGCTCGCGAGGCGTGCGGCGGGGTCCACCGAGACGCGACCGGTCCGGCGCGCCCAGTCGAAGAACGCCCGTGCGGCGGCACCGCGCCGTGCGAGCGTGGCACGGGCGAGCCCACGCTCCGACTGCTCCGTCAGCCAGGCACGCAGGGCGGCGAGGTCGACGTCCTGCGGTGACGTCGCGCCGTACCGTGCGGCATGGACCAGCAGCGCCTCGACGTCGCCCGTGTACGCACGCACCGTGTGCGCGGACGAACCTTCCGCGACCTCGAGATGGGTCCCGAAGTCCGCGAGCGCCGCGTCGAGCGCCGGCGGCAGGGCGTCGGGCCGGCGCTCGTCCGGCAGGTCGGCGGAGTCGTCGGGACGGGTCGAGCGGCTCATTCCACCAGTCTCGCGCGCGAGACCGCAGGACCGCCGGAGGCGCTCCGGCCGTCGCCCTCCGCCAGCCGCCGCCATGACCCGCCTCACCGGCCTCCTCACTCCGTGCGCACGCGCCGCCATCCGCCGGGCGTCCGCTCGGCGAGTCCGCGGATCTCGAGCCGCCCGAGGGCACTGACGGCCTCCGAGACGGCGAGCCCGGCCGACCGCGCGATCGCGTCCGTCGGTGCGCCCGAGCGCAGGGGCAGGGCGTCCCACGTCCGGGTCTCGACGGCGTCGAGCCCGTCGTACGCAGCGTCGCGGGGCGCCCGGAGCGTCCCCGCAGCCGGCGCCGCCGGCGCCGCGTCCCGCGCGAGCGCCCCGGCCAGCTCCGCCACCTCGTCGGCGTCGGTGACGCACACGGCCGCACCGTCGCGCAGGAGCCGGTGGCAGCCGGTCGACGCCATGGAGGTCACAGGCCCGGGGACGGCGCCGACCGGCCGGGAGAGCTCGGCGGCACGGACCGCCGTGCTCAGCGACCCGGAGCGCCAGGCCGCCTCCACGACCACGGTCGCTCCCGCGAACGCCGCGATGAGGCGATTGCGCAGGAGGAAGCGGACCCGGCTGGGCACGGAGCCCGGTGGGACCTCCGACACCACGGCGCCGCCGGCGCCCACGACGGCCCGGAGGAGCTCCGTGTTGCCGACCGGGTAGAGCCGGTCCACCCCGCCCGCGAGGAACGCGACCGTCGGTCCGGACGACACCATCGCGGCGCGGTGGGCCGCCGCGTCGATGCCGTACGCCCCTCCGGAGACGACCGTGAACCCGCGCGCCGCGAGTCCCGAGGCGATCTCCCCCGTCACGTGGCGTCCGTAGTCCGTGCAGGCACGCGCCCCCACCACCGCGACGGACCGTGCTGCCAGCTCCGCGAGGCGGTCCGACCCCCGGACCCACAGCGCGAGCGGACGGCCCGCCCCGAGATCGTCGAGCGCCGTGGGCCACCCCGGGTCGCCCGGGACGACGAGCGCGCCGTCGAGTCGGTCCAGGACGTGGAGCTCCCGGCGCGGGTCGAGACCGTCGAGCCGCGGCGCCCAGCGCGCGACGGCGCGCAGAAGCCGAGCCACGGGGCCGCTCCGTGGGTCGCGGGCGGGGGCGCGCGGGTCGCCGGTCGGCACCGCGGCACCGGTCCCGGTCACCCCGAGCAGCCCGTGCAGCCCCTCTCGGTCGCCGGAGCCGTCCACGAGCCCGACGAGCTCCCGGCGGGCTCGAGCGGGGTCGTCCACCGCCTCGACGAGCCAGGCGAGCGCGGCCCCGGCCCCGAGCTGGTCGACGAGCGCGACCGCGACCTCGTCCCCCGGCTCCGCCAGGCGCGACCACGCCGCCCGCGCGAGCCGGTCGTCGGTGACGTCGAACACGAGGCGCACGGGCGTCGTCGGACCCGCCCGGCGCTCACCCACGGTAGCCCCGCGTCCGGAGCGCGAGCCCGGCCCCGACGTCGGCGCGCGTGGGCGCGGCGTGCCCGGCGAGGTCGGCGACGGTCCATGCGAGACGCAGGACGCGGTCCGCTCCCCGCAGGCTCAGGGTGCCGCGGTCGAGCGCGGTGTCGACGTCCGTCAGGAGGCCTGGATCTGGCCCGAGCCGGTCGCGCAGCCAGGTGCCGGGCACCTCGGCGTTCGTCCGCCACGGCGTACCCGTCAGGCGCGTGGACGCCGTCTCCCGGGCGGCGGCGACGCGCCGCGCGACCGCGGCGCTCGACTCCGGCCGCCCCGCGCCCGCGCGCTCGACCCGCGTGACGGGCCGGACCTCGACCTGGACGTCGACCCGGTCGAGGAGCGGACCGGACAGCCGGCCGAAGTAGCGGCGCTGCGCGACGGGCGAGCACGTGCACTCGAGCCCCTTGCCGACGCCCTTGCCGCACGGGCACGGGTTCGCCGCGAGGACGAGCTGGAAGCGCGCGGGGTACCGCGCCGTCCCGCCGGCGCGGTGTATGACGAGCTCGCCGTGCTCGAGCGGCTGGCGCAGGGTCTGGAGCACGCGCGCTCCGAACTCGGGCGCCTCGTCCAGGAACAAGACCCCACGATGGGCGCGCGACGCGGCGCCGGGCCGGGGCAGGCCGCTGCCGCCCCCGACGATCGCCGCCGGGGTGGCCGTGTGGTGCGGGTCCTCGTACGGCGGCCGGCGCACGAGACCGGCCCCGGGATCGAACACCCCGGCCACCGAGTGGACGGCCGTCACCTCGACGGCCTCGCCCTCCGTGAGGTCGGGCAGGATCCCGGGCAGCCGGGACGCGAGCATCGTCTTGCCCGCGCCCGGAGCCCCGACGAGCAGCAGGTGATGGCCTCCCGCGGCCGCGACCTCGAGCGCGTGCCGCGCCTCGTCCTGGCCTACGACGTCCGCGAGGTCGCCCGGCTGCGGGCGCAGCGCGGCGGGCCGCGGTACCAGGACCGGGGTCGCGGCACCACCCGGGTCGGCGAGGGACGCACCGTGGAGCCGGGCGACGTTCGCGAGGGTCGTCGCCCCCACGACGCGCGCACCGGGGACCAGTCGAGCCTCCTCGACGTCGGCCGCAGGCACGACGACCTCCCGGAACCCGGCGGCGACGGCCGCCGCCACCGCAGGCAGGACGCCGCGCACGGGCTGGAGGCGGCCGTCGAGGCCCAGCTCGCCGAGGTGCACCACGTCTTCCACCGCGCGCACCGGGACGACCTGGGCGCCGGCGAGGAGCGCGACCGCGATCGCGAGGTCGAAGCCGGTGCCGGACTTGGGGAGCGCGGCGGGCGAGAGGTTGATCGTGACCTTGCGCTGCGGCCATGGGATGCCCGACGACGTGACGGCCGCACGGACGCGGTCCCTCGACTCGCTGAGCGCCGCGTCCGGGAGCCCGACGAGCACGAACCCGGGCACCGAGGCCGCGAGGTGCGCCTGCACCTCGACGACGTGGCCCGACAGCCCGACGAGCGCGACGGCCCGGGTCGTCCCGAGGCCCATCAGGCGCTCACCCCGACGAGGTGCTCCACCTGCGCGGCGCCCGCCCGCGCCACGAGCACGGCGACGACGTCGATGCGGACCGACCGCGCGCGCACGTCGTGGGTCGCGAGCCACTCCCCCGTGAGCCGCCGCAGGCGACCGAGCTTCGCGGGCGTCACGGCCTGGGCGGGGTGCCCGAAGCCGGTGCCACGACGCGTCTTCACCTCGACCGTGACCAGCACGTCCCCGTCGAGCGCGACGACGTCGAGCTCGCCACGCGTCCCGCGCCAGTTGCGGTCGAGCAGGGTCCATCCCGCCTCGACCAGGTGGGCCGCGGCCACCCTCTCCCCGTACCGCCCGACGGCGTCCTTCGCTCCCATGGGCTCACCTCCGCCGCCCACCGTGGGCGACGGGGTGGGCGCGGCGCCAGAAACCCGCGATCACCTGTGGAGGGGACCGTCGGGATGCCGTCCTGTGGACGGCCAGGACCGTGGTCAGAGCTGGAGCTCAGCCTTTGCGAGCTCCTCGACGTTGACGTCCTTGAAGGTCACGACGCGCACCGACTTCACGAAGCGTGCCGACCGGTACACGTCCCACACCCACGCGTCGGCGAGCCGCAGCTCGAAGTACACCTCGCCCGCGGCGGAACGCACCTGGAGGTCCACCTGGTTCGCCAGGTAGAAGCGACGTTCGGTCTCCACCACGTACGAGAACAGGCCCACCACGTCGCGGTACTCGCGGTACAGCGCGAGCTCCATCTCGGTCTCGTAGTTCTCGAGGTCTTCGGCGCTCACGCCTCCATCATGGACCATCGAGCGCTCCGCGCCCGCCTCAGCTCGTGGGCAGGGCGGCGTCCGGGTCGAGCTCGAGGACGTCCACGGGCTCCCCGTACGCCGGGGTGTCGAGACCCTCGTCCCCCCGCTCGGGCAGCCGCCAGGACCGGCGGTGCTGCGGCGTCGGGCCGTGCTCGCGCAGGGCCTCGACGTGCGCCGCCGCGCCGTAGCCCTTGTTCTGGTCCCACCCGAAGGCGGGGTACTGCCGCGCGAGGCTGGTCATGAGACCGTCGCGCTCCGTCTTCGCGAGGACGCTCGCCGCGGCGACGGAGGCGCACTGGAGGTCGGCCTTGACCAGCGTGCGCACCCGCGGGTCGACGACCCGCTCGTCGTCGTGCGGGTCGAGGTCGAACGCCTCGAAGAGGTCCACGGCCGAGGGGCGGCTGAGCCAGTCGTGCTTGCCGTCCAGGAGGACGGCGTCGACGTCGCCGACCGTGCGACGCACCTGGGCGAGCGCCCGGCGGCCCGCGAGGCGCAGCGCACCGACGATGCCGTGCGCGTCGATCTCGGCGGGACCGGCGTGGCCCACGGCCCAGGCGACGGACCATGCGCGCGCGAGCGGCACGAGGGCCTCGCGCGCGGTCGCGGTGAGGAGCTTGGAGTCGGTGAGGCCCGGCGGGCAGGGCTTCGTCGCGAGGTCGACGACCACGACGCCCACCGAGACCGGTCCGGCGAGCGCTCCGCGACCGACCTCGTCCATGCCGGCGACGAGCCGGGCGCCCTCGCGGAGCATCGCGCGCTCCTGCCGGAGGTCCGGGCGGCGCCGCGCAGGGGCACGACGCACGCGCGCCGGGGCGGCGGCCGCGGGCGCGCCGGGCGCCGAGGTCGGCACCGGACCGGCGGGACGAGCGACCGCGTCCAGCGTCACGGCTCCACCTCGGGCACGTCGGCGAACACGTCGCCGGGGTTGCGCAGCAGGCCCAGGTGGGACAGCGGCCAGACCTTGACGAACGCCGTCCCCACGACGTTGCCCATCGGCACGAACCCGCCCCCGGGCTTGCCCGTGTTGTAGCGCGAGTCCGCCGAGTTCTGCCGGTTGTCGCCCATGACGAACAGCATGTCCTCCGGCACCGTCCGGTCGAACGGGTCCTGGCTGGGGATCGAGCCGGGCTTGATGTACGTCTCGTCGATCGACACCCCGTTGACGCTCACCCGCCCCTCCGCGTCGCAGCACACCACGTGGTCGCCCGGCGTGCCGATCACCCGCTTGATCAGGTGCTCACCGGTGTCCTGCGGCAGCAGGCCGACGAACGTCAGCGCCGCGCGCACCGCCTCCGACACCGGGCTCTCGGCCTGCGGCACCGGCGGCGGCAGCCACCCGCCCGGGTCCTTGAACACCACGACGTCCCCCCGGTGCACGTCGAACGCGCCCGGCACGAGCCGCGACACCATCACCCGGTCGCCCTCGACCAGCGTGTCCTCCATCGACGCGCTGGGGATGAAGAACGCCTGCACCAGGAACGTCTTGATGAGCAACGACAGCACCAGCGCGCTGACCACGATGATCGCCGTCTCGCGCAGCAACGAGGACTTCCGCGCCGGGCGCTCCCCGGACGCGCGACCCGACCGGTGCTCGCCGGAACCCGCGAGATGCTCCCCGCGCGAGGTCTCCTCGTCTTCCCGAGGACCGAGCGCCGCGCGCTCGGTGCCGGCGTCGGGATGCGGGCCGCGGGGCGGGGCGCTGTCGGTCACGCGTTCACAATGCCACCTTCTGCCGACTTCCGAGAAACGGACCGGCCCTCGGACCGCGCGTCCGGGGACGACGACGGCGGCCGCCCCGAGGGGACGGCCGCCGTCGTTCGAGCGGAGCGGCAGTACCTGCCGACAGCCGATCAGCGAGCGGGCGCGGTGTCGCGCTTCTCCTTGATCTTCGCCTTCTTGCCGCGCAGCGCGCGGAGGTAGTACAGCTTGGCGCGGCGCACGTCACCGCGCGTCACGACCTCGACCGACTCGATGGACGGCGAGTGCACGGGGAACGTGCGCTCGACACCCACACCGAAGCTGATCTTGCGGACCGTGAACGTCTCACGGACCCCGCTGCCCTGACGGGCGATGACGACGCCCTGGAACGCCTGGACGCGAGAGCGGTTGCCCTCGACGACCTTGACGTTGACCTTGAGCGTGTCGCCGGGGCGGAAGTCCGGGACGTCGCTGCGCAGCGATGCTGCGTCGACGCTGTCCAGCGTGTGCATGGTGCTTCTCCTCGTCCGCCACAGGTCGGACGCGTGCTCGTGGCCCGGGCGCGCCGGGCCGTCGTCGTCTGTCGGTGGGGTGTGCCGTGCTGCGCGTGGACGGTCGATCTCCTCGCGGTCGTCGACCCGTCGTGCAGTCCGCCCGAGGATCCGGGCGCGGGCTCCCCTGTGGCAGAGGTTCCGGGGCGGCACACACCGATCGACTATTCTGCCACACGCCGGTGACCGGCGGCAGCCGGGCCCGGCGCCCGACCCCCACCCGTACCGCGGCGGATCAGGAGGCGTCGTGCCCGACGCGGTCGAGGCGGTCGTCGACGACGGACCACCCGGCCTCCGCGAGGACCTCCAGGTCGTGCCGGTCGAGCGTGGCGACGTCGAGCGCGCGCACCATGTCCGGCCGCCGCACGGCGGTCCGGCGCAGGGCCTGGTCGCGGCGCCAGCGGTGGATGCGCGCGTGGTGGCCCGAGAGCAGCACCTCGGGCACCTCGAGGTCGCCCCAGGCCGGCGGCTTCGTGTACACGGGGTACTCGAGCAGCCCCGCGGCGCCGTGCGACTCCTCGACCAGCGACTCGGGGTTGCCCACGACGCCCGGGAGCAGCCGCCCGACCGACTCGACCATGACGAGCGCGGCGACCTCTCCCCCGTTGAGGACGTAGTCCCCGATCGACAGCTCGCTGACCCGCATCCCGGCAGACCGGTAGTGCTCGGCGACGCGCGCGTCGATCCCTTCGTAGCGCCCGCAGGCGACGACGAGGTGCCCCTCGGTCGCGAGCGCCTCCGCGGTGCGCTGCGTGAACGTCTCGCCCGACGGCGTCGGCACGATCAGGTGCACCGCGCCCGCCGCGTCCGGCGTCGCCGACGAGAGGCCCGCCACGTCGTCGATCGCGCGGCCCCACACGTCGGGGCGCATGACCATGCCCGCCCCGCCGCCGAACGGCGTGTCGTCCACGGTGCGGTGCCGGTCCGTCGTCCAGTTCCGCAGGTCGTGGACGCGCAGGTCGAGGATCCCCGCGGTGCGCGCCTTGCCCACGAGCGACAGGTCCAGCGCCGCGAGGTAGTCGGGGAAGATCGTGACGACGTCGATGCGCACGGTCAGGCCTCGCCGTCGCGCGGGTCGTCAGGCTCGCTCGCGGCGGAGCCCGACGTCCCGCCGCCGTCCGGGCTCGCCACCTCGAGCCGGTCCGCGTCCGACGCGAGCAGCCCGCCCGGCGGGTCGAGCACG
The DNA here is from genome assembly GCF_059758455.1 of Cellulosimicrobium sp. GQ32. Classification (NCBI taxonomy): domain Bacteria; kingdom Bacillati; phylum Actinomycetota; class Actinomycetes; order Micrococcales; family Promicromonosporaceae; genus Cellulosimicrobium; species Cellulosimicrobium sp. GQ32. Next base: position 55,889 of record NZ_JCAXEP010000007.1, on the reverse strand, counting down.
ACCCGGCCCCCGGCCACGTCGACGTGCGGGACGATCTGCCGCACGAACGGGACGAGCGTGCGGGCGCCCCCGGTCTCGCGCAGCACGAGCACGTCGTGCGCGGGCAGGTGCTCGAGGCCGTCGATGCGTCCGAGGACCTGGCCGTCCAGGTCCTCCGCGCGGAGCCCGACGAGCTCGTGCGGGTACCACGCGTCCTCCTCGTCCGACGCATCGACCTCGACCACGAGCTCGACGCCGCGCAGGGCCTCTGCGGCAGTGCGGTCGCGGACGCCCTCGAAGCCGACGAGCCACCGCCCCTGGTGCACCCGCACGGTCCCGACCGTGAGCGGCCCCGCCGTCGCGGGGCGCGTCTCCAGGCGCTCCCCGACGGCGAGGCGCACCTCGGGATCGTCGGTGCGCAGGTCGAGCGCGACCTCGCCACGCAGTCCGTGCGCCTTGCCGACGCGCGCGACGGTCAGCTCCATGGTCGTCACTCCTCCGGTGGTCCTGGTCGGGTGGTGCCGGTCCGGCACCTGGTCGGGCGGACGGAACAGGAAGGCCCGGCCCGCCGGTCGGCGGGCCGGGCCTTGCCCGTGGCCCCTCGCGGGGCACGATGTGCGGGCCTCAGCGGCGGTCGACGTCCACGACGTCGACGCGGACCGGCCCGTCGGTCGCGAGCGCGCCGATCACCGTGCGCAGGGCACGTGCGGTGCGTCCGCCACGACCGATCACGCGGCCGAGGTCGTCCGGGTGCACCCGGACCTCGAGCAGGTCACCGCGACGCAGCGTCTTCGCGTTCACCCGGACGTCGTCCGGGTTGTCCACGATGCCGCGCACGAGGTGCTCGAGCGCCTCGGCGATCATCAGGCCTGCTCGTCGGCAGCGGCCTCGTCGGCCGTGTCGGCGGGCTCCTCGGCCGGAGCCTCGGTCTTCTTCTCGGCAGCCTTGGCCTTGACCTTCTCCGCGTCCGCGGCGGCGGCCTCGATCGCGGCGGCCGGGTCGACCTTCTCGCCCTTGACCTTGAGCGTGCCCTCGGCCCCGGGCAGGCCCTTGAACTTCTGCCAGTCGCCCGTGATCTTGAGGAGCGCGAGCACCTGCTCGGTCGGCTGTGCGCCGACGCCGAGCCAGTACTGGGCGCGGTCCGAGGTGATCTCGATGAACGAGGGCTCCTCGGTCGGGTGGTACTTGCCGATCTCCTCGATCACGCGACCGTCACGCTTGGTGCGCGAGTCCGCGACGACGACACGGTAGTACGGCGCACGGATCTTGCCGAGACGCTTCAGACGAATCTTGACGGCCACAGTGGTGGTCTCTCCTGGTTCTGGTTCGGGCGAACCCGGACCCGTCCCGTGGGGACAGGACGAGGAAGGGGTTCAGGACACGGCACGCGCCGGAGAGAGGGGCCGGGGCACGCCGAGTACCGGGACATTGTGCCAGACCGGACCGGCCGGGACCAACCTGCGCGTAGGACCCTCAGCCTGCGTGCGGGGCGACGATCTCGCCGCGGAGCACGATCGCCGTCGGCGCGCGCAGGACGCCGACGTCCTCGCGCGGGTCCTGCGGGTACACGACGAAGTCCGCCGACGCGCCCTCGACGAGCGACGTGTAGCCGAGGTACTCCCGGCCCTGCCAGCTCGCCGCTGCGACGACCGCCGCGTCGGGGATGCCGGCGGCCACGAGCTCGGCGCACTCGTCCGCGAGGCGGCCGTGCCCGATCGTCCCGCCCGCGTCCGTCCCCACGAGGATCTGGATGCCCGCCTCGTACAGCGCCCGGGCCTGCTCGTACCGTCGCTCGTGGAGCCGTCGCATGCGTGCCGCGAACACCGGGTACTTCTCGTCGGCCTGCCGGGCGATCGCCTCGAACTGGCCGATCTGCAACAGCGTGGGGGTGACCGCGACCCCGCGCTCGGAGATCTCGTACATCAGGTCGGGGTCGATCCCCGTGCCGTGCTCGATCCCGTCGACGCCCGCGGCGAGCAGGGACGGGATCACCTCCTCGGAGAAGGCGTGCACGGTGACGCGCGCGGCCTCGGCGTGCGCCGCGGCGACGGCCGCGGCGAGGACGTCGTCGGGCCACAGCGGCCGCAGGTCGCCCTCGGCCCCGAGGTCGCGGTCGATCCAGTCGCCCACGATCTTCACCCAGCCGTCGCCCTGGCGCGCCTCGCGCCGCACGGCCTCGGGGAGCTGCGCGACGTCGTCGAGCTCGAGCCCGTAGCTCCGCAGGTAGCGCTTGGGGCGCGCGAGGTGCCGTCCGGCCCGCACGAGCCGTGGCAGGTCGCGCCGCCCGTGGACCCACCGCGTGTCGAGCGGCGAGCCCGCGTCGCGCACGAGGAGGACGCCGCTGTCGCGGTCCGTGACGGCCTGGTCCTGCGCCGTCGCCGCGTCGACCGCGCCCTGCGCACCCAGGCCGACGTGGCAGTGGACGTCGACGAGGCCCGGCAGGACCCACCCCTCGAGCTCGACCATGTTGGTGCCCTGCGCCGACGGCCGCGTGAGGCTGATCCGCCCGTCCTTGACCCACAGGTCGCCCACCTCGCGGTCGTCACCGACGACGACGTGGCCGCGGACGTGCAGCGTGGGGCCTTCCAGCGCGGACATGCGGCTCCTGGGTGAGGACGGTCAGGACGGTGGGCCCGGTTCGCGGGCACGGGGTGGCACCGGGCAGGTACCACGGACATAACCTAGCGCCCGGGCGCCCCCGGGACGCACCCGAGACACGAGTGCGTGCGGAAGGGGGACGTCGGCCCGGTCAGCGGCCGAGCAGCTTCTCGAACCCGGGCGGGAGCTGGAGGTCGTCCGACGACGGCTGTGCGGGCTCCTGCGCCCGGCCCATGCCGAACGCCGAGCCGGCGGGTGCTGCGGGGCCCGTGGCCTCTCCCGCCGCCCGCGCCGCGGCCGCGCGCTCCTGGGCGGCGCGCTTGGCCGGGTTGCCCGACTTGCCCTTGACCTTGCGCTGCGGCGCCTGGCGCCCCCGTGCCTTCTTGCCGCCCATGCCCGGGAGGTTGCCCATGCCCGGCATCCCCGGCATCCCGCCGCCACGGCTCATCTGCCGCATCATCTTCTGCGCGCCCGCGAACCGCTCCAGGAGCTGGTTGACGTCGCTCGTCGTCACGCCGGAGCCGCGCGCGATGCGCGCCCGGCGCGACCCGTTGATGATCTTGGGGTTGTCGCGCTCAGCGGGGGTCATCGAGCGGATGATCGCCTCGATGCGGTCGACCTCGCGCTCGTCGAAGTTGTCGAGCGCCTCGCGCATCTGGCCCATGCCCGGGAGCATCCCGAGCATCTTCTTCATCGAGCCCATGTTCTTCATCTGCTGCATCTGCACCAGGAAGTCCGCGAGCGTGAAGTCCTGCCCCGTGGCGACCTTCTCCGCCATCTTCGCGGCCTGCTCGGCGTCGAACGCCTTCTCGGCCTGCTCGATGAGCGTGAGGACGTCACCCATGTCGAGGATGCGCGACGCCATGCGGTCCGGGTGGAACGCCTCGAAGTCGGTGAGCTTCTCGCCCGTGGAGGCGAAGAGGATCGGGCGGCCGGTGACCCCGCGGACGGAGAGCGCGGCGCCGCCGCGCGCGTCGCCGTCGAGCTTGGTGAGCACGACGCCCGTGAAGTCGACGCCCTCCTCGAAGGCCTTCGCGGTCGCGACGGCGTCCTGGCCGATCATCGCGTCGATGACGAACAGGACCTCGTCGGGCTGCACGGCGTCACGGATGTCCGAGGCCTGCTGCATGAGGACGGCGTCGAGGCCGAGGCGGCCCGCGGTGTCGACGATGACGACGTCGTGCTGGCGCTGCCGCGCCGTCTCGACACCCTCGCGCGCGACGGCGACGGGGTCGCCGATGACGTCGTCGACCTCCACCCCGCTCTGGTTGCCCGGGTGCGGGGCGAACACCGGCACCCCGGCGCGCTCGGCGACGACGCTGAGCTGGGTGACCGCGTTCGGCCGCTGGAGGTCCGCGGCGACGAGGAGCGGCGTGTGCCCCTGCTCGCGCAGGTGCAGCGCGAGCTTTCCGGCCAGCGTCGTCTTGCCCGCGCCCTGGAGGCCCGCGAGCATGATGACCGTCGGCGGCGTCTTGGAGAACCGCAGCCCGCGGCTCTCGCCGCCGAGGATGCCGACGAGCTCCTCGTTGACGATCTTCACGACCTGCTGCGCCGGGTTGAGCGCGCCCGAGACCTCGGAGGAGAGCGCGCGCTCGCGCACGGTCGCGCTGAACTCGCGCACGACGGGGACCGCCACGTCGGCGTCGAGCAGCGCGCGTCGGATCTCCCGGATCGTCGCGTCGATGTCCGCCTCGGACAGCCGGCCCTTGGAACGCAGGTTCTTGAAGGTCGATGTCAGTCGGTCCGACAGCGTGTTGAACACCGCGTCATCCTCACCAGTCGTCGGAAGTCTCGTCCGCGGCGGCGCTCCCGCCTGCCGTCGCCCGAGGCCGGGCACGGGCTGGCAGAGGACGGGCCGTCCGCGAAGGACCAGCCTACCCGGCGGCGCCCGGGTCTCTCGGCACGTCCTCCCGTACGGCGACCAGCGCCCGCAGCGTCTCCCCCACCAGGTCGTCGACGAGCCTCGCCCGCCACGCGGTCCACGCGCTCGGCCCGAGCGACGACGCGTCCGCCTCGGTCAGCGCGCGCAGCACGCGGAGGAGGTCCGGCCGGTGGTCGACGGCGTCGGCGAGCTCGGCGACCGTCGCCGGGTCGTCCGGGTCCTCGCTCACCGCGAGCCGCGACAGCGTCAGGTGGTGGCGCACGAGGCGCTCCACGTCGGCCACGACCTCAGGCTCGAACCCCATGCGGCCGAGGATCGCGGGCACCAGGCGCGCGCCCTCGACGGAGTGGTCGACGGCGCCCGCGCGCTTGCCGATGTCGTGCAGCACCGCGGACAGCAGGAGCAGCTCCGGTCGCTCGACGTCCTTGCGGTCCCGGGCCGCGCGCGCGACCACCTCCACGAGGTGCCGGTCGACGGTGTGCCGGTGCACGGCGGCGCGCTGCGGACGGTTCCGCACTCCCGCCCACTCGGGGATCCACGTGGTGACCACGCCGGCGAGGTCGAGCGCCTCCCACACGGCGACCTGGGCCTGCCCCGAGCCCAGCAGCGAGAGGAACGCCGTCCGCGCCGCCCGCGGCCACGGCTCGGGCAGCGGCGGGCACTGGGCGAGGCTCGCGACCGAGACCGGGGAGAGCGTCAGGCCCGTCCGGGCGGCGGTGGCGGCGGCGCGCAGCGACAGGAGCGGGTCGGACGCGGGGTGGGCGTCCACCGCGAGCACGAGCTCGCCGTCGTGCTCGACGAGCCCGTCGCCGACGGGCCGCAGCCTCGGTGCAGCCCGGCGGCCCCGGACCAGGACCGGCCGGCGGGCGATCGACGGCCGCTGGAGCGCCTGGCGGGCGCGGCGGACCGTCGTGTCGAGCGCGTACGAGACCTCGCGGCCGGCCGCGGCGAGGCTCGCGAGCAGCTCGTCGGGGTCGTCGAAACCGGACAGTGCAGCGACCTCGTCGAGATCGGCGAGCAGGAGCCGGCTCGTGTGCCGACCGGTGACGACCTGCACGGTGTCGCGCACGTCCAGCAGGTGCGCGTACGCGCGGTCGACCGACCCGTGCGGACGGTCCGTGAGCCACGTCGCGGCCAGGGCCGAGAGCACGACCGCGTCTCGGATCCCGCCGCGCGACTCCTTGAGGTCGGGCTCGATGAGGTAGGCGAGCTCGCCGGAGCGCTCGGCGCGCTCGCGCGTCGAGGAGAGCAGGTCGGGCAGGCGGCGGCGCGACGCCGACCGCCAGTCGGTGAGGACCGCTGACGACGCCCGGTGCACGACGACCGCGTCACCTGCCACCGCACGCACGTCGAGCCAGCCGACGGCTGCGGGGACGTCCTTGGACGCCACCTGGCGGCACTGCGAGAGCGAGCGCACCGAGTGGTCGAGGTCGACCCCGGCGTCCCAGAGCGGGTACCACAGGCGCTCGGCGACCCGCGCGACGTCCTCGGCCGCGTGGCTGCGGCCGTCGTGGACGAGGACCAGGTCGAGGTCGCTCGCGGGTCCCATGTCGCCTCTGCCGAGGCTGCCCACGGCAGCGAGCGCGATGCCGTCGGGCGCGACGCCGTCGGTCGCCTCGCGCCACAGGCCCTGGAGGGAGGACGTCACGAGGTCGACGACGGCGGCCCGGCGCGCGACCCCGCTGCGGCCGGGGCCGCTCATGGACCGCGCGACGTCGAGCATCCGCGCGCGGAGGCCCCGCACCCCCTCGGGGTGCGGGACCTCAGTGTGCTGCTCGCCCGGCTGCTGCCCGAGGCGCCCCGCCGATCCCCCTGCGACCCCGCCCGTGGTCGGGGTGTCGGCGTGGTCGGTCATCCGATGGTCCGTCGCCTCACAGGGCGCCGGGGCCGTGCTCGCCCGTGCGCACGCGGGCGACGTCGTCCACCGGGACCGTCCAGACCTTGCCGTCGCCGATCTTGCCGGTCTGCGCGGCCTTGACGATCACCTCGGTGACCACGGTCGCGTCGGCGTCGTCGACGAGGACCTCGATGCGGACCTTGGGCACCAGGTCGACCGTGTACTCCGCGCCGCGGTAGACCTCGGTGTGGCCCTTCTGGCGCCCGTAGCCGCTGGCCTCGCTGACCGTCATGCCCCGCACGCCCGCGGCCTCGAGCGCCGACTTCACGTCGTCGAGCCGGTGCGGCTGGATGATTCCCGTGACGAGCTTCATGCCCGCACCTCCTTGATGACGCTGCCCTGCTGGATGGACTCGTACGCCGTCTCACCGTGGACCGCGAGGTCGATGCCGCCGACCTCGGCGTCCTCGCTGACCCGCCAGCCCATGGTGACCTTGAGGATCAGGCCGATGACGAGCGTCGTGGCCGCCGAGAACACGATGGCGACGAGGGCGATGAGGATCTGCACGACGAGCTGCTGCGCGCCGCCGCCGAAGAACAGGCCCGAGTCGGTGGCGAGGAAGCCGATCGCGACGGTACCCCAGAGGCCGGACACCAGGTGGACGCCGACGACGTCGAGCGAGTCGTCGTAGCCGAACCGGTACTTGAGCCCGACCGCGAGCGCGGAGAGAGCGCCGGCGACGAGGCCGAGGACGATCGACGTGACCGGGTTGAGGGCCCCCGCGGCCGGCGTGATCGCGACGAGGCCCGCCACGACGCCGGACGCCGCACCGAGCGACGTCGCGTGACCGTCGCGGATCTTCTCCGTGAGGAGCCACCCGATGATGCCCGCCGCGGTGGCGCTCGTCGTGTTGACCCAGGCGAGGCCTGCGGTCTCGTTCGCCCCGAAGGCCGAGCCCGCGTTGAAGCCGAACCAGCCGAACCACAGGAGGGCGGCGCCGAGCATGACGAACGGCAGGTTGTGCGGGCGCATCGGCTCCTTGCCGAAGCCCTTGCGCTTGCCGATGAGGATCGCGAGCACGAGGGCCGCGACACCGGCGTTGATGTGGACGACCGTGCCGCCCGCGAAGTCGATCGGCGCGACCGTGGCGGCGCCGTCGGTCACCCCGAAGATGCGTGCCGCGAGGCCGTTCTCGTTGCCCGAGAGGAAGCCGCCGCCCCAGACCATGTGGGCGAGCGGGAAGTACGTCACGGTGACCCAGATCGCCGTGAAGGTGAGCCAGGTACCGAACTTCACGCGGTCGGCCAGCGCACCGGAGATGAGCGCGACCGTGATGATCGCGAACGTCACCTGGAACGCGATGTCCACCACGTTCGGGTAGTTGCCGAGCGTGCTCGCCACGGCGCTGCCGTCGGCGTCGGTGATCGCGCCCGAGAGGCCGAACTGCGCGAACGGGCTCGCGACGAGGCCGCCCGTCCCGGCCTCGCCGTACGACATCGACCAGCCCCACAGCACGTAGACGACGCCCACGACGGCCATCGCGCCGAACGACATCATCATCATGTTCAGCACGGACTTGGCGCGGACCATGCCGCCGTAGAAGAACGCCAGTCCGGGCGTCATCAGGAGCACGAGGGATGCTGAGGTCAGCATCCACGCGGTTGCCCCGGTGTCCCACTCCATCGGATCATCTCCCCTCGCCAGCCGGGCGGCCGGTCGGGGACTACGGTGGTGCGGACGGGTTTCCCCCGCGGTGTCGCCGTGTTACGCGGGTGTGACAAGCGTTCCTCGGACGTAAACGTTCCGTTTCCCCCTCGTGCGGGGCCCGCGCGGCGTCCGGATCGCGACACGCTCGTGATCGCTCCGTGACACGATCGTGACCCGCGGCGGGGCGCCCGTCAGTCGCCGAGGAGCCCGTCGACGAACTGCTCCGGGTCGAACGGGGCGAGGTCGTCGGGGCCCTCCCCCAGCCCGACGAGCTTGACCGGGACGCCCAGCTCGCGCTGGACCGCGACGACGATGCCGCCGCGAGCGGTGCCGTCGAGCTTCGTCAGGACGATGCCCGTCACGCCCGCGACCTCCCCGAAGACGCGCGCCTGGTTGAGCCCGTTCTGCCCCGTGGTCGCGTCGAGGACGAGGAGGACCTCGGAGAGCGGCGCCTCCTTGGTGATGACGCGCCGGATCTTGCCCAGCTCGTCCATGAGGCCCTGCTTGTTCTGGAGCCGGCCGGCGGTGTCGACGAGCACGACGTCCACACCCTCGGCGCGGCCGCGGCGCACGGCGTCGAACGCCACCGCGGCGGGGTCGGCACCGTCGCGGTCGGACCGCACGGTCGGGACGCCCACGCGCGAGCCCCAGGTCTCGAGCTGGTCCGCCGCCGCGGCGCGGAACGTGTCCGCCGCGCCGAGCACGACGCTGCGGTCCTCCGCGACGAGCACGCGCGCGAGCTTGCCCACCGTCGTGGTCTTGCCCGTGCCGTTGACGCCGACGACGAGCACGACGGCCGGGACCGGGGCGCCGTCGTCCCCCGTGGTGGGCGACGTCGCGAGCGAGCGGTCGAGCGACGGGTCGACGAGCGCGACGAGCTCCGTGCGCAGCAGGTCCCGCACGCTCGCGGCGTCGCGGACGCCGAGCACGCGGACCTTGGTGCGCAGCGCGTCGATGAGCTCGCCGGCCGGCCCGGCACCGACGTCCGCGAGCAGGAGGGTCTCCTCGAGCTCGTCCCAGTCGTCCTCCGAGAGGTGGTCGCGCGAGAGCACCGAGAGCAGGCGAGCGCCCAGGGGGGACCCGGATCGGGCGAGCCGCTCGCGCAGGCGGACCAGTCGGCCGCCGACGGGCTCGGGTCGCTCGATCGTGGGAGCGGTGGCGGCGGCAGCCGGCTCCTCGGCCTCGGGCGGGGCCTCGACCGACACGGTCCCGGGCGGAGCCGTGCCGGTGTCGGGTGTCGTCGGAGGCGCGGCGGGCACGGCGGACGGCGGCTCGAGGACGTCGCGGCGAGGTCGCCGACGGACCGCCACGGTCCCGACGGTGGCGAGGGCGACGAGGAGGACGACGCCGAGGACGATCCAGAGCGGGAGGAGGTCGTTCACCCCGGAAGTCTCTCAGACGAGGGCGGCGGTCACGCGGTGGTGACGGTCACGCGACGGTACGCGCGGCTAGGCCTGGGGAGGACGCTCCCCCGTGTGCAGCGGCCGCACGCGCTCGCGCGCGCGGTGCAGGACGTCGGTCAGCTCCTCCGCGTCGACGTACGCGTTCGACGTCACCTCGGTCGCGGTGAAGAAGTCGTCGATGCTCGTGTCGACCGGCCGGGGCATGCGCACGGTCCCGACGTGGTGCGCGTCGAGGCTCCCGCGGCGACGCCGCCGACGCAGACCCGAACGGAAGTCGCGCCAGAACGCGCGCATCCCCTGGTCTGCGGACCGGTCCCCCTGCGCGGCCGACGACTGGGCCTCCGAGCGCGCAACGACGCTCGCGAACAGGAACACGACAGCGGCGACGCCGAGCGTGAGCCCCAGCCACACGAACATCCAGACCATGACGACCAGTATCCGGGTCCCCGCACGGGGCGCGACCGGTGCCACGCCGAGCTGCCCGATCGGCACCACATCTTCACAAGGCGCGGAATTCCAACGTTTCTCCAGCATAGGCCCAGGTCCCGGACGTGCCCGGACCCGGCATGAGGCGCCTCACACCGAGACGTCCTCGCGCGCCTCGTTCATCCGCTGACTGATCACGGTCGTCACGCCGTCACCGCGCATCGTCACCCCGTAGAGCGCGTCCGCGATCTCCATCGTGCGCTTCTGGTGGGTGATGACGATGAGCTGCGAGTCCTCCTGGAGCTCCCGGAAGATCTCGAGGAGGCGGCCGAGGTTGACGTCGTCCAGGGCCGCCTCGACCTCGTCCATGACGTAGAACGGCGACGGGCGGGCCTTGAAGATCGCCACGAGCAGCGCGACCGCCGTGAGCGAGCGCTCGCCGCCGGACAGCAACGAGAGCCGCTTGACCTTCTTGCCCGCCGGGCGCGCCTCGACCTCGATCCCGGTCGTGAGCATGTCGTCCGGGTCCGTGAGCACCAGCCGCCCCTCACCGCCGGGGAACATGCGCGCGAACACCCGCTCGAACTGCTCGGCGGTGTCGCGATAGGCGTCCGCGAACACCCGCTCGACCCGCTCGTCGATCTCTCTGACGATCTCCAGAAGGTCGGCACGCGACTTCTTGAGGTCGGCGAGCTGGTCCGCGAGGAACTTGTGCCGCTCCTCGAGCGCCGCGAACTCCTCGAGCGCGAGCGGGTTCACCTTGCCGAGCCGGCCCAGGTCGCGCTCGGCGGCACGCAGCCGCTTCTCCTGGGCCGCACGGTCGTAGGGCACGGTGCGCGGCTCGTCGTCGTCCGACGGGACCGGGACGTCGCGGTGAGGACCGAGCTCCTCGACGAGGACCGCCGGGTCGAGGCCGAGCTCCTCGACGCTGCGCGCCTGGAGCTGCTCGATCCGGAGCTGCTGCTGGGTGCGCGCCACCTCGTCGCGGTGCGCGACGTCGGTCAGCTCGCGCAGGCGAGAAGCGAGGTCGTCGACCTCGCGCCGGGCAGCGGTCACGGCGGCGTCACGCTCGGCGCGCGCCGCCTCGGCGGCCGCGCGCTCCTCGCCCGCGCGGGCGAGCGACCGATCGACAGCGCCGAGGGCGCGCGCCGCACCTTCGCGCACGGCCGACGCACGCTCGGCCTGGCGCACCCGGGCGGCCTCGCGCCGGGCGGCCCGCTCGCGCGCCTCCCGCTCCGCCGCGGCGGCCCGAGCGAGGGACTGCGCCCGGCCGGCCACCGCCCGCGCGCGCTCCTCGCTCGTGCGCAGGGCGAGGCGAGCCTCCGTCTCCGTGGTCCGGGCCGCCGACGCGAGCGCGAGGAGGCGGTCACGCTCCGTGGTCGCCTCGGCGACGGCCTCCTCCGACTGCTCCGGCGCCGCCTCCGCGACGTCGAGCCGCTCGACGAGGCCCGCGAGTGCCTCGCGCGCGTCGTCGAGCCCCTGCGACGCCCGCTCGAGCGAGGCACGCACGCGCTCCGCCTCTGCGGCCGCCGAGCGCGCCGTCGCACCGAGGTGGCCGAGCTGCTCCGCGACCGCCGCGAGCTGTGCGTCCGACTCGTTGAGCCGGTCGAGGGTGTCGTCGTAGCGGGCGCGCGCCTCCTGCGCGGCGTCGCGCGCACCCACGAGGGCGAACCGCGCGCGCTCTGCCCGGGCCGCCGCGTCGTCGTGGGCGGTGCGCGCCTCGTCGAGCGCGGACTGGAGGTGCAGGACGCTCGGCGCCGAGGCCGAGCCGCCCCACGCGCGCGTCGCCGCCAGGAGGTCTCCCCCGCGCGTCACGACCGCCACGCCGGGGTGCCGCGCTACCAGGGTGCGCGCCTGCGCGAGGTCGTCGACGACGGCGACGTCCGCAAGCAGGGCCCGCACGGCGTGGCCGACGCCCCCGCCCGCCGTCACGACGTCGACGGCCCAGCGCGCGCCGTCGGGCAGGGTGGCCGCGTCGCGCCCGCCCCCGTGCGCCGCATCGACCGCGACGACGAGCCCTGCCCGGCCGGCGTCCTCGGTGCGCAGGTAGCGCAGCGCGTCGACGGCGGCGTCGACCGACTCGACCGCGACGGCGTCCGCGGCGGGGCCGAGCGCCGCGGCCACGGCGTCCTCGTACCCGGCCTCGACACCGAGCAGCGCCGCGAGCGACCCCACCACGCCGACGCCGTCGGCGGCGAGCAGCGCACCGGCACCGTCCTTGCGGTCGAGGCTCAGCTCGAGCGCCTCGATGCGCGCGCTCCACGTGGCGCGCTCCTGATCTGCGGCAGAGGCGTCGTCCTCCAGCTCCCGCACGACCGACGTCGTCCGCTCGACCTCGTCGGCCGCGGCCTCGTGCTCGGCGTCGAGGCCCTCCTCGCCCTCCTCGGCGCCGACCACCTGGGTCTCCAGCACCGCGAAGTCCGTGCGCGCCTGGGTGCCCCGGTGCTCGGCCTCCGCCAGCGACTCGCGGAGCCGCCCGATCTCCGCCTCCGCGGCCTCCACCCGGGTGCGCTGCGCGGCGACCTGGCCCGCGAGGCGCGCGAGGCCCTCCCGGCGGTCGGCGGCACCGCGGAGCAGGGTCGCGACCGCGCGCTCGGCCTCGCCCGCCGACCGCTCGACGTCCTCACGGTCCGCGACGGCCGCCGCGAGCGCATCCCGTGCGCGCTCGACCTCGGCCTCGAGCTCGGCCTCGGTCGCGCGCACGCGCTCCGCCTGAGCCTCGAGCTCGTCGGGATCCTGCCCGCGCTGGGTGGGCTCCGGGCGACCGAGCAGGCGCACGCGCTCCTCCGCGAGCGTCTGCGTGCCCCGGAGGCGCTCGCGCAGGGACGACAGCCGGAACCACACGTCGGTCGCCGCACCGAGCGCGGGAGCCGCCTCCGCGGCCTCGCGCTCGAGCCTGCCGAGCCCGTCCCGGGCCGTGGTGAGCGCCCGCTCGACCTCAGCCTGCTGCGCGCGCAGGGCCGCCTCGTCCGCGATCTCCTGCTCGAGGGTCGCGGTGAGCTGCGCGAGGTCGTCCGCGAGCAGGCGGGCCTTGGCGTCGCGCAGGTCCGCCTGGATCGTCGCGGCCCTGCGGGCGATCTCGGCCTGACGGCCCAGCGGCCCGAGCTGGCGCCGGATCTCCGTCGTGAGGTCGGCGAGCCGGGTGAGGTTGGCCTGCATCGCGTCGAGCTTGCGGAGCGCCTTCTCCTTGCGCTTGCGGTGCTTGAGGACGCCGGCGGCCTCCTCGACGAAGCCGCGGCGGTCCTCGGGCGTCGCGCGCAGGACGGCGTCGAGCTGGCCCTGCCCGACGATCACGTGCATCTCCCGGCCGAGCCCGGAGTCCGAGAGGAGGTCCTGGATGTCGAGCAGGCGGCACGCGGAGCCGTTGATCGCGTACTCGGAGCCGCCGCTGCGGAACAGCGTGCGGGAGATCGTCACCTCGGTGTAGTCGATCGGCAGCGCGCCGTCGGTGTTGTCGATCGTCAGGGAGACCTCGGCGCGCCCGAGCGGCGGCCGCCCGGACGTCCCCGCGAAGATGACGTCCTCCATCTTGCCGCCGCGCAGGGTCTTGGCCCCCTGCTCCCCCATGACCCACGCGAGCGCGTCCACGACGTTGGACTTGCCCGAGCCGTTCGGCCCTACGACGCACGTGACCCCGGGCTCGAAGCTCAGCGTCGTCGCGGACGCGAACGACTTGAAGCCGCGCAGCGTCAGGGTCTTGAGGTGCACGGACCCGAGCCTAGTGGCGGCCCCCGACGAACCCGCGGATCTGCGCCCCGCGCGGCCGGGCGCCGTCGCCGGAGGTGCCGGGACGCGCGACGCCCCGCCCCGGCCGGTGCGGCCGGGGCGGGGCGCGGTGCTGCGTGCCGGTGGGTCAGCCCAGCTCGGGGAACCAGAGCGCGATCTCGCGCTCGGCGGACTCGGGCGAGTCGGAGCCGTGGACGAGGTTCTGCTGGACCTTGAGGCCCCAGTCGCGGCCGAGGTCGCCGCGGATGGTGCCGGGGAGCGCCTCGGTCGGGTTCGTGGCGCCCGCGAGGGAGCGGAAGCCGGGGATGACGCCCTGACCCTCGGCGACGACCGCGAGCACCTTGCCCGACAGCATGAAGTCGACGAGCGGCTGGTAGAACGGCTTGCCCTCGTGCTCGGCGTAGTGCGCCGCGAGCAGCTCGGGCGTCGCGTCGAGCAGACGCACGGCGGCGAGCGTGTAGCCCTTGGCCTCGACGCGGCGCAGGACCTCGCCGGACAGGCCGCGGCGGACGCCGTCGGGCTTGACGAGGATGAGGGTGCGCTCGATGGTCTCGGTCAGTGCGGGTGCGACGTCGGTCATGGTCGCCGAGCCTACCGGCCGCACCGGCGTGCCGGACGCCGTGACCACCCGCGCGAGGGCGCGGGCGCGCCTCACCTCAGTCGGCGTTGGGCGCGGTCTCGGGGTGCTCGGCGTCGTACGCCGCGCGCTCGCGGTCGATGCGCCCGCCGAGCCGGATCGAGACGACCCACAGCACGACGAAGAGGCCGCCGACGACGAACATCATCGGCACCACGAGCCCGAAGGCCAGGACCGGCACCTGGACGACCGACCCGGCGACGTAGCCGCCCGGCGTGCCGACCATGCGGGAGAGGACCACGAGCACGACGGCGAGGACGCCGCCCACGAGCCAGATCGACGTCGCGCTCGGCAGCTCTAGCGGACCGCGCGAGTAGGGCACGTCCCGCAGGCCGTAGGCGACGAGCGTGGCGAACACCACGAGGAAGGCCTCGAGCAGCAGCGTGGTCGACGCGAACTGGACCTTCGCGGGCTTCTTCGGCTTGATGCGGTCGCCCGGGGACGGGCGCACCGGGCCCGCCGCGCGGCCGTGGCGGGACGGCTGCGCGGCGGGCTGCGACGGCGAGGTGCTCACCCGGTCAGGATACCGGCGCGGCGTCGCGGCCCCGGTCTTCCGGGTGGTCACCGACCGCTCCGGAGGCGCCCGCGGTCACGACGGCCGCGTCGGTACCCGCGTCCTGCGCAGGAGCGTCCTCGACGAGGTCGCCGTGGTCCGCGACCGCCTCGCCGCGCGCGACCATCCCGGCGACGTCGGAGAGCTTGACCTCGCGCAGGAAGAGCGCGAGGACGAACCCGACGAGCACGAGCGGGACGAGGTACCAGAAGGCCGGGGCGAGCGCGTCGGTGAACGCGTCGACGACGCCGGTGTGGATCGGCTCGGGGAGCTGCTGCACCATCTCGGGCGTGAGCGACGACCCCTCGACCCCGGCGGGCGCGGAGCCGGCGGGCAGCCCCGCGAAGACGCCCTCGAGGTTGTCGGCGAGGCGCGACGTGAAGATCGTGCTGAACAGCGCCGTGCCGACGGCCGCGCCGATCTCGCGGAAGAAGTTGTTCGCGCTCGTCGCCGTCCCGATCTCGTGCGGGTCGACCGAGTTCTGCACCGCGAGGACGATCGTCTGCATGACGAGGCCCATGCCGGCGCCCATGACGAAGATCATCGCGCCGAAGAGCCACATCGACATGTCGCCGGTGATGCGCGTGAGCCAGACCATGCCCGCGGCGGTGATCGCGAGGCCGAGGACCGGGTAGATCTTGTAGCGGCCGGTCTTCGTGATCGCGATGCCCGAACCGATCGCCGTGATCATGACGCCGACCATCATCGGCAGCATGAGGAACCCGGACTCGGTGACCCCCGCGCCGGTGGACATCTGGAGGAACGTCGGCAGGAAGGCGAGCGCCGAGAACATGCCCATCCCGAGCACGAGGCCGATGAGGGTCGCGATCGTGAACGTCCGGTTCTTGAACAGGTGCAGCGGGAGCAGCGGCTCCTCGGCGCGGTTCTCCACGATGACGAACGCGGCGACCGAGACGATCACTGCGGCCACGAGGCCCAGGAGCCACGGGTCCGACCAGTCGTAGCCGCGCGAGCTGGTCAGCGACTCCCAGCTCGTGACGAGCACGATCCCGGACGTGGCCACGACGAGGAAGAAGATGCCGGCGACGTCGATCGTGCGGCCCGAACGGTGCGACGGGAGCTTGAGCGCGACCCACGCGACGACGAACGCCGCGACGCCGATCGGGACGTTGATCCAGAACGCCCAGCGCCAGCCCGGGCCCTCGGTGAACCAGCCGCCGAGGAGCGGGCCGATCACGGCCGCGATGCCGAACAGGGCGCCCATCGGGCCCATGTACTTGCCGCGGTCCTTGGCGGGCACGATGTCGGCGATGATCGCCTGCGACAGGATCATCAGACCGCCGCCGCCGAGGCCCTGCACGCCGCGCCAGGCGACGAGCTCGGGGAACGACTGCGCGAAGCCCGCGCCCGCCGACGCGACCGTGAAGAGCCCGATCGCGACGAGGAACGGCCACCGACGACCCCAGAGGTCGCCGAACTTGCCGTACAGGGGCATGACGATCGCGATCGCCAGGATGTAGGCCGTGATGACCCAGCCCTGGTGCTCGACGCCGTGGAGCTCGCCGACGATCGTCGGCATCGCGGTACCGACGATCGACTGGTCGAGCGAGGACAGGAACATCGACGCCATGAGCGCGCCGAAGATCACCCACACGGTGCGCGGGGTGAGCACGACGAGCGGCTTGGTGCCGTCGACGGGCGGTGCAGCGGTGGAGGAGGCCATGAGGATCCGGTTCGGTCAGGACGGGCGGGGGCGCGCCGACGGGCGCGGCCCGTCGTCGGGTGGTGGGGAGGGTGGAGCGGCGGGACCGGCGGCTAGCCGGCCGCGGGACCGGGGGCGTGCGTGTCGGTGAGCAGTGCGCGGAGCTGCCGGACGACGGTCGGCAGGTGGTCTACCGGCTCGCCCTCGCGGTCGTGCTGCTGCCACTCGAGCGTGCTCGCGCGCAGCAGGCTCATGACCACGAGGGCCAGGAGCTCGGGGTCGGGGACGAAGGGCCGCACGGCGCGGCGTGCGAGGAACATGTCGACGAGCTCGGCCCGGTGTCCCTCGACCCAGGCGACGTGCCGCGTGACGAGGTGCGGCTCGCGCTGGACGAGCTCGAGCGTGCGGGCCATGCGCTCGGGCGTGACGATCTGCTGCGCGAGCACGTCGGCCACGACGACCTCGAGGTCGTCGAGCAGCGCCCCCGTGGGACCGCCCCCGACGAAGGTCGCCACGATCTCGGGTCGCACGGCGAGGTCCTCGAGGCCGAGCACGGCGTCGTCCTTCGACGGGAAGTAGTTGAAGAACGTGCGCGGCGAGACCCCGACCTCGGCGCAGACGTCCTCGACGGTCACCGCGTCGAAGCCGCGCTCCAGCACCAGCGTCTGCGCCGCCTCGACGAGCGCCTCGCGCCGGGCGCGCTTCTTGCGTTCCCGCAGACCGCCGGGTGACGGCGCCAGGCATGCCGCGGCCCGCTCGGCCGACGAGGGGCGAGCGGGCATTTCAGGGAGAGTCGTGGGCACGAGGAGCATTCTTGCATCCTGTGCAAATTTGCATCAACTGCAACCCCAGTGACGACGGTCACACGTCCCGGCTCAGACCTCGCCGAAACCGCCCTCCACGGCCTCGACGACGGCGGCCACCGCGTCGGCGGCCTGCGGCCCCTCCCCCGTGACGGTGAGCTCCTGGCCGCCGGTCGCGCC
This sequence comes from Cellulosimicrobium sp. GQ32, assembly GCF_059758455.1. Taxonomy (NCBI): domain Bacteria; kingdom Bacillati; phylum Actinomycetota; class Actinomycetes; order Micrococcales; family Promicromonosporaceae; genus Cellulosimicrobium; species Cellulosimicrobium sp. GQ32. Next base: position 38,495 of record NZ_JCAXEP010000007.1, on the reverse strand, counting down.
GAGCTTCATGAGCTCGAGCACGCTCGCCCCGTTGACGCCGTCGATCGCGACGCTCGCGTCGAAGCCCGCGACGAGGCGCGCCAGCACCGCCGCCGGGCGCGCGTGCAGGCCGAGCGGGTTGCGCAGCGTGACGACGGCGCGCGCAGCGCCGTCCACGGTGGGCGCGCCGTCGACGACCGGCCCCCCGCCCTCGGGAGCGGCGCTCGCGACCGCGAAGGTCCCGCCCGCGTGCTCGGCGGACGCGAGCACCTCCGCGACGTCCCCACCGCCGTGGGCGGTCACCGCCGCCGCGACGGCCCCCTCGACGAACGGGGCGTCCGCGAGCCGGACCCTCCCGTCGAACCCGTCCTCCATGTCGAGGACCGACTCGACCGTCATGACGGCCGAGCCCAGATCGGCGAGCACGACCACGCCGTCCGCGACGCCGAGCGCCTCGTCGAGCGCCCCGGACACGCGGTCGTAGCTGGTCCCGAGCCCGCCGTCGTCGGTACCGCCGGCCGCGAGCAGCAGCACGCCGGGAGCCATCTGCGCAGACAGCTCGACGGCGCCCTCCGCGAGGCGCTGCGAGTGCGAGACGAGGACCAGCGCGACGCGGGCCCGCGCCCCGGCCGTGCCGCTCACGCGGTCGCCGCGTCGCGCGCGGCCTCGAGCAGGATCGCGGTCGACGTCGCGCCCGGGTCCTGGTGGCCGGCGCTGCGCTCGCCGAGGTAGCTCGCGCGGCCCTTGGTGGCGACGAGCGGGATCGTCGCCTCGGCGCCCGCGCGCGCCGCCGTCGCGGCCGCGGCGAGGACGTCGGCGGTCGACGCCCCACCGTCGGCAGCCCCCTCCGCCGCGTCCACGGCGGGCTGCCAGGCGTCCACCATCGTCTTCTCGCCGAGCTGAGCCTTGCCGCGCGCGGTGATGCCCTCGAGCGCGCCCTCGAGGAGCGCGACGACTCCGTGCGCGTCGAGCTCCTCGAGCCCGGTCACCTTCGCTGCCCGGAGGTACGCCGTCCCGTACAGAGGACCCGAGGCGCCGCCGACGGAGGACATGAGCGTCGTGGCCACCAGCTTGAGCACGTCGCCGATCTGGCCCGGCGGCTGGTCACCGGCGGCCGCCCCGTCGAGCTTGGCGACCACCGCGCGGAACCCCCGGTCGAGGTTCTCCCCGTGGTCGCCGTCACCGATCTGGCGGTCCAGCTCGGTCAGCTCGTCCCGTGCCGCCGCGATGCGCTCCGCGCTCAGCCGCGTCCACCGGTCCGCCCAGGCCACGTCCAGCGTCATGCCCCACCTCTCCTCGCCGTCGAGCCGACGGTCCGCCGGCTCTCGGAGACTGCACGAAAGGGCACCGCCTCACCAGCGCAGCGCAGCCGTGCGGACGGGAGCGTCCCACAGGGCGGTGAGCTCGTCGTCCAGGCGCAGCACGGTGACCGACGCACCCTGCATCTCCAGCGACGTGACGTAGTTGCCGACGAGCGAGCGCGTCACCCGTACGCCGCGCCCCTCGAGCAGCCTCCTCGCCTGACGATAGACGACGTACAGCTCGGACAGCGGCGTACCGCCCATTCCGTTAACGAACAGCAACACGTCCTCGCCGTCGGTGAGGCCCAGGTCGTCCGCCACCGGGTCGACGAGCCGCTGCGTGATCTCGTCGGCCGACGCGAGCGGGATGCGGTGGCGTCCGGGCTCGCCGTGGATGCCGATCCCGATCTCGACCTCGTCGTCGCCCAGGTCGAAGCTCGGCTTGCCGACGTGCGGGACCGTGCAGGCGGTGAGCGCGACGCCCATCGAGCGCACGTTCGCGACGACGCGACCCGCGATCTCCGTCACGGCGCCGAGGTCGTCGCCCCGCTCGGCCGCGGCACCGGCGATCTTCTCGACCGCCACCGTGCCCGCGACGCCGCGCCGGCCGGCGGTGTACAGCGAGTCCTCGACCGCGACGTCGTCGTTGACGAGGATGCTCGTGACCTGCGTGCCCTCCGCCTCGACGAGCTCGACCGCCGTCTCGAAGTTCAGCACGTCACCCGTGTAGTTCTTCACGATGGCGAGGACGCCGGCGCCCGAGTCGGCGCCGAGGATCGCCGGGACGATCTGGTCCGGCGTCGGCGAGGTGAAGACCGCGCCGGGGACCGCGGCGTCGAGCATGCCCGGGCCGACGAAGCCGGCGTGCAGCGGCTCGTGGCCGGAGCCGCCGCCGGAGACCAGCCCGACCTTCCCGGGGACCGCACCCCCGGCCCGCGAGACGTAGGGGGGCGCGACGTGCACCTCCACGAGGTCGGCGTGCGCCTGGCCGAACCCCTCCAGGGACTCCGACACCGCGTCCTGGGGATCGTTGAGCAGCTTCTTCACCGGTCATCCCTCCATCGGTCCGTGCGCCCGGTGCTCCGGACGCTGACGACCCCCGCCCGGCGTGCCGTCGCCGTCGTCGCCTCCATCAAACACCCGGGCGCAGCAGGTCGCGAGGTGTCCCCCGCGCACGAGGCACTCCACCGGGCGGGGCGCCTCGTGCGCGCAAGGACAGCTCGCGCCCGGGCGGGAGCGTCAGCCGCGACCGAGGAGGACGCGAGCGTCGGCGACCGTCACGACCGAGCCCGTGACGAGCACGCCCGAGCCCGTCCCGACTCCCACCGCGTCGTCCCGCTCTGCGAGGTCGACCGCGACCTGGAGCGCCTCGTCGAGCCGCTCGGTGCTGTGCACGCGGTCCTCGCCGAACACGTCCGCGGCGAGCTCGGCGAGGTCGGTCGGGTCGGCAGAGCGCTCCGAGCTGTTGCGCGTCACGACCACCTCGGACAGCACCGGTTCGAGCGCCGCGAGGAGCGGCTCGGCGTCCTTGTCCGCCATGATCGCGACGACCCCGACGAGGTGGCGCAGGTCGAACGCCTCGCCGAGCGCGACCGCGAGCGCCTCCGCGCCCGCGGCGTTGTGCGCCGCGTCGACGAGGACGGTCGGGCTGGACCGCACGACCTCGAGCCGGCCGGGCGACGTGACGTCCGCGAACGCGGTCTCCACCAGCTGCCCGTCGAGCGCGCGGCCGCCGAGGAACGCCTCCACCGCGGCGAGCGCGAGGAGCGCGTTGTGCGCCTGGTGCTCGCCGTGCAGCGGGAGGAACACCTCGGTGTAGAGCGCCGCGGGCGTGCGCAGGTCGAGGAGCTGCCCCCCGACCGCGACCTGCCGGGCCGCCACGTCGAGGTCGACGCCCTCGCGCAGCAGGCGCGCGCCGACGCGCTCGGCGCGGGCACGCAGCACCTCCTCCACCTCCGGGCGCTGCGCGGCGGAGACGACGGTCGCGCCGTCCTTGACGATGCCCGACTTGACCGTCGCGATCTCCTCGAGCGTGCTGCCGAGCCACCGCTCGTGGTCGAGCGCGACCGGCGTCACGACCGCCACCTCGGCGTCGACCACGTTGGTCGAGTCCCACTCGCCGCCCATGCCGACCTCGACGATCGCGACGTCGACGGGCGTGTCCGCGAACGCGGCGAACGCCACACCCGTGAGCACCTCGAAGAAGCTGAGCTGCGACTGCCCGGTCTCCGCGAGCTCGGCATCGACGACCTGCACGTACGGGTAGACGTCCTCCCACACCTCGACGAACCGGCGCGCCGAGAGCGGCTCGCCGTCGACGACGATCCGCTCCGTGACGCTCGTCAGGTGCGGGCTCGTGAACAGGCCGGTGCGCAAGCCGTGCTCGCGCACGAGGCGCTCGGCGACGCGCGCGGTGCTCGTCTTGCCGTTGGTCCCGGTGAGGTGGATCGTCCGGAACGCGTGCTGCGGGTCGCCCAGCAGCTCGAACAGTCGCCGCACCCGGTCGATCGTCGGGTCGAAGTCGTGCTCGGGGGCACGGGACACGATGTGCTGGTAGACGCGCTCGAGGTCCGCCTGCGCGGCGGCGTCCTCCGCCGCCGCGCGGGCGTCCTTCGCGCTCTGCCGGCGTGCGGCCCCGGGGTCCTTGCGCGCGGCGCTCACAGGATCACCGCCGTGTCCGGAACGGTGCCGTCGGCCTTCTCGACGCGCACGGAGCGCACGTCGGTCGGCGACGTCTCGACGACGACCTCGACCGCGAGCGTCTCGCGCGCGACGAGGTCACGGTGCTCCTCCACAGCGACGAGCCACTCGCCCGGCACGTCGAGCGACAGCCGGATGCGGTCGGCCACGTCGAGGCCGGCGGCCTTGCGCGCGTCCTGCACGTCGCGGATCACGTCGCGGGCGTAGCCCTCGGCGAGCAGCGCGTCGTCGAGCACGAGGTCGAGGACGGCGAACCCGCCGCCCGCGAGCACCGCGGCGGCGACGCTCGGCGCTTCACCCTCGGCGACGCCGCGGTCGGCGACCACCGTCGTCAGCTCGTACTCCGCCGGCAGGAGCGCGACGTCGCCGTCGTCCGTCGTCACGACGACGTCCCCGGCGTCGTCCACGCGCCACGCCCCGGCCTTCGACGCCTTGATGACGGCCTGGACCCCGCGGCCCAGGCGCGGACCGGCGGCGCGCGCGTTCACGGCGAGGCGCTGGGTGATGCCGAACCGGTCCGCAGCGTCGGAGTCGGTCGACTCGAGCTCGACGGCCTTGACGTTGAGCTCGCGCGCCAGCAGGTCCGTGTACGGCGCGAGCGCCCCCGGGTCGTCCACGACGACCGTGAGCCTCGCGAGCGGTTGGCGCACGCGGAGCTGGTGCGCCTTGCGCAGGCCGAGCGCGGCCGACGCGACGGCACGGACCTCGTCCATCGCGGCGACGAGCGCCGGGTCGGCGACGAGGGACGCGTCCGGGACCTGGTGCACGGACACGGCGTACGAGCCGTCCTCGCCGACGAGCCGCTCGCCGACCTCCTCGGTGGACGCCGGCCAGTCGGTGAGGTGCACCGAGCGCCCGCCCGTCAGGCCGCGCCACACCTCCTCCGCGAGCAGCGGGGCGAGCGGCGCCATGACGCGCGTGAGCGTCTCGAGCGCGGTGTACAGCGTGTCGAACGCGTCGGCGTCCTCGGCCCAGAACCGGTCGCGCTGCGTGCGCACGTACCAGTTCGTCAGGACGTCGAGGTGCTCGCGCACGGTCTCGCACGCGCCCGCGATGTCGTACGCGTCGAGCTGCCCGGTCACGCGCACGACGAGGTCGTGCGTGCGCGCGAGCAGGTAGCGGTCGAGCGCCGGGAGCCCGGCCACGCGCTCGGGCGTGACGCGCTGCGCGACGTACCCCGCCGGCTCGCCGGGTTCGCCCGCCCGAGCCTGCGCCTTCGAGGAGTTCGCGTACAGGGTGAAGAAGTAGTACGTGCTCCACAGCGGCAGGAGGACCTGGCGGACCGCGTCCCGGATCCCGTCCTCGGTGACGACGAGGTTGCCTCCGCGCAGGATGGGCGAGCTCATGAGGAACCAGCGCATCGCGTCGGAGCCGTCGCGGTCGAAGACCTCGTTGACGTCCGGGTAGTTGCGCAGCGACTTGCTCATCTTGCGACCGTCGGAGCCCAGCACGATGCCGTGCGAGACGGCCGAGCGGAACGCGGGGCGGTCGAACAGCGCGGTCGCGAGCACGTGCAGCGTGTAGAACCAGCCGCGCGTCTGGCCGATGTACTCGACGATGAAGTCGCCCGGGTTGTGGTGCTCGAACCAGTCGGTGTTCTCGAACGGGTAGTGCACCTGCGCGTAGGGCATGGACCCCGAGTCGAACCAGACGTCCATGACGTCCTCGACCCGGCGCATGGTCGAGCGGCCCGTCGGGTCGTCGGGGTTCGGCCGGGTGAGTCGGTCGACGAACGGTCGGTGCAGGTCCGGCTCGCCCTTCTCGTTGCGGGGCAGCGTGCCGAAGTCGCGCTCGAGCTCGGCGAACGACCCGTAGACGTCGACGCGCGGGTGCTGCGGGTCGTCGGAGCGCCACACCGGGACGGGGCTCCCCCAGAACCGGTTGCGCGTGATCGACCAGTCGCGCGCGTTCTCGAGCCACTTGCCGAACTGGCCGTGCTGGATGTGCTCGGGCGTCCAGGAGATCTGCTCGTTGAGCTCGACCATCCGGTCCTTGAACTTCGACACCGCGACGAACCACGACGACACGCCCATGTAGATGAGCGGCTTGCGGCAGCGCCAGCAGTGCGGGTAGGAGTGCGCGTACGACTCGCGGCGCAGCAGCACCGTCCCGGGGCTCGTCGCGCCGAGCGCGAGGTCCGGCGTCTGCTCGCCCGCGGCGACCGCGGCGTCGTGGCGCGTGCGGCCCTTGAGGTGGTCGATGATGAGCGCGTTCGCGTCGAAGACCTGGAGGCTCTCGTAGTCGACGACGGGGAAGACGAACTTGCCGTCGGACGCGACCGGGAGGACCGGCTCGACCCCTTCGCGGTCGGAGACGACCTTGTCCTCCTCGCCGAACGCGCCGGCGTTGTGCACGAGGCCGGTGCCGTCCGTCGTCGTGACGAAGTCCGCCTCGACCACGCGGTGCGCCCCGGCGTGCCCGGCGAAGTAGGAGAAGGGCGGCGTGTAGGAGCGCCCGACGAGGTCGGCGCCCGTGAGGCGCTCGACGACCTGCGTCGTCACGTCCTCGACGCCCTCGTCGGCGAGCTCGCGCGCGTACGCCGCGAGGCGCTCGGCGGCGATCACGTAGCGCTCCTTGACGCCCGTGAACGACGACTCCACGACGACGTACTCGACGTCGGGGCCGACCATGACGAACAGGTTGGACGGGAGCGTCCAGGGCGTCGTCGTCCAGATGAGCGCGAGCTCGCCCGTCTCGAGCCGGAAGCCGACGGTGACCGCCGGGTCCTGGCGGACCTGGTAGACGTCGTCGTCCATGCGCAGCTCGTGGTTGGACAGCGGCGTCTGGTCGTTCCAGCAGTACGGCAGCACGCGGAAGCCCTCGTAGACGAGGCCCTTGTCGTAGAGCTGCTTGAACGCCCACAGGACCGACTCCATGAACGTGGGGTCGAGCGTCTTGTAGTCGTGCTCGAAGTCGACCCAGCGCGCCTGGCGGGTCACGTAGTCCTGCCACTCGCTCGTGTACTTGAGCACCGACGCGCGGCACGCGTCGTTGAACCGCTCGATCCCCAGCTCGAGGATCTCCTCCTTGGTCTTGATCCCGAGCTGGTCCATCGCCTCGAGCTCGGCGGGCAGGCCGTGCGTGTCCCAGCCGAAGCGGCGCTCGACGTGCTTGCCGCGCATGGTCTGGTAGCGCGGGACGACGTCCTTCGCGTACCCCGTGAGCAGGTGCCCGTAGTGCGGCAGGCCGTTGGCGAACGGCGGGCCGTCGTAGAAGACGAACTCGTTGCTGCCGTTCTCGCCGGCGGGGTTGCGCTCGACCGAGGCGCGGAACGTGTCGTCCGCGTCCCAGTAGGCGAGCACCTCGCGCTCGATGGCGGGCAGGTCCGGGGAGGCGGGGACGCCGAACGCGGCTCCGGGGTGCGAGTCGGCGGACGAGGGTGCGCGGTGCAGCGGATAGGCCATGGTCTCGAGGACTCCGGTGGGTAGCGGTCGGCGGGTTCGTCCGCCGTGGTGGTACGGGTCGGTCGTGCTCTCCTGCGAGGACGACTCCCCCACCCAGGGGCGGGCTCGCCGCGGTACCACCTCGCTTGCCGGCGTCGTCCCCCGGTGCCCGACGCCGTCGGGCCCGGCGGGCGGTCACCGACCGCTCGTCGCAGGCTGTGACGGGCCCACCCGTCCGGTTCTAGTGAGGACCTGGCCGCGGGCCGTCAGGCCTGCCCGACGGCGCGGGTCCCGTTCTTCCGGAGGCTCGCCGGTGATGGCCGGGTCGACGCCTGTGCGTCCATGGTAGCCGCCGCCCGGCGACGCGCGGTGTAGGCGTCGATGTCCCGCGCGACGAGCCACTCGAGCGTGAGCGGCGGGCGGGCGTCGTGACCGACGGCGGTCGTCGCCGCGGGCGAGCGGGCGGCCTCACGCGACGGCGCGGCGAGCGACGTCGTCGGGCGGTAGCGGGGAAAGCTCGGGGGAACGTACATGGTGGTCTCGCGTCCTGTGCTCGGCGGGCGTCCGGAGGTGCAGACCCGGGTGTCGCGCGGGACTCATCGATGAGCCCGTGGCACGAGACCGGCGACCGTCACGCCCCTTCGTCAGGAGGGAGGGGCGGGAGGCTGCTCGCGGACACCAGGTCGAGGCTGCGCAGGGCGCCGCGAGCCCTCAACAACAGGTGACGGCGGAGACCCGCGGGCGCGCGAGGACGAGCGAGCTGCTCGTGGGGCGCGGGGAGGTCACGCGGACATGGTGCCAGGACGGGCCCGGGGCGGACAACCCCGGGTCCACAAGCCGGACGTGGTCCCGTCAGTCGACGCGGACCGCGACCTCGTGCCAGCCGGACGCGCCGTCGGGTGCGGGCGGGGCGACGTCCGCGGTCTGCGTGCGCCCGTCGGCGTCGGTCGCGCGGACCGTCAGGCGGTGCTCCCCCGGCGTCGCGTCCCAGACGTACGACCACTGTCGCCACGTGTCCGGGCCCACGGTGTCGGCGAGCGTCGTGGCGCGCCACGTGCCGTCGTCGACCCGGACCTCCACGCCCGCGATCCCCGTGTGCTGCGCCCACGCCACGCCCGCGACGGTCACGACGCCCGCCGCGACCGGCGCTCCCGCGCGCGGCGTGTCGACGCGCGACGCGAGCTTGATCGGGCCGCGCTCGGACCAGCCGCGCGTCGACCAGTACGCGACGTCGTCGGCGAACGTCGTGATCTTGAGCTCGGTGACCCACTTGGTCGCCGACACGTAGCCGTACAGGCCCGGGACCACGAGCCGCGCGGGGAAGCCGTGCTCCGCGGGCAGCGGCTCGCCGTTCATCCCGACCGCGAGCAGGCACGCCCGGTCGGGGTCGGTGAGCACGTCGAGCGGGGTGCTCGCGGTCCAGCCGTCGGCGCTCGTGGACAGGACCATGTCGGCGCCGTCGCGGACCCCGGCACGCGCGAGCAGCTCGCGCACGGGGTAGCCGAGCCATCGCGCGTTGCCCACGAGGTCGCCGCCGACCTCGTTCGACACGCACGTGAGCGTCACGTGGTGCTCGGTGAGCGGGAGCGCGAGGAGCTCGTCGAGCGTGAGCTCGAACGGCTCGTCGACGAGACCGGTCACGCGCAGCGTCCACGAGTCGGGGTCGACCTGGGGCACGCGCAGCGCGGTGTCGATCCGGTAGAAGTCGCCGTTGGGCGTCACGTACGGCGCAAGGCCCGGGACGCGCAGGTCCGCCCCGGCGGGGACGGCCGGCGCCGGGGTGGCCGGGGACGGCAGCCGCAGCGCCTCGCGCGCGGCCGTGACGGCGCGCGACCCGGCCGACACCGCGCGGGACGTCGCGAGCGCGACGACGCCCGCCGCGGCGGCGAGGCCGGTGACGAGGAGGAAGCGCCGCCGGTCCATCGACGCCCGTGCGGAGCCGGTGCCCGCCGCGTCGCTGTCCAGGCTCGCACCGGCGAGAGTCGCCTCCGCGGGCCCGCGCAGCGGGGCGAGCGACGCGCGCAGCAGCAGGATCGCGACGCCCACCCCGACGAGGGACGGCAGCGCCCACGCCACGCTCGCGCCCGGCCGGGCCGCAGCCACGACGGCACCTACGAGGCCCACGACGCCCAGCAGCACGGACCCCCACGGCGGACGGCGCAGCTCGAGCCAGCCCGCGAGCGCCGCGCCCGCCGCGAGGACGACCGCCATGCCGCCGAGCAGGACGGCCTTGTCCGCCGTGCCGAACGTCGCGACCGCCCACTCCTTGACCGGCCCGGGCACGGCGTCGACCACCCCGGCCCCGGCGGCGAACAGCGGGCTGGATCCCGGCCCGACGAGCGCCGCGACGAGCTCGGCGACCGCGAACCCGACGGCCGCCGACACGACGCCGGCGACCGCCGCCCACGCGCCTGCCCGCGCCGTCGGTCTTTCCTCGCTCCTCATGGTGACCAGGGTGCGCCGGGTCGGCGCTCCAGGTCCAGCGGCCTCAGGTGCCGTCGACGAGCCGCGCATGCCCGGGGCGCGAGGCGTCCGGCGCCACGACGGCGGTGCTGCTCAGCAGCGTCCGGTAGTCGCCCGTGAAGACGTCCGGGGACGTGACGAGGAGGCGTACCACCTGTCCCCCGTCCCGGAAGACGAAGAGGTCCGTGCCGCCGGTGAACCGCTCCTTGTCGATCCCGGTCTCGCCCACGACGCTCTCGATGTCGTCGACCGTCGTCCCCTCGTGGAACAGCGCGACCTCGTCCCAGGAGAAGTCCGCCGCGTCCGCGAGCGCCAGCTCGGTCCCCCCTTGCGCGGCCTCGATGATCGCCTCGTCGAGCGCCTCCGGAGCACCTTCGATCGTCGGCATGTCGGCTTCCTCTCCGCTGCACCCCGCAGCGACCAGGACGAGGGCGGCGCTCAGGAGCAACGAACGACCGGCGCGCGTCACGAGTCGGAGCTCTCGTCGTTGAACTGCGGGTCCTTGCCCGGCAGGGGGTCGGCGGGGCGAGCGTGCCCGGTCTCGCCGACCGCGACCTCGTTGGAGTAGGCGAGGTTCCCCTCCGGGTCGACGACGACCGTCTCGCCGTCACGGACCGCCTTCTCGACGAGGTCGGCGAGCTGGTACACGTCCGCGTCGGGGTTCTGGGCGGCGATCCGCCGCCCGACCTCGTTGTTGTACAGGTCCATCGCCTCGCGGGCAGGGGGGTTGCCGGGGATCTGCTCGTGCGCCGTCGCGTAGTCCTCGGCCCACGCCTCGCCGTACTTGCGCGTCATGAGCGCGTTCCAGTACGCGTGCCGGAAGGCGTCGTTGTGGTTGTCGTTCTGGTCGCCCGGCTCGAACCGCTCGTCGGCGAACTCGAAGGCGCGGTCGTGGATGTCCTGGAAGGACTTCAGGGACAGGAGGCTGAGATCGTTGAGCATCGAGGCCTCCTTCTCCGTGATCTGCGGCAGCGGGTCGGTGAACATGCTCGCCGGCCAGTCCGGCTCCCAGTTCTTCAGGACCTTCCCGTCGCTCACCTGGTACCCGGTGAGGATTTCGTCCGGCGTCGCTCGGGCGTCGCCGGGCGCGTGCGCGACGACCGCCATCGCCTGTGGCGACGGAACGGCCGCTAGGGTCGTCGAGTCGCGTCCGGGTGCGGGCGACGACCCGGCGTCCGGACCCTGGGCTCCCCCGCCCGAGGTCCCTCCCGCGGCGCTCGCCCGCTCCTGCTGGTCCGCCTGGCGGCGCACGTCGAGCCCCGTCTCACGGACGAGCTCGGTAGCGCGCGCGAGGTGGCGGCGCAGCTCACCCTCCCACGACGCGGTGAACGACGCCCCGTCGGGACCCTGCCAGGCCGCGGACCCGACGACGCGGTCGAGCTCCGCCCGCGTCGCGGCGAGGCTCTCTCCGGCCGACTCGAAGGCCTCCCCCAGGCGGCGCAGCGCCGCGACATCCGCTCCGACCAGCACGTTCTCCCCCTCCGACGTGGTCTCGGCCGCTCAACCTACCAGCGGGAGAGGGCCTGTCGGCAGGTCATCCCGCGCGCTTCGGCTCGAGCGGGGCGCGCCACAGGGAGTACGTGGACGCCTGGGCGACGGGACGCAGGACCAGCGAGTCGATGTTGACGTGGTGCGGGCGCGTCACGGCGAAGGTCACGACGTCCGCGACGTCGTCCGCGGTGAGCGGGTCGACTACCCCGGCGTAGACCGCGTCGGCCCCGGCCTGGTCCCCGTGGTAGCGGTTGAGCGAGAACTCCGGCGTGTGCACGAGGCCGGGGGCGATCTCGATGACGCGGATCGGCTCGCCGACGAGCTCCAGGCGGAGCGTCTTCGCGACCCCGAGCAGCGCGTGCTTGGACGCGACGTAACCGGACCCGCCGACGTACGTGTCGTGGCCGGCGGTCGACGTCATGAGCACGATGTCGCCGCGGCGCGACGCGCGCAGGAGCGGCAGGAACGCCTTCGTCACGCGCACGGTGCCGAGCACGTTCGTCTCGTACATCGCGCGCCACTCGTCGATCTTCGCCTCGTCGACGTGGTCGACGCCGAGCCCGAACCCGGCGATGTTGAGCAACGCGTGCACCGGCCCGCGCGCACCGGCCTCCGCGACGAGGCGTGCGACGTCGTCGTCCGACGTGACGTCCCCGACGACCGGGTGGGCGCCCGTGCGCTCCGCGACCTCGGCGAGCCGGTCCGCGCGCCGCGCGAACGCCACGACGTCCCACCCGCGGGCGCGCAGGAACCGCACGCACGCCTCGCCGATGCCCGACGACGCTCCGGTCACCACCGCGCGCAGCGGTGCGGTCGAGGGGCTCTGGGCAAGCAGGTTCGATGGCTCCGTCACGACGGACACTCTGCCACGACGGACCGCGGGAAGGACTAGGCTGGCGGAGGACCACGGGCCCCGCACTGGCCCGTCCGGGCGGCACGGGTCTGTGCCGCGGGTCCGCGCGACGCGAGATGACGCGTCGGTCCCGGCCGGCGCTCGCCGGTCGGCATCGAGAACGCCCCGCCGCAGCGGCGTGCCCGCCGAGAGCACGCCGTACCGCGCCCGACCCCCGGAGACCTCGCCCGTGCCCTCCTCCCGCGCCGTGCACCGCCAGACCGTCCGCCGCGCCGTCCTCGCGCTCCCTACCGCCACGTTCGCCCTGCTGCTCGCCGCCTGTTCCTCTGGCACGACGCCCGGCGACACGCCGACCGGCGACACCTCGCCGTCGGGCACCGCGACGGCGACGACGTACCCGCTCACGCTCGACGACTGCGGGTTCGAGGTGACGTTCGACGCGGCGCCGGAGCGCGTCGTGACGATCAAGTCGAGCACCACGGAGATGCTGCTCGCGCTCGGGCTGGGCGACCGCATCGTCGCGAGCGCGTTCGCGGACGGCCCGGTCCCCGAGTCCTTGGCCGACGTCGCGGCGGACGTCCCAGCGGTGGCAGAGCCGCTCTCGGACCAGGTCCCCGGTGCCGAGGCGGTCCTGGAGACCGAGCCCGACCTCGTTTACGCGGGCTGGGAGTCCAACCTCACGGCCGAGGGGACGGGCGACCGCGAGACGCTCGCCCAGCTCGGCGTCGCGACGTACGTCTCCCCCGCCGCGTGCAAGGCACCGGAGTACATGCCCGACCCGCTGACGTTCGACGACGTGTTCGCCGAGATCACCGAGGTCGGCACGATCTTCGACGCGCAGGACGCCGCCGCCGACCTCGTCGCCGAGCAGCGCGCGACGCTCGACGGCGTCGCCCGGGACGAGCGCGGGCTCACGGCCCTGTGGTACTCGTCCGGGGACGACATCCCGTACGTCGGCGCGGGCATCGGCGCGCCGCAGATGATCATGGACGCCGTCGGGCTGGAGAACGTCGCGGGCGACGTGCACGACACCTGGACCGCGTTCGCGTGGGAGGAGGCGATCGCCGCCGACCCCGACGTCCTCGTCCTCGTCGACGCCACGTGGAACACGGCCGAGGCCAAGATCGAGCGGCTCGAGTCCAACCCGGCGACGGCCGAGATGACCGCGGTGCGCGAGGGCCGCTACCTGACGATCCCGTTCCCGGCGACCGAGGCCGGGGTGCGCAACGTCGATGCCGTCGTGGACCTCGCGGCACAGCTGGAGGCGCTCGGCCTGTGACCACGCTGCGCACCCGCCCCGCACCCGCGCCGCCCGCCCGACGGGTCGGCGCGGAGGCCGGGGCGCGCCATGGTGCGGGCTGGTGGGTGCCGGTCGGCGTCGGCGCGCTCGTCGTGACGGTGTTGATCACGGTGACGATCGGCCCGGCGGACCTCGCGGTCGGCGACGTGTGGCGCTCGGTCGCGACGCACCTCGGGCTCGGCGGGCTGCTCGGGCTCGAGCCCCTCGGGTCGCTCCAGGACGGCATGGTGTGGCAGCTCCGCCTCCCCCGCGTGCTCACCGCCGCGGCCGTGGGCGCGGGTCTGGCCGTGTGCGGCGTGGTCATGCAGTCCCTCACGCGCAACCCCCTCGCAGACCCCTACCTCCTCGGCCTGTCCTCGGGCGCGTCGCTCGGCGCGGTGCTCGTGCTCGTCGCCGGGTGGACCGTGCTCCTGCCGGTCGCGGCGTTCGGGGGCGCCGTGCTCGCGCTCGTCGCGGCGCTCGGCCTCGCGGGCGCGCTCGGCGCGCTCACGCCCACGCGGACCGTGCTCGCGGGCCTCGCGGTGAGCCAGCTCGCCGCGGCCGCGACGAGCTTCGTCATCTTCTGGTCCGCGACCGGCGACTCCTACCGCGAGATCCTCTCGTGGCTCATGGGGTCCGTCGCGGGTGCGACGTGGACGTCCGTCGCGGTCGCGGGCGGCGCGACCCTCGTGCTCGGGACGCTGCTCGGCTCGACCGGCTCCGTGCTGGACGCCTTCACGTTCGGCGACACGGCGGCGTCCACGCTCGGGGTCGACGTCGCGCGCGTGCGCTGGACGCTGCTCGTGGGCGTCGCTCTGCTCACCGGGGCGCTCGTCTCGCAGTCGGGGTCGATCGGGTTCGTCGGGCTGATCCTGCCGCACGCGGTCCGGCTCCTCACGGGTGCGCGGCACCGCCTCCTGCTGCCCTTGTCCGCGCTGTTCGGCGCGACGTTCCTCGTCTGGGCGGACACGCTCGCGCGGACCGTGTTCGCGCCGCGCGAGCTGCCCGTCGGGATCGTCACCGCCGCGATCGGCGCGCCGGTGTTCGCGCTGCTCCTGTGGCGCGGGAGGAAGTCCGCATGAGCGAGGCGACGCGCACGACGACGCACGAGGGCCCGACGGTCGGCCCCCACACCGTGCGGGACCGACCCGGCGACGCGGCGGCGCGGAACCCGTCCGGAGAGCAGGGCGCGGCGGGGCTCGACGCCGCGCGCGTGTCGTGGTCCGTCGACGGTCGCCTGATCCTCGACGGCGTCGACTGCACCGCCCCGGCCGGCGCGGTGAGCGGGCTGCTCGGCCCCAACGGTTCCGGCAAGTCGACGCTCCTGCGCGTCCTCGCGGGGGTCCGCGCGCCGTCCACGGGACCCGACGACGTCGCGCACGCACGCTTCGACGGCGCGGACCTGCTGAGCATGCCGCGGCGGCAGCGCGCGCGCGTCCTCGCGCTCGTCGAGCAGGACGCGACGACCGACCTCCCGCTCTCCGTGCTCGACGCCGTCCTGCTGGGCCGCATCCCCCACCGCTCGCTCCTCGCGGGCGACTCCGCGCACGACCGCGAGGTGGCGACCGCGGCGCTCGCCCGCGCGGGCATGGCCGCGTTCGCCGAACGGGAGGTCGCGACGCTCTCGGGCGGCGAGCGCCAGCGCGTGCACCTGGCGCGCGCGCTCGCCCAGGAGCCCACGCTGCTCCTGCTCGACGAACCGACCAACCACCTCGACATCGCCGCGCAGCTCGACACGATGCGCGTCCTGCGCGACCTCGCCGACGACGGCGTGACCGTCCTCGCCGCGCTCCACGACCTCAACCTCGCGGCGCAGACGTGCGACCACGTCGTCGTGCTGGCGGACGGCCGGGTCGTCGCCGCGGGCGACGTGCGCGAGGTCCTGGTCCCCGACGTGCTCGACCCGGTCTACGGCGTGCGGTGCGAGGTGCTCACGCACCCGCGCACCGGTCGACCCGTGCTCACGTTCACCCCGAGGAACCCCGATCCGGCCCGGTGACGAACGTCCTGCCCGGCCGGTGGGGCGCGTCCGCCCACGCTCGTCGGCGACCGGTCGCGCACCCGCCGGGCGGTGGGCGCCACCACGTTCCGGCGCCCACCGCCCGCACGGGGCTGCGGCTACCCGCAGCTCACCGCGTCGTACGCCACCTCCACGGTCGACGAGCGGTCCGCGATCGTCGCGCTGACGCTCACCGTGCCGGCGTCGAACGCCTCCTGGCGCGAGCCGAACGCCTGGTAGGCGCTCGTGCCGACGGCGACCTCGTCGAACTGACGGCTGCCGTACGGCGTCGTCAGCTCGACGGTGGCCGGTGCCTCGTCGGTGTTGAGCGCGCGCACCGCGAGGTATGCCCGTCCGGCGAGGCACCGCGCCCGTACCTCCACGTCCAGCGAGACCTCGACGGCCGTGGACGCGGTGTCCTCGGACGCTTCCAGGATCCCGTAGCCGAGGAACTCGGCCCGGACGATCTCCTCGCCTGCAAGGTCGGTCGGCAGGGTCGCCGATGCGACGCCGTCGTCCAGGTACGCGGTCTGCGACCAATCCCCCGCGGTGAAACGGACCTGACCCCCGGTCTGGAAGTTGTCCTCCGCCCGGACGGTGGCCGTGACCGTCGCCGGACCACCCTGGTCGGGCGAGTCGACCGTGAGCTCGGTAGTTGTGGGCACGTCGCTGTTCGCGATGCCCCGGATGTCGTTCCACTCCCGCAGGGTGATGGGGATGACGGTGCCGTGGCGCGGGCGCGGCACGCCCGCGTTGGTCATCGTGATCTCCCGCGCGTCCCACGTCGGAGCCTCGATGTCCTCGCTGCACGCGGCCTGGTAGCCACCACCGTTCGTGTACCGGTCCGCCCAGAGGTAGAACTGGTCCGGGCAGGCGGTGTCACCGGGGTTCGCCCGGAACACGATCGGACCCTCGTAGCCCTGGTCCGGCGCCCAGGTGGTGCGGCCCAGCGCCGGGGCGAGAAGCTCCCAGTCCTCGATGTCGCTGTCGAGGAACTCGGTGTGCTTCTCGGAGAAGACGTCCGATCCCGCGTTGCCGGCCTCGTTCTTGGTGAAGCGGTAGTACTCCTCACCGACCTTGATCGCGGTGGTGTCGATCCGCGACAGCGGGAACGGGTCCTGCCAGACCTGCGGTTCGGAGAACGTCTGGAAGTCGCGCGTGGTGTTGTACCACATCTGGGCGTTTCCCTGACCGGTCCGGTTCACCGGGTCGTCCCACAGCGACTGGGCCCAGAAGACCGCGTAGGCGCCGATCTCCTCCACCCACAGCGACTCCGGCGCGAAGGCGTTGCCCGCGTCGTCCGGTGCGACCTTCACGTGTCGCTGCGGCGTCCAGTGCACGAGGTCGTTGGACTCGAACACCTCGATGTGCTGGGTGTCGTTGATCGCGTAGCCTCCCTGGTCGTACCAGTTGAGGTCGGTGGCGATCATGTAGAAGGTGTCGCCGTCGGGCGAGCGGACGATGTGCGGATCGCGCAGGCCTTGGTCTCCCAGCTGAGAGATCAGCGACGGTCGACCACCGGTCAGCCCGGTCCAGTCCAGCGCCGTGTTCCCGTTGGAGGTGGCGAACATGATCTGCTCGCCGTCGGCGATGTTCTCCCCCTTGAAGTAGCCCATGAAGTAGCGCTCGTGCTCCTCCGCGCGCGGCAGCGGTCTGATCGTGAGGTCGAACGACCTGGTCTGCGACTCCGCACCCCGAGAGATCGTGGCCGTCAGCGTGGCCGAGGCGTCGGGATGCCCGTACGGAGGGCGGGTCACCTCACCGGTCGGGGTGACGAGATCCGAGGTCGAGTCCCACGTGATCGTCGATCCGAACTCGCCCTCGGCAGGCAGGGTGATGTTGCCCCGCACGTCGTCCGCGTCGTAGAGATCCAGGTCGAGGCTGTCGCGCTCGACAGCCTCGGCGTCGTCGAACTCTGCCTCGACCGTGACGACGATCTCGCGCGTCGTGACCTCCGTCCCCTTGCGCAGCGTCGCGGTCAGCGTCGCGGTAGCGTCTGCCTCGCCGCGCGCCGGTCGCGTGATCCGACCGGTCACCGGGACCTTGGGAGCGGACGCGGGCGGGGTGTAGATGTCGACGACGGACGGGTCCGAGCTCTCCCACGTGATCGCCGACCCGGCCACCGAGCCGATCTCCGGCAGCTCGACGTCCTGCACGATCGCGCGTGTCCGGCCGAGGTCGATCGCCTGGGCGTCGGCCATGACGCCGGTCGCGTTCGTCTCCGCGGCCAGGTCGAGCACCTCGTCGACGTCCACCGCTCGGTCGTACACGCGGAAGTCGCTGATCGTGCCGCGGAACGAGTAGTCCCCCGGATTCTGCGACCGGGCGAGGAAGTTGCAGTTCGTGCCCGCGCCCGGGTTCACGGAGGGCGGGGTCGTGAGATCAGTGACCTGGGCGTGCTGCACGCCGTCCACGTAGAGCGTGCCGGTCCAGGTCAGACCGCCCTCGTCCAGAGACTGGGTGTAGGTCACGTGCTGCCAGGCGCCCTCGGGCAGACGCTCGCTCCGCTGGACGTCCGTCGCGCCGACGCGGACACGGAAGTGGTCTCCTGGGCGACGTGCGGCGTTGTTCGAGGCGAAGATGGAGCCCTGGAGGCCCGTGCCGGCGTCGCACCCTCCCGACGTGCTGCCGAAGCTCCACATCTGGTGGTTGCCGACGTTCGCCGGGTCGACCCACACGTCGTAGTCGACCGTCATCTCTGACATGCCGGCGGTGAGATCGTCCGGCAGATCGACGTATGCCCCGTCCAATGCGCCCTGGTACGACTCCGGGTTGAACCTCACGCCCGCACCCGTCAGGGCCGCCTTGTCCGGGTTGACCAGGATCGCGTTGGCTGCGGGGCCCGCGCTCCCGGAGTTGGCCAGGACCGTCCCGCTGGTCTCGTCGAGGCGGAAGTGATGCACGAGGCCGTCCGTGACGTCCGCGTGCGCCGTGGTGACACCGACCGTGCCGACACCGCACGTGGCGAGGATCGTGGCGATGCCGAGGAGTCGGACGCGCCTCGACCTTCGTTCGCTGGCTGTTGAGATCATGCGATCGCGCACTCCTTTGTGGTGGTCGTGACCTGCAGCGCGAGACACCGCTCGAAGCAGCCGTACCTCGGACCAGCTCGGAGCCGAGGCGGCGATCTCGACGAACCGTACGGTCATCGTCGACCGAAAGGTGAGTCCGAGCGCTCGCTCTGACCCTGAAGTGTGTGCGTTAACATTTTCGGTGTCAAGCGTCACGAGGGCCCCGACGGCGAGGGCACGACGGCGTGCTCGAGCGGCGGAGCACGACGTACCGGACCGACACCAGCGCCTCGTGATGCCGACGGGAGACGCGCCGTACAGTGCTCAGCCGGCGTTGCGGAGCTTCGCGGTGCGGGGCTCGCTCTCGACGACGACGCCGTCCGCGCCGTCCCACCAGGACAGAACGGGCTTCGGCTGCGGTGTGCCGTGCGGGTCGACGGTCACGAGCCACAGGGCTCGCTCGTCCGTGAGCCGTGCGGCCACCCGCGAACCGAGAGTGGTGGTCGTCGGGTCGACCACCGGCATCGTCAGGCCTCCTCGACGGTGCGGACGCCGGCTCGCGCGCCGAGCCGCGGGAGCTCGATCGCGGGGCAGCGGTCCATGACCATGTCGAGCCCGGCCTCACGGACGCGGCGGGCGGCGTCCTCGTCGATCACGTCGAGCTGGAACCAGACGGCCTTCGCACCGATCGCGACGGCCTGGTCGGCGACGTCGCCCGCGAGCTCGGAGCGCACGAACACGTCGACGACGTCGACGGGGAACGGGACGTCGGCGAGCGTCGCGTAGCCCTGCTCGCCGTGCACGGTCTCCGCGGACGGGTGGACGGGGACGATGCGCTTGCCGTGCTGCTGGAGCACGCGCGCCACGCCGTACGCGGCGCGCGACGTGTTGTTCGACAGGCCGACGACGGCCCAGGTCTCGGTGCCCTCGAGCACTCGACGGACGGTCTCCTGCTCGTCGGCCGGCACGGCCGCTGTGACGTCGCTCATGTCGTGCGCAACCGGGCCCCCGCCGCTGCTATTCCGCGACGGGGGCCCGGCGCACCGGCAGGTCAGACGAGCGCGCCCGCGAGCAGCGCGGTCGCCGCCGCGCCGGCGACGGTCCGCACGTGGTTCCACGCGAGCCAGCGCGGGAGGAACGCGCCCCACGCGGCGGCGAGGTCCTCGGGCCGCGCCGCCGCCGCGTCGAGGCGCTCGTTGAGGGGGACGTTGCCCACGGCCGTGACGCCGAGGACCCCGACGACGGAGACCACCGCGCCCGCGAGCGCCCATCCCGCGCCGGACGCCCCGCCGACCAGGCCGACGACGGCCGCCGCCGCGGGCACGAGCACGCTCGCCGCGAGCAGGAGCATGAGCGGCGGCCGCAGCGCGTCCCGGTTGATCGCGACCATGGCCGCGGCGCCGTCGGCGGCGGGGAGGCGGCGCAGGCCGCCCAGGACGAACGTGGAGAACGCGAAGAGCACCCCGCCCGCGAGCCCTGTCGCGACCGCGCCCCCGACCACGAGCGCTGTGAAGACGCTCATGACGTCTGCCCGGCCGTCGACGGGACCGTCGCCGACCAGGTCGCTGCCTCGCGCGCCGCGAACTCGCGGAAGCCGCGCGGCTCGCGGCCCAGCGCCTGCCGGACGCCGTCGGCGACCGGGGTCCCGCGCCCGTCGAGCACCTCGGTGAAGAGGTAGCGCATGAGGCCCACGACGTCGTCGGGCAGCCCGATCGCCCGCAGCCCCGCGACGAACTCGTCCATGGTGATCGGCACGAACCGCACGTCGCGCCCGCTCGCGGCCGCGATCTCCGCCACGGCCTCGCCGAACGTGATCGCGCGCGGCCCGGTGAGCTCGTAGACGCGGCCGGCGTGCGCGTCGTCGACGAGCGCCGCGACCGCGACCTCGGCGACGTCCTCGAGGTCCACGAACGGCTCGGCGACCTGGTCCACCGGCAGGGCGAGGACGCCGTCGAGCACGGGCTCGAGCAGGAAGCTCTCGCTGAAGTTCTGGTCGAAGAACGCGCACCGGACCACGGTGCGGCCGGGGAACGCGTCGGCGACGAGCGCCTCCGCGCGCTGCGCCTCGACCTCGCCGCGACCCGAGAGCAGGACGAGCCGGCGCACGCCCGCCTCCCGGGCGAGGGCCGCGAACCGGGCGACGGTCTCCGGGGAACCCGGGATCGCGAGGTCGGGCACGTACACCACGTACGCCGCCTCCGCCCCGTCGACGGCGGGGCCCCACGTGGTCTCGTCCTCCCAGTCGAAGCGGACGGCGCCGGAGCGGGAGGCGCGCCGCACGGCGATCCCGAGCGCGTCGAGGCGGTCGGCGACCCGGCGGCCGGTCTTGCCCGTCGCACCGAGGACGAGGACCGGGCCGGGTGCGGGGGCGTCGGTCGGGCTGTCTGTCGGGTGCGGTGTCGTGGCGCTCATGACGTCTCTCCTGTCGAGGATTCGTGCGGGGACGAATGACAGTCAACCGGGCACCGGCGAGACGCGACATGGCTCTGACGCTCGTCTCCATACGCGATCGTCTCAGGCCACGGCGCTCCCTCCGTCGCTGGTCGGGAACGCGGTCCGTGCGTACCCTGACCGGATGGACGTCGTCGCCGGGCTCCTCGACGGGCCGCGCGCCCGCGGCGCCTTCCTCCTGCGCAGCCATCTCCGCGCCCCGTGGGGCATGCGCATCGAGGACGAGGCGCCGCTGACGATCGTGCCCGTGCTGCGCGGCTCGGGCTGGGTCGGGCCGGTCGTGGGGAACGACGGCGCGGACCCGGGCGAGCACGTCGGGGCGGGGGACGTCGTCCTGCTGCGCGGCCCCGACCACTACGTCGTGGCGGACGCACCGACGACCGCGCCGCAGGTCGTCGTCGGGCCCGAGTCCGACATGTGCCGTGCGGTCGACGGCGGGCCCTCCCCCATGACCGTGCTGGGCGTCCGCTCGTGGGGCAACGACCCCGGCGGCGAGACCGTCATCATCACGGGCACCTACCCGCTGGACGGCGAGGTGGGCCGCCGGGTCCTGCGCGTGCTGCCGCAGCGCGTGGTGCTGCGCAGCGGCGACGTCGACGGGACGCTCGTCGAGATGCTCGCACGCGAGGTCGTGCAGGACCTGCCCGGGCAGGAGGCGGTGCTCGACCGCCTGCTCGACCTGCTCCTCATCTCCTGCCTGCGCACGTGGCTCTCGCGCGACGACGCCCCGGGCTGGTACCGCGCCGACGCGGACCCGGTGGTCGGCGCGGCCCTGCGCCTCATCCACCACGACCCGGCCCGCGCCTGGACCGTCGACTCCCTCGCACGCGAGGTCGGGATCTCGCGCGCTGCGTTCTCGCGCCGCTTCACCGCGCTCGTCGGCGAGCCCCCGATGAGCTATCTCACAGGCTGGCGCCTCGACCTCGCCGCCGACCTCCTGCTGGAGCCCGACGCCACGCTGACGTCGGTCGCACGGGCGGTCGGGTACGCCTCGCCGTTCGCGCTGAGCGCCGCGTTCAAGCGCGTGCGCGGCGTGAGCCCCGCCACGCACCGGGCGCGCGCGAGCGCTGCCTGAGGCGGCTCAGCGCGGCACCGGCACGAGCGCGACGTCCCGGAGCACGCCGTCGTCGACGACGGCCGTGAGGACGGTGCCGACCGGCTGACGACGGCGGTCCGTCGGCGACCCGGGGTTGAGCAGCCGCAGCCCGCCCGGCGACGTCGTGTCCCAGGGGACGTGGCTGTGCCCGAACACGAGGACGTCCGCGTCGCCGAACGCCGCGTCGGCGCGACGCTCGCGTCCTTGCTTCGGCCCCGTCTCGTGGACGACGGCGAACCGGATCCCGTCGACCGTCGTGCGCGCCACCTCGGGCAGGCGCGCGTGCAGCTCGGGGCCGTCGTTGTTCCCCGCGACGCCGACCAGCCGGTCGGCCCGGGACTCCAGGGCGTCCAGCAGGTCGACGCTCACCCAGTCGCCCGCGTGCACCACGACGTCGGCGTCGTCGACGGCGCGCCACACCTGGTCCGGGAGCGCCCGCGCCCGGGCGGGGACGTGGGTGTCGCTCAGCAGGAGCAGGCGGGTCGGCACGGGTCTCACGATAGGTCGCGCGGGCGGGCCGCGCCGGGCCACGATGGGGCATGCCGATCCCTCGCTGGGTGACCCGCAGCAACAAGCGCATCCTCAACCCCGTGATGCTCCGCGTCGCGACGGGCGTCGGGCCGATGGCGGTGGTCCGGCACGTCGGCAGGCGCAGCGGCCGCGTCTACCGCACGCCCGTCTTCGCGTTCGCGTACCGCGCCTCGCCGACCGACCCGGTCCGCGTCGTCCTCGCGCTCACGTACGGGCCGGACGTCGACTGGGTGCGCAACGTCGACGCCGCGGGCGAGTTCGTGCTGGAGCGCCGCGGCGAGGAGTTCCGCGTCGAGGACGTGCAGCGCGTCACGGGCGAGGACGGGCTGCGCCTCCTGCCCGGCTGGACGAGCGCCGTCCTGCGCCGCACGGGAGTGGACGAGTTCCGGACCGGACGCCTGCGCCGTGCGCTGCCATGATGGGGTCATGACCGACCAGCTCTGGATCACCGGCGACCCCGACGCGGACGCGCTCCTCAGCGACGACGCCTTCGCCCTCCTCGTCGGCATGCTCCTCGACCAGCAGTACCCCATGGAGCACGCGTTCGCCGGACCCCGCAAGATCCGCGACCGCCTGGGCTCCATCGACCCGCGCGCCGTGGCGGAGGCGGACCCCGACGCGTTCGTCACGCTCGCCACGACCCCGCCGGCGATCCACCGCTACGGGCGCTCGATGGCGGCCCGGGTGCAGGACCTGGCGCGCGTCGTCGTCGACGAGTACGACGGCGACGCGACCCGGATCTGGACCGCGCCCGGGTCCGGTGACGACGGTGCGGCAGCACCGACCGGCGCCGAGGTCCTCGACCGGCTGCGCGCGCTGCCCGGGTACGGCGACCAGAAGGCCCGGATCTTCCTCGCGCTGCTCGGCAAGCAGCGTGGCGTGCAGCCCGTGGGGTGGCGCGAGGCGGCGGGCCACTACGGGGAGGAAGGGTCGCGCCGGTCCATCGCCGACGTGACGAGCCCGGAGTCGCTCGCGGAGGTCCGTACGTTCAAGAAGGCGCAGAAGGCCGCCGCGAAGGCCGCGAAGGCCTGACCGCGCGGGCACGTCGCCGGGCGCACCGCGACGGACGCCCGGGTGCGCGAGGTCGTCCGGCCGCTATCGTCGGCGCGTGACCACGACGACGCCGCGCGCCCCGGCGCTGCCTCCCTCCACCCGCACGCTCCTGGCGCTCGCCGCGGGCGTGGTCGTGCTCGCGGGCGTCCACGCGGCCCGGGAGGTGCTCGCACCGATCCTCCTCGCGGCGGTGATCGTCATCATCTGCCACCCCGTGCGGTTCCCGCTCGAGCGCCGGGGCTGGCCCCGGTGGGCAGCCACGACGGCGGTCGTCGCCGTGGCCTACCTCATCCTCGCCGCGCTCGTCGCGATGCTCGTCTTCGCGGGCTTCCGGTTCGCCGACCTGGTGCGCGAGTACCTGCCGGCGCTGGTCCGCTCGGTCGAGGACGTCGTCGACCAGCTCTCCGCCGTGGGGATCGACACGGACGTCGCGGAGGCGGCGACGTCCTGGCTGGAGCCCGCCCGGGTCCTCAGCCTCGCCGGGAACGTGTCGGGCATGGCGCTCGGCATCGCGACGGCCTTCTTCTTCGTCCTCGCCTACGCGATCTTCATGGCGGCGGACGCCGCGCGGTACTCGACCGCGACGACCGTCTTCGGCACCGAGCGCGCCGCGACGATCGACCGCGCGTCCCGGTTCAGCGGCGGGGTGCGGCGCTACTTCGTGGTCAACGCGTCGTTCGGCGCGGTCGTGGCGATCGTCGACGGCGTCGCGCTGTGGCTGCTCTCGGTCCCCGCGCCGACGGTGTGGGCGATCCTCGCCTTCGTCACGAACTTCATCCCGAACATCGGCTTCGTGCTCGGCCTCGTCCCACCCGCGATCATGGCGTTCGTCGTCGGCGGGTGGCAGCTCGCGCTCGCCGTCGTCGCGGTCTACTGCGTCGTGAACGTCGTGCTCCAGGTGCTCGTCCAGCCGAAGTTCGTGGCGGACGCCGTGAACCTCAGCCTGACCCTCAGCTTCGTCTCGGTCGTGTTCTGGACGTTCGTCATCGGGCCGCTCGGGGCGATCCTCGCGATCCCGCTCACGCTGCTCGTGCGCGCGCTCGTGCTCGAGCCCGACCCCGGCTCGGGCTGGCTGCGCTGGCTCTCCGGCGACGACGTGCTCCCGTCCGAGACGACGCAGGTCCTCACCCCGGACGCCGCACCGGTGAGGACGGCGGACCCGGCCGCACCGGACGGTGAGACGGCCGACCGGCCGGTGCCCGAGCCAGAGCCAGAGCCTCAGGTGCAGCCTGAGAGTTCGGTGACCGGCGACCCTGCCGCCACGGAGAGGGCTTAGCGCGCACACCCTGTTGCACCGGTGCCGGTGGTCCTTAGGCTGGCAGACGGCGGGTGTCCGCCCGTCACCGGTACGGGGAGGAACCATGGTGCACGGAGACATCACCCACATCGACATCCCGGTGAGCGACAGCGGCAGAGCCACGCAGTTCTACGGCGAGCTGTTCGGCTGGCAGATCGCGGAGGTCCCCGGCTTCGAGGGCTACCCGATGTGGCAGGCACCGAACAAGATCAGCGGTGGCGGCCTCGCGCCGCGGTCCGAGGGGTTCACGACCCCACGCAGCTACGTCGAGGTCGACTCGATCGAGGACACGCTGGCGAAGGTGCGCGAGCTCGGCGGGCGCGTGGTCCTGGAGAAGTCCGAGATCAGCCCGACGTCCTGGTGGGCGGCGTTCGAGGACGCCGACGGGAACCAGATCGGCCTCTACGAGGGCACGACGGACGCCGGCTGACCGTCCCGGGAGCGCTCCCGGGCGGTCGCGACGGTCAGAGCGACAGCACGCGACCGTCCGGGTCGTCCGGCCGGCGCGGCCGTAGCGTGGGCGGGGGCGGCCACGGGAGGTCATAGCGCTGGACGGGGACGTCGATCGCGCCGAAGTCGTCGGTCTGCACGACCACGCCGTCCGGCGTGACCTCCACGAGCCGGACGCGCAAGGGCGGCGCGTCCTCCTGCTCCAGCATCCAGACGTCGGCCAGCCACGCGAGGCTGACCTCGTCGAGCGCGGCCTCGGCCTCCAGCCAGTCCACCGGCCCGGTCAGCTCGCGCCCGAGGAGCGAGACCGCGACCCAGGCGTCACCGTCGGGACGGATCCAGCCCACGTGCTCGCGGTCGTCGGGGCGGCGGTGCGGGATCCACTCGGCGGGCAGCATCCCGGCAGGCTAGCCGCCCGCCGCCCCGAGAGCCACGGGATTGCCGGCCCACCACGTGCGCCCGCTCAGTCGACGGGGACCTGCTCGTCCCCCGACCCCTCGCGGAAGCCCTCGCCGAACCCGTCGCGGTAGCCACGGTCGTAGGCCTCGGCGCTCCCCTCCCGGAAGAGGTCGTCGGCCGAGGGCCGCACGAGCGCGCGCGCCCCCGGGCCGTCGTCGTCGCCCACGTAGCGGCCGAGCCCCCGCACGACCGCGACGGGCCTCCCCGCCGTCTTGCCGCGCACCAGCTCGCTCGCGGACGCCACCTCGTCGGCGACGGCGGTCACGGTCACGGAGAGGGGCCGCCCGTGGGCGTCGAGGCCGCCGCGCAGGTCCTCGGCCACGGCGATCCCCGCCGCGCCGATCGCGACGTCGACCAGCCCGTCGCGCCACGCGCGCCCTGCCGTGTCCGTGACGACGACGCCGAGGCGGGCGAGACCGAACCGCTCGCGCAGCGCGTCCCGCAGCGCCCGGGCCGAGCCGTCCGGGTCGAGCGGGAGCAGCAGCACCGTCCCCTCGGGCGTGTTGGACGCGTCGACCCCGGCCGCGGCCATGACCAGGCCCAGGTGGTTCTCGACGATGCGCAGCGGCGGCTGGCCCGGGCGCTCGCGCGTCGCGACGACGCGGACCGTCTCGTCCGTGATCGCCTGCTCGCGGTCCGCGGCCGCGACGACGCGGCCCTCCGCCTTGGACACGACCTTGCTCGTCACCACGACGACGTCGCCCTCCGCGAGCGCGTCGCCCGCCGCGGCCGCGGCGAACAGGTCGCCGACGAGCGCGGCGAGGTCGTCGCCCGGGCGCACCTCGCCCAGGCCCGACGGCGCCCACACGGACAGTCGCGCGTCGTCTCCCCCGCCGCCGACGGGCACGCCCGCGCCCCCGGAGGTCATCGCGCCAGCTTGGGGAGGACCTCGCGGCCGAAGACCTCGACCCACTCCCGCTGGTTGCGGCCCACGTTGTGGAGGTAGATCCGGTCGAAGCCGAGGTCGACGAACTTCTGGATGTACGCACGGTGCTCGTCCGGGTCGGCCGAGATCACCATGCGGCCCTCGAAGTCCTCGGGGCGCACGAGCTTGGCCATCTGCTCGAAGTCGTGGGGCGAGCGGATGTCGGCCTTGGGGAACTTCATGCCGCCGTTGGGCCACTCGGTCATCGCGTTCGCGAGCGCCTCCTCGTCGGTCGCGGCCCAGGACAGGTGGAGCTGGAGCACCTTGGGCATCGCGTGCGGGTCGCGGCCGGACTCGCGCACGCCGTCGTCGAACTTGCCGAACAGCATGGAGATCTTCTCGAGCGGCGCACCCACGGTGATGAGACCGTCGGCGTGGCGGCCCGCGCGCTTCGCGGTCACGGGACCGGCGGTCGCGACGAGGATCTCCGGCGGGACGTCGGGCATGGTCCACAGGCGCGTGGACTCCATCTTGTAGAACTGCCCGGAGTGCTTGACGTCCTTGTTGTCCAGCCCGGACTGGAACAGCTTCTTGATGACGTCGATGGCCTCGAACATGCGGTTGATGCGCTCGGGCGCCTCGGGCCAGTAGCCCGCGACGACGTGCTCGTTGAGCGCCTCGCCCGAGCCCAGCCCGAGCCAGTGCCGGCCGGGGTACATCGCGGCGAGCGTCGCCGACGCCTGCGCGACCATCGCGGGGTGCCACCGGAACGTCGGCGCCGTCACGCCGGGCCCGAGGTCGCCCGTGGTGCGCTCGCCGAGCGCGGTGAGCACGTTCCACACGAACGACGACTCGCCCTGCGCCGGGACCCACGGCTGGAAGTGGTCGGCCGCCATGGTGCCGGAGAAGCCGTGCTCCTCCGCATAGGCCGAGAGCGCGACGGCCTCGGTCGGGTGGAACTGCTCCAGCATGGCGGCGTAGCCGATCGTCAGACCCATGCTCCGACCCTAGTACGCGGCGGGCGACGTCTCGCCAGAGCGGGCCGGGGCCGCCTGCTGCGACGGTCCCGGCCGTGCGCCGCGCTACACGTAGACCGGCGTCAGCGCCGCGTACTCCTCGACGGAGCCGTCGCGCAGGCAGACCTCGATGATCTGCCGACCCAGCGGGTCGAGGTCCTCGGTGAGGAACTGCCGGAGCTCGCTGGCGAAGAAGTCCGTGATGATCCGCGCTCCGGCGTCGTAGGCCTCGACCCCCACCTGGGACTGCAGCTCGGGGCGCAGGAACGTGGGCCGCACGAGCTGGCCGTCGATCTTCATCTCGGTGAGCGTGTACCCGAAGAGCGGGCAGCGGGCGGGCGTGAGCTCCTCGGGGCGCAGGCGCCCGCCGCCGCGTCGCGCGAGGTACTCGCGGGTGAGCCACTCGGCGGCGAAGTCGACCTTGTACGCGCCGATGTGCTGGTTGGGCGTCAGGACGTACCGGGTCCGGTCCGTCTCCACGAGCTGGCGCAGCAGGAGGTTCGCCGCCGCGACCTTGGTCCCGGTCGCGAACGGCCAGTACGACCCGACGCCCTCCGCGACCATGCCCCCGTGGGCGAGCGCCTCCGTCGCGGTGCGCGACTCCCCGATCGACGGGTTCTTGTCGCCGCGCGGCGCGACGAGCCGCCAGATCCACGCGAGCGAGGCCGGCACGACGTGGGTCATGCCCATGATCCCGTACGTGGGGCGGTCCCGCGTGCAGGCCGGCATCCGGGCGCCGAAGGTCCGGACGTCGACCTCTGCCGGGCCCGCGACGTCGGTGAGCAGGTGACGGGGCACCACGACGCGCGGGTTGGGGCACCGCCGACCGTCCGAGTCGAGGGAGTGCTCCCAGGGCAGCACGGTCGCGTCGGGCACGCCGTCGATGTTGAAGAAGACGAGCGGGACGTCGGGGTGGATGCACGCGCGCTCCAGGTGCGCGTCCTGCCCGTAGCCGGTCAGGTTGTCGACGCGCACGAACCAGCCTTCCTCCGCGTCCGTCACGACGAGGCGGCCGTCGCCGGTCTGGAGCCCGGCGTGGCACAGCGTCATGTCGTCGGTGACGGGGGCGAGCGCGCTCGTCTCCCCGAGCGTGATGACGTACGGCTCGTCGGTGACGACGTTCGTGCCGAGCAGGATCCGGCCGTCCTCCTGGCGCCGGATCTCCTGGCACATCTCGGACTTGCCGCCGCCCGACGCGCCCTCGTGCATGACGACGGTCTCGTTCTCGTACGGCGTGGTGACGCGGACCGACGACGCGTGGGCCGTGACCCAGCCCTCGCGCTCGCCCACGTCGAGCAGTACCGAGAACACTCCCTTCTTCGCGCTCGGACCGGGGTACAGGTTGTAGGCGAACACCTCGTGCAGCGTCTCGGAGCGGTCGTGCACGACGACCTGGCGCCCGTCGAAGCGGGTGTGGCGGAACGGCGGGGCGACGTAGAGGATCGAGCGCGGCTCGAACGGGCCGAGATCCTCGAACGTGACCCAGCCCTGGAGGTCGACGAGCGCGAGCGCGAAGAACGCCGCGTTGAGGGGGCAGACCGCGAGGGACGGGTAGCCGTGGGTCCGCCCGCCGGCGCGGAACGGCACGACGACGAGCTCCTGGGTCCCGAGCCACGCGAGCGTCTCGTCCTTGACCGGGCCGAACCCGGTCCCGAAGACGTCGCGGTAGCGCGGCTTGTCGGTGGGCAGGTCGTCGGCGATGCGCATGCAGTCCGGGTCCCGCCGGCGCATGTAGTCCTCGGGGTAGTTCACGGCGATCCCGTTCCGGCACCGCACGACCTCCGCCTCGGGCACGAGCGTGCCGTCGGCGTCGTACTCGACGACGAACCGCGGACCGCCGTCGGGCCCGAGCGCGAGGCGGTACAGCTCGTCGCGCGAGGACGGCACGACGACGCCCGGGCACGCCGCGAGCGCCGCGTCGAGGTCGTGCGGGAGGACGACGCCGGGTGGCAGCGCCCCGGTCGTGCGCGCGCTGTCGGTGGTCGTGAGGGTCATGGCTGCTCCCAGGTGGTCGGCGCGAGGATCAGATCGAGGTGCGCCCACGAGCACCCGTACCTTTGCGTGCAGGTTACGAGTCGATGACCAATCACCCCCAGGGACTTTGGACCCGTGATGGCGCGGGCCCGTCACCGACACGCCCGCTCGCCGTCCGGGACGACGGCCGGACCGCTCCCACCAGACGACCGTTAGCCTCTCGTGGTGAGCACCGTTCCCCCGGCTCCCGCACGCCTCGACACGCGAGCCCTCGTCGAGCCCCTCGACCGTGGTGCGGCGCGCGCGCACCACCGCTCCCTGCGGCAGCAGGCCAGGGACGCACGGACGCGTCCTTCGACACCGGTCGCCCTCCAGGTGCTCGGTCTCGTGCTGCGCGGCGTGCTCGTCGCGTTCCTGGTGGCCGTCGCCGCGCTGTGCGTCACCGTGGTCTACGGCTTCCTCGCCTTCGGTCTGACGGCCCTCGGCGCCGGGCGCCCGCTCGTCGTCCTGGTGCTGGCAGCCGTCACGGCCCTCGCCGTCCTGCTCGTCGTGCGCGGGGCTCGTCGTTCGTCGCAGGAGGGTCGGGAGCTGGCGCACCGGCTGAGCCGGTTCGCCGCGGCGAACGGCTTCGACGTCGAGCCGCGGGTCGAGGAACCCGAGCTGCCCAGCGGAGCGTTCCACCTGGGCATCCTCCGCGTCGCCCGGAACGTGGTCCGCACCCGCGGTCGCCGCCCCGTCGAGATCGCGACCTACACCTACAGCGCCGGCTATCGCAACGGTGAGCCCTTCGCGTTCACCTATGCGATGGTCACGCTCGACCGCACCCTGCCGCGCGTCGTCGTGGAGACGCTGCCCGCCCGGGGGGTGCGGGGTGCCCGGGCTCCGCGCGGCGTCGAGCGCGTGTGGGAGCTACCGGTGGACGGTCCTTTCGCTGAGCGCCACCGCGCCTACGGACCCGTGCGGTCCGGGACGGGCACCGCGCGCGCGGTCTTCACGCCGGAGATCGTCGAGACGCTCGTCCGCGGCCCGCTCCCGCTCGCGGCCGAGGTGTCCGGGGACCGGCTCTTCCTCTTCAGCGAGCGCGCGCTCGACCTGCTCGACCCCGCGGTCTGGGAACGCCTCCTGGGGACGGCCACCGACCTGGCCGCACGGCTGTCCCGCGCGGCCGGGCCGGGCGGTCCGGGCGCCGCGCCCGGCGCCCGGTGACCACCGCGGCCGGGACGCGAGACGCCGTCGGGAGCGGCCCCGAGATCTGGGAGAATGGGCGACCATGAGCGACTTCCCGACGAACGCGCCGACGGGCGCGGCCGAAGCCACTGCTGCAACGACCTCCTCCACCGGCCGCGTAGCCGGCGACGTCGTCCGCGCGGTGGTCGCGGGAGTACCCGACCGGGTGAGCCTCGACGGGCTCGAGGAGACGTACGACGCGCGCTGGGCCGAGCAGGGAACGTACGCGTTCGACCGCTCGAAGACGCGCGAGCAGGTCTTCTCCATCGACACCCCGCCGCCGACGGTCTCCGGGTCCCTGCACGTGGGCCACGTGTTCTCCTACACGCACACCGACGTCGTCGCGCGGTTCCAGCGCATGCGCGGCCTCGAGGTGTTCTACCCGATGGGCTGGGACGACAACGGCCTGCCCACCGAGCGCCGCGTGCAGAACTACTACGGCGTGCGCTGCGACCCGACGCTCCCCTACGTCGAGGGCTTCGAGCCCCCGCACGAGGGCGGCGAGGGCAAGTCCGTGAAGGCCGCCGACCAGGTGCCGGTGAGCCGCCGCAACTTCATCGAGCTGTGCGAGCGGCTCACGGCCGAGGACGAGAAGCAGTTCGAGGCGCTGTGGCGCCGGCTCGGGCTCTCGGTCGACTGGGCGCAGCACTACCAGACCATCGACGCACGGTCGCGCACGGCCGCGCAGCGCGCGTTCCTGCGCAACCTCGGCCGTGGCGAGGCCTACCAGGCCGAGGCGCCGGGGCTGTGGGACGTGACGTTCCAGACCGCCGTCGCGCAGGCCGAGCTCGAGGCGCGCGACTACCCGGGCCACTTCCACAAGGTCGCGTTCCACCGCGTCGCACCGGGCACGCCCGACGACGGCGCGCCGGTCTACATCGAGACGACGCGCCCCGAGCTGCTCGCCGCGTGCGTCGCGCTCGTCGCGCACCCGGACGACGAGCGCTACCAGCACCTGTTCGGCACGACGGTGCGCTCGCCGCTGTTCGACGTCGAGCTGCCCGTCCTCGCCCACCCCGCCGCCGAGCGCGACAAGGGCGCGGGCATCGCGATGTGCTGCACGTTCGGCGACCTCACCGACGTGCAGTGGTGGCGCGAGCTCCAGCTCCCGACCCGGTCGATCATCACGCGCGACGGTCGCATCACGCGCGAGACCCCGGACTGGATCACGTCGCACTCCGGCCAGGCCGTGTTCGCCGAGATCGAGGGCAAGACGACGTTCTCCGCGCGCCAGGTCGTCGTCGACGCCCTGCGGGACGCGGGCGACCTCGACGGCGAGCCCGTGCCGACCCAGCGCAAGGCGAACTTCTTCGAGAAGGGCGACAAGCCCCTCGAGATCGTCACGTCGCGCCAGTGGTACATCCGCAACGGCGGCCGCGACTGGACGACGGCCGACGGCACGACCCGCGACCTGCGCCAGGAGCTGCTGAACCGCGGCAAGGAGCTCGCGTTCCACCCCGACTTCATGCGCGTGCGCTACGAGAACTGGGTCGGCGGCCTCAACGGCGACTGGCTCATCTCGCGCCAGCGCTTCTTCGGCGTCGCGATCCCGCTGTGGTACCCCGTGCTCGAGTCGGGCGAGGTCGACCACGACCACCCGATCGTGCCGTCCGAGGACGCGCTGCCCGTCGACCCGTCGTCCGACGTGCCGACCGGGTACACCGAGGACCAGCGCGGCGTGCCGGGCGGCTTCGTGGGCGAGAACGACATCATGGACACCTGGGCCACGTCGTCGCTCACGCCGCAGATCGCGGGCGGCTGGGAGGTCGACCCCGACCTGTTCGAGCGCGTGTTCCCCATGGACCTGCGCCCGCAGGGCCAGGACATCATCCGGACGTGGCTCTTCTCGACCGTGGTGCGCTCACACCTCGAGTTCGGCTCGCTCCCGTGGAAGAACGCCGCGATCTCGGGCTGGATCCTCGACCCCGACCGCAAGAAGATGTCGAAGTCCAAGGGCAACGTCGTCACGCCCATGGGCCTGCTCGAGGAGCACGGGTCGGACGCCGTGCGGTACTGGGCGGCGTCGGCCCGCCTCGGCACGGACGCGGCGTTCGAGGTCGGCCAGATGAAGATCGGCCGTCGCCTCGCCATCAAGATCCTCAACGCGTCGAAGTTCGCGCTGTCGTTCGGGGTCGACGCCGAGACCGGGACGGGCGAGATCGTCCTCGACCCGGCGCTCGTCACCGAGACGCTCGACCGCGCGATGCTCGCGGGCCTCGCAACCGTCGTCGAGAAGGCGACCGAGGCGTTCGAGGCGTACGACCACACGCGCGCGCTCGAGACCACGGAGACGTTCTTCTGGACGTTCTGCGACGACTACCTGGAGCTCGTCAAGGACCGCGCGTACGGCGCCGGTGCCGCGGCGTCCGACGTCTCGCCCGAGACCCGGTCCGCTCGCGTCGCGCTCGCGATCGCGCTCGACACGCTCCTGCGCCTCTTCGCGCCGTTCGTGCCGTTCGCGACCGAGGAGGTCTGGTCGTGGTGGCGGGCGTCGGAGGGCTCGATCCACCGTGCGCCGTGGCCGACGTCCGACGTCGCGCGCACGGCGGCCGGCGACGCCGACCCCGCCGTGCTCACGGCCGCGGGCCACGCGCTCGCCGCGCTGCGCAAGATCAAGTCCGAGGCGAAGGTCTCGATGCGCACGCCGATCCTCGCGGCGCGGGTCGCCGTCCCCGCCGAGTCGCTCGCCGGTGTCGAGGCGTCGGTCGTCGACGTCCGCAACGGCGGCCGCGTCACCGGCACGCTCGACCTCGTCGCGGCCACGGAGGGCCAGGGCGACCCGGCCGTCCAGGGCGGGATCGTCGTCGTCGCCTCCGAGCTCGGCGAGCCCGAGGCCCGCAAGAAGGCCTGACCCCACCCGTTGTGGGCATGGAATGGGCCCGGTTCTGCGGTCAGAACCGGGCCCGTTCCATGCCCACAGCAGCGGGCGGGTCAGATGATCTCGCCGCGCAGCCGCGCGTCGTCGCCGGACATCGTCGCCGCGACCTCGCGCGGCGTGCCCTCGTCGGCCCAGCGCAGGGTCGCGCCGACGCCCTCGATGAGCTCGACGCTGCCCTCGGGCGCGAACGTCAGCCCGGCGTCCTGGCCGATCGCGGCGCGGACCAGCGCCACCGTCGCGGGCAGCTTCTCGAGGCCGTCGGTGACCCCCAGGTCCTGGATCTCCTCCTTCGTCGCGGCGATGTGCATCGGGCTGGGCCCGATCCACAGCGAGCGGCCGTCGAGCGCGGCGTCCTGCCCGTACTCGTCGGCCAGGACGAGCTCCTTGACCTGCCCGCGCGCCAGGACCGCCACGACGTCCTCGACGGACGTCACAGCGCCCGACTCGCGCCCCTGCTCCTGGCGGAACTCCGCGAGGACCCTCTCTCGCCGCCGCTCGCGGAAGCTGTCGAGCGCGTCGGCGACGTTCGACTCGAACGCGGCCTCGTTGATGCCCGGGCCGCGGCCGCCGCCCGGGACCTCGACGACGAGCTCCGCCGTCGCGCGGCCCAGCGCACCGCGGACGAGGGGCACCGCGCGCACGTCGCCGGTGAGGAGCACGAGCTCGGGGCGGTACTCCGCCGCCTGGCGCTCGAGCTCGGCCGCGACCGCCTCGGCGTTGCGCTCCCACGAGTCCTCCGCGCGCGACTCGATGCGCTTGTGGGACAGGCCACCGGTCCGGACCTTGTTGATGACGTCGTGGCCGCCCTCGACCGACTCGGGCTCCGCGTAGGGCAGGTGTCCGCCCGCGACGGACCACGTGAGGTCCGCGCCCTGACGGTCGACGACGACGCGCACGTAGTCGACGGACTCGTCCGCCGCGCGCGCCGCCTGGAGCAGCGCGGGAACAGGTCCCCACGACCCCTTGGTGAGCGCCGGCGGGTCCTTGACGACGCGGTCGACGAGCACGCCCGTGTCGTCGGCGATCAGCACGCGCCCGTGGGTGCCGCCGACCCGCGTCGGCCGCAGCACCACCTCCTCGAGGTCGTCGAGGACGGCGTCGGGCGCGCCCTCCTGGCGCAGCGTGCGCCGCACGCCCTTCCAGCGGTTCTCGACCTCGCGGTCCCCGGCCTCGTTGGCCCGCGTGGCGTCGATGTACACCGTCGCGAAGGGGCCCGGGTGGCCGAGGAGGGGCTTGAGCCAATCGATCTTCATGCGAACACCTCTAGCGTCCGTCGGCGTGGCGGGCGGGCCGCCCGGCGCGCACGTCGTACCGACGCCGGGGCCCACCCTGGGACCCCTCCAGGGTCGGTCAGATCGACCCGCGTCGCCACCGCGCGTCGGAACGGCTCCCGCGCGGCGCGGCGCGTCAGGAGTAGGTGTCGAGGACGGGCGTGCCCTCGCCCGACGCGGCGTGCTCCGCCGCGATCCGCTCGTGGTGGCGGATGACCTCGCGGACGATGAACTCGCGGAACTGCTCCGCGAACTCCGGGTCGAGGCCCGCGGCACCGGCGATCCCCGTGAGGCGGGCGATCTGCTGCCGGTCCCGGTCCGGGTCTGCCGGGGGCAGCCCACCCTGCGCCTTGAGCTCCCCGACCCGGCGCGTGAACTTGAACCGCTCGGCGAGCAGGTGCATGAGCGCCGCGTCGATGTTGTCGATGCTGTCGCGCAGCGTGAGGATCTCGGCGGGGACGGCGGGCTGGCCGGGCTGGTTCGTCACCCGACGATCCTAGGCGCGCCCGGCGACCCTCGAGGAACGCGATACTCGGAGTACGGAGTAAAGTGTCACGCCGTCCCTACCTGCCGTCCCACTCAGCGGAGAGTCCCATGACGGAACACGCGTCGCCGAGCCTCGTCGAGGTCTCCCCCACGGCGACCATCAGCACCCTCCTCACCGACCGCGTCGCCCGCGGCCCTCACGCGACGCTCGTCGAGCGCCGGACCACCGCGAACGGCCCCTGGGAGCCCGTCACCGCGCAGGAGTTCGAGGACGACGTCGCAGCCGTCGCGCGCGGCCTCGTGGCCCGCGGCATCGAGCCCGGCGACCACGTCGCGATCATGTCCCGCACGCGCTACGAGTGGACGCTGCTCGACTTCGCCACGTGGGCCGTGGGTGCCGTACCCGTGCCCGTCTACGAGACGTCGTCGGCCGAGCAGGTGCACTGGATCCTGTCGGACGCCGCCGTCCGCCTCGCGGTCGTGGAGACCGCGTCCCACGCCGCCGAGGTGGCGTCCGTCCGCGACCGCCTCCCCGACCTGGAGGACGTGCTCGTCGTCGAGGACGGCGCCCTCGACACCCTGCGCGCCGCCGGCGCCGACGTCACCACCGAGGAGATCGACCGCCGTCGTGCCGCCCAGCGGGTCGACGACCTCGCGACGGTCATCTACACCTCCGGCTCGACCGGGCGGCCCAAGGGCGTCGAGCTCACGCACCGGAACTTCGTGCACCTCGCGCTGAACGGCCGCGCCGGCCTCGCCGAGATCCTCGACTCCGACGGCGCCCGCACCCTCCTCTTCCTACCGCTCGCCCACGTCTTCGCGCGCTTCATCCAGGTCGTCGTCGTCGCGTCGAACGCCGTGCTCGCGCACTCGTGGGACACCAAGAACCTCGTCGCCGACCTCGGGACGTTCCACCCGACGTTCCTGCTCGCCGTGCCGCGCGTCTTCGAGAAGGTCTACAACACCGCCGAGCAGAAGACCGGGACGGGCGCCAAGCGGAAGGTCTTCCACTGGGCCGCGAAGGTCGCCATCACCTGGTCGCGCGCGCTCGACGCCCCGGGCGGGCCGTCGTTCGGGCTGCGCGTGCAGCACGCCGTCGCCGACCGGCTCGTCTACTCGACGCTGCGCGGCGCGATGGGCGGGCGGCTCACGTACTCGATCTCCGGCGGCGCGCCGCTCGGCGAGCGGCTGGGCCACTTCTACCGGGGCGTCGGGCTGCGGATCCTCGAGGGCTACGGCCTCACCGAGACGACGGCCCCGACCGCCGTGAACCTGCCCGGCCTCACCAAGATCGGCACGGTCGGGCCGGCGTTCCCCGGTACGTCGCTGCGCATCGACGAGGACGGCGAGCTGCTCGTCAAGGGCGACCACATCTTCCGTGGGTACCGCAACCAGCCCGAGCTCACCGCCGAGGCGCTCCAGGACGGCTGGTTCCGCACCGGCGACCTCGGCGCGTTCGACGACGACGGCTACCTGCGTATCACCGGCCGCAAGAAGGAGATCATCGTCACCGCCGGCGGCAAGAACGTCGCCCCCGCCGTGCTCGAGGACCGCCTGCGCGCGCACCCGCTCGTGAGCCAGGTCGTCGTCGTGGGCGACCAGCGCCCCTTCATCGGCGCGCTCGTCACGCTCGACGCCGAGATGCTGCCCGGCTGGCTCTCGACGCACGGGCTGCCGCCCATGGACGTCGACACCGCTGCGCAGGACCCCGACGTCCTCGCCGCGCTCGACCGCGCCGTCGCGCACGCCAACGAGGCCGTCTCCCGCGCCGAGTCGATCCGCAAGATCACCGTGCTCACGACCGACTTCACCGAGCAGAACGGCTATCTCACCCCGTCCCTCAAGGTGAAGCGCGGCCTCGTCATCAAGGACTTCACCGACACGATCGACACCCTCTACGGCGCCAAGGTAGGCGCCGACGCCTGACCGAGCCCCGCAGCCCCGATCCTCCGAGGTAGAGCCGTAGTCCGCCGAGGTAGAGCCGTGGTCGCGCGAGGTAGAGCCGTGGTCGCGCGAGGTAGAGCCGTGGTTGCGCGAGGTAGAGCCGTGGTCGCGCGAGGTAGAGCCGTGGTTGCGCGAGGTAGAGGCGTGGTTGCGCGAGGTAGAGCCGTGGTCCTTGTGCCCGACGACGCGTGTCGGCCTGGGTGGTCGGGGTGGGTGGTGGTGCCGCGTCTACCATCCGCCGCTCGTTCCTCGCGGCTCCCGCGTTCTCGGTCGGGATCGTCCTGCGTTCGCCAGCTCACTCCGGACGATCCCTCGTTCCAGGCCCGCCACGACGCGGCACCACCACCCACCCCGCCCTACGTCGTCTCACCCTGGTCGGCCCTCACCCCGGGCGACCGCCCGCGGGGTGGGTTCGGCCCGCGTCGCGCGACCGGCCGGGTCGCGTGACCGGCCGGGTCGCGTGACCGGCCGTGTCGACGCACCGTCGCGCCCGGAACGGTCGCCGGCCGCGGTGCCGTCATGTCGAGCAAGTGGTGCGGGCGCGTCTGGCGCGCCGGACGAAACCTCGTCGCCTGGTCGACCCACCAGGACGGCTTGGTCGGCCTCGTGCCGAGCCGCCACGGGCACTCTGCTCCGGCGGGCCATCCGATGGTCGCGAGCGGCGACCGACGTCCCCGGGCGAGACGCTCGCCGAGCGGTGGGGGTGGGCTCGGATGCGAAGGGGCGTCAGAGCGGCGCTCCTCGAACCCACGGCCGAGGGACCAGGGTGACGGCGCCGCAGCCCCGAGCACCGAGACCACCCCCGCCGCGGACCCGACCCCGCTCGCCCAAAACACGACCACGGCTCTACCTCGCGCAACCACGGCTCTACCTCGCACAACCACGCCTCTACCTCGGCGGACCACGCCTCTACCTCGGCGTCAGGCGGACTTCTCGCGCGGGGTACGGCTGCGCGCGGTCGAGGTGCGCGGCACGATCGTGGGGTTCACGTTGTCCAGCACGACCTCACGCGTGATCACCACACGCTCCACGTCATCG